>NZ_JBFASO010000011.1:0-278767 GCF_040677775.1 Micromonospora sp. NPDC053740
AGGTTCGTGCCCATGCTGGACACCCTCGACCTGGCCGGGGCGGTCATCACCGCGGACGCGCTACACACCCAACGCGAACATGCCCGCTGGCTAGTGCCGTGACCAACAAACGGGAGTGTGTCGATTTCCGTGTTTGGGCCTGTGGTGTGATCGATGCTGTTAGATGGCGATCCGGTCGCCGTAGGCGAGGATCAGGGCGTTGAGGGCCTTGGCCCAACCGTAGACCCGGCCGGTGATGCTCCCGCCGCCCTTACGTTTCTGCTGGACGACGAGGTAGAGGACCTTCATCGCGGCCTGCTCGGTCGGGAAGTGCCCCGCCGGCGGGCGGCCTGACGGAACCGGGCGTTCAGGCTCTCGATGATGTTGGTCGTGTAGAGGACTTTGCGGACCTCGTGGTCGTAGTCCAGGAATGGCACGAACTGCGGCCAGGAGGTGCGCCAGAGCCGGATCACGGCCGGGTACTGGTCACCGAACTGCATGGCGAACTCCTCGAACCGTGCCTCCGCAGCCGCGACGGTGGGGGCGGTGTAGATCTCCCGCAACGCGGGGGTGATCTTCTGCCAGTCCTTGCGATTGGTGTAGCGCAGGCTGGCGCGGACGAGGTGCACGACGCACTGCTGGTGCACCGCCTGCGGCCAGACCTGCTCGATCGCGTCGGTCATGCCCTTGAGGCCGTCGGAGCAGACCATGAACACGTCCTCGACGCCCCGGTTGCGCAGCTCGGTGAGGTAACCGGCCCACTGCTTGGCGCCCTCACCGCCGGTCCCGGCCCACATACCGAGCACGTCGCGTTCCCCGTCGAGGCTGATACCGACCACGACGTAGACGGGCCGGTTCGCGACCTGCCCCTGGCGGATCTTCATCACCAGGGCGTCGATGAACACCACGGGATAGATCCTGTCGAGGGGCCGCTGCCGCCAGGCTTCCATCTCCTCCACGACGCTGTCGGTGACCCGGCTGATCAACTCCCGGGACACGTCGGCGTCATACACATCCGCCAGATGCGCGGCGATCTCCCCGGTGGTCAACCCTTTGGCATACAGCGACAGAATCGCCTCGTTGAACCCGTCCAACCGGCGGACGTGCTTTGGCACGATCCGCGGCGCGAACGACCCGGCCCGATCCCGCGGAACCTGAATCCGCACCGGCCCGACCTCGGTCTGCACCGTCTTCGCCCCGTGCCCGTTGCGGATGTTGCTCCGCCGGCCGGTGACCTCGTCGACGCCGACCTCGTCGAGGTGGGCATCCAGTTCAGCGTCGAGCGCTGATTCAAGGACGGTGCGGGTGATCCCCGCGAGGAGGCCACCCGGGCCGACCAACGAGACTCCGTCTGCCTTCGCACGCTCGACCAACTGCTGCGCGAACTCCACCTCAGCCGCCGTCGGTTCAGGAAGCTGAACCGCCTTCTTCTTGTCTGCCATGACGTGGTCCTTCCCGGACAGGATCGACCTCCTGTCCAACGGACCACACCCAGGTCAAACACGGAAATCTACGCAGTCCCACCACCTCAACAACCAAGATCAGCCGTTAACTTGACAGACCCGTGCAACAAGGAAATCACCGGTGACCGAGTTATTTCGTCATAGCCATCGAAAATTCTTCGAAGTTTTGGGCGCTGAGGAGGTCGATGATGTCGACCTCCTTGCCGAGGCGTTCCTCCAGTTGGTCTGTCAGCTGTACGGCGACAAGCGAGTTTCCGCCAAGATCGAAGAAGTTGTCAGCGGCGCTGACCTTTGTGCCGAAGACTTCGGTCGCTGTGGTGAGCACCACCGCCAGGCAATCTGCGGTCTCCATAAAATCCCTCCTTCGGTCGTGTGATGCGGGCACTCAGACAGTGGTGGGTGCGTGATCGGACGGCGGCGTGGCGTTGGCGAAGTCGGGGCTTGCTATGAGTTCCGCGATCGATGGGTATGCGAACAACGACGCGATGGTGATGCCGATCTGCAGGTCGGTCTCAAGCCGGTTGATGAGTTTGATGACCAGCATGCTGTTGAGGCCGAGCCGGAACAGGTCGTCTTCCAGGCCGACCCTCTCGGGTTCCATACCGATGATCTCCGCGACGAGTGCCTGCAACTGGGTCTCAAGCTCTGTCTGGGGGGCTGCGCCGTCGCCCTGGGCCGCTGGCTGGTGATCGCGCAGGGCTTGGGTGTCCAGTTTGCCGTTTGCTGTCATCGGCAGCTCTGAGATGTGCACCAGCGCGTCGGGGACCATGTATGAGGGCAGCTTGAGTTCCAGATGCCGGAGAAGTTCCTCGGGAACCGGCGGGGTGTCGGCGACGTAGAACCCGATGAGGAAGTCGACCCCGGCTGCTTCCGCGTGGCGCTCTGCGGGTGTGCCGGGCAGGACCACGCTCTGCGTCACACCTGGAAACTCGCCGATGACTGCCTCGACTTCGGCGACTTCGACCCGGAACCCGCGGACCTTGATCTGGGAATCGCTGCGGCCGACATAGTCCAGCACCCCGTCCAAGCGCCAGCGGGCGAGGTCCCCCGTTTGGTACAGGCGGGCATTGCGCCCCTGAGGGCCGTGCGACAGGTCGGCCTTCTCCGCGTCGGTCTGGAAAGGGTTCGGGACGAACTTCTCCGCCGTCAGCTCTGGCTGGTTCAGATAGCCGCGTGCCAGCCCTGGGCCGGCGAGGAAGACCTCCCCCACGGCGCCGGTCGGCACCGGTCGCAGAGCTTTGTCCAGCACCAGCACATGTGCGTTGTCGTGGGGCCGGCCGATCGCCAGGTCGAACTCCCGCACGGCGTGCGAGACCGTCGAGATGGTGGCCTCCGTGGGCCCGTACTCGTTGAACACGGGCACCTTGTTGGCCCGCGTCATCTCATGGAAGCAGGCGGAGTCGAGGGCCTCTGCTCCGACCACCAGCCGCTTCAGGCTGGGGACTTCGCCGAGCCCGATGTGCTGGAAGAAGGTCGGTGTGCCGTTGATGTGTGTGACCCCGTGCGCGTTGAGGTACTCGGTGAACTCCCCACTCTTCCCCCACAGCTGATCTGGCGTCAGTAGGAGAGTGTTTCCGGTCAGCAGGGCGAGGATCATAGGGTAGACCCCGCCGTCGAACGCGTAGTTGAGGAGTTGCAGCACGACTTCCTCACCCGGGCCGGCCATCCCGTACCGGGCGCTGCTGACGCAGACGTGGTTCACCACGGAACGGTTCTCGATCGACACCCCCTTGGGCGCGCCAGTGGTCCCGGAGGTGAAGATGACATAGGCCAGATCACTGGCACTGGCACCAGTGACACTCGGCACCGGACGGTCGCTGCCTTGTCGAGAACGCTCCCAGGGACCGTTGAAGACCCTGACGGCCGTACCGTCCGAGGGCGCGGTCAACCGCTCCATGCGGCCGCGGTGCTCCTCACCGCAGAGCACCACTGGGGCAGCAGCATCCTCCAGCATGTACCGCGCGCGGCCGTCCGGGGTTTCCGGGTCGACGGGGACATAGGCGCCGCCAGCCTTCCACACGGACATTATGGCCACGGTCATCTCGAGGCTTCGGCTGAAGCACAGCGCGACGAGCCGGTCCGGCCCGATGCCGTACTCCTCAATGAGATCGCAGGCCACCCGGTCGGACCACTCGTCCAGTTCCCGGTAAGTCAGCTGCGCGTCACCGAACAGCACTGCGGTTGAGTCAGGAAATGCGCTTGCCCGCTCTCGGAAGACATCGGCGATTGTCTTCTCCGCCAGAAAGGGGCGGTCGGCGCCCCTGCCGAGTGCGATGAGCCTGTCCCGTTCACCGTCTGGCAGGAGGTTCAGATCACCAATCTTCATGAAATCCTCGCAAAGTGCTTGAGAACGGATAGATCTCTGCTCGTGCTGCGCGCAGCACGAGCAGAGAGAACCGGTGACTCCCCGCAGGTTGCCGCGGCGACCTACGAGCGGGCGGTGTGCCGACTCTGGACGCCTGGTGCGATGCCGCAGAGGGTCGGATGCGCGGCAATCGTCACAGGCGGACGGGAGAACCCGTTGGAAGTCTTTACGGAAATCTAACAGAAGCGTCTGAATTGCGCCAGGGTTGAACGTTTACAAGCGGCGGCTTGACATGTGGCCGAATCTACACTCTTGTGTAGGGTTCGAACCCACTCGTCCCCCTCATCGGGCACGGCGTCCGGGGCGGGACTGTGCCTCATGCCGAGGTGCGTAGGGCCTCTTCCAGACCGGGGGTAGGTGAAGAAGCTATCTGGCCCTTCGTACGTTCGGACCATTGTCAGGAAGCTGCGAAAGAGCTCGTTGCGGGCCGGGCCGAGATGGCTCCGAGCCGACTGGCTACGAGATATCCGGAGTGGACGCGCGCGCACCGGTCTAGTTAGAGTAACCGCGGAGACCGCTCCGGCGGCTCGTCACATGGTGGTGCATGCAATAACTGTCGTCAAAGGCAGCGCCGCTCGCCACCGAGATGACCACGACAGCGGGGGAATCGATGCACGCCATGCTCGAGTTGAGCATAGAGAGCCCTAGACTCCGCCCGACAGGGGCTACAGGCCGCTCAGAGGGCTCCTGCCTCGCCACCACCGTCATGATCCTGACGGACGACGATGCGCCGGTGCGATCGGCGGAGACGTCCTAAGCCCGGGGGCGCCGAGGTATTTGGCCATGCCCTCCGGGTGCCGCGCGGACCACCGCCTCCGACCAAACCTCAGTTGTGTGATGCACTCAGAGATCGCGGAAGATCCGCACGGATGGCCTGGTGAGGCGGTAGGCGCGCGCCCGCATGCCGCTGCCGCAGGCGGCGCCGAGCCGGTTTCTGTGCTGCTGCCCGCCCGAATCAGAGGAGCCCCACACCGGTGGCTACACGGATATACCACACGATAACCGAGGCACAGAGGATGCCGCGCCTGATCAGGCTCGGTCCCAACCTGTACGGCGCGGCTTTCACCCTGATGAAGTTGCTGCCCGCCATGTACATCCTTCAGCGCGCCGAGGACCAGGGTAAGCTCGGTCCCGAAACGACAATCGTGGAGACGACATCGGGCACCTTCGGGCTTGCCCTGGCGATGCAGACAGCGCTGATGAAGCGGGATCTGATCCTGGTCAGCGATCCCACCATCGATACCAATCTCTATCGTAGGCTGACCGATCTCGGTGCCCGAATCGAGATCTGCCCGGAGCCCGCCGCCGTTGGCGGGTTCCAGGAGGCGCGACTGCGCAGGCTCGCCGAGATCCGCGCCGAGGTGCCTGGCTCGTTCTGCCCGGAGCAGTACAGCAACCCCGACAACCCGCGCTCGTACGCAGCGATCGCGGAGCAGCTTGCACGCGAACTGGGTACGGTCGATTGTCTCGTGGGCCCGGTCGGTTCCGGCGGCTCCATGTGCGGCACCGTGTCCGGTCTGCGCGAGCGTACCCCGCACACACTGGCCATCGGTGTCGACAGCCATCACAGCGTGCTGTTCGGACAGACCGACGGGCTACGCGCGCTGCGTGGCATCGGCAACAGCCTGTGGCCCGCCAACTTGGACCACAGTGTCTTCGACGAAATCCACTGGTGTTCCGCCGCCGACGCCTTTGCCTGCACGCGCGAGCTGCACGCGCGGCACGCCCTCTTCCAGGGACCCACGAGCGGCGCCGCCTACCTCGTCGCCCGATGGTGGGCCGAGCGTCACCCGGAGCAGCAATGTGTCGTGATGCTCCCTGACGAGGGTTACCGCTACCAGGCCACCGTGTACGACGATGCCTGGCTCGCGGAAAACGGGCAGTTGCTCGCCGAGGCAGACCGGCGCATCGATCCGATCACCGTCAACGCTCCGGGCGAGGCCGACAACCGCTGGACCAGGCTCGCCTGGGGCCGCCGCTCCTATGAGGAAGTGCCGGGGGTCGTGCCGCGCTTCGCCGGCGCCCACGCCGGACAGGCCGCGTCGTGACGAACACCGGGCGGCTCAGCCGCACCATAGGCTGGCGCACCCGCGGCATCGTGTACGGCGATCCCAGCCCCGAGGATATCCGACGGGAGTTGGACCCCATCAGCACCATCGACCTGGCGCACATCGTGATGCTGACCGAGGTTGGGCTGCTGCCCGGGTCGGCCGCCGCCGCCCTGCTCACCCACATCAGGGGCCTCCGAGCGGACGGCTTCCGCGAGCTGTCCGGTCTGGACGCTCCACGTGGCCTGTACCTGATGTACGAGGCACACCTCGTGGCCGAACTCGGAGTGAACATCGGCGGCAAGCTGCACACCGGACGGTCTCGAAACGACATCAAGGCGACCACCACCGCGATCCGGCTGCGCGCCGAACTGACGGACCTCATCGGCGAGATGCTACGGCTGCAAGCGGCTCTGCTCTCCAGGTCCCGGGTTCATCAAGACGTCGTCATGCCGATCTACACCCACTTCCAGCCGGCGATGCCCATTAGTTACGGCTACTACCTAGCGGGGATCGCCACCGCTTTCGACCGTGACATCGCCGCGCTGCGGCACGCGGTCGACGAGCTACGTCGCTGCCCCCTCGGCGCGGGAGCGGTGGCGGGAACCGACTTGCCCATCCATCCGGCGCGCACCGCCGTCCTGTTGGGCTTCGTCGAGCCGCCGTTGCACGCCACAGACGCGGTGGCCGCGCGCGACACCGCGCTCCGGGCGCTTGCCGCGGTTGCCTCGGCCGGACTGACCCTCAGCCGCCTCGCCACCGATCTTCAGCTCTGGAGCACCCAGGAGTTCGGGTTCATCGACTTCCCCGAGCGGCTCGTCGGTGGCAGCTCGGCCATGCCGCAGAAGCGCAACGCGTTTCTGCTCGAACACCTCAAAGCAAAGGCCGCAGCGGCCATCGGAGCCTGGACCGCGTCAGCGTCGGCCATGAAGTCGACCCCCTTCACCAACTCGATTGAGGTCGGCACAGAAGCAGTCGCCGCCGCCTGGCCCGGGTTCGACGCCGTGCGGGACGGCGTACTGCTCGCCCAGGTTCTCGTCACCGGGGCCCGCCCGAATGCTACCCGGATGGAACAACGGGCCAAAGAGGGGTTCGTGACCGCGACCGTGATCGCCAACCGGTTGGTCGCCCAGGGCGTGCCCTTCCGAACCGCACACCACGTCGTCGGTGCCGCTGTCCGGAAGGCCGCCGATTCCGGGGCCATGGAGCTCGCCATGATCAGCCTGCCGAACGGCGAGCCTGCCGACGTGCCCAGCGCACTTCCCTCGCTCTCCGAGGTGGTTGCCGGGCACAACCGGGGAGGTGGCCCCGGCGAGTGCGACAAGATCGCGGGCGTGCTGCGACAGGCTCTCCTCGTCCACAGCGGCTGGCTCACGGCCTACCGGACTCGTCTGCGGGACGCGGCATGCGATCTGGAGGCGGCGGTCGACGCCGTCGTCGCAACACACGGATCCGGAGGCAGCGCGTGAGTGTGCCAACCCCTGGGGGCCCGCGTGCGGACGGCCCCGACGGGGCCTGGTTCGTGCTTCTCGAAAGCAACACCACCGGTACCGGGCGGGAGTTCTGTGTCGCCGCGCGGGCGCGCGGGCTGCGGCCCGTACTGCTGACCCGGGATCCCAAGCGCTATCCGTACGTGTCCCAGGACGGTATCGACACCCGGGTCCTCGACACCCGCGACCTGGCGGCCATCCTTGACGCCTGCGGGGCGCTCGTCGCCGACGGGGGCCTCGCCGGGGTCGCCTCCAGTTCCGAGTACTTCGTATCGGACGCTGCCCGCGTGGCCGCCACATTCGGGCTGCCAGCGGCAGACGCGGACGCCCTGGCCCGCTGCCGCCTCAAGGACGTCCAACGCGCGGCACTGGAAGCCGGCGGCGTTTCGGTTCCCAGGTTCGCCGCTGTCGAAGACGTGGCGCAGGCGGTAGAGGTAGCCGAAGCGATCGGTCTCCCCGTCGTACTCAAACCCGTGAGCGGGTCGGGCTCGGTCGGAGTACGACTCTGTCGTGACCTGGAGGAGACGGCGTGGTGGGCGGGCGAACTGCTCGGCCGGGCCACCGACGAACGCGGCAATCCGGTGCCGACACGGGTCCTCATCGAAGCGGCCGTCACGGGGCCGGAGTTTTCGGTTGAGACGTTCGACAGCTCCGTCGTGGCCGTCGTCGCCAAGCATCTCGGACCGCAGCCGTACTTCGTGGAGATCGGGCACGACGTGCCCGCGCCTGTGCCGGACGCGACCGCAACGGTGCTCGGTGACACCGCCGTGAGGGCGCTGGTCGCGCTCGGCCTCGGCTGGGGCGCGGCCCACACAGAGCTCCGCCTCTCCACCCAAGGCCCGATTGTCATCGAGGTCAATCCGCGCCTCGCGGGCGGCATGATCCCCGTCGCCGTGCACGCCGCCACCGGCATCGACCTCGTCGACGCGGTCGTCGCGCGGGCGTCCGGCCAGGCGCCGGCGCCCGCGGCGCCCGGTACAGGGCATGCTGCGGTCCGTTTTCTCCGGGCCGAACAGGAGGGACGGATTGCGGCCGTCCAGGGGACCGAGCGCGCCAGGGCGGTCCCCGGAGTCGTAGCCGCGACCACCAGCACGGCAGCGGGCTGCAGCGTCCTCATCACCAACTCGTTCCAGGACCGCCTGGGCTGCGTGGTCGCCACCGGGGCCGATCCGGAACAGGCGGCACAGCGTGCCGTGGCCGCCGTAGGCATGATCGACGTCCGCCTGGAGGTTCCGGCGAGCGCGGACGAACCGCCCGCCCCGGATACATTGCGTCTACCGAAGAAGGAGCCGCGTCGATGACCGACGTTACGAAGAAGCGTACGTCCACCAGTATTCCGCGATGGACGGCGCCCTCCGGTGGCGAGCAGGGCATCGGTGTGCACCGGACGCGGCTGTCCGTGGAACTGGCGGGCGAGATCGAACGCACCGCCGTCGAACTGGGCATGACCACGATATCCCCGTTGTTGCTTGCCGCGCACGCGCGCGTCCTGGCGACCGTCACCGCTGAACGCGAACTGGTCATCGGCCTTGTGCCGCAGGGACCCGAGCACGTCGAAGCGCCGCTACACCTGACCGTCAGCCCATCGAACTGGACGGATCTGGTCACCGCCGCGGCTGCGGCGACGACTGCCCGGCACCGTACCGAAACACGTCCGGAATCCGTGCTCGACCTGTCGGGGCTGGCTGCGGGTGCCGCCGGCACCCCGGACGAAGACCTGCACGAAGACACGGTCCTCCGCGTCGTCTGGGACCGTGACGGCGACGGGCTCGCGCTGCGAGTCATGTACGACCGCCGAGTGCTCGACGAGACGTATGCTGCGCGGCTCGCCGGGTACCACCTCACCGCTCTGCGGCTGCTCGTGGCCGATCCGGGCGAGCGGCATGACCGGCAGAGCCTGCTGGCCGCGGCGGAGGTCGAAAAGCAGTTGTACGGACTCGCCGGGCCCCGGACCGAACTGCCGGAGCTGACTTTCGTCGACCTGTTCCAGAAGCGGGTACGCACCGCTCCTGACGCCGTGGCGGCCGAGCACGGTGACCAGCGCTGGACGTATGCCGAACTCGACGCGAGAGCCAACCGGATCGCACATGCGCTCATCGCCGCTGGGTCGGGCCCGGAAGACGTGGTCGCGGTCGTTCTGGACCGGGCCCTCGACTGGATCGCCGCCGCGCTCGGCGTCTTCAAGGCGGGCGGCGTCTACCTGCCGGTGCGGCCGGACTTCCCCCCGGATCGGGTCGCCACCCAGCTGGAGCGGAGCGCCTGCGCGTTCGCGCTCGCCGCTCCGGAAAGTGTGGAACTCATCCAGGCGGCGTGCACCGGGCTGGCCGCACCGCCGGTTGTCCTGTTCATCCCGGGCATCCACGCGGCGAACGGCCCCACTGAGCCGCCGGCTGTGGCGGTGGCCCCTGAACAGGCGGCGTACATCTACTTCACCTCCGGCTCCACCGGCGCTCCCAAGGGTGCCTTGTGCGAGCACGCAGGCATGCTCAACCACCTCTACATGAAGGTCGAAGACCTCGGGATGGAGGAGGGAGCCGGGGAGGTTGTCACGCAGACCGCATCGCAGTGCTTCGACATCTCATTGTGGCAGTTCGCCGCGCCGCTGCTGGTCGGCGGCACCGTCTGCATCGTCGACACCGAGGTGCTCCTGGACATCGGCGGGTTCCTCGACGTGATCGTTGACCGGCGTGTCACCGTGGCGCAGATCGTTCCCTCCTACCTGGAGGTCCTGCTGACACATTTGGAGCAGCACCCGCGCGACCTCGGGGTACTGCGGATCGTGTCGGTGACCGGGGAGGCACTCAAGTACGAGCTCGTGCAGCGTTGGTTCACCGTTTGTCCGGAGATCAAGCTGGCCAATGCCTACGGCGCGACTGAGGTGTCCGACGACACGATGCACGAGATCCTCGACCGGGTTCCGGAGCGAGAGTTCGTCAGCGTCGGGCGGTCCTTGCGAAATGTCAACACGTACATTTTGGACGGGAACCTAAACCTGGTGCCACTCGGCTCGGTGGGAGAGATCGCGTTCTCCGGTGTTTGCGTTGGTCGCGGTTACATCAATGACCCCGAGCGCACGCGAGAGGCGTTCGTCCCGGACCCGTTCCGCGCGAACACACGCATGTACCGCACCGGCGACTACGGTCGCTGGCTGCCGGAGGGTCGCATCGAATACCGCGGACGCCGCGACGAACAGGTCAAAATCGACGGATTCCGCATCGAGATCGGGGAGATCGAGAGCAAGCTCCTCGCCGTGGAAGGCATCCGCGAGGCCGCGGTCGTCATCGACGGCGAATCGGGGGAATCACGGAATCTCGTCGCGTACTTCAGCGGTACCGGAGAGGTGCCCATCGAGCGGGTTCGCGACTTTCTCTCGGCGCGCCTGCCTGTCTACATGATGCCCACCTACTTCCACCAGTTGAAAAGCCTCCCGCTCACCGAGAATGGCAAGATCGACAAGAAGGCCCTGGGGCGTCTGGCTGGCACTCTGGGCCACGGCGGGGCCCCGTATGTCGCACCGGGATCCCCGTCCGAGCGGCGCCTCGCGACGCTGTGGGCGGAGGTCCTCGGCGTGCCGCTCGAACGGATCGGACGCGCCGACAGTTTCTTCGAGCTCGGCGGTACCTCGCTCGCGGCGGTCCGCCTGCTGGTCCGTCTGGACCGGGCCCTCTCACTCAAGGATCTGGTCGCCCATCCGGTCCTCGCCGACCTCGCGGGGGTCCTCGAAGAGCGTGACCGCGGCGACACGCAGGACGCGGTGGCCGGGTTGCTCCAGCCGCTGTCGTCCGTGCACACCCCGCACAACACTCTGGTGTGCTTCCCCTACGCGGGCGGTAACGCCGTCAATTTCCGCTCCCTGGCTACCGAGCTGGCACGCGACGGTATCGCGGTGCTGGGTGTAGAACTTCCCGGGCACGATTTCACCGGCGACGCCGAGTCACTTGAGGACGTGCTCGCCCTCGCCCGCCGGGTCTGCGACGAGATCGCCGAAAAGGTATCCACCCCCGTACTGCTCTGGGGGCACTGCGCGGGCGCTGTGCCCGCACTGGAGACGGCCCGGCTCTTGGAGTTGGAAGGAGTTCCCGCTGCACGGGTGTTCGTCGGCGCGCTCCTGCTGGAGAGCGCCGAGGCCCTTCGCGAGGAGATGACCGAGGTGTCCGCAGCCAGCGCCAGGAGCTTGCTCGACCGACTGCGCGCCGACAACGCCTATGTCGAGCTGGATGCGCTCAAGCCGGAGCGTGCCGATGTAGTGAGCCGCGCCTACCGGCACGACGTCCTCACGTCCAACAGCCACCTGCTCCGGATTCACGAGGACCCCTCGGCATACCGAGTCGACACACCGGTCGAGGTCGTCCTCGCGCGGGACGATGCGTCCACCGCGCGGTCCGCAGGCGCATACGAGGGATGGAAGGCCGTCTCCGACCGGGTGACGCTGCATGAGCTGGAGCAGGGAGGGCACTACTTTGTCAGCACACGACCGACGGATGCCGCAGAACTGGTGCGGACCGCCTGCAGGGCGTCGGATCGACAGGGTTAGGTAAGCCACATGACCACGTTCCGGGCAGTCGCGGCGCGCCCGAACTACAGTCGCGCGGCCGCCACCGGAGTGAGCTCGGCTTTCGGCACCTTCGGGGAGTTGCTCCAAGGGGTGCTGCCTGAGGACGATGGTGACTTCCTGGTGACTCTTCCCATCGCACGCTGGGCCATGGCCCGCTTCGAATTCCACCCGCAGAGCCGCGAGTTGCAGGTCAGGCCACCGCACAAGACGAAGGCCCTCCGGCTCATCTCCATGATCCTCAAGGACGTGGGACAGCCGGCGGGTGGATCACTGAAGATCGACAGTGTGCTGCCCGAGGGCAAGGGTCTCGCAAGCTCGTCGGCCGACCTCGTGGCGACGGCCCGAGCCGTCGCCAACGCTCTGGATGAGCCCATGCCCCCGGAACGCATCGAGAGCTATCTATTTAAGATCGAGCCGACCGACGGCGTGCTCTATCCGTCGGTGGTGGCGTACCACCACCGCAGCGTCCGACTGCGGGCCCGCCTGGGTTCACTGCCCTCAATGGCGGTCGTCAGCATCGACGAGGGGGGTCAGGTCGACACGGTCGCGTTCAACAACATCGCCAAGCCCTTCACCGCCGGCGACAAGCGGACATATGCAGCCCTGCTCGACCGCATCACCGAAGCGGTGACCCGTCGCGACTTGGCCGAGGTCGGCCGAGTCGCAACGACCAGCGCTTGGATGAATCAGCCCCTCCGCTACAAATGGTCACTCGAGGCAATGACCCGAATCTGTGATTCAGTCGATGGTCTGGGCGTCGTGGTCGGGCACAGCGGCACGACGCTCGGCATCCTTTTGGACACGGCGGCTCCGGACTGCCCCGGCCAGTTGGCGACTGCGGCTCAGGCATGCCAGAAGCTGGCCGGAAACGTGACGGTCTACCGCACGCTGAGCTTCGACTGAGGCCACCCAGCCACACCGGCGACGGGAAAAGGGAGCGCACCTGTGGGGCGCACTCCCTTTTCCGTACGGCTCGAAAACCTCAAAGGCGGAACGGCTCGCCCAGACCCACGACGATCTCCCGCTCACCTCGGTAAGGTTCGCGGCTGTGCGCCGTCAGGATGTTGTCGACGACCAGGAGGTCGCCCCGCTGCCATGGCTCGCGCACGGTGTGCGCCTCGTACACCTTGTTGATGTCGTCCACGCTGCTCCGGTCGAGGGGCCATCCATCGCCGCAGAAGGTGTTGAACGGCAGGCTTTCCGGGCCGAACTCCTCGACGAGGAACTCCCGCACCTCGGGCTCCATCGTCCATTCGTTGAGGAACGCCACCTGGTTGAACCAGCAGCGCTCTCCGGTGTCCGGATGGGCCACGACTGCGGGGCGGTTCTGAACGGTCTTCAAAGTCCCGTCCGCCTGCCAGACCGCCTCCAGGTCGTTCTCGTCGCAGTACCGCTCCACCTCGGCACGATCCTCGCTGCCGAAGGCATCCTGCCAACGGGTACCGACGAGAGGGTTGTAGCTGCGGGTCAGACGCCAGCCGTTTCGTTCGAAGCGCTCGACGAGGTCGGTCGGTAGATCCCTCAGGACCGCACGCGCATCGGCCAGGGCAGTGATGCCCCCGCTTTCCGGCGGCGTGACGCAGGCGAACGCCAGGATCCTGGGCGGAGTGTGGACGTAACTTAGCTCGTGGTGCATGCACATTGGCTGGTCGGCGGACCAGTACGACGAGGAGTACACACCGCCGCCGTAGGCCTCGCGCGGGGCAAATCCCTCTCGCTCGGCCATGCCGTCGCCAATGGCCGCGCGTACGGCGGCGACAGCTGTGGTTCGGCTGCTGATCGGCAGGCCGCGGACGAGGAGGGCCCCGTGCGTGGCCACCAAGCTTCGGATGCGTGTGCTGTTCTCGTTGATCCAGGACTCGGCGTCGCCCACGGGACCGGCCTGCAAACGGGCGAGAAGGCTGGTGTGCTGCTCGGACATGAAGATCACCGCTTCTCTGAGGGCATTCGGTAGGTATTCATACTGCCTCCGACGGTGCTGCGCGGAGGGCATCGCCCGATCTCTTCGGGTCGACGGTCACCCGGTTACACCCTGAGGTGGTCATGACCTGAAGGGCCATGGACCGGGGCCACTCCGACAACGCTTCCATGTCGCGGAGCATGCGCTGGTGCCCGCTCACACTATCGAAGCTCGCGGGGCTTGACCCCTGATCCTGGACACGGGGTTTATGCGGCCGGGGCCAGCGTAGCCGGCGCTTGCCGAATGTTCTTTTCGTAGGCGATCGGTGACTGCTGTCCGAGCCGGGAGTGGCGGCGGGCGGTGTTGTAGCGGTGCATCCAGCGGAAGGTGGTCAGCCGTGCTTCGCGTTCGTCGGTGAAAGCGCGGCGGCCTTGGAGGGTTTCGCGTTTGAAGGTGGCGTTGAACGATCCCTACCGCGTTGTCGGCGGAGCTACCGACCGCGCTCATCGGCTGCCGGACCCCGGCTGCCTGGCAGGCCTCGGCGAAGGCCCGAGAGGTGTATTGCCTTGGGCTCCGTGGTCGGTGTGCATGGTCGCCCCGTCGAGCAGCCCCGGGTGCGTCGGGCGGCGTGGAGGGCGTCGATGACAAGGTCGGTGCGCATGTGATCGGCGATCGCCCAGCCGGCGAGGCGCCGGGAGTGCAGGTCGAGGACGGTGGCCAGGTAGAGGAACCCGCGCTCACCCACCGGCAGGTAGGTGATGTCACCGACGTAGCGCTGGTTGACAGCGCCGGCGGTGAAGTCACGGCCGATCAGGTCCGGGGCCTTCGCCGCGGCCGGGTCGGGTCTACGACTGCACCGTCGTACGAGTTCGCCGGTGCAGTCGTAGACCCTGCACGCCGAAGCGACGCATCACCCGGGCGACCCGCTTACGGTTGACCGGTTGTCCGGCATCGCGCAGCTCGGCGGTGATCCGCGGTGCTCCGTAAGTGCCGTCATGCTCGGCAGCGATCACGAATTGGGTTGTGCGGTCCGCCACCAGCTGGCCCGCTGGTACGGGGCCGGGGGCGACACCCGCAGGGCCGCGGTGATCCTTCGCCGGCTTGTCGCTGACCAGCCACGCCTGTTCGGCCCCGACGACTACCGGACGCTGGCCTCCCAAGGCCTCCCAAGGGATGCTGAGTCGCTACTCGAAATGATCTCTTCTCGTCGGCCGCGTGTTGATCGACCGGGACGGCCCCCGCCTGGAAGCGCGTTCGATACTCGCAAGGTCGGCCGGGCCGGGGACCTCCGACGGAAGGCCACTGCTCACCCGTACGTCAGATCGAGCAGCCGCTCCATGCGGGGAAGGAACTCCGCCAGCGCATCGTGGTCGGCGACCGAGCCGCCGCAGGTGTAGACGCGCTCGCGGAACCCACGTCGCCAGTCTAGCGACGAACCGGGAGGTACTATGACGTCGAGGCGTTCCACCTCCGACATCCCGCGCACGTCCTCCAGGCCGGCTGCCTCGCTGAACACCCGGGCGTTTCTGGGGGCCAGGCCGAAATAGTGGAAGACGACCTGGTCCGCGGACCGACTCGCGACTTCTGGTTCGTGACCCAGCGCCAGCCGTGCGGCCAACTCGATGAGGCTTATGCCGTGACCCCGCCGGAACAGGTCCACGATGTTGCCGCCCGCGCGCCCGTTCACCTCGATGATCTGAGGTCCGCTTCTGGTCATCATGATCTCGGTGTGGCAGACCGAGTCACCCACCCGGAGCGCATCGAGCGCTCGAGCAGCCAGGCCGTAGACCGCCTCCTCGTCGACGCTTCCCGGGACGGGTGGAACGAAGCCACCATGTTCCCGGAAGGGAGCGCTGAGGGCGAACTTCCCCGTTATCCCCAGCTGGTGTACCCGCCCGCCGCGGACCATCGACTCCACGGACACATACCCGCCCCATGGCTCGGCAACAGGTTCGGGCACCAGGCGTGTCTCGAGAACGAACCCGGCATCGGGATGGCGGGGCCGGTCGCCGAGGAGGTCGTCGACCAGACGCAGTAGTTCGTCGGCAGACTGGACCAGGTAGGTGTCGGTGCCGCCGACGCCTCGGTTCGGCTTGAGCACGCCCGGCAGGGGCACCCGGTCGAGGGCTTCCTCGGTGGACGCCCGGTCGGTGATCAGGGCGGTGGCGGCGTACCCGACACCATGCGCGTTCAAGGTCTCCCGTTGCAGAAACTTACGGGTGATAGCAGCTGCGGTCGCCGGCGAGTGGAAGGGAAGAGCGAGTTCCTGGGCAAGTCGCGCGGTCGTGTCCATCTGGAAGTCACTGAACGTGGTGATGCCGTCCGGACGGTGGGCGCTCACCTCGTCGACACCGCAGATGTCGGCGAGGTCGGTCAGCATCCCGGCGACCTTCCGGCCGTACTCGGTGGCGGGTAGTACGAAGATCGGCTCGGCGATCCCCTCAAGGTCGGTCAGGATGTCGAGGGGAACCGCCGCACCGAGGTCGTATACGACGGCCAGGCGGGGCAGGCTCATGCCCCGGTCCTGACGGCTTCGCCGGACACAGCGATGGGTAGGGCGGTGATGCCGAGGATGAAGTTGGACCACAGCCGGCGTACGGGACCGGCCACCTCGAATCGGAGGCCGGTCGCGACCAGACGCTCCAGCATGACGCCAAGCTCGACCTGGGCGAAGGCGGCGCCGATGCAGCGATGCAGCCCGAAGCCGTAGGAGAGGTGTCGGTTCGGGGACCGCGTCACGTCGAAGACCCGGGCATCCGGAAAAAAGTCCTCGTCGTAGTTCGCTGAAGCGTTCCACAAGGTGACGATATCGCCGGCACGGATCGTCTTCCCGCCGATTTCGAGCTCCCGCAGAGCCACCCGTTGCACGTACGCATTGACGGATGCCCACCGGACCATCTCGTCGACCGCCGAGTCCGTCAGCTGGGGCCTCCCGGCGAGGAGCGCGAGGTGTCGGGGATTCCTGGCCAGTTCGAGCATGCCCGAACACGCCGTGTAGGAGGACGTCTCGTTCCCACCCACAGCCACGTTCATGCAGTTGTAGATCAAATCTTCCTCGGAGAACGGTCGTCCGTTCACCTCCGCGGTGAGGAGCATTCCGATCAGGTCCGTGCCGGCGGAGTCACGCCGCTCCTCGATGAGGTCGAGAAAGAACCCGAAGATCTCGGCCTGGATCGCCCCCAGCCGGAGTCTCTGGTCGTCCACGGATTCAGCCGGGTCGGCGCCGAAATGCGGGTCTCGGTAGCCGATCATCCTTCTCGTCAATGCGATGAGGTGGCCCGCCTGCTCGCGGTCGATGTCCATGATGGCCATGAGCGCGCCGCGGGGGAGTTCCAGGGCGATGTCGGCGGCGAAGTCACACCCACCCTGAGCGAGCATGTCGTTGACCGCACGGTCGACCAGAATGCCCACCTGCGTGCGCATGCGGGACATGACGGTCGGGGCGAAGGCCCGGTGCAGCGTTTGCCGCAGGAGACGGTGCCGGGGCAGGTCGGAGGCGACGAGCATGCGACCGGACGCGGTGTCGACCTCACTGCGGAGGGATCCACCGAGCATGGCCCCCCGCGCCGAGCTGAGATTTCCGTGGTCGTTGTAGGCGGCGGCGACGTCCCGGTACCGCGTCAGTGCCCAGAAACCACCGCCGCCGCTCGTCGGGTTCCAGTGCACGGGGTCGTGTGCTCTGAGGTAGGCGAGCTGGTCGTGATGTTCCTCCTGGACGAACGGATCCACTCGGGTGAGGTCGATGGTGGGGACGCGGGTACTCATTGGCCCTCAGCCTCCTTCGGTGCTTGCCGGACCAGCTCGGCCAGACGGTGGAGGCTTGTCGTGGCCAGCAACGCGCGCACCTCGACGACGGCGCCGAGGTCGCGCTTGATGCGGCGTTGCAAGCGGAAGGCGAGCAGGGAGTTGCCCCCGAGGGCGAAGAAGTCGTCGGTGCGACCGATCCACTCCACACCCAGCATCTGCTCCCATACCCGTGCCAGGTACCGCTCCGTGTCGTCCGTCGGTGGGTCGTACTCGCGCCGCCTGCGGTCCTGGTCCGCTGCGAGGTGACGCAGCCGCTCCATGTCACGCTTGCCGTGCTCGGTCGCGGGGATCTCGGCGACCTGAACGAAGGCGGAGGGGACCAGGTAGTCGGGTAGCAGGTCGGCGGCGAACGCACGCAGTTCCTGGGGAGGCAGCGGCTTGTCGGCCACGACCAGTGCGATCAGCCACAGGTCCTGTCCCGAGCCGGTGACGACCACGGCCGTCTCACGCACGACGGGATGTGTGGACAGAACCTGCTCGACCTCACCTGGATCGACGCGGTATCCGCGGATCTTGACCTGGTTGTCGGCTCTGCCGGTGAACATGAGCAGGCCGTCCTGTCCCTGCCTGCCAAGGTCGCCGGTGGCGTACATCCGGCTGCCCGGCACTCCGTACGGGTCGGGTAGGAAGCGGGACGCGGTGGCGTCCGGCTCCCCGAGATAGCCACGGGCCACCCCCCGTCCACCGATATGGATCTCGCCGACCGCGCCGGCTGGCACCGGGGCGAGGTCCGGGCCGAGGAGATACACGGCGGCGCCCTGCAGCGGCCTGCCGATCGGTACGGCGGTCGCATCCGGTGCCAGGTCGTTCACCCGATAGGCGGTGCAGGCGGTAGATGCCTCGGCGGGGCCGTACAGGTTGAGGAATTCACCGGCAAAAGTACTTTCGATCAGTTTCGCGCACGCGGCACGTTGCAGAACGTCCCCGCCGGTGTACAGGAGACGTAATGGTGCGAAGGCCTCCTGGTCGTCGTACACGACATGGTTCACCGCCATGGTGGGGGCGAGCATCACCGTGATCCGGCGCCGTCGCAGCTCCCGCTGCAGGTCGGCGCCGATGGCGCCGACGAGTTCCGGTAGTATCACGACGGTGGCACCGGAAGCGAGCGTGCGCCATACCTCGAAGTGGTATGCGTCGAACGACACGCTCGACACCTGCCCGACCCGGTCGGCCGGATCGATGGGCGGCAGCCCGGCATTCGACGCGAAGTACACGAGGTTGCGGTGCTCGAGTTCGATTGCCTTCGGGCGGCCGGTCGATCCCGAGGTGAAGAGGACGGACGCGACATCGTTCGCGCTCACCGTAACCGGCACTGCGCCGACGGAGGCGGTCAGGTCCTCGTCCCAACCGACCACCGTGGCCGCCGTCGGTGTCAGTCCGGCGGCCCATTCCGGCTCGGCGAGGATCGCACTGGGCCGACTACCATCGATCATCATGTCCCGGCGGCCGGCAGGGTAGCGGGGATCGACTGCGACATAGGCGGCTCCCGCGCCCAGGACACCAAGTAGCGCCACCACAGTCGACGCCGAGCGCCGTAGGTACACCACAACCCGGTCACCGCGGCGCACACCGTGCCCGATCAACGCCTGAGAGACCGCGGACGCCCGGTCGAGCAGCTCGCGGTAGGTCAGGGCGGTCGTGTCGTCGCTGACAGCGGTCCGACCCGGGAAACGTGTCGCTGCTCCTGCCACGAGGGAGAGCAGGGTCTCGCCCGACTCCGCTCGACGGTCGATGGCCGGCTCACCCTTACGGAGCGCCTCGGCGAGGCACTCCGACCGGTCACCGACGAAGCCTGTCGACTGCCATCCGGCGGGCACGGTGAGGGTTGTGGGCCAGATCGAGGTGGCCCCGGCGTCGCTGACCACGAGCGTGAACCGGCGTCGATGCTCGGCCGTCATCGAGTCTCCTCAGGGGCTAGGTTGAGGTCCGTCGTCGACTGCCGCTCCAGCCAGGAACACAGGACGCGGCGGACCGCAGCGCTGTGCAACAGGTCGACCCGAGCCACGTCGAAGCGGGCCTGTCGGGTCGAGGTGGCGCCAGGCCAGGCGTCGGTGAACGGGTGATGTTCGGACATCAGATGCAGCACGGCACCGCCCCAGCTCGGCCACCCGCAGTGGTATGCGGCGACCAGGTGGATGAGCCAGTCGAGGTAGTGCTCGGTCAGGCCTGCGGCGATCTCCGCGGCGTCCACCGCGTCCTCCCCGCTCGCCATGATCCCGGCGGTGCCCAACCGGGTCAGGTTCGCCCGCATCGTTGACACGGCCTGCTCCGGCGCCTTCTCGATCAGGCTCGTCTCGAGTGGGACGGTGCTGTCGAGGGCCGGACCGAGCTGTCCTACGAGCTGACGGGCCGCAGCCTGATACTGGTCCTCCACCGCGGTGAGGGTCGCCGGTCGCGAATCGAACAGCACGAGTGACACCGGCTCCCGGTCCGTGCTCACCAACGCAGCGACCTCCTGGGCGATCGGCGCCGCCATGCAGTACCCGAAGACGGCGAGGGGCCGATGGCCGACATTCGCGTCCCTGAGTAGCTCGGTGGCGTATGCCGCGGCACGGCACTCGCGCGGAAACCGTGGACCGATCAAGTCGACGACGTCGAGCCCGATGGAGTCGGGTCGTAGGTCCGCTATTCGAGCGGCGTCACGTCTGCCGGGGTAGTCGACCACCAATACCCGGGGTCGTCCCGTCGCGGGTCGGTCACCTCTGGCCATGCGCGTTCCCCGCTTGATCGACCGCGGCGAGGTGTGCCGCGACGAGCTTGCCGATCACGTTCATCGGGGCCGGGTTCGTCATCTCCCCGTGCGAGCAATCGACGTCCAGGACGGTGAGCTCGCGTACGTACGGCCGCCAGTCGTGCGGATTGGGCGAGTGCTCATCCTTGTCCTTCGTGGCCCGCAGAACCAGCGCCACCACGTTGACGCGTTCAGTTGGCCCCGGCACGACGAGCGTCCGGTTGTACGCGAACGCCCGGACGAGTGCGGGAACGGAGGCCTCGGGCAGCCCGCTCGACGTGTGCAGGACTCGTGCGACAGTGCTGTCGCCGACGTCGTGGACGTCGTGCGTGTCGTGGCCGAGCGACAGCAGCAACGCGCGGCGCACTCCGGTGTAGGTCATGTCCGTGACAGCGGGCGTAGCCTCCGGATATCCGTCGAGCAACGTCAGCGACGCCGGTGTTCCGCCCGTCGCGCTCAATCGGGCAGCGGTGGCGTGCGCCAACAACGCGCCGAGGGACCACCCCAGCAGGTGGTGAGGCCCGGCCGGACTCACCGACCGGATGTGGGCGACGGCGTCCTGGACCAACTCGTCCCAGGTCGGTCGCGGGTTCATCCCCGTGAGTACCGGTGACTGCAGCCCGTACACCGGACGGTCCGGCTCCAGGTGGCTCAGCAGTCCCGAGTATCCCCAGGCCAGGCCGGCGGCCGGCGGTAGGCAGAAGAGCGGGGGCAGGTCCCCGGCGGTTCGGAGGGCGACAAGGGAATCCAGGCCGTCGAGTGGTTGCGCGGCACCGAGTCGCCGCGCCAGCGTGGTCACCGTCGGGTTCTCGAACAGGTCGGCGATGCCGAGATGGACACCGAAGGTCGAGCGCACACGGGCCAGCAGCCGCACCGCGAGCAGCGAGTATCCGCCGGCGCCGAAGAAGTCATCGTCCACACCCACATCCGGGCGGCGCAGCACCTCGGCGAACAGCCCGCGGAGCCGGTCGCACTCGGCCTGCTCGTGCCCGGCGACCCGCGTCGGCCCGGAACGCACCGGACTCGCCGGGAGGGTGAGCGCCCTTTCCGGCATTACCGGGGCGATGTCCTCAACCCTGTCGTCCGGGCTCGCCACGACTGCCTCCAGCAGCGAGCTCAGCGCGGCGCAGACGGCCGAAATCGTGGACTGGTCGTAGAGGTCCACGTCGTAGGTAATCGAGACGGCGAGAGCGTCACCGCGATCGACGAAGTCGACGATGAGATCGAACTTCGCCTCCGTCGTCGCAACGGGGACCTCGGTGACTGTGAGGCCGGGCCAGCACGGCAGCGGCGGGTCGGCCGACTCCATGGCCACCATGATCTGGAAGAGCGGATGGACGGCCGGCGAGCGGGGCGGGTTGAGCTCCTCCACCACCTGGTCGAACGGCAGATCCTGGTGGGCATAGCAAAGCAGATCGTTGTCCCGGGTGCTCGCCACGAGGTCGCGGAACGTCGGGTTGCCTGCCGTGTCTGTGCGCAGCACCAGCGTGTTGACGAAGCAGCCGACGAGATCGTCGAGGGCGACGTCGTCACGACCGAGCACCGGCACCCCGACCGGAACCTTCGCTCCGGCACCCATCCCGTTCAGCACCACCGCGAGTGCCGACCGCAGCACCATGAACGGTGTCGCACCGGTGGCCCTCGCGAGGCTGACGACGCCCGAGCGGATCGAGGCGTCCCATCGCGTCGAGACCACGGCACCCTGGTGTCGCGTCGGGCGTCTCGGTCGGTCACTGGGCAACGACGCCTCGTGCGGCACGGTAGCCAGTTGGCGACGCCAGAATGCCCGCTGGGCGGCACCGATCTGCGCGAGCAGCGCCTCGTGCCAGGGCACGAAGTCGGCGTACTGGACCGGCAGGGGATCCCACACCGGAGCGGCGCCCACTCGTCGGGCGAGGTACGCCGTCTCCAGGTCTCTCATCAGCGGCCGCATCGACCAGGCGTCACACGCAATGTGATGGATGACCAGCAGGAGGACATGCTCGCCCGGAGCAAGCTCGATGAGCGTCGCACGGACCGGCCGGTCGACAGTCAGGTCGAACGGCTCCCGGCAGGCCTGCGCCACCACGTCGTCCACCGCGTCCGGCGCGCAGACGCGGTGGACGAGATCGGCCTCCACGTTCGCGATCACCTGGTACGGGACACCGTCGCACGCCGGGTAGACGGTTCGTAGCACCTCGTGCCGGCCGAGCACGTCCCGCAGCGCCGCTGCCAACGCTGCACGGTCCAGTACGCCGGTCAGCTTCAGTGCCCGGGGCACCAGATAACCGGTGCGCTCGGGGCTGAGCTGGTTGAGGAACCACAACCGGCGCTGAGCGGCCGACAGGCCGATACGTTGGGACCGCTGGCTCGGCGTCAGGGGGCGGCCGGCGTCCTGGTTGCTGGCCAGATGTTCCGCCAGCGCGGCGGGTGTCGGCGCGGCGAACACCGCCCGAATGCTGGTCTCGACGCCGAGAACACGTCGGATTCGGCCGACCAGGCGTGCCGCAAGCAGTGACTGGCCACCGAGATCGAGAAAATTCTCGTGGGGCCCGACTTCGGGCACCCCTAACACGTCGGCGTAGACCCAACGTATGAGCTCGGTCTCCGGCGAGATCCGGCGGTACTCGGACAACAACACCCCCCCTTTTTTGCGTACCGGTTCCCGCCGCTCGAGGCAACCCGACGAGGCCGGCCATGGTTCGCTGAGCCGGACAGAATTAAACGGATGATTCAGACTCGTTGAAGGCGTTGCCCGTAGGTTCCCTCGTCGCGGAACCGTATCCAGCTGCTTGCCTTGTCCTGTCAAGGCAGAAAGTGATCTCTGAGGTAGGTCGACATCATGAGCGCGCCCGAATCACGGCCGGACCGCGTGTTTCGATTCGATCGCCTGCGCGACCACCGTGGGCCCGAATTTATTGGTTGGCGGACCAGTGTCGTCGGCCGGCCTCGACGAACCCTGCCGAGTGGTCGTATCCGAGTGCGATGCCGGTCTATCCGAACCGGTCATCCGTGGGGTCGGGACGGTGAGCTCGACTCCAACGTTCTACCGGGTGCCCGGCCGTCTGACGCCGACCGGCCAAGCCGGTCCTGTGCAGCCCGGAGCTCTCAGACAGCGTGGGCGAACGCGGCGGATCCCCACAACCTTGGACCCGACAAAGTGCGACCATGCTGCCACCCCGTTTGACATCGATCTAGTGATCCAATTCTTGGTGTCGTCCCGGACCGTCGCGCCCGAATCGGCCGAGATCGGCCCAACGTCGTCATTCCATCGGACCGACAACTCGGGCCCAAGACCATCTCACACTTGCAGCCATGCTGGCGGATGTCAATGGCGGCACAACGCCTTGACACCCCACGGTTCACAGTGGAAGGATGTGGATTTGGTGAAGCCTGGCCGGCGGGGAAGCCGTTGGTTCACCCGAATGGCCGATGTTCCGGATGCTGCGGGTGGGGACGTCTGGTGGCTTTGCCCAGGGAAGGGGAGTGTTTTCGCCCTCCCGACATCCATCGCCTCGCTACGCTGTCGTGTTCCATTGTCGCCGAATGCCACGGTGGTATGTCGAGGCGGCCCGCCCACACCAGTGGCCGGTCCGTCGAGCAAGGCCCAGCTGTTGACCGGAACGCGTAGGGACCGCCACCCGAGAGGGGCGATCAAGCGGGTCGACGCCCCCAGCGCCGACTATTTCTCGTGCAGATGTTCAGACCCGGGTCCGTGGATAGGAGTGCCGCACCGCGTGGCATAGATGAACGGATGCCTTGCCAGCAGGGACAATTGGGGTTGTCGAGACACCAATGCGTCGCTCTGGGAAGGACACCCGTTCGGTGAAGAAGATACCTGGTTTGGCGGGTCGGGTGCGTATCGGCGCTCCGGATGCAATGCCGTTCAGGTAAGGCGTCTGTCGAGGTCAGCGTAGTGAGCTGACGTCGATTGTGGAGGCCGGTACGGTTGCTGACCGTGACGTCATTGGTGGCTGAGAAACGGCCGTGGGGTCGGTTGACTGACCATGTCGGGTTGGGTGTGGTGTCCGCCCGGTTCAGCCGTGACCTGCTGGAGGAGGTCCTCAACCGTACGGGCCATCTGGCTAATGAACTGGTCCAGCACCCCTTCCCCGTAAGTGAACCGCCGCATGGTTTCGGGATAGCGATCCGCGAGCCCGGCGATGAAGGCGTCGCTGTCCCACTGGCAAGGGAACGACACGCCCTCGGTGAGGCTATTGAACTGCGTGATGCGCTCCTCGGTCGGCGTCCAGGGTGTGACGAGGTGGTACCGGGCAACCTGACATGCGCCGGGGGTGACGTGTTCCTCGACGAACCGTTCCCAGGACCTCTTGGCTTGGCGGAACTGGCTATCGGTCATCGCTGTGGTGAAGCCTTTGACCTGCCAAATCTCAAGGCCATCCATCGTTGATCGGAGGATGTCGATCCCGCCGTCGCCCTGTGATGGATTGACCTGCCGCGCGTCGCCGTACTCGCGGCGCAGGAGAGTCGCGACGAGCGACTCGATGGAGTCTCCGCTTCGATGCTGAATCAGCGGCCAGTCGTAGGTCGGCACGAACTAAGACTACGGACCACGTCGGACACGTTAGCCCTGTTGCGCTGTGCCATGATCGGGCTACTCCGCCAGATGCAGCGGGTAAGGGCCACCCGGTCAGCCTGGCGGCACGGTAAGGATCGGGCGCGCTTCTACGAGATCAGCCGCCTGGCCACCTGCGGCGGCCCGAATCCACTGCCCCTGCCAACGAGCGCCCGGCAGGGGCAGCTGGGGAGCGCCGGCATTACCCGGTATGAGACTGGCTAACCCAGGCCGCCTCGCCTGGTCCGATAGGCGGCGACCGGACTGACATCGGCACCCGGGCCTCATGTCGCATCGTCACAGAATCCTGATCTGTGGCCTCTCCGTCCGTCGAGCTAGGGCGGCACCAGGCTTCGACGACCGCCCTAGGTTGCGGGGCCCTCGCGTCTTGTCGTCACCGCGAAATGCGCGGCGCCACGCGGTGGCACGCCCCAGATCGGCGTCTTCGGTGATGCCGGTGAGAGGTTTGAAAACGGACGGCGGCGCAGCCGTACCGCGGTCAATACTCGCGCCCGAGCAGACGGGTCCCCGCTGCGCCCGAGGTTATTTGATCATGCTGGCTGTGGATCCGGTCTGCCCGGGACTCCGATCACTCTCCACGCCACGGCACTACCACTATCTCTAACGCTTGCACGATCGCCTGATGGGCAGCCAACTGGCGGCATACTCATGAAATGAGGCCATAGGGGTGAGGATTTCTCGACAAGACGATACGGGCCGCTAAAGGCTCCAAGGCACGGTGCACGATGCGGCCAATCGCTAGCACCGTCAGCCGAAGGGCGTAATCATGGTCGCCGCGAAGAGCGCCAAGGAGAGGCAGGATCGGCGGAGTCGAGTCGTAATGCACGCCGCCCTCCCGGTTGGCGTAGTGAGTCACCAGTTGCGAAGCAGTTACGCCCAGCTCCCCTGCCACAGCAACGCGGTATCTGAGAAAGGCGTCGAGGTTGCCCGTTTGCGGTGGAACCAGCGATTCGCGCGCCACACCCGACGGCAAGCGCAAGTCCAAGATTAGATCTTCCAGCATCGGGTCAAGCCAGTGCATGGAGATGCAGGCAGTTGCACCTTCGTACGTACCCGCTGTGATCACTACGGTGCTCCAGCTGCAGACGGGCCGCATGCGATATGCCTTGTTCGCCTCAACCCACAGACGCTGACCGTCGAGCAACAGCCGCCGCACAAGTCCTGCCACCTGCACCATGTCGTACTCAGAAGCACGCAGGTCGCTGCGCCTGCGCAGATCCTCAAGTGTATCGAGAAACAGATCCTCAGGTCCCATGCCAAGACCGTAGTGGCCTCCTTCCCGCTCCCTGCGCACGGCCAAGGCCAGGTCGTCGACATCACCGCCCGACTCGCCGGGTAACCCCGACAGGAAATCCGCCGCCCGTGTCCTGGCCTGGGTCGCGGCCGGCGACGACGCCGACGCGCTGCGCCTCGACGTGCAGGTGCCGGCCGCGCACGTTGACGTCCTCGACGCGCTCGCGCAATGGGCCGCCGCCGGGATGACGGCATGAGCGGGCTGCGCAGCAGCCAGGTCGCCGCCGCGGCCGGAGTGAATCCGCAGACCCTGCGCTATTACGAGCGCCGCGGCTTGCTCGCCGAACCGGACCGCAGTTTGGGCGGGCATCTCCTTGATCCGGCCGAAGCGGTCACCGTGCTGAGGGTGATCAAGGCGGCGCAGGGGCTCGGGCTCACCCTCGACGAGGTCGCCGACCTGCTCGACGCGCGCCAACACCGTCACGGCCGTCACCCCGACGCCGGTCTGCGGGTCCGCGCCCGAGCAAAGCTCGTCGAGGTCGAGGCGAAGATCGCCGACCTGCAGGTCATCGCCGGCACCCTGGGGGCCGCGGTGGACGCCGGCTGCGACGACCCCATGGCGTGCGCCGGGCAGCCGTGCTGCCCCATCCCGTTCGCCACCATCGCCGTCAGAGGAGTCCTCGATGCCGAAGACCGTTGACCAGAATGCTGCTCGGGCGCGCCGAGGGCTGCCCTTCGACCTGACCGGCCTCGCGGGGCTCGCTTGCGCGGCGTGCTGCGCCATCCCGCTGCTGCTCGCCGCCGGGATCGTCTCCGGCGCCGGCTGGGCGACCGTCGGCGCGTGGATGCCCGGTATCGCTATCGCCCTCGCCGCCCTGAACGGGGGAGTCTGGTGGTGGGCGAGCCGTCGCTCTCACCGTGGCGGCTGTGTCGGCGGGAACGGCTGCGGCTGTTCGACCGGCTCACCGGCGTGATCGCGGGTCACGGGCAGGCCGGTACGGTCCACGAATGCCGTCGTCCGCTCCATCCTGCTGTTCGTCGTCGCCACTCTGTTCGAGATCGGCGGGGCGTGGCTGGTCTGGCAGGGCTGGCGCGAGCACCGTGGCCTGTGGTGGATCGCCGCCGGAGTCATCGCCCTCGGCGCGTACGGATTCGTCGCCACCTTCCAACCCGACCCGAACTTCGGACGGATCCTCGCCGCCTACGGCGGCGTGTTCGTCGCCGGATCCCTCGCCTGGGGCGTGATCGTCGACAAGTTCCGGCCCGACCGGTGGGACATCATCGGCACCGGCGTCTGCCTGGTCGGCGTCGCCCTGATCATGTACGCGCACCGGTCCGCGAGCGGCTCCTGACCCAGGCAACCATCGGGTCCGCACAACTTTAGCCGGCGTTTACCGCGGTTGGCCGCCATGGACGTCGCCTCCAGCACGCAACACGCGCCCCTTCTTGATCAGAGAAGAGAAGCGAAACAGCAGGTCAGCGACTTGACGTTCGAGATGGCGTGTAGCTCGGGAAGGTGGCGCTCGAACTGGTCGCGTCCGCCGGATCGGCGGGCCGTCAGGCTTCGCCCGTAGCCAGTGGATGTCGCTGTTCGATGGCCAGTGGGTGTGGGTGACCGGTGAGGGCGCTCAGAGCGGTGGCCACGCCTGGAGGTCGGCCTTGATGTAGGTGGTGGTGGCGGGTCCGCGGCGGTCCGTGTGCCCGGCGTAGGCGCGGGCCACACCGTAGCCGAAGTGCCGCTCGACCCAGGTCAGGGTGGTGTGGCGCAGCCAGTGCGTGGTGATTCCCTGGGCGGCGACCCACGGTAGCCGCCGGCCGATGCGGGCCCACAGTAGGTCGTAGCGCCGGTAGGTGGCGGGTTGGCCGTTGCGGTAGCGAAGCAGCGCGTCGGTGGGCGTGACGGCGCCGCGGGCTTGGGCGTGCTCGCTGAGACGAGCGGCGAGCATCGGCGTGATGGGCTGCCACCGCTGCGTGCCACCCTTCTCCGACAGGCGGATCAGCGCGTGGTCGGTGTCCAGGTCGATCAGGCGCAGCGCCAGGGCGCCGCCGCGCCGGCAGGCAGTTTCGGTGTGCAGGCGCAGCAGTAGGGCGTCGAGCACGATGTCGTTACCGCCGCTGCGGGCGGCGGCGTTGATGTCGGCCAATTCGTCGGGGGTGAGGGCGCGGCGTGTGTTGGGCAGCCGACGAGGTTTGCGAACCCGGTGGGCAGGGCTGTCCACGACGGTGAGGTAGCCGTCGGCAATGGCGCGGTTGTAGAACGCGCGGGCGGCGGCGATGAGGTGCTCGCCGGCGTGCCGGCCGTTTCGGGAGTTGCGGCGAGGGCGGGCGCCGGCGGCGGCCTGGCGCATGAGGGCTTCGAGGTCGCTGGCCCGCACCGCGTCGATACGCCACTCGCCGTAGGCGGCGGCCATTCGTCGCCAGGAGCTGCCGTAGGTGCGTCGGGTTCCCGGGCTCGCCGCGGCAACGACAGCAGGAAGGTACTCGGCGAATGTCGGCACGGCCGGTTGATCGGTGCCCGTGAGGTCGGCGGCGGTGAGGCCGAGATGCGCGAGGAGTGCTCGGGCGGTGGCGACACGATCGGGATCCGTGGTCATGAGGGCTCTGCGAGGATGCGGGCGTGCAGGTCGGCCAGGACCGCGGTGATGGTGTTTGAGGGGTGCACGACGATGCGGTTGCGGCGGGGCAGGGCGGCCAGGAGGACGGGTTCGCCGGTGGCGATACCGCACAGGTGTCGGGCGGCCGCCGGTAGGGGCAGCTCTTCGCGAGTGCCCACGACGTGCGCGCCATCGGCGGCCCGGGTGATCAGGATTGCGGCGGTCACGACGTCGATGTGCAGCGTGAGGCCCGGTGTCCAGCCCAACGCCCGCAGCAGCGCCCGAGCGGTGACCCGGCCGGCGGCGTCGGGTCGGCCCACGTCGAACAGCACGCCATCACCCGCGCGGGCGGCGGGTGCAGGCAAAGTCGGCAGCGGCGCCGGCTCCGGCGATGCGACCGGCAGTGGGGTGGGAACGAGCGCCTCGACGAGCTGCTCATCGGGCCAGCGAGGGCGCAGGCGGCCGAGCTTCACCTAGTCCCCCGCCAGCACGAGGGCAAGGGTGTCAGTGCAGGTGACACCGACTCGATGGGTTCGGTGCGCACATATGAGTCGCCGGGGCTCGCGTCCCCCACGCGAGAGAGAGTTGATCTCGCGTGGATATCCACGAACTCTGGTGTCCGAGGGGGGATTCGAACTCTTGTACGTATCACCTGTGCGCCATTCAGGGTGCGCATACTCATAGGTTACGGCACGGTTAGGGCTGGTTCAAGTCCGACCGCCATAACATTGCGTAAGCGTGCAGCCATAAAGCTGGATTGCGGCCGCCGCTCTGTCGGACATCGGCGGGCACCACGAGAGCCGCTCTGCACGCTTGTGAACTTTCAGCTGGTTAGCGTTGGCGGCAAGCCGTACCGTTCGCGTTCTTCGGCGCTCAGTGCACGCGGCTCACCGCCTTCAGTCAAAACCTGCCCCGGGCCATTGCAGACGTCCCAGCTCATGATCGTGCCGTCGTCGTAGGTGACGATGACGCTGTCTCGCCAAGACAGACTGCGCACTCCTCCACGAGGTATGTCAAGTGCGGCAAGAGGCCGCCCGTCTTGAGCGCTCCAAATGTAGAGCATGCGGTCATCGCTGATGGTCGCGAGGCGGTGCCCGTCGGTTCCCCAAGTGAGGTGTTTGACGGTGCCCGTGTGGCCAAGACAGCGTGAGGTGACTTGCTTCTGCGCTACGGCCCAGATCTCGACGTGGTTGCCGACGGCGGCGGCGAGTCTGGTGGAGTCATCCGACCAGGCCAGAGCTGCTACCTCGTCGGGACCTTCGGTTTGCCATTGGCGGACGAGGGTGTAGTCGTCTCCTCGCCATAAGCTCACGTTGTGTTCGCGGGCGACTGCAGCTATGAGGCTTGAGTTCGGGGACCAGGCAATCGTCCCGGTGCTGTCTTCGCCTCCGTCGAGAACCGCTAGACGCTGCGGTTTAGCCACGTCCCAGACCGAGAGGGCGGGTGCGGTTCTATCGAAGAAGCAATGTGTATGGACAGCCAGCCGTGAGCCGTCGCCGGACCAGGCGAGTCCGTAAACCCATGGAAGCGGCGTCGATGTCGGTTTGCGTTTCGGGATTCGTCGCGGGTGAGCGCCCCACTGCACCCGGGGCCTACCGGATCGCGCGTCCCACACGGTGACCTGTTCCTGTCTGGCGGTTGCGACCAGGTCGCCGAGTGGTGAGAACGCGATTGACAGGCAATCGTCGTCTCCGAGTCGCAGCGGCGGTGCCATCTTGTCCGCTTCGATGATCTCCGGCGTCCTCCCGATCCTTTTTACAGCGGCTCGTCTGAGGTCCGGGGACCAGGAGATTCTCTGCAGGCTTCCGGTAGGCAGGCGACGGAAGCTTCGGCCGGTAACGTCCCAAATCTCGACGTCGTGAAGTGAAGTTCCTAAGCCTATTCGTTTGCCATCGGAAGACCATGCGATCACGCTGATTTGGTGGGGGCGTGCCCGCCGCTCAACTGTACGGCCGGTGCCGACGTCGATCAGCGCCACGCGGTCACGGTGGCGTGTTCGACGCACGGAGCAAGCAATGACGTCCTCGACGGGTGACCATGCCATGGTTTCGGTCATGCCGGGTGGGGCGCTTTCGGCGGCTTGGCCGGTGTCGGTGTCGTAGATCCACAGCGTGCGGGCCTTCGGCGCGAGGATGTCGGTGCGACGCATTGTGAATGCCGGATCGGCCGAGACGGCGAGTCGGATGCCGTCGGGTGCCCAGCACAGCACCGGGCGCGACCAGGCTACCTGCTGCCGCAGGACCTCCGACGCCTCCTCGCCGATGCTGACCACGAGCAGCAGGTCGTTCGAGGCGATGGCCAGCCGGTCACCCTGCGGAGACCATGCTGTGGCGCGAATGTGTGTGGCCGGGATGCTGGTGACCAACTGTGGGACGTCATCGTTCAAGCGGTAGACGTCGACGGTTCGGTAGTCGAACTGTCCCGCGAAGCAGACATCGTCGTACCACGAGAATGAGTCGAACAACGCTGGAAGACTCCCCCGTCGGCTGCCCAGGTTGCGGCCGTCTGCGACGCGCCAGAGCATGGCGCCCCGATCATGCTCGGTGAGGGCGAGGGCGCCGCTGGCACTCAGAATGGTGTGCCCGCACGCTTTCATGTCAGCGGCGAAGGCGACCCCGGTCAGGCGACCGGCATCGTCCCAGGTGCAGACGCGTCCCATCTTGTCGGCGGTGCGCAGGCCCTGGCTGCCGGGCAGCCAGACTGCGGAGGTGATGCCGGTGGTGTGCCCGATGGTGAGGTGCCGTGTGCGTGACGTGGCGGTTAGGGCCCAACGCGTCATCGCCGCTGCCGGGGTGGGTGGCAACTCGTGTAGCGCGGTGTGGGCAAGTGCCACGGCCAGTTCGGGGTCCTGCCGGCGCACCTGTTGTGCCAGCTCGGCGATCCGCTCGGATTGTCGGATACGGTCCTGGTGATCGAACTCTTGGGAGGAGTCGAGCAGGCGTCTGGCTGCGGTCGAGAGGGGCACCTCGGCTGCGAGCACGAGGGCATCGGCGAGGGTTCGGCCGCGCAAGAGGTCGTCGGTGTGTGGGTCCACTTGCCATGCTGTCGCGCGGTGCTCGAGCCGGGTGATGCGGTGCAGGCTCTCCTCGTTGGCGCTGATCAGAAAGGCGAGTCGTCGCCACTGGCGGAACAGGGCGTCGTGGGTCAATTCAAGGCAGGTGCCGTCCTTGACATCGGTGATCAGACGGGCTGCCCTGAACTCCTCAAGGATGCGAGCTGCGGTGGTGTCGAGGTCGGATCGTCGAATCGTCCTTCGTACGGTTTCCTTACCTTCCATAGCGATGCCGCGCAGCAGAGCAGAGTCGACGGCGTGTTCGGGGTACCGCTGGGTGAGGTTTTCGTAGATCTGCTCGGCGTGAGCTGCGATGGCGCCGCCCACCTCCCCGGCCTGTTCGTATTGGGCCACCGTGATGTGTTGGCGATGGGACTGCAGGTGCAGGCGTTGCAGCAGGTGGCTGAGCAGGGGAAGCGCGTCACCGACCGTGGCGTCGGCGGTCATGCGGTCGATGAGGTCGTCCTCGAACGTGAGTCCGGCGGCCCTGGCGGGACCCGCGATGGCCTGTCGGATGCGGGGCGGATCCAGGAGACCGATGGCCACAGGTCGGGTGATGAAGCCGGCCTGCTGATCGGTGAGCCGGCGGCGGAACTCGGGCCGGATCGCCACCAGCAGGCGCAGCTCCGGCAGCACGGTCAGCGTTCGGGTCAGCAGGGTCCACCACTGGGTCCGGTCGTGCTCGCCGGTCATCGTGTACAGGTCTTCGGCTTGATCGACAACGAGCAGTACAGGGCAGCGGGCGACGGCGAGGAAGCTTGGCACAACCTGGAGTGGGGCCTCCGGGGAGACGGCTTCTTCGCGTAGCAGTCGCGCCGTCTCCAGCACCGCCTCCGGGCCATCCGCTAAAGCCCCGGCGAGGCTCATAAATGGGTCGGCGGCCGGACGTAGCGGACCCACCACGGTCCACCGCCGTGGTAGTCGAGCGAGGACACCCGCGCGGATCAGCGAGGATTTGCCCACTCCCGAAGGGCCGACGATAGTGACTATCCGGGTCGCTGGCACCGGTCCTGATCGCTCTAGTCGGTTTAGTACGTCCCTTGCTTCGCGGTCGCGCCCAAAGAAGACACCCGCGCGCTCCGCCGTAAACGGCGCGAGGCCGGGGTAGGGGCTTTCCGCGCCACGCCACGTGACCGCTGTCCGACGGTGTAGGAAGTACCGCCAGCCGAGCCACAGGACAACGCATAGCGGGAGCCACAGGTAGGCGTAATCAAGGACAAAGCGCCACGGTCCTCGCCAGCTGTCCGCGCGCGCCGTCAGGATGTTGATGGCCAGGCCGACGGCGATCGCGCCCAGCAGGGCACCGGACTCGCGACGGTACTCCCCTGATGCCCGCCCCACCCGGCCATCGCACTACGAGAAGCTGCGGCTCGCTAGCCCGAGACGGATAGCTGACAGAGACAAGAACGACGGGGCTCAACCAGGGACCTTGCAGTAAACCTCGAACAGGAACGTCCATGCCCGGGCCACGCTTCCGTGCGTCGCGTCATCGGGGAGCTGCACGGGCAGCAGCAACGCGGCCCCGCTCCGCTTGGGCCAGCGGACTGCCCGGGGTGGACCGGATCGGTCACCGCCCGCCCGCATGACGGATCGCCCCGGATGAAACGATGGGAAACCGGCTGCCCCGGCGGTTAAACATCTGCGGCACGACCGAGTTCCGCAACGTCTCTTGCTCAGCGGTGGCGACCAGATCACCTAATGGCGAGAACGCGACCGACAGGCAATCATCGTCTCCGAGCCCCAGCGGCGGCGTCACCTCAGCCGCTTCGATGTTCTCTTGCGTCGCGCCGGTCCGCTTACGACAGCGCATTTGACGTCCGGCGACCAGGAGAGCCTGCGGCAGTGGGGACGGCCTCAGCCGTTAAGTCATTCGGAAGGTGTCGTACTCGGTCGCCATGATGCAGGCGTGGCTGCCAAGACCCGGGAGACGATAGCGAACGTCCGCCCAGATCTCCTGCCGGAGCTGCTCGAGGTTGCGGGTTGGATGAGGGCTCTGGGCGACCTCCCCCGAGGCTCGAATCGCGAGGCCCGGTGGAGGTGCGCGACCTGTGGGGTCGAGTGGTGGCAGGCAACTGCGGTGCGGGTGCGAGCCGCACCCGGCTGCAAGGCTTGCCGGAGCCGTCTGCGGCGCAAGGCCGAGACACCGGAGCCGGGCAGTAGCCTGGCGGAAGTCATGCCGGAGCTGGCCGCTGAGTGGCTGGAGTGCGTCACCTACCCGACCGCCACACCCGAGACGATCAGCGCCCAGTCCTCAGCCGAGGCACGGTGGTGTTGCTCGGCCTGCGGCCACTCCTGGGTGGGCCCGATCGTCCGGCGGACCCGGTCCGGGGGCGGCGGTTGCAAGCCGTGCGCGGGCAAGCGCCGGTCCGATGCCAATTCCCGGCGGGTGGCCAACCGGGTCGGCGACGCGTGCCCGAAGATCGTCGAGTCTTTTCTGCACTGGGAGGATTCGGCCGAGCAGGCGCTGGTTGCCGAGGTGAGCGTCCGTTCCGACAAGGTGGCCTGGTGGCGCTGTGCCTGCGGTAACATCTGGCACACGAGGGTCCGGCTCCGGGTCGCGGGAAGCGCCTGCCCCCGGTGCAGGGCCGCGAATCGTCGGCCGCCGACCACCGCGCCGCTTCGCGCCACTCACCCCGCGGTTGCCGACATGTTCGTCCGCAACCTCATCAATCCGAACCGCACCCCCGACTCTCTGCCGAAATCTGCGAGGGACCGCTGCCGATGGCGGTGCAGTGCCTGCGATCACGAGTGGGAGCAGACGGTGTACAACGTGGTCGGCGCAGCCCGGCCCTGCCCTCGATGCGCTGCGTTGATGGGCGGTGCAGCGCAGCCGGGTCGATCGCTTGCTGACCTCTTCCCTGAGATCGCGGCCCAGTTCGTCGCCAACCAGCGGCGCCCCGAGCGCGGGCCGGCCCTGCTCCGGCCAAACTCGGTCGACCGATGCTCCTGGCGCTGCGGCGACTGCGCGCACGAATGGGTCTCCACCGTGACAAACCGAACCGCCGGCCACGGCTGCCCGCCCTGCGGGCGACAGCGGGCGGGCGAATTGCTGAGGGACCCCGGCGAGGCCGCGCCGTTCAACAGCACGCATCCGGAGTTGGCCGCGATGTTCGTCGCCAACAAGTCCCACCCCGGCCGGGGCCCGCAGAGCTTCACCGCGGGGACCAGCGACATCTGCGTCTGGCGCTGCCCGGAGTGTTCCGGGCACTTCGAACGCTCCGTCGCCACCCATGCTTCCCGGCTGCTCTGCGCCGCCTGCGCATACCTGGCTAGGGGCGCCGCCAGTCGGGTCGCCCCCGAGAAGAAATCACTCGCCACGCTCATGCCGGAGGTCGCCGCGTCCTTCGTAACGAACCTCTCCTGGCCCGGGCACGGCCCAGCGGCGCTGTACCCGCGCGCCGGCGCACTCTGCTCCTGGCGCTGCCAATGCGGTGCTCTCTTCGAGGCGCACGTGCGCGACCGCGCGAAATCACCTGACTACGGCTGCGGCCGGTGCCGCCGCCGCGGCCGCAGCCTCCTCGAACTTGAGCTCGCCCATCTCCTGGCGGCCGCGACCGGCGACGAGGTGGAGGTGGACGTCCGCCTCGACGGCGGCCGGCGCTCGGCGGAGCGGCTGGACCTCTTCCTGCCCTCGGCTGGCCTCTACATCGACCTGGACCCGGCCCAGTGGCACTCCGATGCCGCCGCCCACGCTCGGGACCTGCGCAAATCGGAGGTCATGGCCAAGCTCGGTGTGCGTTATCTGCGGGTTCGGCAGCCCGGCACCCCGCCGGTTCCGGGAGCGACCGTGACCGCGGGCACCAAGGACGCGACGGAGTGGTTCCTGGTCCTCGCGGAGTGGCTGCGGTCGCAGTCCATCCCGTGCCCGCCCCTATCCGATGACCGGATCGCCGTATGCCTCGGCACCGCACGCGAGGAGTGGAAAGCGTTTCAAACCGTGCCACCCAACGAGAGCCTGGCCATTCTGTTCCCCGAGCTTGCGAGCGAACTGGTAGAGAACCTGACGCGTCCGGAGATGAGCGCACAGTGGCTGCTTCCCGGCTCAGCGGACCGCTGCGTCTGGCAGTGCAGGACCTGCCAGCACGTCTGGCGCACCCGAGTGGTCAGCCGCGCCCGCCGCAACACCGGCTGCCCGCCGTGCTCACAGCGGGAACGCTCCTACCAGGCCCGTCTGAGCCGGGCCGAACTCCGAGTCCGTGACATCGCTCCCGAACTTCTCACCCAGGCCGTGCGCATCCTCGACGTCGACAAAACCCGCGACATCAAGCTACTCGACCTGGCTCGGGGGTCGACCGTCCGAGTGCTCTGGCGATGCCCGGACTGTGCACACGAGTGGGTGGCGCCGGTCGTCACCCGTACCTCCGGGCGGGGCTGCCAGCCGTGCGGCATCCGCCGGCGCACTGCATCCCGACAGCAGCCGTCGCCAGGTGGATCGCTGGCCGACCTGCATCCCGAGATCGCGGGCACCTTCCTGGCGAACCTGGACCACCCTGATCGAGGGCCTGATCGGCTTCGCCCGGGATCCCACGACCGCTGCCGGTGGCACTGCCCCTGCTGCGGGTCGAATGAGTGGGAAACGACGGTCTCAGCCCGAGTCCAGGGGCAGGGCTGCGGAGCGTGCCGCGGCCTGAGGACCGGCAGGCCCAGGCGGGGCGCCGTCGCCAGCAAGGGCGACGGGCAAGAGTTCGACGTACTTCGATTGTTCTGAGGGTGGCCGATCGCGCGGTGTCGTGGCCCATCCGATGCCGAGAACGGGAACAACGCGACGCTGATCGAGGGCGCGGGCTCAACGTGAGCGCAGATCACGTTGCCTACAGCATCGTAGGAAAGTTGGGCGCCGACGTCATGCCACCAGCGCGAAAGATGCTCCCCCGTTCGGTTTACGCGACGACCGCCCGGCGAAGCGTGTCAAGGTCAACCTATGGCTTTCTTATGCACGAAAGCCGATGACTTGTGCATAGCGACGCAACCGCCGCAGACGCTGGCTGGGCGTCGACCGATGCCGCCGGACTGGCCTGATTCACGAAGTCCGCGAGCGAGGATTTAAGCGTCCGCCATCGCGCTGCTGAGCTGGGGCGCTACTGGAGAATGCGGTGCAGCAGGACGTCGTGTTCCTGGTAGATCGCCGGTGCGTCGGCCTGCGTGGCAGGTGCGGACGCGACGGCTGGTGGTCGCTGCTGGGCTTGCTGGGCGGTGTCAGCGTCCATAGCAATGAGTTCAGCGCCGTAGGTATCGGCGACGATGGCGGCGATGTGCTGGCCGGCGTGGTCGATGTCGCCGGCGTATCGCACGCGAACACCGTGGTGGACGGCGAGGCGGAACAGAGTGTGGTCGACGGCGCGAAGTTGTCCGCTGGTGCAGGCCAGCGGCTGGGGTGAGCCGTTGAGGTAGGCGACCTCCAGCACGGACGGGTTCTCGACGACGGTAAGAACTTGCGGGCCGAGGGTTGGCGGCTCCTGCAGGAGGTCGAGCAGGGTGAGGGCGACGGGGGTGCTGCTGTCGCGTAGTCGCCGGTCGATGGGACCGTCGCCGGTGGTGTGGACGTTGAACAGCAGCACGGTGGACGACAACCGGTCGGCCACGATGCCGGATTCGGCCAGCAGCGCCCGTACGAGGTCGGGTCGGGCTGGTACGGCTTGGCCGGTGTGTTCGGCGATCGCGGCAACGAGGCGTCTGCCGGCGAGCCTGTCCAGGTCGAAGTAGTGCGGATCGCCGACGGTGTCGTGGGCCAGTTTCGCCAGCGGCTTCAGTGGGGTCACGGGCAGCTGTTTCAAGACCGCGGTCAGGGCGGCGATGGTGGTGCGGATGTCGCTGTCGTCTTCACCGAGGCCGGCGCTGCGCATGCGGGTGACCAGCTGAGGAAGCCCGGGAAGCTGGTCGGCGGCGTACTGCCAGAGCTGTTCGCGGTGGGCGGCTGCGGTGCGGGCTGTGGCGCTGCGGTCGATGATCGGGGCGTCGATGGCGAGTTCCACGATCGTGACGAGTTGGTCAGGGGTGAGGTCGAGGACGGTGAGCAGGTCGCGGACGGGAACGGTGATGGTGTCGACGGTGATGGTGACGGCTGAGGTTCTGCGGCGGCGCCGGGTGGTGGTGTCGAGCCAGGTTCGCAGTTGGGCGAGGCCGGCGTGGTTCATGCCGGTGACGCGAACGGTGGTGAGTGTTTCGGGGGTGGTGCCGGCGCACAGCCGGTCGTGGATCGCCTGCCAGAGCGGGTGCAGGTCGGTGTCGGCGGCGAGGTAGGTCAATTCGGTGGGCACCGGGTCAGCTCTCGGTTCGGATGGCTGGTAGCGGCAGGGTGACGGGGGTGGCTTCGCCGGCGCCGTTCCACAGCCAGGGGATGGTGACGCGGTGACGGCCGGCAGTGGTGATGACTTCGTGGATGACGACGTCGCGGGATTCGCGTTTGATCAGTGGGGCGATCGACGGGGTGGTGGCGAGCACGTCGAAATTCCAGGTGCGCAGCAGGGCCAGGACCTGACGCAGGTTCTTGTCGTCGAAGGCGGCGTCGATCTCGTCGATGGTCAGCAGGCGGGGGCCCTGGTAGGTGGTGCCGGAGTACATGGACCAGGCTGCGGCGAGCAGCGGCAGCATGGTGGCCAGGCGTGATTCGCCGGTGGACAGGCTCTTGAGCGGATTGGAGCGGGCGTTGACGGGTTTGAACTGGTCGACGCCGAAGCTGCTGTGGGTGACGCTGATGTGCCACTCGTGCCAGGAGCGGTAGTCGAAGGTGTGGGCGACGCGGTCGGTCCAGGTTTCGTCGCCGGCTTCCTCCATCCGGCGGCGCAGGACGTCGTACATCGACTCGAAGACCTGGTCGGAGGGCGGGGCGGTGAGCAGGTCGACCATCTGGCGGGCGTTGTCGTCCTCGCGGACTTTCCAGTCGACTTGCACGCCAACGCGGGCGACCCCGGTGCGTACGTTCTGCAGGGTGGCGCGGATCTGGCGCACTAGCTCTTGGGCGGCTTCGCGGCGTTGCTGGATGTCGCGGCGCAGCTGGATGAATGTCGAGGTTTTGAGGATGCCTTTGATGTCGTGACGGAGGTCGGCTTCCAGGCCCGCGACGGTGGTGCGCAGGGTGGCGGTGGCATGGCGCAGGTCGTCGCCGACTGCGGCGTTTGGGGCGGCGAGGGTGACGCGGCGCCAGTCGGTGTTCTCCAGGGTGGTGATGTCGAGTTGCTGGTCGAACGCGGCGAGGGCCTGGTTGACGGTGCGCGTGGTGTTTTCGAGCTGGCGCAGCATGCGGTCGCGGTTGCCGATGAGAGTGTCCAGGCGGGTGGTTCCCTGTCGTTGTGCCAGGATTCGGCGGGCCCAGCTCAGCGCGGCGGTGATATTGGCGGGGGTGCCGTCGGGCTCGTGCGCGATGTCGTCCGGGACGTCGGCGAAGCCGTAGGTGGCCAGCAGACCCATCCGGTGGTGGTATCGGGTCCGGGCTTGTTCGGTCTCGGCTCGTTGTGGTGCAAGGTTGGTCAGGGTCAGGCGGGCTTCGGCTTCGGCGACCTCGTGCTTGCCGTGCTGCTTGCCGAGCGCTTCGTCGTCGGCCTGCCGGGTGTCGTGTTCGGCTTCGAGGGTCTCGCGCGTACGCAACAGGTGGGTGTATTCGGCGCCGTACAGGGCTCGGGTTTGTTCGACGCGGGCCTGCAGGCTAACGGCGTTCTGCTGCAGGTTGCCCGCCTCGGTCGCGGCGGCCTGCGCCTGGGCGGCGGTGCGGCCGGCCGCTTTTCCGCTGGTGTGAGCGGTGGTGAGCAGGTCGAGGGTGCGTTGGGCGGCGTTGGACCAGGTGCTGATTTGACGGTCGAAGCTTTCGACCGCTTGCCGGTGCCGGTTCAGGGGCTGCGCGCTGGTGGGCAGCATGGTGCTGTCCGGTTGCGTGGCCGTGGTGTTGACGGCCTGCTGCGCCTGTGCGACACGGGTGCTGGCATCGCGGTGCAGGCGCTCGTGGTCGGTGACGCGGGCTCGGGCGGCGATGGCGGCCTGTTCCGTGGCGTCCTCGTCTCGTAGGGCTTGTCGTAGGTCGTCGAGGTCGGGGAAGGTGTGTTCTTCGTGGGCGCACCGGTCTTCGGCGGCTTGGGCCAGATCACGGTGGTCGACCTCGGTAGCCAGTTCGGCGCGCATGGTGTCCAGGTGTCCGGTGGCGGCGGTCTCGGCTTCCAGAGCGGCGTGCAGGGCGTCACCGGCGGATTCCACCTGTTGGCGGGCGTCGAGCACGCTGCGGTCGATGGTGGTGCGGGTAGCGGCGACGGCGGCCAGCGCGCGGGCCATGACGGCGTCGGCCTCGGCGACGACTTTGGTGGTGCGTTGCTCGGCGGCGGCGAGCGCGAGGCGTAGCTGAACCAGAGTGTCGCGGGCTCGGGTGATGTCGTCGGTCGCCGGGAAGCTGTCGACCTCGGCTTGGGCGGCTTGTGCCGCCTGGTGCAGCGACTGCAGATGCTGCTGCGCGCCGGCGAGGATGTCACCGGCGGCAGCGAGCTGGTGTTCAAGGTCGGTGACCCGGGCGAGGCGGGCCCGTTCACGGGCGGTGCGGCCGATGAACGCGGCACGGTAGCCGCGCGGGGCGGTCGCGATCAGCGGGCCGACGCGCAAACGTCCGGCGGTCGTGTCACTGTCGAGGTCGTCGATGGTGATGCTGCGCAGCAGGCTGGTGATGCGGTGCGGGTCGATGCCGCAGTCCGGTTCCGCGGTCAACAAGTTGGCGAGGCTGCGACCGGGAACCGGCTGGTGGGGGGACAGGGTGAGGTCACCGTCGCCGATGAGCCGCCCGTCGTGAGTGATCGCCGCATCGAGCAGGCCGGAGACCAGTAAGGCACCTTCCAGCCGGTCGGCGTGGCCTGAGTCCGTCTGGGGTGCGAACGCGACCGTTGCCCAGAACGGGACGCAGGCGTCCGGGTGCCGCACGGCACGCCACGGCGGTGCCGCGGGTACCGGCGATTGCCGACGGGCGTTGCGCAGCTCGGCCTCGAGGTCGTCCACGGTGTGCTGGGCTTGGTCGCGGTCGTGTTCGGCGGCGGCGATGCTGCGCTGCAGCCGCGCGGTGAGCGTGGCATGTGCCTGCTGGACTGCTCGTGCCGGCTGGTGCAGGTCGACAATGTCCAGGTCGCCGGGCAGTACGACGGCGGCCGAGTCGAGGTGGACCAGCGAGGTCCGCCATACGGCGACGTGGTGAGCCCAGGTGCGCTCGGCGGCGGCGGCGGCAGCCCCGCCATCAGCGAGTGTTTGTTCGGCATCCGTGGTGATCTGCTGCGCGGCGTGGACCGCGGCCTCGTGAGCGGCGTGGTCCTGCCGGGCGCGTTCGTCGGCGGCCTCGTGATCGAAAACGGCTTGCTGCTGGGCTCGGGCAAGGCCGCGTTCGGCCTCGACCGCCGCTTCTGCCGCCTTCTCGCGTTTGCCGGCCACTACGCTCAGGGCAGTCTCCGCAGCGGTGACGTTGCGGCCGGCGTTGAGGACGTCTTGTTCGCGTGCGGCGAGCGCGATCCGCTGCCGGGTGCTGGTGCCCGCGCGGTGCAGCCAGCTCACCAGCGTGTCCGGGTCGGTCCTCTCGCCGGTGTCGAGCAGGTGTGTGGGTACGGCGGGCAGCTCGACGCGGCGGATGTCCCACTGCTGCACCGCGGCGCCGAGTTCAACTATTCTGGTTTGGCGCGCGGTCACGGCCTGCTCGGCAGCCTGGTCGTACCGGTCGCGGTCGGCTTCGGCGGCACGTACCTGGGCGGCGGCGCCGCGCTGGCCCTCGTGGGCTATGTCGAGTTCACGCATGGCAGCGTCGATGCGCTGCAAGACGTCCAGACGGGCCTGCACCCAGCTGTGGGGAGTGCCGGTCAGCTGAGCCAGACCGGTCAGCGTCACCGATGACCCGGGCCTACTGCTGGTGAGATGGTCGCTGGTGTCGGCGATACGGTCGACGAACGCCTGCGCACCCACCTCGGCGGCGCCGGCCAGCAGATGGGCCACGAGTTCGCTCAGATGCCGCTGCCCACTGGCGGCCTGATCCAGCGCTTCCTCGGCTGCGGCGGCGGCCAGCTGCGCGTCGTCGTCTAGGTCGTCTCGTCGCTGCCGCGCCGCGTCGTGCAGCTTGTGCAGCTCGGTTAGGCGCTCTTCGAGCTGGGGCAGTTCCGCGCCGGCGTGGTCGCGCAGGGCCGCGTCGGTCGCTTGGAGCTTGCCTTTCAGTTCGGTGATCGTGGTCCGCAGATCGGCCCGTTGCGCGGCGACGGCCGCTGCAGCCCGCGCGGCCTCGCTCAACTTGTCCTCGGCGGCGCGCACCTGACGGGCGTGATCGTCGAAGACGGTTTGGGCGTGGGAGAGCTGCGCGGCCTCCACTGCGGTGACCGTGTCGAGGTAGCGCCCGTACTGCTGCTCGGCCTGCTCCAGCTGGCGGGTCTCGGACCGGGCTTGTTGCAGCTGGCGTTCCAGGTCGGCGATGCGTTCCATGGTGTCGGCGATGAACTGCAAAGCCCGCGGATCCAGAGCAGGCAGGGCCTCGGTCAGTACCGTCCGCATGGCGTTCGGGGAGATGGCCTCCGCGGTGCGCACGCTGCGCAGACTGCGCAGAACGCCGAGGAGCGCATCGAACTGCACGGTATCCAGCGGGGCGAACAACGTGGTGCGGACGGCGTCGCGGTACTGGTCTTCGTCCGCGACGCGCAGATGCGGTTTCGCCTTGCTGGTGAGCCGGTCGTGGGAAGTGAACAGCCGGCCGTCGAGGGCGGCCAGTTGCGCGGCGAGGTCCTCGACGGCGACCGGATCGCGGTCGCGTTGCAGGTACACGTCGATGCCGACCCGGCCGGGCGTGAGGAAGAACGCTCGTTGCAGGCTGCCGCCCTGCGACCGCAGCCACAGCCCGGTGGTCAGGTAGCGCACGTCCTCTGAGTCGGCGGTGCGCAGGCCGTACTCCAGCCACCAGGCTCCGGTGCGGTCCTCGGTGGGAGTGCGGTCGGTGTGCCGGTCGATGAGTGTGCCGGCGGCCTCACCCGAAACCGACAGGGCTTTCTGCGAGGTGTCGGCGTCCAGGAGCATGGTGACCAGCATCGACGCGGTCAGGGATTTACCGGAGCCGTTCGGCCCGGCCAGGGCCAGCCAGCCGTCGGCGAACAGGAACACCTCGTCGGTCCAGGCCCATGAGTTGACCGCACCGGCCCGGGTGGGCTGCCACCTGCCGACCACCCGCGGGACACCGAGACCGGCCACGTCCTCGACTGCCGGCTCGGGCAGGCGCCGGGCCTGGTGCGGGATCACACTCACTGCTGCTGCTCCCCTGCCGTGGTGGTCATGCTGAACAGGCTGTCCGGCTCCGGTGAGGCCGGTGCGCGGGTGCGTGATCGCTCGCGGTGCCGCACGCGTACATGCCACAGGTGCACCCCGGGCGTAATCTGCCAGCGGTCGTCGCCGCCGGTGGCGTGCAGCAGCCCGACGGCGACCAGTTCGGCGGCCGCGGCGTGGGCAAGGGCCGTGGTGCGTTCGGCGTAACCGGCGGCCCACCGTGGCGTCTGGGCCCGGATCCGCTCCACCATCGTGGTGATGTCGGCGACGCTCACGTACCGGTCGGGGTGCTCCGGCAGCATGGCCAGCAGCGCCAGCGCCGCCTGCCGTTCGATACGCCGGCCCTGCGGAAAAGCACCGGTGGTAGCTGATGCCGCCGGGTCGGTAATCTCCCACCAGTCGCGGCGGACGGTGCTGACCAGTCCCAACGCTGACGCGACATTGAGGGCCCGCTCCCGGCCGGTCAGTGTTGCGAGATAACCCACATCGTTCAGATCATCAGCAGGGTCTGCGGCAGGATCGTCGGCAACGCGCCGTAGCGCCGTCAACCGGCGGACCTCCACGCCGGTGCGTCGTTGCGCGGCGGCGACCGGGTCCGCATCGGGCAGCGACACCGCGGTCAGCGCTTCGACGTGCTGGTCGGGTGGCCGGTCGTTGAGCGCCAGCAGGGTCGGCGATAGCGACGCGAATTTGTTGGCGAGGCTGTCGCGGTCGGCGGTGATGAAGACTTCGGCGTCCTCATCGGTCACCGCTCGTTCCAAGTCGGCGTCGACGGTGATCTCGCCTTCGGCCTGCAGCAGCCGGATGGCGTCGACGATGTTCTCGCGGGCGGCCTGCGCCTCCTTTTTGCTGACACCGTCCGCGGCGACGATCCGGAACGCGGGAAGCCGTCCAGTCACCGCTTCGGCGGCGCACACCTGAGCGACCGACTGCAACAACTCGCGCAGGCTAATGCGGGGGCGGCGCCACAACTGCTCGCAGACCAGGGCCACCAGCACGAGTACGTGGGCCGGTGCGAGGTCCCCGCGGCCGGTCCGGCGGGGCAGATGCGGCCCGCGGTCGGCGGGTACGTCGTCGCGGCGTTTGTGCAGCCGGACCACCCCGGACACATCGTGGATGTGCAGGCTCCAGCCCAGTTCAGCGCGAAAGAACTCGGTGAGTTCGCGGCGGCCGCGCAGCACGTGCCGGTAGCGCACCGGTTCATCAGCGGCGGTGATGCGGCAGATCACCGTGAGATGCCGCGCGGCTTCGCTGAGATCCGGGTCGAGGGACCGCTGGGTCATGCCGCCCCCTCCACCCGCGCCGGTAGGACACCGGTGTCGGCTGGGCTGACGCTCACCAGCAGGTCGGGGGCCCACAGCACGCCCTCGGCGAACCGGACCGCCACGGTCGCTCCCGGACGAGTGACACGCACGCGCACCACCACGCTCGCGCCCTCGGCTTGGGCCTCGCCGTAGCCGGTAACAGGGTCGGTGGTGTGCAGGGCGGTTTCGACGGCGCTCAGGAGGATGGCCAGCGCCGGCGTTTCCAGGCCGGAGAAGTGGGTCATGCGGACCTCGCCGTCGGTGAGCAGCAGTGCGGTGAACCTGCGCCGGGCGGCGGATTCGGCGGCCGCGCGCTGCAGCGCCGCGGTCCGGGCTTCCCCGGCGTCGGGGACTTTACGGGGCCGGCCGCCGGCCGGGCCGCTACGTTCGTGTTCGCGGAGCACCACCTCGACCTGGTGGCGGCTGATGCCCGCGTCGGCGGCGGTGGCGAAGGCCACCTCCTCGTCGGCGGTGGCGACCGCTGCGTGCACTGAGGGCCATCGGCCGAACGCTGCCGCATACACCCGCCGCGCCTGCGGGTCGTCGGGCTGAGCGTGCAGGCTGTAGGCCAGTTCCCGGAAGTCGGCGGCCAAGTCGGAGCCACGGCGCAAGGCAGTGTATCGGCGGTCGATCGCGACTAGCAGGGTGTGGACCGCTCCTGCGGCAGACGAGATCAGTCGTTGTACCGAACCGTCTGTGCCGAACCACGCCTGCAGGTCCGTCAGGCGACGCGCCCGCTCGTCGATCCAGTGCTGCTGTTCGCCGGGGTCGATCAGACCGGCGTGCATCGCCGCCGCCTCCACCAGAAGCCTTGGCCCTGCGGTGTTGAGTTCGGCCAGGGTCGACTCCACTCTGCGCAGCGCGCGTTCGGACTCGCGCGGGAACTGACGTAACGCCTCGACGACCCGGTCACGGTTCTCGCCGAAGATCAGGTCGTCGGTCACATCGGACTGCACCATCTGCGCCAGGGCTGCGTAGAAGTCAGCCGTGACGCGTTGCATCTCCTCCAGGCGGGTACGCACGTCGTCAAGATCCGTGGGCAGCAGTCCCGGGTCCTGCACTGCGTGTTCCAGCAGTGTCCGCAGCGTACGGTCGACGCCGTCGAGCAGCCGGGTCGGCAGCTGCAAGGCTCGCCGAGAATCCACGACGGCTGAGCGCACGGCACCGACCACGGCTCGGCCAACCTTGGTCAACGCCCACGCCTCCTGGCGCCGCATCACCGCGTCCAAGCCGGAATTCAGTGCGGCATAGTCGCGGAACGGCTCCACCAGATGCGCGCTGGTCAGGTAGTCGAGGACGTCGCGTAGGTCCCGATCGGTGATCACGTCGAGGAAACCAACTTCGCGCATCTGCGCTTCGATGTCGTTCAGCGCTGACATCGGCGCACGGGTGGCGAGTTCCTCCAAGGCGGCGAGGGCCGCGGTGTTGCGTTCCCGTGCAAGGTCATCCGGTTGACCGAAGCACCGCCACACCATGGGATCGATGTCCTGCCACCACAGTCGCGGTGGGTTCGCCATGGCTCCCCTCTCCGTCGGGCGCAACCTACTGCGTCATCATCACAGCACTCTCTGACACTTTCCGACATCCTCCGGCCCTGCATCTCCCGCGAGGTCGCGCATACTCCGCTGGTCAGCGAAGTACACTTCGTCGCCGTCCAGGCCATCCATACCGCCCCGACCTCAGCCGACGGCGTCCTCCGCTGCTATTTGTTGGCCGGGGTGATCTGCTGCGTCGTGTGCGGCCGAATCATGGACTCCCACTGGGTCCACGACCGTGCCGGCTACCCGATGCCGACACGGCAACACCAGCACCCGCCCCACCTCATCGAGACGACAGAAGCCCCTCTACGTCCGACGACCATCTCCTGGACAGGATTCGACACGACAGTTGCCTGCGTCGCCACCACCCGGTGATGCGCGACCAGGATGCAGACAGCGTCGCTGGCCACCCGCGGCTCAACAACATGATCATCTTGTGCTACTACGACGCCTGAGCCATAGAAACTGACACGGTGGTCTTCCCGCTCACCGCCCCGACGAGCGCCCTGACCCGCACAGCAGAAATCCCCACCCATTGGGACGGGGATCCCGCGAAACGCGAACACGAATCACGCTTCGTACGAAAATGATGTGTCCGAGACGCAAACAATGCCCAACACGGGTTGCGCCTTCGGCGCTGTTCCGCCCGCACGAAAAACGGGCTACCTGACGGGTCCCGGGCCGATCGCCCGGGACCTGGTTAGCACGAGAGCCTCCTCAGCGGGACGCCGCTAGGGAGTCATCGTTCACCTTGGCCTGGCGCGGAATGGCTCAGTGAACTGCGGAGGTCGTCGACTGCGGGCTTCAACCGGGCACGCTCTTCATCGCCGGCGGCGATGGTCTCGAGAAGAAAGGTCATCAGCCTGGTGAGTGCAGGTGCCGGTTCGGCATACGGATGCCGGGCGCGGGTGAAGTCGTCGAGCGCGGGCTTCGTCGACCCGGTGGGAGTGTCCAGGGCCTGGGCACATCGGGCGATCCCCGTCAAGGTACAGGCGGCGAAGTCGCGGTCATTGAGCCCGGTGCGGAGGTTGGCTTGGTCGACGAGCTCGGCGAACACAGATCGGGCCGCGCTTGGTCCGTTGGCTCGGCGGACAGCGACACCCTGGATGGCCAGGACGATCAGCGCGTCGGTGCCGCTGTACCGCCGGGCCATCGCGGCCTCGCGGGCAGCTTGGCTGAACCGGCCTTCGTGCATGTAGACCACGCTGAGGGTCGAGCGGGCCTGGAGGGCCACCACTGGGTCGTGGGCGGGAAGGGCCAGCGACACTGCGTCGCGCGCGAGCCGTCTCGCCTGGTCGTGGTCGCCCTGAGCCAGCCGAAGGTCTGCCTGCACGTCCAGGTAGGCCGCCCGCAGCGACTTAACTTCCTCGGTCTCGTCCCGGACGCCATCGAGCAGCGACTCGGCTTCCCGAAACTGCTCGATCTCGACGTACAGACGCGCCAGGCGCAACTCGATCGGAATCCGGCGGCCGGGATGCGGCCCGGCCGCACGCAGCGCCTGGGCCAGGTACCGCCGTGCGAGGGTGTACTGGCCGTCGCGTCGCCGGCACCGGGCCATGCCGGCGAGTGATCCAGCACGTACCGCAGGGTCGTCCGGCGCCATCTTGAGCGCCTTCTCAAAGTTGGTGAACGCGTGCCCCACGCTTCCCTGGGCCCACTCAAGGCCAGCGAGATTGATCAAAATTCTGGCTCGCCAGCCAGGCTTGTCGTCGCCGGCAAGCGCGTACGCGGCCCGGTAGAAGTCCGCCGCACGTCCGAAGTGACCGCTGGCATGGTGCAGGTAGCCAAGGACGTTGTAGTTGGCCGGCCTATCGGTGGCCTCGATCTGCTCCGCAATCAGCCGCCGTGGCCGCCGAAATAGCATAAGGGGATTGCCATCTGTGACCTTGGCTTCTATATCCTCGATCGACCTTAAGGCCCCGTCTACCCGGTCGGCACGCAGCCAGGCGTCAACCTCGGCCAGATACGACGGGGAATTGGCCCAGTCCCCATGATGGTCGGCCTGGCGTCGTGCCCGCAGCCGCCAGGCAGCACCGATCAGCAGCCGCCGATCAGCAGCCATGCTCTCCCGGGCAATCTTTTCCCGCCAGACCAGCACCCGGCTCGCCTCGGCCGGCTCTAGGAAGAACGTCTGCTGCTGACGGTCAGTGTGGATAGCATGTCGACTCAGCTCGATCAACTCGCTGCGGACAAAGCCCATTTCGAGATGGTCGTCAGGTGGGCGAAATTCGTTGGCCAAAGCCGTGACCACCTTGGCGTCGACCGGAGTAGCGAACGCGGCGACGGCCCGGTAAACCTGCCGACGGTCGGAGCGGAAGGCCGTGGTCATCCGGCTCCGCAGACGGTCACCGACACCGTCCACGCCGGTCCGAGCAGCCCAGCCATGCACTTCGCCGGCCAAGTCGAGCGGCGTCGTGCCCTGGTCCGACTCCAGGACCGCGTCGAACAGCTGGGCGAGGCGCGGTCTGCCGCCGAGATCCCTGCGAACTTCATCCAGCCGACGTTCGTCGAGCGAGGACAGCAGGCCGGCGCGGCCACCTGCGCTCCTCTCGACGAACGTGCGGAAGTAGTCAAGCGGTAGGCCATCCACCGCGACCCGGCAGGCTGCGTCGACCCAGGTCCCGCCTGCCCCCGCCATCGGGACGACGCTGGAGATCAACATGACCTTGACGCCGTGCCGCGGACCAGTGGCAATCAAGTCGAGCGCTTCGTCGAGGGCAAGGTCGGTCAACTTGTGGTCGTCATCGAGCAATCGCTCGACCGAGTCAAGCACGATGATGGACGGCTTCCTCGTCCTGCCGCGCAAGATGGCCTCCAATTGCCCGAGCGGCGAACTATCCAGTGGTAGCTCGGCCTCGGCATCCACCCCGCCCGTCTTCAGGGCGCGCAACAGGGTGTCGACGGTTGGAGAAAAGGCCGGGGTCACCAAGTACCATCGGTGGTCGATTCTTACGTTGGCCAGGACGCGCCGGACAAGCTCGGTCTTGCCGACGCCGGCCGGGCCGTGCACCACGATCAGCCGCGAACGCGGGTCACGCAACGCCCACCGGAGCCTGAAGCGCTCGCCGCGACGGTCCACGAAGAATCCGAGCACCTGCCGGGCTTGCTCGGCAGCCCTCGAGGTGGAACCGGTCCCCCGACCATCTTGGCGACGCTGTGAGATCGCCACCCGCAGGGCGGCGATCCCGACCAATAAAGACAGGATACTGGCGAACTTGTCACCGCGGTCGATTGCCCGCAGAAGCCCGTTGTCCTGATCGTCGCTAAGCAGGCCCCACCATCGCGGCACGTCGCCGACCATCAGGACCGTTCCCGAGACGAGCGCCGCCACGGCCACCCAAAGTGATCGAGGTCTGACTAGCCGCACCATAGTGCCATCATGAGGGTCTGGATCGCCTGCCGGAACTCCTCTCGCACGCCGGCATTCTGCAAGTGACCGTCGCTACGAGAGGTGACCGGCGCGGAGGGCGGCCATGACCACCCGGACGTCCAAGAGCGACGGCGCGGACCGCGGATACCTCCGGACTGCGACCTCGTCGAAAACCCGCTGGTCGAAATCCCCGTCGGGCAGGTGCTGCCACTCCCTGAGCTCTCGGGCGACCCACAAGATTTCATTTCGCTCTTGCAGCGTGATCCGGATGTTGAGCATCTTCGCCTGCCGGATGATCTCCCGGTCCTCCTCGGTGATCGGGAGAAACGACCCGAGCCCGAGGTCGTTGTCGACGACCATCCTTTAACGCTAGGGCCGATGGACCGGGCAGAACCACGACATGTTGCGGCGGGTTCCCGCCGGGTCTGCGCCGGTACCACGCCGCGCTCCCTACCCTCGTCGCCATGGATCTCGCGGTGATCGACCCCCTGCCGATGTACCGGCACGGGGTTATCGCCGTGCTTTCCGCAGCCGGATACCAGGTCGGCATCCCGACGGACCCGCTGGCCTGGGCCCGTCAGAGCCATGCCGGCCTGATGCTGCTGACACTGGCCAACGCGACGGACTGGAACCTACTCGGACGGGTAAGGCAAGACGCTCCGGAACGCAGCGTCATCGCAGTATTGAGCGAGGAGTCGGCAGGCCTGGGCGCGCGTGCGGTACGCGCCGGGGCGCGGTCGGTGCTGCACCGCGAGGTCTCCGCGGCTGCACTTCGACGGACCGTGGAGGCGACGATCGACGGGCAAACGGTCGTACCCGCCGCAGTGGCCGCCGCACTCGCGGGAGCGGAGGCCAACCCCGTAGTCACGGCGGATCAGCTGACCTGGCTACGTCACCTCGCGGCCGGAATGACGGTCGCCGAACTGGCCCGACTGGCCGGCTACTCCGAGCGCGCGATGTACCGCCTATTGCAGACCCTGTATCGACGGCTCGGCGCCCGTACGCGGATCGAGGCGATTGTCCGCGCCCAGGAACAGGGCTGGCTGCTTTCCAGGTGATTGCCTATGCGGCGAGCCGACGTGACGTTCGCGGAGACGGACGCTATCAGGGGCTCCTTGCACTGGACGTCTCCCGCACCAGCCAAGACATGGCGCTTCAGCCCAGCTAAGGTACGCGGCGCCTAAGACGCAGGCTGGACCGAGCACCGCTTAACGAAGGCCCTGACGAAGATCGCCGAAGGCGGACAGCCGCAACCGCTGGGCTACCTGCTCGCCGACGTCGCCCGCCAACACCGATCTGTACGGGTCGCACCCGTGGCCAGCACCCTGGTCAGCGACGACACCGCGCTGCTGATGCAGATCTGCGCCGACAACCGGCTGGACAAGCTCAACCTGCGTCTGCTCGCCCCGACCGTGCTGGCGATTCAAGCCACCACGGCCGACACTATGGCCGCCCTACGCAAAGCCGACTACCGCCCCGCAAGCAAAGCCCCGACGGCCGCGACGTCATCGAGAAAACCCGCCGCCACCGCGCCTGACGTTCTGGAGAATGACGATCAGCGCTCCCATTCCGTGCAGTGGCGTCTGAGCCGATGCAGTCCTACCGGGAGCCCCGTCCGAGCTGGAGCAACGACACACCATCGCGTACCTGCTCGGGCACCATGAAAACGATAAAACTGCTCTCAGCCGACGAACTCGAGCGGCTGGTCACCCAATCCCTAAAGCATCCTAGGAGGATAGGGGTTCGGCTGGCATCGATCACCCGCCCGGGGAAGCGCGGCAAGTCACTCGCGGCGTCGGGTAGCACAACGCGCTTCTGATCCGCCGCCGACGCAGCGAGTGTCAGGATGGGCGGCTCTTCACCGTCCCGGTGCCCGTAGACGGCTATCCCTCGCGGGATCTGATCGCTGCGGGACCATCTGGCGCAGCAGAGGGTGCGGCTGCCGCTGCCCCCGTTATCCGACGGCGGACCGGGCCAACTATCACTGCGGTCTGTCCCATCCGATGTTCATCCGGATGATCGAACGCAGAATGTTGTTGAGCCCCGCCAGCTCACCGGGGCTTCGGAGGACAGCCAGTGGCAGGTGTCCGATGTGCAGTGGGCCGACGCCGCACAGCACGTCGTCGAGCGCGGCGGACACGGCGGCCCCGACTAAAAGGTTGGTTGCGTCGTCCTGGTCCATCCGCTCCGAGGGCCAGCAGTACTCATCCTCGATCACGCGCAGCGGCGGGAACAGCCACCAGTTGCCCTCATGACCAAATGAGTCCGGGTTGACGAAACGCAGTGCGCCCTCACCGACGAAGTTCAGGCCGAAGTGCGAGATCGTGTGCAACGTCTCGGCACGTTCCTGATGCAGCCTCGCGGCGTAGACCAGGGTGGCGTTCGGAAGAGCCTCGATCGGATGCGCTGGTCGTCGCGCCGCCTCTCGCAGCGTCGATAGATCAGTCAGGTCGGTGCCGACTCGCCCGATCCGCAGGCCCGTCTCGGCTTCCCACTGCTCGTGACAGGAAGCTACCGTCGCTGCTGTTGCCGGAGCGGACTCCAGCTCCACCGGCCGACGGGACAGTGTCCTCGCGGCGTGCAGGAAGCGGGTTGGTGGGTCGAGTTCTGCCCACTTGACGACGGCACCCCCGGGGTGGAGGCCAGGCACGACCGGGTTGAGGGCGAAGTCGATGAGCGCGTGGACAACGTCGGGGCCGATGTACCTGCCCGCGAGCCGTTCTGCCAGTCGGTAAGGAATGCCGTACTCGCCGGTCAGGGTATGGCCGAGCATCCGCATCAGCGACGGATCAGTGAAGGGTCGCAGGGCGCCCAGCGCCTGAGGGTAGAGCTCATCGAGGACCGCGGCGCATTCGAACAGGAGACGCGTGGTCAAAAGCGCACCATCGACATGAACGCACGTCCCCGGCCCGGTCACGATCACGTCCGGCACGGTGCCGGGAAACATTCCTTCGCCGGCGGACTGTTGCCAGGTGACGGTGAGCGCCCGAGCCATGCCCTCTCGCGTCATCGTTTCCACGACGGATGGGCCAGGGTCGATCAGCATTTGGTACGTGGACAGCAGGTCGATCCAGTCCTGGCTGAGCGAGTCAAGGTCCGTCCCGGCGAGGGCACCGCCCTGGAGCGAGAGCAGAGCCTCGCCGCCCGCACGGGCCGCCGCGGCCGCGGCCTGCTCCGCCGGACTCAGTTGGCTCAGCAGGTATGTGGCGAGTGAGTCACGGGTGCGCCGCAGCAATGTCAGCAGCACCCCGACGGAGGATCCGTGGTATCGCGCCCAGTGGCTGCTCTCGTGCAGGTAGCGGTAGTGCCAGGACAGAGCGGCTGTCACGAGGTCCCGAGGCTGCCCGGGTGGAGAGTCCAGGAACAGCAGCTGACTCCGCAGGTTCAGCTCCGCCCCGAAGGGAGACCGGAGACGGCTCAATGCTGGACGCTACCTGTCCTGTTCGTCGTCTGGCCGGTCAGTCTTCTCGACCACCTTGCCACGATCGCGGGCACGGTCGGCCAGCAGGCGGATCGTGTCGTAGACGGCGGAGGTCACGACGCCGGACGCGATGGTGATGGCGATTTCCGCCAAAGCCCCGTGACGAAGCACTCCCTGGCCAGACGCATCGGCCGGAGTGATCGTGACAGTGCAGACGCCGGCCAGATCAGGGTGGGCAGCCAGATCGTCGGCCAGCACCTTGAGGTTCGACTCTTCTCCCTCGTAGACGAGTATCGGCACCAACTACCCCCAGTTGTCGTGTCCACGTTTCGCCTTGCCGCCTGCGGCGGACCGCCGGAAGCGTCGGCAGGTCTCGCGCCGCTACGACGTTACCGTTGCCCGGCAACCGCGCACGGGTACGGACTTTCAAGGCTGAGGCCATGACGCACCCGTCGGCGGCGTCCTGCTGGCGCTGCCCGCGGCGATGGCGAGCAGATGTGGTTGACCGGTGATGGCGGCCCGCTGCGGCTGGCGCGGCGATTGGGCGTCGCGATGATCTGTGGCTGCATTCCGAGGCCGTCGCCCACCTCGCCGAGAGCGTCGGCCGGGCCTCGATGTCACCGGCGACGGCTGCGTCCAATGGCCGATCACCCCAGGCGGCGGTCATGCGTTTCCGGTAGGTGCCGATAGTGAGGCGGGCGCCCGGCATCTCGACGCGGGCACCTATCGAGCGATCGGAAACGATCACCGGCCCACAACCTTCGCACCCAACCGCCCATGCGGCGAACACGTCGGGTGGTCCCCATGTTGCTGCACAATGATCGCGCTTCGGCGTGACCCGTTGCACTTCGGGGTGATCACACCGGCGCTCTCCCCCGCTGACTTGTGCGACCTGGGCGTGGGTGACTGGCGTCGTAGGGGCCGGCAGCAACCAGGTGCCATCTGTTCGTCGCAGTGCCGCACCAAATAGGATCGACGGATGGAATGCTCGTTCTCGGAGTTCTCCTATGGATACGCGGCGATCCGCGAGGCGGAGTCGGAGCTGGCGCAGGTATACCGATCGCGCGGGGCTCCTATCCTGCCCTCTCTGGTGGCAGAGGAGCAGCTCGGATGGGACGCCCAGATCCCATTCGTGGAGTATGCACTTTTCCTCCAGTTCAAGCGGGCCCAGTACGTGAGCCGCCGGCATCCGGCGTCGCCTACGTGGCCGCATGTCGGCGGACCCCACTATCGGTTCGCGATCGACACCGACGGCCACCAGCACCGCGCGCTGCTTCACCTCGAGCAGCGGTTACGGACCGGCGTCGAGATCGGCGAGGTCTTCTACGCTGCGCCGACCTTCCATGAGGATCGGCAGTTTGACGCCTGTTACTCAACGGGTGAGGTGCTCGACAGGTCGAGCCTGGTGAGCCCGAGCGAGTTCCGCGGTGACTCGGGCGTACACCACTTCGTCACGGACTTGAATGGCAACAGCCAGATCCTGTCCACCCCGCGAGCGCCGCAGCGCCGGGTCTCCTGGGAAGGGCTGGTAGCCATGGCGCAGGAGCATGCCGTCGCGGCGACGGAGGGGCGACCCCGTCAGAGGATGAGCGTCCGCGTATTGGAGGAGGAGCTGATGGTGAGCGCCGAGATGCTAGGGCGTGGATCCGCCAGAGCGATCAACGTGTCTCCGATACGTCGGATTCAGCGTCTGGCGGCGTTGCTCGACTGCGGCCTCGTCCTGCTGCTCAGCTCACCTGAGTAGCTCCGGCCGTTCTGATGTGATGTCGCGGAGATGGCTCGTAACGAGCGCAAGTTGACCGTACTACTGGACCGGATGCGGCGGGATCGCCGTCGCGAGCCGTACGCTGGCGGCCATGCCTACTCGCGGATCGCTGCGCGAAGCTGCTCGACGCCGGTGAGGCGACAGTCGCGGTGCCAGTACTGCGGAAGGCGGTCGACCGGATGACGGCCGCCCTGATGTACATGGATAGCTCCTCCGGGAGGCTTGGCGACGACCCTCGCGTACCTGATGGACCTGCACGCCCGGGCCTGCCGGGCCGCGCCGCCGCGGCCTGCCCGGGCTGGCGGCCTGGCTGGTTAACCTGGTGTGCGAGGGCCCCGGCTGGTCGGACGTGGTGCTGCGCGACTGAGCCCCGGCGCTGGGGCCGAAGAGCTTGGCCGAGGTAGCGCGGCTGGTTGACGCGCGTGCCGCTGAGGCGGAGCCCGACGATCGGCATCAGCGGTGGGCGGTGCGGTACCTGCGGGAACAGTTGACGGAGGTCTCCGGCGAGGTGGACCGGCACATGACAATGCTGGCGCAGGACCCGGGTCAGCACCGACCAGTACGGCGGATCGTGCGGGTACTCGCCGAGGCCGGCCGGCCCGCTCAGGCGATCGACTGGGTCCGACGCGGCTCGCCGTGCATCCGTCCGGCCGCGCCGGCAACGGCACGATCGGCGCCCTGATCGCTGTCACCCATCCCCGGATTGTCGCAGCCGATCCCTCACAAGACGACCACACTCGCCGCACGACCAATCCATCGCTGACAGTCGATGAAATTGGATCTCCGCCCTGCAACGGGCGACGAACTCACGTGCGGCAGCGGGCGATGAGATCCAGCGGAGGGTGCCGCTACAGCTGGGTACCCAGGTATCGGTCCGCAGAGGCTCGAGGGACCTCGATGCTGGATGACGCATGGTAGAAGTAGTGACCACCGCGAAGCGCCTCACGTCCACCTGAGACAGTCCGCCCAAGGAGCATCGGCCGTGCCGCCCACTCTGTATCGCGATACCGGGTATTCCCTGAATCACCTGATCGAGGACATCAAGGTCGGGCGCATCGGCCTCCCGGATATCCAGCGCCCGTTCGTCTGGTCAGCCGCTAAGACGCGGGACCTGTTCGACTCGATGTACCGCGGCTACCCCATCGGCACGTTGATGTTCTGGGAGACGGGCGCGGAGGTCGGCACCCGCCAGATCGGCATGGAGTCCGCCAGCCGGTCGCCGCAGTTGCTCATCGTCGACGGTCAGCAGCGCCTGACCTCTCTGTTCGCCGTGCTCACCGGTCGACGGGTGCTGACCAAATCTTTCGAGCAGCGCCGCATCCGGATCGCCTTCCGTCCCGATGATCAGACCTTCGAGGTGGCCGACGCTGCCATCGAGCGAGATGCACACTTCATCCCGGACATCACCGCGTTGTGGTCGAGCGGCTACAAGACCACAGTGCGCCAGTTCTTCGACCGGCTGAGCCAGGTAACCGCCGAGGACATGCCGGACGCCGCAAAGGATGAGCTTGAAGAGCGCATCGACCGCGTCCGCGACCTGCGTGACTTCCGGTTCCAGGTGGTCGAGCTGGGGGCGGCCGCCGACGAGGAGCAGGTGGCCGAGATCTTCGTCAGAATCAACTCCGAGGGCGTCCAACTCAACCAGTCGGACTTCATCCTCACCCTCATGTCCGTCCACGCGGAAAAGGGCCGACGGCAACTCGAGGACTTTAGCCGCGCCGCCGTCGACCCCACGGTGACCGGGCCAAGCCCCCGGAACCCGTTCCTGGACCCGAGTCCGGACCAGCTGTTGCGGGTCGCCGTTGCGGTCGCTTTCCGGCGCGCCCGCCTGCAGCACGTCTACAACATCCTTCGCGGCAAGGACCTCGAGACCGGCCGGGTCAGCGCGGAGCGCCGTCAGGAACAGTTCGAGCGGCTGGCCGCAGCGCAGGAGAAGGCGCTCGACCTGACCAGCTGGCACGAATTCCTCAAGTGCCTGGCCACCGCCGGCTTCCGGAGCCGAAAAATGATCACGTCAGACAACGCCCTGCTGTTCAGCTACACGCTCTGGCTCATCGGCCGACACGACTTCGGCCTCGAAGTGCCAGCGCTACGCCCGGTCATCGGGCGGTGGTTCTTCATGGCGCACACCACCGGTCGTTATACCGGCTCGCCGGAGTCTCAGCTCGAGTCGGATCTCGGTCGGATCGCGGGCCTTACCGCCGGTGACGGCACCGCCTTCGTCGCCGAGCTGGACCGCATCGTCGCCGCGAACTTCACCGGCGACTACTGGGACATCTCACTGCCGAACCGGCTCGACACGTCCTCGTCCCGCTCCCCCGCGCTCTTCGCCTACCTCGCCGCGCTCAACATCCTCGACGCCGAAGTGCTCTTCAGCGACCTGCGCGTCAAGGACCTACTGGATCCCTCGGGTGCCGCGCCCCGCTCCATCGAACGCGACCGGCTGTTCCATCGCAGGCACCTCGAATCCCTTGGCATCTCCGGCACCCGACAAACCAACGCGATTGCGAACATGGCGTACGTCGACTGGCCACCGGCCGAGCGCACCAACGCCGACGCCCCGCGCGACTATCTGCCCCGCATCGCGGAGACGATCGACCCGGAGACCCTCGCCCGGCAGTCCCGCTGGCACGCGCTTCCGGTTGGCTGGGAGCAACTGGACTACCCAACCTTCCTCGATCGCCGCCGCCAACTCATCGCACGGGTCGTCCGGGACGCCTTCAACACGCTCGCCGGCGAGCGCAAGAGGTACGTGCCGACGACCGCGCAGGATCTGATCGCGGCGGGCGAGTCGCAGACAACGGAGTTCAAGTCCAGCGGCCGATGGAACGTCCACACCCAGCAGCACGACCCGAAACTCGGGCAGATCCTCGTCAAAGCGGTGTGCGGCTTCCTCAATGCCGAGGGCGGCGTCCTGCTCATCGGCGTCGAGGACGACGGCAAGGTGCTAGGCATCGAGAGCGACTTCACCACGCTCGGCACAAAGCAGAACGCCGACGGCTACGAGCTGTTCCTCCGGCAGTTGCTCGACCACAACCTGTCCGCCCCTACCGCCCCCACCGTGCGCATCCGGTTCCCCCAGGTCGAAGGAAAGATGATCTGCCAGGTCAGCGTCGCGGCGTCCGGCCGGCCCGTCTTCGCCAGACCCGCCAAGGGCGGCGCCGACGCGTCGGATTTCTGGGTCCGCGTCGGCAACGCGACCAAACAGCTTCACGGCGACGACCTCGTCAAGTACCAGGCGGAGCACTGGGGATAGGGCAAGCTGGGCCTGGGCCTGTTCTGTTGCGGGAAGCGGGATGCTTCGAGGGCGGCGCTTGAGACAGCCGCCCACTTCGCTGGAACCTCACCCGTCTGGATGGAACGAATCAGCTGATTGCGCCCGGCAGGCGGTACGGCAGGCCACCGTGAGCGGCTGATGCATAGGCGGCTGTGATCGCGTGTGCGACGACGAGTGCGGATCGCGCCGGCTCTGCTTCCATAGCAGCGGAGGTCACCTGGCGGAGTACATCATCGGCGAGTGCGGGTAGCCAGTCGTCGTGGGCGTGGCGACTCTCTGGTGTCTCGGTCCGTCGCCAGGTTCGCCGCCCGGTGGGGCCGTCATCGACGAGGATGTCGTCGTTCAGGACGACCCTGCCGTGTGTGCCGGTGAGGCTGTAGGTGTTCCGCCGCTGCGGGGCTCGCCATGAAAGCAGGATGTGGGCTTCGATCTTGCCGCTCATGGCGAGCACCAACTCGACGTGATCTTCTACCCCCGGGGTGCTGTATCCCATCGTGCAGCCGACCAGGTGGACATGCATCCCGGTCAGCCATTCGGCAAGGTATACGCAGTGCGTGCCGTGATCGACAAGGACACCTCCCCCGGAGACTGCGGGGTTGCGGCGCCACGACGGGTTCCAGTCCGGAGATCCGCTTGCCGACGTGGGGCGTTCGATTCTCATGTCGAGGCGCTGAAGGGGTCCGATTCGTTCGGGGGCGCCGAGTTCGCGGAGACGCTGTAGCAGCGGCGAGTGTACGTAGTTGTGGCCGGGGTAGATGATCCTGTTACGTTGCCGGGCAAGCGCGATCAGCTTCGCTCCGTTGTCGGGGTCGAGGAAGGTGGGCTTCTCACAGAACACGTGGGCGTCGCGCATGAGCGCCTGCTCGGTGTATGCCTCGTGGCTGGTCGGCGGCGTGCAGATCAGCGCCAGGTCGATATCCATGTCGATGTCGTCGAGAGTGGCTGCCACGGCGGCGTGCGGGAAGCGGGCTCGTGCGGCGTCGCGCCGTGTTGGCGTGGGGTCGAGGATGGCTACGATCCGGGTCTGAGGCATGGTGTCGTAGCACCGGGCGTGGGCTTCGCCTGCCCGCCCGTATCCGATGACACCAACGTTGATCATGTCGGGGCCTTGTAGCGCTGTAGCACTGACACGAGGGTGTCCACGGCTGCGGTGAGTTCGGTCTCGTCGGCGGTGAGCGGCGGGTAGAGCCGCAGGGTGTGCCCTCCGGTCATGACCAATACTCCGGCGGCTACGAGCTGCTGGAACACCTCGCGCAGCTGCTCCTTGCCGGTGACGTTCAAGCTGATCCCGATCGCCATGCCGATACCGTGGACGCTGCTGACCAGCGCAAGCCCGGCGAGGTCCTGGCGCAGCCGGGTGAGCGTCCGAGTCCCCACCTCGCCCGCTCTGTCTGCCAGCTGCTGCTTGTGTACGGTCTGGGCCACGACGGCGACGGCACGGCATGCGAGCGGAAAGCCGCCGTAGCTGGAGGAGCTGGCGCTGGGGGCTCCGAATGGGCCGCGCTGCATGAGGTCGGTCGGGGCGCAGATGGCGGAGACAGGGTAACCGTTGCCGAGGCCCTTGCCGAGTACGACGACGTCGGGGCGTACGTCTGGTTGGTCGCTGGCGAGGATGGTGCCGGTGCGGCCCATGCCGGTCATGGACTCGTCGGCGATGAGCAGTGCCCCGTGTTCGTCGGCGAGGCGGCGCAGGGCACGGAGGTAGCCCGTAGGCGGCACCACGTTGCCTGCGCGGCCTTGGACGGGTTCGACCAGGATCGCTGCGAGGGATCCGGTGGATTGCTCACGCAGGATGTCGCGGGCGAGGTCGACGCAGGCGAACCCGCAGGCTGGCGAGGTGAGGCGCAGGGGGCAACGTGAGCAGTTCGCGTATGGTGCGCTAATGCTGCCGGGTGCGGTGGGTCCGAGGCCCGTGCGTGCCCCGCTGGTGTGCGCAAGGCTGCCCAATGTGCGGCCGTGGAAGGACTGCCAGAAGGAGAGGATCTCGAAGCGGCCGGTCGCGGACTTCGCCAGCCGGATGGCCGATTCGACGGCCTCGCTGCCGCTGCTGTAGAGCTGTACGCGGTCAAGGTGAGCCGGCAGCAGGTGCCGCAGCAGGCGCGTCATCTCCAGGCGGGCGTCGCTGGCGTGCGCTCCGATCATCCAGCTGCCCATCTGTCGGGTCAGGGCTTCGACATACGCCGGATGCGAGTGGCCGAGGAGGTTGACGCCGGCGGCGCCCATGAGGTCGGCGATCCTGCGCCCGCTGGTGTCTGTGAGGTGCATGCCTGCCGCTTCGGTGACGGAGAGACCTGCCCACCGGACCGCCTCGGAGATGCCCGGTCCGAGGACGGTCAGCTCCTCATCCCAATGCGCCTGGCCGCTCACGACGTCGTCTCCCTGGCGTTGGTGGACGCCACCCTGAACCCGCCCGCGGGGTGGCGATCGGTGGCGAGCATGCGATTGCGGGTGAACGAGTTCGCGCACTCGGTGGCGTAGTAGAAGGCTCCGCCGCGGATGACGTATCGCTCCCCCGGTCGGGTGCTGGCCATCTCGCGTCCGTCGTCGTGGCGATAGGGATAGCCGAATGTCGGTTGGTGTCCGCTGTGCCCCCAGAGGCTGCGGGTCCATTCCCAGACGTTGCCGATCAGATCCTGGCAGCCGGCCTCGTTGTCGCCGTCAGGGGAGAACCGGCCGGGGGCGACGACCGCGCCGATCCCGGTGGCGCGGATGTTGGCCCGACGTGGATCGGGTACGTCTCCCCAGGGGTGTCGCCCGCCTCGGTCGTTGCCTGCGGATGCCTCCCACTGCGCTTCGCTGGGCAGGACGATGCGCTGGTCCGGAGCCAGCGCCCTGGTGTGATGCAGGTGGCGGGTCAGCCAGGCGCAGTAGCGCGAGGCGTCGAGCCAGGACACCATGACCACGGGAAGGTCGTCCCGCCACCACAGCGAGTCGTCGGCCTGCCAGTGGTCGGGGCAGGGGCCGCCCTCGGCTGCGAGGAAGGCAAGGTACTGGCGGTTGGTCACTACGGTGCAGGCCAGCCGGTACGGCTGTAGGCGAACTGTGTGTCGCGGGCGGCAGTCGTCCTGTCCGTCCGGTGCGTCGACGCCGAGGATCACCTCGCCGCCGGTGTGCGGCAGCAGGTCGGGTACCGCCGGTCCCTTCAGCGCTGCTTCGTGGACCTCGCGTGGGATGACGCCGTCGGCCAGCAACTGACGCAGCGACGGCTGCCGGTCCTGCCGTGACATCGTGTCCGCATAGCTGCGGACGGCCTCGGCGCGGTCGCTGGCCGCCAGCCGCAGGAGGCTGGCGCGCGCGAACGGGGTAGATGCGGCCAGCGCGGCGAGTTCGGTGACCGCGTCGAGGCGGGAACCCGGGTCGGGCGATGTGAGATCCTCGCGGACGTAATCGGGCAGTTGCTCGCTGACGTAACGAGACGTGATCGCAGCCTGGCTCGCGCCGACGGCGAGGTGTGGGCTCCCGCCTGCGGCGACGACGCGTTGCCGGGCGAGGTCCAGCAGTTGCGGCACTGCCTGCTGGGTTCCGGAGGCTGCGAGGTCGCCTAGGACCGCAGCGAGGGCATCATGGCAGGTGCTCTCGGGCCTCGTATCCGCGGCGGATGGCGATGCGAGCACGAAGGCGCCCGCAAACGCGGGGGCGACGGCCCCCACCGTGTCACGAGTGGAGACGAGGTCTGCGCAGACGATGACCGGCTTTCCCGCTTCTGGAAGAACGACCGCCGACAGCTCATCGATTCGGAGCATGCTGTTGGGGCGTCCCGGAACGGAGCCGGGCAGCGCCAACGCGGTGATATCGCCGTCGCGACGGGTGAAAGTGACAGCGTGGCCCGCCAGGCAGACCAGCAGCACATCCTGGCCGGCGAGAGCCTTCCTGGCATCGTCGATGGCGCGGCGGGCGGCGGCGGGGTTGCCGAGTCGCCGGTCGGGAATCACGATGATCTTGCTTTCGAAGTGGTGGTCGAGCTGCCAGCGCAGCTCGGCCTGTATCTCGCCGTGCGCCGCCCAGCCGATCGCCGGCAGGTGCCGGTAGGTGGTCGGCGCGAGAAATAGTGCGCCGATACTTACAGGTATTCGCGGAGCCATGTCACCGTCTCGCGGTACACGATGTCGCGTTCCTGCGGTTCTTCGAGGCAGTGATCGCCGTCGGGTACCCCGACCACCTTGTGCGGTCCTGAGACCAGATCGGCTGCGCGCACGCTCTGCCCGAATGGCACCTCGTGGTCGGCCTCCCCGTGAACGAAGAGCACCGGCGTGGACAAGCCACGCAGCGGTGCGCTGACGTCCTGCACGTCCTGCAGCTCGTCGAGGAACGCCACGCCGATCTGCTCGCCGTCGAGATCCACATAACCGTCGCGCCGCGCCGCGCTGAGGTTCTCCTCACTCACGTAGGATTCGAACGCGCCGTCGAGCAGCCAGATGGCCGGCCACAGCAGCACGACCGCTCGGTATGCCGGGTCGTAGCCGGCCAGGCCGACGGTGGCGCCGAAGCTCTCCCCTATCAGCGCCCAGGCAGTCGGCTGATACCTGCCATCGACGAAGCTGCGGACCGCTCGCAGGTCCTCAACCTGTCGGACGATGGTCATGTCCCGGTAGCTGCCGGTGCTTTCGCCGCAGCCGCGGAAGTCGAAGCGCACGGAAGCGATCCCGGCAGCGCCGAGATGCGCGGCAAGGTCGGCGTAGAGGTCGGCCGGCCCGTCCTTCTGCCCACCCGGTCCGCCGTGCAGCATCATGACCATGCGATGCGGCGACCCGGTGGTCGGTGTCGCGACGACGGCAGCGAGCTCGTCATTGCCCACACCGATCCGGTGACGTGTCTGCTGGATCATGAAAACCTGCTCCTCATCTCTCGGTGGCGCGCAATCAGTCGCCGCCGACCGTCTGGCTGGTGAACCTGATTCTCGGACGCCGGTACGCGGCCAGCCACAACCACGGCATGAACAGCGCTCGGGTCGCATAGCGCGAAGTGGCCTCCGCTTCGGACTGCTCGCCAGACAACGACAGCTGCCGTGCGTCTAGAGCGGCCCTACGCGCGTTCCGGTGCGCTCTGAGCAGGCGCCCCCGGAAGAGGTTCAGCCGAGCATCGGTCAGGTCGATGCGGACCAGCTGACGGACGTCGCGGTATTCCTCAGCGATCTGCCGCGCCTGACGAAGCAGCAGACCCGAGTCCGCGAACGCCCGCCGCATCAGACTCACCTCCGCCAGATCCCTGATCGCGTATGCCTTGCCCCGCTCCCAGGGCAACTGCTCACAGGCTTCCAGGAACCGGCGCACCGTCTGCTCACACGAATCCAGCTCGCCCAGATGCCAGTAGGCGGCTCCGACCAGCGACTGTATGTCGATCATGTTGTTCGGGTCGCCAGCTGCCCGGGCGATCTTCTCGGCATCTTCCTGAGGGTTCTTGACCACGGCGAGGGCTTCGGCCGCTTGGCCGGCTCGGAACAGTGCGAAGCCGACGCACCGGAGCTGTCGGGCGATCTCCCGTGCCGAGCCGGCGTCCCGCGCGATACCGAGCCCCAGCTGGGCCGTGCGAGCCGCCTCCTCAGCCTCACCGCGCACCGCGTGCGTAGATGAGATCACTGACAAAGCCAGCGAACGCTGCTCATCGTTCCCCAACGCCGTCGCTGCCTCGTACGCGACCCAGCCGAGTTCGATACGGTCGTCGAACAGACCCAACGTGAAGAAGATGTCGAGCGTGACCTCGAACAGCTTCACGCACTGCTCGTACGCCTCACGCCGGTGAAGGTCGCGGACGAGCAGCCGAATCGCCTCGATGTGCGCGCCGGCGCCGGCGGCGTCCTCCCAGTCCTGGCTGAAGCGGGCGATGAAGTGCTCCGCCAGCCTTCCCGCGAATGACACAGTCTCGCCGGACGCTGTGTGGTTGAGCACGAATAGCCGCAGCGCAGCCGAGCATGTGTACACCGTCACGCCGTGCTGCTGGCGCGACGAGAGCAGCCCATCGGACCACAGCCGCTCGACGAGGGCGCCCACGTCGGCCGCCGGGACCGCGAGCGCCACTCGCAGCTGCTCAGCGTCGGCGCTGCCGCCCAGGTAAGCGCACACACGCAGCAGGCTGCGCCCCATGTCGTTCACTTCCTGCCACACCACGCTGAATAGCGCGTCAGCCAACTGCGTCGACCCGCTCTCAAGCTGACCAAGCCGGTCCGAAAGACTCCGGCCGTCTCGCGAACAGGCCAGCACGAACAGCTCAATCGCCCTCGGATTGCCGCCCAGCAACCGATGGATACGCTCGAACGTGGCTGCGTCAGCGCCGACGATCTCCGGAACGCTGCGGCGCCGGGCCTCCCGAAGTAGCAACTCCTGCATGTACTGCAATTGAAGCTCCTGCAGCAACACTCGCGGCGCCGGCAGTCGACCGGGAGTGTTGGCGCTGACGATGGCCAGCGAGCCGCTCGGCAAGGTCCTGAGGAAGTCGATCAGATGCTGCGCATCAGCGGCGGTCAGCCGCAGGTTGTCGACAACCAAGACAGCCGGATGGTCAGCCAGGTGGGCACGAAGCGCCTCGGCCTTGTGCTCGGCGGAAGCAGCTGACAAAGCCGGACTGCCGGTGGCGAGCCCGAGCGTGCGCGCGAGGTCCGCGAGACTCAGCACGCTGTTATGAGCGTCGAACCACACCAGGGACGTGAACCCGTGGCCCGGCTTCCTCGCCGGCCGGCGCTCGGCAAGCCGATGCGCCACCTCCGTTGCCAGCGCGCTCTTGCCGACACCAATGCTGCCCTCGATGGAAATCAGGTACTCGCCGCGGTCGAGATGCTGCAGAGCCTGGGCAACCTCATTGCCGCGGTCGACGAGTTGGGTACGAGACGGCAGCAGCATCTTCGGCTTCCCTGACCGGTGCCTGCCAGCTTCGCGGAGACGCACGATCAAGGGCGGCAACCCCAGGACAGCGGCGACCACCGCCAGCAGCCCGGAGATCAGGCCGAGCCACTCGTTCACGCCGGAGGTGAAGCCACCCACAGAACAGACCTCACTCGCACGCCACCATCACGGTCGGTCATTCATCGACCACGGAATGACGATCATCCCCCGCCAGTCTTACGGACGTCCACGTCGGACGCAATGCCTCGACTGCATCGGCAAAGTGCCAGTGAATTCGGCGCTGCCCACGCCTCGACCTTGCCCTGCATCCAGGGCTCTTCGACCTCCTGGAGCGTCTTGACCAGGGACTTCTTGATGTACTACGCCGCCTGAGCTTCGGCCGCTGGCGAAGTCTCAGGTGCAACCCAGCCCCGCTCGCTCGTCCAGGCGATGCTCGTCTGCGCATGCCGGCCGGCCATCGAGTGCGACTCGAGCAGCACCATCCGAACGGCGACACATCACGACCTCGGCGCGAACTCCGATGCCACGGCGGGAGCCGTTGCAGTAGCTGCGCGCGCGGTGTCTCCGGACACCGGCCCGGCGGACTGTCCGGGAACAAGCATTTGTGGGATCTGCCCGTTGTGGTGAGCGTGCAGGTACTCCATGGCCTGCTCGACGGTGGGGTCGTGGGCGAACTGCTCCTGGAAGTACTTAAGCCGATCCCGACAGTTGTCGATGATCTGCGCCCAGGACCGCAGCCAGACCCGCACGGATGCCGCGCCCTGCTGGTACTGCCCTATGCAGCCAGGTGGGCGGTCGCTTGATTGGGCCTTGGCCTTGGCAACCTCGGTCATGTCGGTGGTGACCAGCCAGAAGTCCCATTCGACGCGCACGTCGGCGAACTGCGGGTCGGTGACGACGGCGAGGGCGTAGTCCTCGATCTGGTTGATTTCCTTGTGCCCGACGGTGACGTGCGGCGCCTTCAGCTCGACTACGAGGTGCTGATGGCGGTCGTGCTCTCTGCGTGCGCGGGAGAGCATCAGGTCCACGATGCCGACCCGTCCGTCGGGGCGGCGCACCGGTACCTGGTTGCGGATCTCTCGGCCAATAGCGTGCAGATGCCGGTCGAGGACGGCGTCGAGGGACCTGTCGCTGACGAGGAGGTTGAAGCGCTCGCCGAAGACCCACACCTCGTTCTCGAGGATCTTGTGGAGTTGGCTGCGCTCTTTGAGGACGCGTCGAACCTCCGGGTCGAAGACCATGTGCTGCAGCGCGGTGAGGAACGTCAGGCGGTCTGACACGCTGGTAGATGCCTTGATGACCGTGGCCAGGCTGGTGCGATCTAACAATGTCTTGAGGTTGTTCTTGTCGTCGGTGGAGAGCTTGAACACCTCGTCGAGCAGGTCGTGCATGTTGTCGGGCTGGTGGCGCACGGCCTCGCGCAGCAGGGCCAGGGTGGTGCGTTGCGCGCGTACCGTGCGCGGAATTTGGCGATGGACGGTGGTCGCCACGAGGTCGAAGGTCTCGCGCTCCAACGCGTCTGTTTCTGTGGCCGCGTCACCGGCGTAGGGGTAGACGCCGTCCTCCTTCCACTGCTGCACCACCTCGCGGCGTTGTTGCACAGCCCGCAGTTTGAAGTGCTCGCGCAGCTTGTCTCGGGCTGCGGTGATCAAGGCGCCAACGTGGGAGTCCAGCCGACCTTCGCCGAGTAGGAAGTCGCCCTGGTGCTCAGGCATGGCTTCCCACAGCACGTAAGCGGTGAAGGTAAAGCCGGGAGCGCGGATGCCGACGTCAGTGATGTCGATGGTGATCCCGTCGGCGTCGCACAGGTGCAGCTCGCGGTCCGTCTTCATCGACCACTCCACCACCCGCAACCGGGCGGCTTGCGCCGGCTCGCCGTTGACGGTGAAGGATAGTTCGTACTCGTCCCGGCGTTGGATGGACTTCTCCGGGTCGATCCTCTGCCCGTCGTAGATCACTTCTATACCCTGGTAGACCGCGAGATATGTCGCCAACTCGGTCGTCAACTGCGCGACCGCCTTGTGGGTCTTTAGCTGTTCAAGACGCTTGGACTGTCGCCCCCATGCCTCGAAGGTGGTGCCGGTTGGCTCGTCCGTCGGCTGCGGCGTGGAGATCTCGAAGTCGTTGCGTGCCGTGGCGCTGGCGCGAATCACTACACGCCGTCGACCGTCGATGCCGTCCGCAACCGTGGCCCACCGGATGTGATCACCAAGGGCGTAACCCCGCAGGCGACCCTGGCCGGCGCTGCCGTGCAGGAACCGGTTGAGCTGCGGTGTCCGGCGGGTCATCTTCTTCCAGGACCCACCGATGCGTTCGAACGCCGAGTCGCAGCCTTCCGGGGTGATGCCACTGCCATTGTCGATGACGGTGATCTTCTCCACCCCGCCAAGGTCAGAAAGGTCTAGCAGCACCTCAACCCGGGTGGCGTCGGCGTCCAGAGCGTTCCACACCAACTCCTTGACCGCCCCGACTGGGTCGTTCTCGCGCGCGAGCCGCTCAACGTGATCCTCGGCCGCTTCAAGATGCACACGACGCATGCGTTTCACACTGTCACATCAACGTCACGCCTGGCGACCATCGACTCGGCAGGGCGGCCCAAGTTCATGGCGTGGCGTCGCACCCACGGCTCCTACGACGCCTGGATGGTGGTAGATGCGCGTTGCGAGGGGCGCGGCATTCATGGACGACCAGCCCAGTAGGTAGCGCCCCCGCTTGCCCGCCACGGCGCACTGATATGCCGGGGGGCCACCAGCCGCCGGAGATGAAGTGCATCCATCCGCCCAGCAGCCCCAGCCTCGCTGATGCCAGCCGCGTTCGCACTGGGCAGGCGCCCGGTGCGAAGTCGGGTACGCCAGAGCCTGGCTGACAAGAGTCGCAGGAACGAAACTTCCATCGAAGTAAGGCAATAAAGTTCTTATCGGTACATATAGGACTCGCCCCCGGATCAGTCCACTATCTGACAGGCACAAGAATGTGTGCCACATTCGTGTCCACTAAGGTCTCCGCATGGCTTCCTCGATCGCCAATGCGGCTTTCTCGCCAGCAGCTGAAATCCGTCTGGCCCCTGAGCCGGGACAAGTGGTCGAGGTGCGCGGCTCGACTTGGGCGGTTGCCCGTGTACATCAGCAGGGCCTGCCGCGGAGTCCGGCGGACGAAGCTGTGGCCTCGCTGAACCACGCGGTGACGCTTCAGGCGCTCGACGAGGACCGGCTGGGCGAGGGGCTGACGGTCGTCTGGGAGCTGGAGGTCGGACACACGGTCACGCCCGCTCAGGGACTGCCGACGCAGATCAACCCGGAAGCCTTCGATGACCCGAACACCCTCGCCGGGTTCGTCGACGCGATGCGCTGGGGCGCGGTGACTTCGGCCGACGACCATAGCGTGCAGGCGCCGTTCCACAGCGGAGTGGCGGTGGAGGCTTACCAACTGGAGCCGCTGCGACGGGCGCTGTCCTCGCCCCGTACGAACCTGCTGCTGGCCGACGATGTCGGCCTGGGCAAGACCATTGAGGCCGGCTTGGTAGTGCAGGAACTGCTGCTACGGCACCGGGCGCGGACCGCGATCGTGGTGTGCCCGCCAAGCTTGTCCCTGAAGTGGCAAGACGAGATGCGGGACAAGTTCGGTCTCGACTTCACGATCATCAACAGCGACATGATGCGTGAGGTACGGCGCCGCTACGGCCTGCACGCGAACCCGTTTCAGCTCTATCCCCGGGTGATCGTGAGCATGGCGTGGCTGCCGCAGGTGCGCGCCCAGCGGATGCTGCGTGACGTGTACGCGCAGGCGGCGAGCACGAAGAGCGCTCGGCGGTACGCGTTTGACATCCTGATCGTGGACGAGGCGCACCACGTGGCGCCGGCCAGCCCGTCGACGATCGGTGGTGGGCGCGGCTACGCCGTTGACACGCAGCGCACGCTCGCGGTCCGGGATCTGGCGGACAAGTGTGAGCACCGTCTGTTTCTCAGCGCCACTCCACACAACGGGCATCCGGAGTCGTTCACGGCGCTGTTGGAGATGATCGATTCGCGCCGGTTCAGCCGTGGTGCGCTGCTGGACGAGCGGGCGTTGCGGGAGGTGACGGTTCGGCGGTTGAAGTCGGACCTGCCGGAGAAGGGTTTCCGGCCTCGGGAGCTACGGGTCATCCCGTTCACACCGCGCGCCGACGAGCAGGAGATGTTCGCTCTGCTGGATCGGATTCTCACCGAGAGCGCGAAGGCGAACGGGACCGGTGAGTCCGGTGACATCACCGCGATGCTGTTCAAGAAGCGGTTCTTGTCGAGCCCGTGGGCGTTCGGCATGACCTTGCAGTCGTACCTAGCCGCGCGGTCGGTGGGCCAGGCGCCGACGGACTGGGACTACGACGACATCCTCGGCGAGGGGCAGGCTGACGAGGAGGAAGGCCTCTGGGAACAGGACGAGGCGACGGCCCTGCGGCATAGCAAGGCCACCGACCCGCTGGTCGCCGCCGCGCCAGGCGAGTTAGAGCGACTGGCCGAGTGGGGGCTGAGCTTCGAAAGTCGACCCGACTCTCGCCTTGACGAGCTGATTACCGCCCTGGATGCGATCTGCCGACCGGGCGGGTTCTGGTCAAACGAGCGCACCGTGGTGTTCACCGAGTACGCCCACACCCTGGAGTGGGTACACCGGGTGCTGGTGCAGCAGGGCTACGGCGACGTGCTGGAGGTCATCCAGGGGCAGACGCCGACCGACGAGCGCGAGCTGATCCGCGAGCACTTCACCACCGAGCCGTCGGCAAAGAACCTCGTGCGGGTGCTGCTGGCCACCGACGCAGCCGGTGAAGGCATCGACCTCCAGGACCACTGCCACCGGCTGATCAACCTGGACATCCCGTTCAACCCGTCACGGTTGGAGCAGCGCATCGGCCGGATCGACCGGTACGGGCAGCAGCAGACTCCGATGGTGTTCCAGTTCTCCCCGGACCGCTCGGCGACGCTGTACGCCGCTGACATGGAGTTCATGGGCCGGATCGCCCGCAAGGTCGTGACGGTCGCGCGTGACCTCGGGTCGGTCAACCAGGTCATCGCCGAGGAGATCCAGGACCACTTCACCCGCTCCTCAACGGGGCGGCGCAAGAAGGGCGCGCTCGACGGCAACGCTGTGATCAACAAGGCGTTGGCTGGCGGGTTGGACCTGAACAGCAGGTTGACTCAGTTGGAGAAGGGCTACGCCGACAGTCGGGCGGAGCTGCACCTGGAGCCGGAGAATCTGCGGCGGGTGGTCGACACCGCGCTGCGGATCAGCCACCAGCCGCCCCTGGTGGTGGCCGGCGACGACCGGACCGACGCAGCCGTGTTCGCCGTGCCGCCGCTCGGCCCAGCCTGGCAGTCGACCTTGAAGGGCCTGGACACCCGCTCCGAGCCGGGTGTATTGCGGCCGATCACGTTCGACGACAAGGCCGCGGCAGGGCGGAAGGACTTGGTCTACGTCCACCTGGGTCATCCGCTGGTGAAGAAGGCTCAGCGGTTGCTGCGGCGGTCGCTGTGGAGCGCGGACGCGCCGTTGCACCGGGTCACGGCGGTCGTGGTGGATGGGCTGGAGGAGTCCTTCGTCGCGGCCGTCACCCGGATGGTGCTGGTCGGCCGGGGCGGGCTACGCCTGCACGAGGAGATATTCCTCGCCGGCGTACGCCTGCGGGGCCGCCGGACTATCGCCGAGGAACGCGCCGAGCAACTGCTCGACCAGGCCCTCGACGCCGGCAGGCTGACGCTGGCCGCTGCGGACGTCCGCGCCGACTTGGCCGGGGAGTGGAACGAGCCGGAGTCCCCGCTGCGGTCCCGGCTGCTCGACTCGATGACCCGCCGCGCCGAGTCCCGCCATCAGCGGGTCAGCGACCAGCTCGCCAAACGCGAGGAGGCCGACGTCACCCGGGCGCGGGAGATCTTCGCCGCGTTCCGCCGCAACCTGAACGAGTCGCTGGACCAGCTAACCAGCGCCGAGATGCAGGACCAGCTCGCCCTGTTTCCCGATGACCAGCAGCGGCAGCGCCGCCGCGACATCGACACCATGCGCCGTCGCCTAGACGAACTCGGCGACGACGAGCAGCGGGAGATCGCGGCGATCATCGAGCGGTACCGCGACGTCAAGCCACACACCACCGCGGCGGCGGTGGTGTTCGCGCTCACCCCGGCCGACGCCCAGCGAGGAGGTTCACGCTGATGCGGACCGCCCGTACCTTCCGCCCGAAGACGGCCACCGAGCTGCACCGGGCGTGGCTGGAACTGGTCGAGACAGACGGCCCGTTCCTGGCCATCCCGCCGCTGAAGCGGGTGTGGCCGCAGGGCATGCCGGCCCTCGACCCCGAACGCCTCGACGTCCTCCGCGAGGCCAAGCCGGCGTTCGACCACGCCTGGGAGGCCCTCGACATCGACCCCGAGGACGAAACCGTTCAGGCCAAGTACGCCGAGGTCCGCGACGTCTGGGTGCAGACCGTCCTGCGGGACGTCGTCGGTTGGCGTACCTCGCTGGCCTGGGGTCCCGACTGTGCGCCCGGGGTGACCGCGTTCTCACCCGACAGGCGGATCACCGTCACCCCGCAGGCCGCGCTGCACGGGCCGGACGGTATCGGCGCGCTTGTCGGCGTGGTCGACAAGTGCGACAGCCTGCACGCCACCGGCACCGATGGCTGGGCCGCCACCGCCATCGACCGGATGGAAGCGATGCTGCGCGGCGCCGGCATCGCGATCGGCATCGTCACCGACGGCCGCTGGTGGGCGTTGGTCTGCGCCCGGCCGGACGCGATGGTCGCGTCCGGCGTCGTCGACGCCCAGACCTGGGTCGAGGAACCGCTGACCCGCAACGCCTTCCTCACCGTCGTCGCCCGGCAGTACATCATCGGCGGCGACCCCAACGAGCGGCTCCCCAAGCTCTTCGAGGAGTCCGTAGCCGCCGCCGAGGAGATCACCGAGGCTCTCGGCGCCCAGGTCCGCCGCGCCGTCGAGCTGCTGATCCAGGCGTTCGCCGAGACCGCCGCCGACCACCACAGGCGCGGCCTGCGCGATCCGCTCCCGGACGACCCGCACGACACCTACTCCGCGGCCGTCACGGTCATGATGCGCGCCGTCTTCCTGCTCTTCGCCGAGGAGCGCGGCCTGCTACCGCAGAGCGAGCTCTTCCTGCAGGGGTACGGCATCAGCGGTGAACTCGACCACCTGGAACAGCGCCGGCTGCGCGACGGCGAGGAATCGCTGGACAGCGCCTACCTGACCTGGCACCGGCTGCTCGCCACCAGCCAGGCCCTCTACCGGGGCGCGTCGTTCGAGAACATGCGCATGCCCGCGTACGGCGGATCGCTGTTCGACCCGGAGCGGTACCCGTTCCTGACCGCCACGAACGACAACGGCACCCTCGCCCTGCCCGTCTCCGACCGGGTCATGCTGCACGTCCTGCGCTCGGTGCAGGTCGCCCAGCTCAAGGGCGGCGACGCCCGCCGGATCTCGTTCCGAGACGTCGACGTGGAACAGATCGGCTACATCTACGAAGGATTGCTCGGCTACTCCTGCACTCGGGTCACCGGTGACACCCACGTCGGCATCGTCGGTGCCACCGGAGCCGAGCCGGAGATCCCGCTGACCGTGCTGGAGCAGCTCGCCAACGCCCATCCGACTCCGGCGAAACTGGCCACCGCGATCATCGCCTGGCTCAAGGAGAACCAGCCCGCTGCCACCCCGCCGAGCGCAAACGCCTTGGCGAAGCGGCTCGCAGCCACGCCCGGCGACGACGCCGACCGCATGCTGCGCGCGGTAACCGATGACGACGGCCTGCGCGCACGCCTGCTGCCCTGGGCCACCATCACCCGGCCCGACCTGCGCGACCACCCTACCGTCGTCCTGGACGGCGGTCTGGTGGTCACCGAGACGCCGTCGCGGCGCAACGCCGGCGCCCACTACACCCCGAAAGACCTTGCCGAGGACGTCGTCAAGCACGCCCTCGAACCGCTCTGCTACTCCCCCGGCCCGCACCAGGTCCCCGAGAGCAGCGGCGCGTGGAGACTGCGCGGGTCGGACGAGATCCTCAACCTCAAGGTGGCCGACATCGCCGCCGGCTCTGGCGCATTCCTCGTCGCCGCCGCCCGCTATCTTGCCGCCCGCCTTGTGGAGGCATGGATCGACGAGGACCCGGCCAACGCCGGCCGGCACGACCTCGGACAGCACGCGATCCGTGAAGTCGTCGCCCGCTGCCTGTACGGCGCCGACATCAACGCAATGGCCGTCGAGATGTGCAAGCTTTCGCTATGGCTGGTCTCCCTCGACCGCGACCTACCGTTCTCCTTCGTCGATGACAAGATCCTGCACGGCAACTCCCTGCTCGGCCTCACCGCCCTACGCCAGCTCCGCACCCTGCACATCGAGGCGCCCACCCACCAGCAGGCCAGACTGACGGCCCAGGACGTGGACACCACCATCCGCCGGGCCGTCGACATCCGCCGCAGCCTCGCCAGCGAGGTACGCGAACACGACCCCATGCGCAGCGCCACCGCCAAGCGCCGCCAACTCAACCGCTCGCGCGAGCTGACCGCCCAGCTACGCCAGGTGGCCGACGGGGTGATCGCCGCCGGGCTCCGCCTCGGCGGCAAACCCGGCAAAGCCCTGGACGAAGTGTACGAGAACCTAGCCGAGGCGGTGAGCGCGGCGATGCCGGCCGACGGCACCCCCGCCGATCCCGAGTCCCTGGACCTGATCCTGAAAGAGGGGCTGACCCCGACCGTCACGACGGACTACGAACGCTGGGAGCCGCTGCACTGGGTGCTCGAAGTCCCCGACGTAGTGGTAAATCACGGTGGTTTCGACGCCATCATCGGCAACCCACCGTTCCTCGGCGGCAAGAAACTCACCGGCGCGATGGGCACCAACGTCCGGGATTGGCTCATCCACCAGCTCGCCGACGGTGCGCGAGGCAGCGCCGACCTGGTCGCCTACTTCCTGCTGCGCGTGGTCGAGTTGCTGCGGCCGTCCGGGATGCTCGGCCTAATCGCCACCAACACCATCGCCCAAGGCGACACTCGCGAGGTCGGCCTCGACCGGGTCGTCGCGGGCGGGCTCACCATCACCCGCGCGGTGCAGAGCGCTGAGTGGCCGTCCCGCAACGCCAACCTGGAGTACGCGGCGGTCTGGGGCAGCCTCGGCCCGGTCGTCGATGCCGCCGACCGGGTCGCGGACGGGGTGGTCGTGCCGCGCATCTCCACGCTGCTCGAACCCGCTGGGCAGGTCGACGGCATTCCCGCCAAGCTAACCGAGAACGAGAACATCGCATTCCAAGGCTGCATCGTGCTCGGCATGGGTTTCGTTCTGAAGCCCGAGGAAGCCCAAGCGTGGATCACCGAGAACGAACGCAATGGCGAAGTGCTCTTCCCCTACCTCAACGGCGAGGACCTCAATTCCCGACCGGACTGCTCTGCCTCGCGCTGGGCAGTCGACTTCAACGACCGCACCTTGGAGGCTTCGCGGCAATACGGCACTGCGTTCTCTCGCATTGAACAAGTGGTGAAGCCTGAGCGCTTAAAGGTAAACCGTAAGGTTCTTCGTGATCGGTGGTGGCAATATGCCGACAAGCGTCCTGCTCTGCGCAGGGCGATCGCCAGGCTGGACGAGGTGCTGGTGATCGCGCTGGTCAGCAAGTCGGTGATGCCGGCGCGGGTGCCGACCGGGCAGGTCTTCAGCCACAAGCTCGGCGTGTTCGCAACCGACTCATTCGCCGCTCAAGCCGTGCTCTCATCCAGCGTTCACTGGAGCTGGGCCGTGAAGTACACCTCAACTCTCGAGAGTCGTGTGAACTACTCGCCGTCAGATGTATTCGAGACTTTCCCGCGGCCGGAACCGACGGCTCGGCTGGACGAAGTAGGCCGGATGCTGGACCTCGAACGGCGCGAGATCATGCTGCGGCGCCGGCTCGGGCTGACCAAGCTGTACAACCTGGTCAACGACCCGGGGATCGCTGACGGCGATGACCCAGACGTGGCCCGTTTGCGGCGGATCCATGTCGAGTTGGACGAGGCGGTGATGGCGGCGTACGGCTGGTCGGATGTGCCGCTGGAGCATGGCTTCCACACGTACCGTCAGATGACGCGGTGGACGGTGAGTCCGGCGGCGCGGGTGGAGATTTTGGACCGATTGCTCGCGGAGAATTTGCGCCGCGCGGCGGCGCAGCGGCCGAAGGCGGCGAAGAAGGCGACTGCCCGCCAGCGGAAGCCGGTGGTCCACGAGGGCCAGGAGGCCCTGTTGTGACTGACTCGGCGCCGGGTTTCCGGCTCGCGCACGAGCCGGACGGCACGTCATACGCAGTTCGGGAGAACCTGGTCGACATCCTGGAGCGTGAGCTGCTCGGGCCATCGGGTGGTCCGGAGGAGCTATTGGCGGTGAGCCCGCGTCAGCTGTACCTGGTGGGGCATATCGCGCCGGTGAAGCTGACCGAGCCCGATGCTGATCCGGCCGGCTCTGAGGACGGGTATGGCCTGGTAGGCATCCGATCTGATGCGGCGGGTTTTCATGCGCAGCGTGGGATTCCGGCCGAGTCTGCCGACGGCACCGACGTCGAGGGTGAGGAGGATGACGCCGACGACAAGGCTCCGCGGCACGGGCTGATGATTCCGTCGTCGATGGGGTTGCGGTTCCAGGTGCCAAACGATCTGACGGAGTTCACGGTCACCGCGTCGTGGGGCACCTACGAGAGTGTGAAGACCGGTGAGGTCGACAAGCGGGGCCGGGCGCTGCGTCGGTATCAGCGGACGCCGGTGGGGGTCGTCGAGAAGATCGCGGCGGCCGAGCTGACGCCGGGGCGGACGTACACGCGGGTGCTGACCGGGCAGATCTGTTTGCGGATCGATGCCTACGACGACGCGCGTTTCGGTCGGCGGTTAATCGAGATTGCGCTGGTCAATGACCGGGAGACACCGCCGACGATCCCGGTGCACGAGTGGCTGTTCCAGACGAAGCTGCACGTCGACGCGGGCGGTGCGGCGGTGTTCCTGCCGGTGCGCGACGTCATGGAGCAGGAGTGGCCGGAGCACGACGACGAAATGCGCCGGTTGCACTTGCAGTACCGCAACCGGCTGGAGTTCGCGGTCGGGCGGACCTGCTCGGTGGACTGGCTGGCGGAGCCGGGGGCACGGCGGGCGACGGCGGTGTGGACGACGTGGCTGCCAGTCGCCGAGACACCGCAGACGCAGGCGCGGTCGGTGACGGACGCGATGCTGGGCATGGATGCGCTGGCCAAGGCCAGCCCTGAACAGGTTCGTGATGGGCTCGCCCCGCTGGTGGACGGGTACCGGACCTGGCTCGACGGTGAGGCCGCGAAGGCGGCGCAGCTCCCCGAGCATCTGCGGGACCTGGCCGAGGAGGTCGTGGACGAGGCACGCGCGGCAGAGCAGCGGCTGGCGGACGGTCTGGCGCACGTGGTGGCTGATCCGGAGGCGTTCGCGTGCTTCCGGTTCATGAACGAGGTCATGCGGGACCAGCGGGTCCACTCCCGGATCGGGGCGTTGCGTAGCTCCGACCCGAGCCTGTCGTTCGACGACGCCCGGGGTCAAATCGAGGCCGACGAGCGGGAGAAGCCGTCGTCGTGGCGGCCGTTCCAGCTGGCGTTCATCGTCATGCAGCTGCCGGCGCTGACCGACCCCACCGCGGCGGCGCGCAGCGGTGAGCTGTCGCGGGTGGAGTTGTTGTTCTTCCCGACCGGTGGTGGCAAGACCGAGGCGTACCTGGGTCTGGCGGCGTACACGTTCGCGATCCGGCGCCGGCAGCAGGTGGTGGCGTCCTTTGATGGGCCGTTGAACGGGCGTGACGGGGTGGCCGTGTTGATGCGGTACACGTTGCGGTTGCTCACCGCGCAGCAGTTCCAGCGGGCTACCACGCTGGTGTGTGCGGCGGAGTTGGTTCGCCGCCGGGACGAGACAACCTGGGGCAGCAACCCGTTTCGGATCGGGTTGTGGGTCGGCACCGACGTGAGCCCGAAGCGGTGGGACGAGGCGGACGAGCAGCTGCGCAAGGCCAACGCGTACGGCGGGCACCGGTTGACGGTGTTGCAGGTGCAGCGGTGCCCGTGGTGCGGCAGCTCGATCGGCGCCGCGAACGTGAAGCCGGTCAAGACGAATCGGCGGGTGCTGGTCTTCTGCGGCGACGACATGGGGCAGTGTCCGTTTGCTAAGGGCGGTCAGGTGGATGAGGGCCTGCCGATGCTGACGGTGGACGAGGAGATCTACCGGATGCCGCCGGCGTTCGTGATCGCGACGGTCGACAAGTTCGCCCGGCTGGCGCGCGAGGGTGAGGCGGCGTCCCTGTTCGGCTACGTCGGCCGGTACTGCGGTCGGCACGGTTACGTGCACCCGGACTACGCCAGTTGCAGTGTGACCACCGGTCATCAGGCTGAGCCTGGCCTACCCGCCGCGACCGTACGCCCGGTGGGACGGCTCCGGCCGCCGGATCTGATCATTCAGGATGAGCTGCACCTGATCACCGGGGCGCTGGGCACCGCCGTGGGGCTGTTCGAGGTGGCCGTCGAGACCCTCGCGTCGTGGGAGACCGCCGACGGCAAGCCGGTCCGGCCGATGGTCGTGGCGTCGACGGCCACCGTACGCCGCGCCGACGAGCAGGTACGAGGGCTGTACGGGCGCGGCGTCCAGATCTTCCCTCCGCAGGTGTTGGACGTAGCGGACACGTACTTCTCGCAGGAGCTGCCGATCGGGCCGACCACCCCGGGCCGGCGCTACATCGGGGTGAGTGCGCAGGGCGTGCGGCTGTCGAGCGCGGAGATCCGAGTCGCCGAGGTGCTGCTGCTCGCCGGGCAGTTGCTGTTCGACCGCAGTGGGTCAGCCGCCGATCCGTACATGACGTTGGTGGGCTACTTCAACGCGACCCGTGAACTAGCCGGTATGGCCCGCTACATGGCCGACGACGTGCAGAACCGGGTCCGGCAGCCCCGCCCCGGATCGGGTTTCCCACGGCGGCTCGGCTCGTACGGGCGCCTGGTCACCGGCGAGCTGACCTCCCGCATCGCTTCAGCCGATATTGGCCGCACCCTGGACAACCTGGCCCTGGAGTTCGACCCCAACTACGCCACGACCGCAGCGATGCGGAAGCGGCTCGAAAGGCAGGATGCCGGCGGGCGGATGGAGCGGCCGAAGGCCGACCCGTTCGACGTGGTGCTGGCCACCTCGATGCTGCAGGTCGGGGTCGACGTGCAGCGGCTCGGGCTGATGCTGGTGGTGGGGCAGCCAAAGAACACCGCCGAGTACATCCAGGCGTCCTCACGGGTGGGCCGCGACGTCGGCCGTCCAGGCCAGGACTGCGGCCGGCCCGGTCTGGTCGTGGCGCTCGGAAACTGGGCGCGGCCCCGCGACCTGGCACACTACGAGCAGTTCCGGCACTACCACGAGACGTTCTACGCGCAGGTGGAGGCGCTGTCGGTTACCCCGTTCTCGCCGACGGCTCTGGACCGGGGCATTGACGGGGTGCTGGTCAGCGCGGCTCGGGTGCTGCAGGCGCACCGCGACGACGGGCTGTCGCCGGAGCGGGCCGCATGGCGGGTCCGTGACGAACAGGACGCTCTCACCACCCTGGTCGATCGGCTCTATGCCCGAATCAGGCCGGCGGCCCAGCTGGACGACCTGATGGCGCAGGCGCACCAGCGGCTGATCAACAGGCTGGACCAGTGGAACGCTCGGGGAAAGTACGCCGGGAAACTGAGCAAGACCCTGGTGTATGAGCGCACCGGTGACAACGACAGCTACCTGCCGTTGCTGATCAGCCCGGAGAACGCAAAGGCCCACCAGGGTCAGTCGGACCGCGCGCCGTTCGTCGTCGCGCACTCGATGCGGGAGGTCCAGCCGGAGATCAACCTGCTGGTCAGCCCCATAGCCGAGCGGCTGTTCGTCGTCGAGCCCGATGACGCGCCGTCGTGGGAGCTGCCCGAAGGAGAAGACGAGTGACGGACGACGAGGGGCAGATGATCTTCGAGTCTGCGCAGCTGTTGGACCCGTTGGCCGACAGTGAGCAGGCGAACGTCAAGAACCGGGCCAAGGTTGGCTCGGCCCGCCCGTCGTCGCTGCTCTACACCTACGGTGTCGGCTCGATCATGGACCTGCCGCAGTTCTCGATCATGCCGGCCGGCCTCGACGATTGGGAGCCCATCTGGCGGCGGCGTCCCACCGTGCAGACGATCGAAGAGCCACGGCTGCTCAAGGTGGTCCAGCTTCACCTTGGGTCGCGCGTGCAGCAGCTGCGGCCGTACCCGTGGCAGCCGAAGGCCCGCGCAATGTCGCAGGAGGGCTCCGACCTCGGCATCCCCGCGCGGGTGTTCCCGCAGTGGCTGCGCTGCACCGGCTGCGACTACCTCGGGCCGCTGTCGCGGTTCAGCTACACCAACATCCACCCGTTCCGGCCCGACCTGGCGACCTTCGAACACGCAAGTTGTCCCGGCCGTACGTTTGCGGGTGCGGCGAAGGGAAAGGCCAAGGCTCCCGCGAAGGGTAAGGCCAGGCGCAGCCCGGCGGTGCCCGCCCGTTACCTGCTCGCCTGCGCCAACGGCCACCTCGACGAGTTCCCGTACGCGCTGTGGGTGCACCGCGGCAGAACCTGCCCCGCCGCCCCGCACCCGGACCTGAAACTGCGCGACAGCAACATCGGACAGGGAGCCGGCGCGGTCATCACCTGCGAACGCTGCCAACAGCGGCGCGGCATGGGCGAGGCTCAGGGCGAGGCCGGCAAACGGAAGCTACCGACCTGCCGGGGCCGGCATCCGCACCTGAACGCCTTCGATCCCAAATGCGGAGTGGACACCTCGCTGATGATGATGGGCGCGTCCAACCTCTGGTTCGCCTCCACCCAGTCGATCATCGTCATGCCCCGCAGCGAGGAGCAGAAGCAGACCGCGCTCGCCACGAAACTGCGTACGCACCTGACGCCGGAGGAACTGGCCGACTACAAAGCCCTGCCGAAGGTGCTTCGTTCGCTGCTCGTCGCGCACAAGTGCGACCTCGCCGGAGTCACCGACGAACAGCTGACCGCAGCGGCGGCCGAGGCACTTGCCCCACCACCGTCAGAGGAGGAGCGCCGGGAGAGGCTACGCGATTGGGACCCGGTCGAGCTGCTTGTGCCGGAGTGGGACTACCTGCAGAAGCCGAGCCTGTTCGCGCAGCAGCAGGACTCCAGCGGGCTGATGGTCACCGAGATGCCCACGGCCGCCAACCTCCCGAAGCAAGTGCACCGGGTCATCGCCGTGAACCGGATGAAGAAGGTCAACGCGGTGATCGGCTTCACCCGGATCGACGAAATGGACCGGGTCAACGACCTCGCAAGCCGGCTCGTCAAGCTCACCCGGGACGGCCGCCCCACCTGGGTACCGGCCACCGAGGACCGCGGCGAGGGCATCTTCCTGCAATTCGACGAGGCCGCCATCGCCGCCTGGGAAGCACAGATCTTGCCCACCAGCCTGTGGCGGGCGCACCGCGAAGCCCACCGGCACAACTTCTCCCGGCGCTTCTCCGCTACCGCCGCCCAGATCGACCCCGACAGCCGGTTTCCCGCCCCGCGCTACTGGCTGATACACAGCCTGGCGCACATCCTCATCCGCGAGATGGCGATGTCCTGCGGTTACGGCGCTGCCAGTCTCAGTGAACGCCTTTACGCCTGGCCTGCCACCCCCGACCGGCCCGCCGCCGCTGGGCTACTTATCTGCACCACGGCCTCCGACAGCGAGGGCACCCTCGGTGGACTGGTCGCGCTCAGTCAACCGGAACGGCTGCACGGGCTCCTGCTCGACGCGCTGCGCAGAGCAGCCCGCTGCTCCTCCGACCCCGTCTGCGGGCAACGCACACCACGACACGGCGAGGACTTCCTGCACGGCGCGGCCTGCCACTGCTGCAGCTTCGCCTCGGAAACCTCCTGCGAACGGGCCAACCGATTCCTCGACCGCAGATTCCTGCTCACTCTGCCAACCATCGACGACGAACGGGTCCCCGGCTTCTTCGGCACCATCGATGTCTTCTGACCCCTACACGGCGCTCGGCGCCTTCCTGACCGCCTACGAGGCACAACGACTCGCCACCGTCCTACAAGCCGGCGGCACCTCTGGCCAGGCACTGAAAGAAGTACACGCCGCCCGCCGCGGCGAGGCGAAGCGCCTACTCCTCGCGGCCGAACTCGGTCCGGAGCACCGGGACAACTCAGTCGCCGTACTCCGGGCCATCGCCGGCGCACGATCCGTCCGGACCGCCATCTCCCCCGTCTGGACCATGCCCGGCGTCGAAGCCACGACCGGCCGTCTCACCAGCGAAGCTCAGCGCATCATCGACGACGCACGCATGTCGATCGTCTGCTCCAGCTTCAACTTCACGCCGCACTCGGGCATGTGGACTGCCCTCAAGAACGCCGCACGGCGCCCCGGCCTGAGCGTCACGGTGTACCTCGACGCCCACGCTGGCTCCCCGGCAGCCGTCGCGGCCCATCTACCAAAGGCAACCGTACTCCGGACGCTGACCCCGCCCGGAGACCACAATCCGGTGGTCAGCCACGCCAAGTTCATCGTCGTCGACCGCGTGATCACGCTGCTGACCAGCGCGAACTTCTCTTACAGCGCCGAGAACACCAACATCGAACTGGGGCTGCTGGTGCACGACACCAACCTCGCCGCGTCGATCGAAGCCCTCATGCGGAGCAAGCACGGGGTGCTCTACGAGCAAGTGACCTGACAGGTGCGCGCGGCTTACCCGCCCTTGCAACGGAGCGAAGATACCTGGACCAGCCTCGTACAGGCGCGCCGCTGGGGCAAGTCGAACCAAGCCCCACGCGGGACTCACGTTGGCACCCGAAAGCCGCTGATCTCACGCGACTGAGCCAGCCACTGTACGGCCAGCCGGCGCGCCTCTTCCCGGGGTATTGGTGGCCTACGGCGGATCACCTTGGCCAGGCGCCGCACCGCGACGTCCTCCCACTGTTCCCGGAAGTCGTCGTCAGGAATTTCGATTAGGATCTTCGGCCGGTGCGGGTCGTGCTTCAGGCGGTCACCCGGGCGGCCGGGCTGCAAGTAGATAGCGCGGCTGTTGAGGGCACCGTCGACGACGATGCCCTCACCCTCGATGCTGAACATCAGTACCGCCCGGGCCTCGATCGGGCGAACGAACCACAGCGACAGAGAGACCAGGTCCTTATTTCGCTCAGCCTGCCCCCACCGATACGTGACGTCGCCGGGTGAGAGATGACTATGCAGGCGGACCAGTTCGTCGAGGTCAGGCCGGCTGGTGGTGTCGATAATGACCAACGGCACCATCCGGCCGTCAGCGGCCGGACCCGCAATCGACCCGTCCGCGACGACGGGCACGATGTCAGCGGGATTTACCGCTCGTCTCGTCGGCCGCTTGGTCGTCCGACGTTTGATCATGCTCCACCTCCCGCAGGACGGATGCGCTGACTGTCACGGCTATACCGCGGCTGTCCTGCAAGACCGCGTCGTAACGCTGGATGCCGGCACCGTGTGGGAACAGGCCGGCGGGTAGTTCGAAGGTCAGCCACCCGGCGACCGCGCCGTTGGACTCCAGACGCACAGGCAGGTCCAGCGCCGTCACGTCGCCCGGAAAATCATCTCCGGTAGTCCGGTGACCGACCTTGACCGTCATCGCGTGCCCGGTCGGCAACGTATAGGCGATGTGCAGCTCAGCGCCGACGATAGCCGCATCCCGGTCGGTGGGGTTGACTGCCAGGATCTTGATACCGACCCAGCGTGAGGCTCCTGAACGGCGCCACGATGCCGAGTCGGCAAGAGTGACATCCAGTCGGGCCGCCCGGCGCTCCTCTTGCTGCATCGATAACGCCAGGGCTCGCCGCGAGGTGTTGCGGTTGGACAGTGCGACCAGCATCGCCAGCAGTGCCACGGCTGCCGACGCCACGGGAAGCCACTGCGTCCAGCCGGTATCCGAAGACGCGGGCGGCTGGGCCAGAACCAGGAGCATGTGGCACAGAATGCCCGACAGCACACGCCCATGACACCGGATGATCGGCCGAGCCCACGACAGTGACGGCGGAAGCGGTGCCAGGAGCCGGCGGACTTCACGGAGATCACGGAGCAGCCAGCGGGTGACTGAGACTGACCACACCCCGCTACATGTAGTGCACGCCGGCTGTTACCGACGGGGGCGGAAGGCCCCACCTGCCGCCCTGATCATGTCCGCCCGATGCTCCGACTCAGAGCTTAGAAGCACGACGGCAAAGATGATCATTCCGGCCACAACTCCGGCCACGGGCGTGCCGACGATGATGAGGACAGTCCGCGGCGACAGGTTTTGAATGAATCCGAAATCCATAAGGTTCTCCTAGCTCTCGCCGAGCTGGAGCCACACAGGACTCAGCTCGGCCACCAATTTGGCCTGTTGGCTGAGGTCCTGCTCCGACTTAGCAGACGCCTTATTTTGCTCTGACCACGCGCTGTGTAGGTGCCGCTGCGTATTCGCTCGTGTTCCGTCTGGTCTTCTGTATAAATGGCTCGTCCGGTCGTCGGCACCGGACTTCGCCGCAAGCATTGACCAGAGGGTCAGACGCCACCCGAGGGGTGGCACTTGCCGAAAATCATACCCATCCGCAGGACCAACGGCTGCGAAGCACCCCGGCCGGCTGAGCAGTCAGTCGCCGAATCAGGTAGCGGGGATGCGTTGAGTGACGGCGACGTTGGTTCCCGCGCAGGCGCACTCTCGCCCGGGTCGACGAGTGCACTCGACCCGGCTGCGAGCAAAAACTGTGAGCTCCCGATCACGACATGAGTCGACGTGCAGCGATTCCACACCGACGTCAGCCGAATGGCTGCCAGCCCGACTGTGGATGATGCACGGCACGGAGTACACCAGTCAGATCAGTCTGGGTCGGGCATCAGCCCTTGGGCGCGGAGTTGGTGAACCTGCCGGGCGGGCGGATACGAGTCCCGGTCCGAGGGGCGCGGCCCTTCCGGCCCGTCCGGGCCCACCCGCACGAAGGTCTCGACTGGGTCACCCGGCACGGCACGCCCTGCACCTCGAAGTCGTTGCTGAAGCAGCACGTAACGTACCGACGGTCGGCTCGGTTGTCACGCTACGCCGTCCCGGCGCACCCCTCATTGAGTAGCTGGGCTGGCCGTCGGATCGCGTCTCGATCAATGTCCGTCACCCGGCCGGCCGGAGGCCGCCGATACCACCCGAAAGAGTGACAGAGCTGCATGGGCCAACCGCTCCTCATACTCTGGACGTGGGAACCAGGACGGGGTAGACCCACCGCTCGTGGAGGTCCTATGGCGACGAGGGCGACGGCAGACCCGGGACGGAGCACTCTTTCGTCCTGGGCCGCCGGGCAGCGGAGGCTACGGCCACAACGGTTCACCCCGGCTGCGGATGGACTGCGCTTCGCGTTCTATGGTCGGATGTCCACCGTCGCCTTTCAGGATCGGGCATCGTCGTGCCGGTGGCAGCGTAACTACGCCGGCGACCTGATCGCCGATCATGGCCGGATCGTGGTGGAGTTCTTCGACGAGGGCGTCTCCCGCCGTGTGCCCTGGCCGGACCGGCCGCAGGCGTCACGGCTGCTCGACGCCATGACTGATTCGACACGCGGGTTCGACGCGGTCGTCGTCGGGGAGTACGAGCGCGCCTTCCACGGCCAGCAGCTTGAACAGTTGACTCCCACCTTGCTCAGGCATGGCGTGCAGTTGTGGCTGCCGGAAACCTATGGGCCGGTGGACTTCGACAACCCCCGACAGCTGGCGTTGCTGGACCTGCTGGGTGTGCACTCCCAGCGGGAGGTGTCCCGGGCCCGGCATCGCACCACTGCGGCCATGCGCGCTCAGGCAGAGTTGCAGGGCCGACACCTTGGCGGCCGGCCACCCTACGGCTACCGGCTCGCCGACGCCGGCCCTCATCCGAACCGCGCCCACGCCGCCTGGGGACGGCGCCTGCACCGCTTGGAGCCCGACCCTGCCACCGCACCCCACGTCCGGTGGATCTTCGAGCAGCGGCTTGCCGGCCGGAGCGTGGCCAGCATCGCTCGCGCCCTCAACGACAACGGCGTCCTGTGCCCGTCCGGCGCCGACCCAGCGCGTAACCCCCACCGCAGCGGCCGCCAGTGGATGCTGACCACTGTCGCGGCGATCCTGGCCAACCCCCGTTACACCGGGCGGCAGGTCTGGAACCGTCAACGCACCGACCACGACGACATCGAACCGGACGGCACCATCACCAGACACCATGAGATCCAACGGTGGAGCGCCTCCACTGACTGGGTCATCTCCCGCGAGATCGCACATACTCCGCTGGTCAGCGAAGAACACTTCGTCGCCGTCCAGGCAATCCACAGCGCACCGACCCCAGCCGACGGCATCCCCCGCCGCTATGTGTTGGCCGGAGTGATCTGCTGCGGCGTGTGCGGCCGCGTCATGGACTCCCACTGGGTCCACGACCGCGCCGGCTACCGATGCCGACACGGCAACACCAGCACCCGACCCACCTCATCGAGACGACAGAAGACCCTCTACGTCCGAGAGGACCATCTCCTGGACAGGATTCGACACGATAGCTGCCTGCGTTGGCACCACCCGGCGATGCGCGACCAGGATCCAGACAGCGTCGCCGGCTACCTACGGCTCAACAACATGGTCATCGTCTGCGACCACGACACCTGGACCATCGAAACCGATACGGCGGTCTTCCCGCTCACCGCCCCGATGAGCGTCCTGTCCCGCACAGCAAAGATCCCCGCCCAGCGGGACGGGGATCGCTCGAAACGCGAAGAGAAATCACGCTTCGTGGGGAAATAATGTGTCCGAGGGGGGACTTGAACCCCCACACCCTATACGGGTACTAGCACCTCAAGCTAGCGCGTCTGCCATTCCGCCACCCGGACCTGCACGTTCAGCCTACCTTGCCGACCAGATGATCTTTCCATCCGGTGGTTGGCACTGTGGGCCGCACGGGGAGTTACTGTACACGCCGCTCGTGGATCATGCACATTGCCTTCCGGCGCCTCCCCCGGGCCGCTTCCGCCGCTGCGCAAGCCGCATCAAAACGGCCACTCCGGCACACCGTCGGAGCGTGTCCGGGTAGCGTCCGGCGGCCCTGTGACGGCAGCATTGCCACGTGTCCCATCCCTCCCCCCTGGCAGCCGCCCAGCACCGAGCCCTCGCCCTGCGCGCTGCGGGCGATCTCAGCGCCGCCCGGCAACTGCTCGCGGAGGCCGTCGAATCCGCTCCCCCGCCGTACGGTGCCGACCATCCCGAGGTGCTGCACACCGCGCATCTGCTGGCGCGGCTGCACCGGGAGGGGGACGATCCGCTCGCCGCCCGCCGGGTGTTGGAGGAGGCGTTCGCGGCGGGCGAGCGGCGCTGGGAGCACTCTGACCCGCTGATGCTCGCGCTGGCCTTCGAGCTCGCAGAGGTGGCGGAGGAACTCGGCAACCGGCACGAGGCCCGCCGCAACTACACCCGCGTCGCCACCGCCGGTCCCGCCGCGCTGGGGGAGAACCACCCGGCGGTACGCGCAGCCCGCGACTACCTCGGCCCACTCCCGTCGACGTCGGGCGAGCAGCACCCCACGCCGACACCCGGTCCGGTCCCGGTGACCGAGCCCGGTGCCCGGTCGGCGCTCTCCGGCCCCACCCTGTCGCTGGCGACCCTCGCCGCGATGCGGCCCTCCGCCGGTGGCCCGCCGCCCGCCGTCTCACCCTGGGCGCCGCAACCGCCGGCCGCACCCCGACAAACCCCTCCAGCGGTACGCGCACCAGCCATACCCACGTCGCCCGGCCACGCCACCCCGGCACCGGTCCCAGCCCCTCGGGCGACGCCCGTTCAGCCGGCAGCTTCCTCGATCGCGCCAGTCTCGATCGCGCCAGTGCAGCCCGGCCCGCCGACAGCCCCACCCAGACCCGCGACTCCGCCCCGCCCACGCGCCGACGCGCCACGGCCGGCGAATGCGATGCCACCCCGTCAACGTCCCGACGAGCAACCGTCCGGACCGGCCCGGCCAGCGGTGGGTCCGGTGCCCCGGCCGAGGGCTGAAGGCCCGCCGACGACGCCGGCCGCGCAGGGGTCACCAGACCGACCGCCGTCCGGGCCGGCCGTGGCACCACGTCAACGGGTGGGTGACCACGCGACACCGGCGGTGCCGGCACCTCGCTGGGACAACCCCACGATCCAGGTACGGCAGATCGAGCCACTGCTCGCCGAGGAAGCCGCCCGAGCCGTCGACCGGCCAACCGCGCCGAGCGAATCGCACAATGTGTCCGGCGCCGAGGCGTCATCATCGGGCAGGCCCTCTCCTACCGTTGGCCAGCCGGGGCCGGCGTACCCGGTGAGCGGACCACCGACCCAGCCCATCGGCGCCCCGCCGGTGACCCCGCCTCCGATTTCCGCGCCCCCCAGCCAGCCGTATCCGGTCTCGGGACCACCGGCGCAGCCGTACCCGGTCTCCGCACCACCCGGCCCCGCATCGCCCGGCCATGCTCAACCCGTGTCCGGACCACCCGGGCACACCTACCCCGTGTCCGGGCCCCCCGGCTACGGCCAGCCCGTGTCCGCACCGCCCGGGCACACCTACCCGGTGTCCGGGCCCCCCGGCTACGCCCAGCCGGTGTCCGGACCACCCGGGCACACCTACCCCGTGTCCGCGCCCCCCGGCTACGCCCAACCCGTGTCCGGACCACCCGGGCACACCTACCCGGTGTCCGCGCCGCCGGGTTTCGGGCCGCCCGCCTCGGGGCCGCCGTACGGACCACCAGTCTCCGCGCCTCCGGTGAGCGCGCCACCCGTGCCGCCCTGGGGGTTGACCGCGCCGCCCTGGAGCAGCAGCGCCCCATCACAGCCCCTGCCCACTCCAGGCACCGACTCCCCCGCACAGACCACCACGCCTACGCCGACCACGACGCCTACGCCGACCACGACGCCTACGCCGACCACGGCGGCTGCGGAGGCCGGCACCGCTGGGCAGCACACGCCCGCTGGGCAGCACACGCCCCCTGGGCAGACCAAGCCCGTCGGGCAGCACACGCCCCCTGGGCAGACCAAGCCCGTCGGGCAGCACACGCCCAGCGCGCAGACCATGATGGACGCGGGCGGCACCGGTGCGGACGGTGATTCCGGGCTGGGCATCCTCGACGCCCCGGTGGTGCCGCCCCAGCGGGCCCCGAGCACGATGTCCGACCAGACCGTGGTGCTGCCGTCCGTTCCGGCGGATGGCAGCCCGGCTGCGAGCGAGGCCAGTCTGGGCTGGCGAGCCGCGGCCCAGCCCGCTCCAACGGTCACCCCGGCAGGCACCGTCGTCGCGCAAACGCACCTCACGGCCGCCCAGGCACACCCGAGCATCGCTCAGGCGATCCCGATGGCCGGGCAGTCGAGCCCCGTCGCGCAGCCGGTCTGGTCACCGGGCGTCGGCGCGGACCCGACGCTGGTGCCGCCGGCCGCACCGCCGCCGGCCCAGCATTACCACCACCAGCCACCCCCGGCCCCGTACCCGACCCAGGACCAACACCAGGCCCCGTACCCGACCCACGACCAGCACCAGGCGCCGTACCCGGGTCAGCAGTACCACCCGGTCCCGGACGCGTACCGGGCGGCGTACGCCGATGATGGTGGGTCGACGGGCCGCAACCGGGCGGCGGTGATCGGCGCGGTCGTGGCGGCCGGGGTGGCCGTCGTGGCGGTGGCGGGCCTGGGTGCGGTGATGCTGACCCGCGACGATCCGCCGCCGGCCGGGACCGCGCCGACGGCGGCGGCGCCGACGGCTGCCGGGCTTCCGCCGGGCGACCTGAAGCTGCGCGACGATTCGGCCACGATCACGTTGACCTGGACGGACCCGACCGGTGGCGCGGTGCCGTTCATGGTCGCCGCCGGGCGGACCGGGCAGGCCCTGGGCGTGATCGCCACGGTGGACCCGGGCCGGACCAGCTACACGGTCAACGGATTGAACTCCCGAGTGGATCACTGTTTCACCGTGTTGGCGGTCTACTCCACTGACAGCTTTGCGACTTCCGCGCAGGTCTGCACCGCGCGGGAGCGCCAAGCCACACCAAGTGGGGAGCCCTCCGGCCGACCGTCGCCGCGCTGAGCCGAGCCGGAACCGCGCCGAGGCGAGCGGAAACCGGGCTGAGCTGGAGGTCCACAACGCACACTCTCGGTATCCACAGGGGTGACGGTGCGGGTTCCCCCGCCACCACCAGCGCCATATGATGGCACCCGGCTCAGGGCAGGGGTCACCGGAAGGCGCGCCACCTGCCACGACTCAGGGGAGGCAGCCGGCTGTGGCCAGCATCGACGACGCCGTACCGACCGAGGCCCCCCGCTCCCGGTCACGGCTGCGCGGCGGGCTGGTGACCGTCGGCACGGTGGCCGCGCTGCTGGCCGCCATGGGGTTGACAGTCCTCGGGTTGGGTGCGGCGGACAACGCGGTGGCCAACTACGACGCGAGTTCCTGGCTGTGGAGCGCGGCGCGCAGCGAGCTGGCCCGGGTCAACGGGGTCACCGCCCGGGTGGACACCCGCACCGAGATCCCCGGTGCCCGGCAGCACCCGATGCAGATCACCCAGACCGACCGGCTGCTGATCCTGCGGGACCTTCAAACCGGGCAGATCAGCTCACTGGATCTGGCCACCCTCCAGCTCAGCGCGACCACCCGGACCACCCCTGGCCTGGGCGTCAGTGTGGCCCTGCACGAGGACTCGGCGTTCGTCGTCGACGCCGTGCAGGGCATCGTGCGCCAGCTCGACCCGCGATCGTTGACCCCGGTCGGCGAGCCGGTGCGCTATCCGCCGGGCATCGCCGGCGGCACCTTCGACGGAAAGGGTCGACTCTGGATCGCGGTGCCCAGCCAGGGCACCGTCTCGGCGATCACCGCCGCCAAGCTGCCGTCCGCGCCGGCTTCGGCCGCGCCTGCGGGCGCCGGGCTCAGCCCGCAGCGGGTCGAGTCGTACGACGTCGCCGACGCCAGCCACGAGCTGGTGGTCTCCACCCTGGACGACGGGGTGGCGGTGCTCGACCGCACGGCCGGGAAGCTGGTGCGGGTGCAGCGCGGTGAGGTGCACCCGACGGCGCTGACGCTGTCCGGCCCGGCGGCGCTGCCCGCGCGCACCAGCGGCCCACGGGTGCCGGTCACGGTGACCGCCGACCGGCGGGTGCTGCTGGTGGGTGACGGTGGGCAGGAGAGCGCGTTCACGGTGCCGGGTGAGGGGGATCGGCTCAGCGCGGCGGTGGCCTGGGCGAACCGCTTCTACTGCGCCGACGAGGCCACTGGCACCATCTACTCCTTCGACGCGGCGGGTCAGCTGGTCGAGACCATCCGCGGGCGGGCCAACGGGCCGCTGGAGCTGGAGGTCCGGGAGAACCACCTGTTCATCAACTCCCCCGACGCGGCGACCGCCCGGGTCGTGGACGACAAGCACCAGGTGCGTGAGGTCAACAAGTACGCCAACGACGTGCTCGGCGGTGACTCGCCGCCGGTTCCCCCGCCGCCGCCTCCGCCGAAGAAGCCGCGGGTGGGCAAGCCGAGCGCGCCGCGCAGCGTCACCGCAGCCGCCGGCAACGCCCAGGCGCGGGTGAGTTGGCGGCCGGCCGCCGCCAACGGCGCCGAGATCATCAAGTACGTGGTGCAGGGCGCCGGGCAGCGCCTGGAGGTGGGCGCCAACCAGCGTGCTGTGGAGGTGAAGGGTCTGACCAACGGCGAGACGTACCGCTTCGCGGTGCACGCCGTCAACGCCAAGGGCGACGGCCCGCCGCGCAACAGCAACCCGGTGACGCCGACCGCCGCGGTGCCCGATCCACCCGCGAGCGTCACCGCGCAGGAACGGCCGGACGGCACGGTGCTGGTCAAGTGGCCGGCGGCGAACGGGCAGGGCAACACCATCGCGAGGTACGCGGTGACTGCCAGTTCGGCGGGGACGAACGCCCCGGCGGGCGAGTCGACGAAGACGGAACTGGTGGTGCCCGCCGGTGAGTTGGAGTTCGGCACCCAGTACGCGTTCACGGTGGTGGCTGTCAACAGCAAGGGCGCCGGGTCGGCGGCGTCCCCGGTCAGCAACACCGTGGTGCCCTTCGCGGCGCCCGGTCGACCGCTCAACCTGCGCGCCGGCACCGTCGCCAACCAGCCGGGCGCGGTGACGGTGCAGTGGGCGCCGGCCGAGGCCAACGGTCGGCCGGTGACGAAGTACCTGGTGGACGTCGGTGGGCGGGTCAGCGAGGTGACGGACACCCGTACGACCGTCACCGGGCTGGGCAACGGCCAGAACGTCACGGTGAAGGTGAAGGCGGTGAACGAGGCGGGGCCGGGCCCGGAGGCCACCGCCACCGCCCGCACGGTGGCGGAGCCACGCGTCACTGTGACCGGCTCGTCGTCGACGGCGACCGGGGCGACTGTCACGTTCACAGTGGACGCCGGTGGCGGGCAGGCCACCTGCACGCTGACCACGACGGGCGAAGCGGCGAAGGCCGGGGCGTGCTCCAGCATCACGATGACGGGCCTGACGCCGGGCACGAATTACACGTTCACTGTGACAGCGAGCAACGCCGCCGGTAAGGGCACCGCGAAGAAGGCGCAGGCCACCCAGCCGCTGTTCGGGATCGCGACCTGCCGCAACGGAGCGTCCGGGCCCGAGTCGACCTACTGCGACAGGGACGTGAGCGGCCGCAACGGTAATGAGATCTTCTCGGTAGCCCGGCAGGACAACGACAAGCAGGTGGGCTGGGCGAAGCCGGGCCGCCGGTTGCAGGCGTACTGCAAAAAGTCGGGCGAAGAGGTGTACGCCTACATCTACAACAGTCACAAGCGCAGCACCTGGTGGGTGCAGGTGAACTACGAGGGGAAGAACTACATCCCCTGGGCCTGGCTCAACCTGGAGGGCGGCGACAACATCAACGTCCTGCCCACCTGCTGAACCACCAGGCGAGGAGCACCACCGACAGTGAACACCCACGAGCCGCTCACCCAACCGGAGGTGCAGGGTTTCGCCGCCCTGGCCGCCCGGCTGGCCGAGAACGTCAACGCGGTGGTGCTCGGCAAGCCGCAGGTGGTGCGGTTGGCGCTGACCGCGCTCTTCGCCCAGGGTCACGTGCTGCTGGAGGACGTGCCAGGGGTCGGTAAGACGACCCTGGCGCGGGCCATCGCCGCCACTGTGAAGGGCGAGTGGCGGCGCATCCAGTTCACGCCCGACCTGCTCCCCTCGGACGTGTCCGGTGTGACGATCTTCAACCAGGCGACCCGGGACTTCGAGTTCCACCCGGGGCCGGTCTTCGCCAACATCGTCATCGCCGACGAGATCAACCGGGCGTCGCCGAAGACCCAGTCGGCGCTGCTGGAGGTGATGGAGGAACGGACCGTCACTGTGGACGGGGTCCGGCACCCGGTGCCGTCGCCGTTCCTGGTGGTGGCCACGCAGAACCCGGTGGAGATGGACGGCACCTACCGGCTGCCCGAGGCGCAGTTGGACCGGTTCCTGGTGAAGCTCTCCGTCGGGTACCCGGACGAGGCGGTCGAGGTGGAGGTGCTGCGCGGCGCGACAGTGCGCTCCCCCGAGGCGCTCGCCCCGGTCACCGACACCGCCACCGTCGGGGAGATGGTCCGGATGGCCCGCCGGGTGCACATCGCCGAGCCGCTCTACGCGTACGCGGTCCGGTTGGCGGCGGCCACCCGCACCCACCCGCAGGTGCGCGTCGGGGTCAGCCCCCGGGGAGTGATCGCGTTGACCCGGGCGGCGTGCGCGTACGCGCTGATCGACGGGCGGGGTTGGATCATGCCGGAGGATCTGAAGGCGCTCGTCGAGGCGGTGTTCGCGCACCGGTTGCTGCTCACCCCGGACGCCCAGGTGCGCGGGATGACCCCCGCGGAGGTGCTGCGCCAGGCCGTCGCCTCGGTGCCGGTGCCGCTGCCGTCGGGGCAACCCGCTCCGGTGCAGGGCTGACCGGCAGCAGCGCGATGGGGATCACCGCCCGCGGGGTCGGGCTGCTCGTCGCCGCCGTGGCGCTGCTGGGGGTGGGTTTCCGGTTCGCGTACCCCGAGTTGACGCTGCTCGGCGCGGCGGCCGGCGCGGCCGTCGGCTACGCGGCGTTGGTCGCGGCCTGGCGGCCCCGGCTGACGGTGACCCGACGCGCGGACCCGGACCGGGTGGCGCGCGGCGAGCCGGCGAGCATGACGTTGACAGTGCGCAACACCGGGCGGCTGCGCTCGGCGAATTTGCTGGCCGAGGACCGGTGCGGAGGGCGGACGGTGCCGGTGCCGGTGCTGCGCCTGCGCCCCGGCCGGGACACCGAGGTCCGCTACGACGTGCCGACCGACCGTCGTGGGGTGGTGCCGGTCGGTCCGCTGCGGGTGACCCGACGCGACCCGCTGGGGTTGGTGGCGTTGGCCCGCCCGTACGGTGCGGCGGTGCCGGTCTGGGTGCACCCCCGGATCCATCCGCTGACGGCGGTGCCCCGAGGCTCGGGGCGCAGCCTCGACGGCCGGGTGGACGGGGTTCCGCACGGGTCGATCACGTTCGACTCGCTACGGGAGTACGTGGTTGGCGACGAGCTGCGCCGGGTGCACTGGCGCACCAGCGCCAGGGTGGGTGAGCTGATGGTGCGGGAGAACGTGGACACCAGCCTGCCGCGCCTGGTGGTGCTGTTGGACAACCGTGCCGCCGCGCACCCGCAGCGGGTCGGCGGGGTGGCGGAGTCGTTCGAGTCGGCCTGCGAGGCGGCGGCGTCGGTCGTCACCGCGGCGCACCGCGCCGACCTGCCGGTGCTGTTGCTGTTGGCCGCCGCGGAACCGGCGGAGGTGACGACGCCCGACGGTGACGCCGACGGCGCGCTCGGGCCGCTGGACCGGCTCGCCGCCGCCGACCTGTCCGCCGACGGCGACGCGGTGCGGGCGGCCACCACCCGGCTGCGGCAGGACCGGCTCGGCGACACCCTGATCTTCCTGACCGGGCCGGGTGGCCGGGCCGAGCTGGGGCACGTGGGGGCGCTGCGCGGGGCGTACCCGTCGGTGGTGGTCGGGGTGTTCGGCGCGGCGGAGCCGACGCCGCCGGGCACCGCCGGCCTGGTGATCGTCGACGCGGCCGACGGCGCGCAGTTCGCCGCCGAGTGGGACGGGGTACGCCGGTGGTGACGGTCGCCGTGCGGGTGCTGCGGGCGGCGGTCCTGCCGCTGGCGTTGATCGGGCTGACGGCGCTCGCCGGGGTCGTGCTCGGCCGGGTGTACGCCGGTGGCCTGCTGACCTGGCTGGTCGTCGGCGCGGCGGCGGGTTCGGTGCTGGTCAGCGTGGCGGCCCGGCGGCTGCCGTCCTGGCTGGTGGCGCCGGTGTCGGTGGCCGCGATGGCTGGCTGGACACTGTGGTCGCTGCGGCTGGCCGCGACCCGCGCGCAGTTGCCAGGTGGCCTGTTGGAGGTCACCGCGGACGCCGCCCGCAACGGCATCCCCCGGTTGCTCACCGCGATGATCCCGGTGGAACCCACCCCGGACACCGTGCTGGTGCCTGTCGTCGCGGCCTGGCTGGCCGGGCTGACCGGCGCGGAGGTGGCGCTGCGCACCGGTCGGGTGCTGCTGGGTTACCTGCCGGCGGCGGGGCTCTACGCCGCCGCCCTCTATGTGGTCGGCCCGAACGCCGAACCGGCGCTGGGGTCGACGGTGGTGTTCGTCGCTGTCGCGGCCCTCGGCCTGGCGACTCCCACCCGGACCGCGCCCGACGGTGGGGATCCGAGCGCCGAACTGGCCCCCCGGGTACGGGCGGCGGTGCGACTGCGCCTGGCCACCAGCGCGGCGCTCGGGGTGGCGGTGGTGGTCGGGCTGGTGGCCTTGCTCGGCCCGGTCGTCGCGGAGCAGGTCGACGGGCGGCCGGTGGACCCGCGCCGGTACGTGGAGCCGCCGCAGGTGCAGACGCTTGACGAGAACCCGTTGATCCGGATCTCCGGCTGGGCGCTGCACCCGGAGCAGAAGCTCCTCGACGTGAGCACCGAACGCCCCGACGCGCCGCCCGCCGACGCCCCGCCGGAGGCCGACCCGACGGCGGACACCGCGCGCAGTGTGCGGATCCGGTTGGCGGTGCTCAGCGACTACGACGGGGTGACCTGGCGGGTCGGCGCGACGTACCGCAACGCCGGACGGATCCTGCCGGCCGCGACCGCGGCCCGCGACAGCACTGTGCAGACGGTCCGGCAGCAGATCAGCGTGGCCGAGTTGAGCGGTCGGCTGCTGCCAGCGGTGGCGACGCCCCGGGAGGTCAGTGGGGCGCGGGTGGCGTACGACCCGGCGAGCGGAACGCTGATCCGGCCGGAGGGGCTGACGCCGGGGCTGCGGTACTCGGTCACCTCCGCCGAGGAACGGCCGGACGCGAACCTGTTGGCCAGCGCGAACGTGCCCGCCGGCGACGAGGTGGCCCGGGTGCTGCGGGTCGCCGACGGGGTGCCCGACCCGATGCGCCGGCTGGCCACCCAACTCGCTGAGGAGAACGGCGCGCCGTTCGCGCGGGCATTGGCGATCGAGCAGTTCCTGGCCGAGCACTACCGGGTGGTGGCGGACGCCCCGAGCGGGCACGCGTACCCGAATCTGGGGTTCTTCCTGTTCGGGCCCCGCAACGGCGGCGGCCAGGAGGGCACCTCGGAGCAGTTCGCGGCGTCCTTCGCGGTCCTCGGTCGGCTCTCCGGGCTGCCCACGCGGGTGGTGGTGGGCTTTCGGACCAGCGGGCAGGGGCCGGTGCTGGCCGGTGACGCGTACGCCTGGCCGGAGGTGCTCTTCGACGGGCTGGGGTGGGTGGCGTTCGACCCGCTGCCCCGCCCCGATGACGAGCCGAGACCGGTGGAGGAGGATTTCCGCCCGACGCCGGAGGACCCTCCGCCGTCGGAGGCGCCAGCGCCGACAGCGGAGCCGAGCGCCTCACCGGAGCCGGCGGACGCCGCCGACGCCCCGCCCGGCCCGGACGGGGTCTCCACGCCGGTGCTGGTCGCCGGCGGCAGCGGCGGTCTGCTGCTGGTGGTGGGGGCACTCCTGCTCACCCTGTTGGCGATGCGCCGTTCCCTCACCCGCAGCCGGCTCGTGCGGGGCGACCCCGGTCAGCGCATCGCCGGCGCCTGGCGGGAGGTCACCGACGCGCTCCGGCTGGCCGGCAGACCGGTCGGTGACGACCTGGCCGCCACCGAGATCGCCGGGCACGCCCGCCGGACCCTCGCCGACGCCCGCCTCGGCCGAACCGGAGGCAGCGCGCCCGATGAGCCCGCCGAGCCGGTCACCGTCGCACCCACCGTCGGCACAGCGGGGGCAGACGCATCCGGCCCGGCGGTCGACGAGTTGGCGGCCCTGCTCAATCAGGTGGGCTTCGCCCCCGCCGCCGCTACTCCCGAGCAGGCGGCTAGGGCCGCCGAGGTGGCCACCGCCTACGTGGCCACCCTGCGCTCGGCCCGCCCCTGGTGGCGCCGTCTGCTCTGGTCGGTGCACCCCACTCCGCTGCGCCGCGCCCGCCGCTCCCCTCGATGAGCAGGCGCACGGCGGAAACACCGACGGTCGGCTCCTCCCCCGCGCAGGGGAGTGCGGTCCGCCGCTGGGGGATCCCCGCGTCCTTCATCCTGTGAACTACTCGAAGACCAACTGCCGACCACTGTGGAGCGTTGATGAGCCCGCACTATGACCGCCACCCGCCAGCGGTAGTGACCGGCCAGCTCGGCGCGTGAAATCAGGTGGCCCGTGCGCCGCACACCGTTGACCATCAGAGCGTGGATCAGCATTCGAGCGACATCGTCGACTACTACACGCAGCGCTACCGCGAAGACCAGCGGCTCACCGCCCGCCCACAGGCGCGACTGGAGTGGATCCGCACGACGCAGCTCCTGCGGGATCTCCTACCCGGCCCTGGTGCCCGGGTGCTGGACATCGGTGGGGGCACGGGCGAGTACGCACGGGCCCTCGTCTCCGCCGGCTACCAGGTCCGCCTCGTCGATCTGGTGCCCAGCCACGTCGCGCAGGCCCGCGGTGGGCACCCTCCGGTCGAGGCACAGGTGGCCGACGCGCGTGCGCTTCCCGACGCCGACGACGTATACGACGCCGCGCTGCTGCTGGGCCCGCTCTATCACCTGGTACGCAGCGCCGATCGGCTCCAGGCGCTCCGCGAGGCGGTCCGGGTGACCCGCCCCGGCGGTCTCGTCGTGGCCGCCGTCATCTCCCGCTTCGCCGGCCCGTTGGACTTCGCGGCCACCGGACGACTCGACGAACGGCTGCTCGACGAGGCCAGGGCGCTGCTGAGCGACGGTGTCAACGATCCGCGGATCGGGTTCACCCACGCCTACTTCCACCGGATCGAGGAGATCACCGACGAGTGCGCGGCGGCGGGGCTGACCGATGTCGTCGTACACGGGGTGGAGGGTCCGGCATGGACGGCGGCGGAGGCGGCGGCGGACGGGCCGGCGCGGGACGCTGTCTTCGCCGCGGCGTTGGACCTGGCCAGGCTCTACAGCAGCGAGCCGGCGCTGATCGGTTCCAGCGCTCATCTCCTGGCCGTGGGGCGCGTTCCGATGCGGTAGCGGGTCAGGCGGTCAGCCGGCGGATGAGTTTGCGCATGCCGGCCTGCCACCCGTCCGGGTCCTCGGCCCGACGGCGCGCGTAGTCGGCTACCTCGGGGTGCGGCAGGATCAGGAACCTCTCCTCGGCCAGCCCGGCGATGGTCGCTTCGGCGACCTGGTCCGGGGTGAGCACCGCACCGGACGCGGCGACCACCCGGGCGCCGAGGTGACCCTCGGCGAGCCCGTCGGCGAGCATCGGGGTGTCCACCCCCTGCGGGCACAGCGCGCTGACCCGGATGCCCCGGTCCCGGTAGGTGATGGCCAGCCACTCCGCGAACCCCACCGAAGCGTGTTTCGTCGTCGTGTACGCGGCGTCGCCGACCGCTGTCAGCACACCGGCCGCGGAGCAGGTGTGCAGCAGGTGCCCGCCGCCCCGGGCGAGCATTCCGGGCAGCACCGCGCGCGCGGAGTAGACGTGGGCCAGCACGTTGACCCGCCAGGAGCGGTCCCAGCCGGCGTCGTCGACCTCCACGCCCCCGCCGGTGGTCAGCCCCGCGTTGGCGCAGAACAGGTCGATCCGGCCGTACCGCTGCTCGGTGTCGGCGACCAGCGCGCGGACCTGCTCCTCGTCGGTGACGTCGAGGGCGCGGGCGTGCGCGACCGGGCCGATGCCCTCGGCCACCGCGCGGGCCGCGTCAGCGTCCAGGTCGGCGACCACCACGGCGGCGGCCCCCTCGGCGGCGAACCGGCGCGACAGCGCCGCGCCGATGCCGCCGGCCCCGCCGGTGACCACCACGATCCGGTCGGTGAGGTTCACGCGGACGCCTCCACGACGTTGGTGCCCAACCGGGCGATGAGGCTGAGCAGCGCTGTCGCGCCGCCGGCGGTGACCTCGGGGGTGGGCAGCAGCGCGACGATCGGCACGTCCACCCCATTGTCGGCGTAGCGGCGCACCTCGGCGCGGCACCGCTCCGCGGAGCCGTGCAGCACCAACGCGTCGACCACGTCGTCGGGCACCGCCGCGTTGGCGCCACGCCGGTCACCGGCGGCCCAGGCCGCCCACATGGGCGCGAGCGCCTCGTCACGGCCGAGCCAGCGGTGGAACTCGGCGTACGCTCCGACGGTGAGGTAGCTGGTGATGAGCCGACGGCCCAGCGCCCGGGCGTACGCGGCGTCCTCGGTGGGGCAGACGAAGATCCGGGCGGCGACCTCGAAGCCGGCCCGGCGCTCGCCCAGCTCGGCGAGGGCGCGCGGCACGTCGTCGGCGCTGAGCCAGTTGAGGATGACCCCGTCGGCTTCCGCACCGGCCAGCCGGAGCATCCCCGGGCGCAGCGCGGCGAGCAGGATCGCCGGCGGCACCGCCGGCGGTCGTTCCAGCGTGAACCGGCGGACGGCGAACGTGTCGTAGACCTCGTCGACTGTCTCGCCGGCCAGCGCGGCGCGCAGGAAACGCAGCACGTCGCGGGTGCGGCGGAACGGCTCGTCGAACGGCACCGCGTTCCAGTCCCGTACCAGCACGGGTGAGGACGCGCCGATGCCGAGCGAGAACCGACCCGGCGCGGCTTCGGCCAGCGTCGCCGCGCTCATCGCCAGCAACCCGGGGCCCCGGGTGAAGACCGGTGTGATCGCGGTGCCGAGCCGCAGGCCGGGCTGCCAGGCCGCGGCCAGCGCCAGTGGGGTGAACGCGTCGGTCCCGGCGACCTCTGACGACCAGACGTCGGTGAACCCGGCTCGGTCGAGGGCCGCGTAGGCCGCGTCGTGCTGCGCCAGCGCGATCCCGCTCAGCGGCACCGTCATGCCCCATCGATTCGTCACCGGTCGATCGTGCCCGTTGACGCGGGCCCGAGCAAGATCCCTGGGTTGGGCAGAATCGCCGGTTTCCGCCAGTGCGCCCGAGCACCGGGTGCTACGACTTCGTGGTGGACCGGACCGACGGCGCAGGCCGCTGACCATGGGTTCCAGGGCAGCGGGACACCTGGAACCGGTCCCGGCGGCGGCCGCGCCCGGCCGGGCGACGTTCCTGGAACTCTTCTTCGATCTGGTGTTCGTCTTCGCGCTGACCCGGATCTCGGCGCGCGCGTTCGAGGACCTGACCCAGGACCCGGGCCGGGAGCACGGCTGGGCGACGATCACCGGCGGCGGCAAGACACTGCTGTTGCTGCTGGCGCTCTGGGCTGTCTGGCAGGGCACCGCGTGGACGACCAGCCGGTACGACCCGTACCGGGTGCCGTTGCAGACCGTGGTGCTCACCGCGCTGGTGTGCAGCATGGTGATGGGGGTGGCCATCCCCCGGGCGTTCAGCGAGACCGCGCTGATGTTCGCTGTGGCGTACGTCGTCGCGCAGGTGACCCGGCCGGTGATCCTGTCGATCGTGCTCGGGCCGCACCCGTACCGCCGGTTGAAGGTGCGCATGGCGGTGATCTTCGCCGTCAGCGGCGTGCTCTGGATCAGCGGCGCGATGATGTCCACCAACGCTCAGGTGCTGCTCTGGTCGGCGGCGCTGCTCACCGAGTACCTGGCTGCCCGCTGTGGCTGGCCGGTGCCCGGCCTGGGTCGTTCGACGATCTCCAAGTGGGAGATCGCCGGGGAACATCTGGCCGAGCGGTACCAGCAGTTCTTCCTCGTCGCGCTGGGCGAGACGATCCTGGTGGCGGGTTTCTCGTACAGCCGGGGGCCGTACGAGAAGGGTCACGCCTGGGCGTTCGCGCTGGCGTTGGCCACCTCGATCATGCTGTGGCGCATCTACGTGCAGCGGGCCGGGAGGATCCTGGGCGAGGCGGTGATGAAGGCCCGCCACCCCGCCACCATCGGCCGGTCGGCGGCCGACACCCACCTGGTGATGGTGATCGGTCTCGCTGCCACGGCGATCGGGTACGAGCTGATCATCGATCATCCGTTGGAGCGGATCGCGGGACCGTGGCTGGCCATGGTGCTCGGTGGGCCGGCCCTGTTCCTGGCCGGCCGGGCCCGCCTGGAGTACGAGGTGTTCGGGCGGGTCTCCCCGTCCCGGTGGGTCGCCCTCACGGTGCTGTTGGCGTCGTCGGTGCCGCTGCTGCACCTGCCCGGCGTGATCGCGACAGCGGCCGCGGTGCTGGTGCTGGGCGGGGTCGCGGTGGCCGACGCCCGGCGGGCCCACGGCGCCCCGCCGGAGGCCGCCACGCCGCCGTTCTGAGCCTCGCACGTCGATGTCGCGTCGGCGTGGACGGTTACTCTCGGCCGGTGACCTTCTCGCTCGTTGCCCGCTCCGCCGACGGCCGCCTGCACGGCGTGGCCGTCGCCAGCAAGTTCCTCGCCGCCGGGGCGCTGGTGCCGGCCGCCGCCGCCGAGGTGGGCGCGCTGGCCACCCAGGCGCACGTCAATATCGCCTACCGACCGCAGGGCCTCACCCTGTTGCGCACCGGGGTGGCCGCCGCCGACGTGGTGGCCGGGCTGGTCGCCGCCGACCCCGAGCGGGAGCACCGTCAGCTCGGCGTGGTGGGGGCAACCGGCGCGGGCGCCACCTGGACCGGGCCGGCCTGCCACCAGTGGGCCGGCGGGCGGACCGGCGACGGCTGGGCCGCGCAGGGCAACGTGCTCACCGGCCCGGAGGTCGTCGACGCCCTCGGCGAGGCCTGGCTGGCGGGAACGGCGCTGCCCTTCGCCGAGCGGCTGGTCGCCGCGCTGCGGGCCGGCGACGAGGCCGGTGGCGACCGGCGTGGCCGGCAGAGCGCCGGCCTGCTCGTGGTCGAGCGCGGCGGCGGGTACGGCGGCACCAGCGACGTGGTGGTGGACCTGCGCGTGGACGACCACCCCGACCCGGTCGCCGAGCTGGGTCGCCTGCTCGCTGTGCACACCATGCTGTTCGGCCGGCCCGACCCGGCCACCCTGCTCGACCTGAGCGGCGCGGTCGCCGCCGAGGTGGCGGCGTTGCTCGGCGCGCTGGGCCATCCGGTGCACGAGGACGGCACCGAAGCGGCGTTGATCTCCTGGGCCGGTTTGGAGAACCTGGAGGAGCGGCTGGTGCCGGGGCGGATCGACCCGGTGGTGCTGACACACCTGCGCGGTGTCGCCCCGCACGTCCCCGCACCCCGCGCCGCGAGCTGACCCCGGCCGTCCCCACGCGAGGCGGCTGAGCCGGGCTGGCTCAGCCCTTGACCCGGGGCACCAGCCGGTGCACGACGGTGAGCGCCAACGCCATCACCACCGCCATCGTGCCGGCGATCCCGGCGGCGCTGCCCGCGTACCCGACGAACAGGGGACGGCGGGCCAGCTCCTCCGGCCCGGTGTCGCGCAGGTCGAGCAGCCAGGACAGGGAGATCCCGCAGGCCACCAGGGCGAGTACACCGCCGAGCCCGAGCACCAGCGCCGCGATCCGGTGCGCGTCGCCGGGGGCGATCTCGGCCTGCTCCCGCTGGGTGACCAGCAGCAGCAACCCGGCCAACGCCGCCCACACGCCGACCACGAGGTACGCGGCGACGGCGTCGCTGGGTCGGTGCCAGCCGGCGGAGAGGGTGGCGACCCCGGCGACGGCGGCGTAGGCGGCGCCGATGAAGGCACCGGCGGCCCGCACCTTGCGCGGCAGCACGAGCATCAGCGCGACCGCCACCGAGGCGGCCACCGTGGCGTGCCCGCTCGGAAGGCTGTTGCCCACCGCGGCGCGTTCCGGGTCGACACCGAAGTCGGGCCGGCTCAGCCCGTACTTGAGCAGCTGGGTCGTGACGTTCGCTCCGGCGATCAGCAGGGTCGCGGTGATCGCCAGGGCGATCCGCCCCCGGATCAGCGCGATGAACCCGATCGTCGCGGTGGCGGCCAGCAGCGAGACCACCGACATCGCGTTGAGGATCCGGTCGACCGGACCCTCAATGGTGTCCTGCCCGATCCGGTTGCCGGTGAGGGCGACTGTGTCCACCCACTGACCGATCTCAAGGTGCACGGCCACCCGCCACACGGCGAGGAAGGCGGCCGCCTGGACGAGGGCCAGTACGACCAACCAGACCGCGGTCCAACCCCGTGCCGTCGCGCGCATCCGCACACCGTAGCGGCAGGTGTCGGCGCTCCGACCGGTGGCCCGCCGCCAATCGCCGGTTAGGTTGTGCCGGAGGCGAGGAGGCGGTCGTGAGCGGAACACCGGAGCGCGACAGCGGCCCGGCCGAACCCGGCGCGGAGCAGCGTGAAGGCGACAACCCGGGGTCGGGAGGGCCGGTGCGGGCCGGCGTCGACACCGGTCCGGGTGGGCCGGCGCGGGCCGAGTCGCTGACGGATCTGCTGGGCGGGCGACGCGGCGCCATCGATGCGACAGTGCCGCCGCTGGCGTTCGCGGCGGGCTGGCTGCTGGGTGGCGAGTCGCTGTGGGGCGGCGTTGGTGCGGCGCTGGCCGCGGGGGCGGTGGTGACCGGCGTACGGCTGCGCCGGGGTGACCGGCCGCGCTCGGTGCTGATCGGACTGCTGGCCGTCTGCGTCGCGGCGTTGATCGCGGTACGCACCGGCCGGGCCGAGAACTTCTTCCTGATCCAGGTGCTGTCGAACGCCGCGAGCGCTCTGGCGTGGACGGTCAGCATCGTGGTGCGGTGGCCACTGCTCGGTGTGCTGGTTGGCGCGGTGCTGGGCCAGCGGGCCGGTTGGCGGCGCGACCCGGTGCTGCTGCGCGGCTACGGCCGGGCCAGTTGGGTGTGGACGGCTACCTACCTGCTGCGGCTGGCCGTGTTCGTGCCGCTCTACCTGGGTGGGCAGGTGCTCGCGCTGGTGGTGGCCCGGGTGGCGCTGACCTGGCCGCTGGTCGCCGCGGCGCTGGCGCTGAGCTGGGTGGTGCTGCGGCGCTCGCTGCCGGCCGGGCACCCGGGGCTGCGTCACCCGGTCGCGCCGCCTCGCTGAAACCGGCCCCGCGCGGCCCGACTCGGGGCGGGGAGGCGGCCGGACTCGGGGCAAAAAAGTGGAGAGGCCGCCACGGGGGGAGCGGCCTCTCCGGTGACGTACGTTACTCCGTCACGGACCTCGGTGTGATCCCGCGACGGCCCGAATTTCTGGGCTTTTTCGCGGCTGGCTCCAGTCCGGGCGGTGGGGTGGGCCAGCCGATCCGCTGCGTCGGCCAGATGGCCGGCCCACCCCGGCCTGACCGTGGGTGTCAGGCCGTCCCGCCAGCCCGGGTCCGTCGTTCCCCGGACCCGGGCCGGATCCCGGGGTGGGCGGTCCACGCCACCCACCCCGGGTCGTCTCAGCCGTTCGGGAACATGCTGCCGTAGTCGGCGTACGCCATGGCGACGTCAGCCTGCGCCCAGAACCGGTGGTAGTTGAACTCGGGCTCCGCACCACCGTTGAGGTACGCCTGCACCTTGGGCCAGTCCGGGTCGTTCTTGTAGAAGGACCGGATGTCGAGGAAGCTCTTGCCGGCGGCGATGGTGTCACCGTTCGGCATCTTCCCGGTCCAACCCGACGGGACGTAGAGGCCCTGCCCGGTGGACGCGTTGTAGACGTCGTCGAAGCGCCGGTAGTCGCCACGCTTCTCGGTGGTGGAGACACCCTTGGCGTCGCTGGCGGCCGACAGCGCGTCGAGCAGCCCCTTGGCGGTGTCCTTCGCCGCCACGTTGCCCGACTTGGCCGCGTACGCGATCAGGATCCGGGCGTAGGCGGCGGTGACGCCGACGTCCTGACCCTTGCTGATGACCTCGACGTGCAGGCCGGTGTTGGGCTGCGGGTTGGACGGGTTCCAGGTGGTCGGCTGACCGGTCCACGCCATGTCCGACGGGATCGACCAGTTGGTGCCGAGGGTGGTGTTGGCGATCGCCCAGGGAACCCACTTGTCCAGCAGCGCCTTGGCCTTCGCGTTGCCGGTCTGCTGGTACAGCTCGGCGATGCGCTGCATCGACCAGGCCTGCATGCCGAACCACTGGTTCGACGGCGGGTCGTTGTAGACCGGGTCGACGTCGTAGAACATGCCGTAGAAGGTGCTGGTGCCGGCCGGCGGCTGGGCGTAGCTACCGTCCCAGCTGTTGGTGGCGCCACCGGCGATGCCGCCCTCGGCGGACTGCAACCAGGTGTAGAACTCCAGCTGCCGCTCGAAGCTCTTGGTCCAGTCGGCGACAGCTGTCGACGACTGTGGCTTGAGCTCCGGGGTGTTGGTCAGCGCCCAGGCCGCGAACGGGTTCTGGTAGCCGAAGTGGTTGTGGCTGGAGCCGATCCGCCAGGACCAGTTCTGGCTGGCGTCGTACGCGCCGCCCCAGGCGTAGTACCAGGACAGCAGGTAGTGCGCCGAGTCCTTGCCGCTGCCGGCGGGGCAGGTGCTGGCCCCGACGCAGTTGCCGATCTTCTTGAAGTACTTGTCGAACATCGCGTACCGCAGGTAGTCGCCCATCTTGGCGGCCTTGGTGATGGTGGCGGCGACGTCGGCCTGCTTGTTCTGCGCCTTGGACCAGGTCAGCGCCCAGTACGCGGCCTGCACGGCGCGGGCGTCGGCGTCCGGGGCGTTCGTGTACTTCCACTGCTTGGCGGGGGCGCCGGTGTCCTTGACGAACAGGTCGAGGTAGCCGTACTGACCGCCGTGCTTGAAGGTGTCGCAGGAGGGCTGCGGGACGGTCTCCCACACCGACTCCTGGGTGCCCCGCTGGAAGGTGTTGATGTAGGCCGGCTTGGTGGTGCCGTCACCGCAGTGGCCGAAGCCGTAGGTGTTGTCGACGTCCATCAGCCAGTGCATGCCGTAGATGTCGCCGGTGCCGTAGGTGGACTGCAACTCCGAGCGGAGCGGGTCCTGGCCGACCGAGATGTTCGGGTTCAGCGCCGACGGGTACTGGCTGGGCAGGTTGTACTCCGCGGCGTACTGCGGGGTGCCCGCGGAGCCGGCGGTCGGCTGGTCGGCGTGCGTGGGGATGATGTACTTCTCCATCACCGTCCAGGCGTTGTTGAACGGGGCCCAGTTCTGGGTGACCTTGCCGTAGTAGGCCTCCAGCCAGAGCCAGAAGCTGAACGCCTCCGAGGTGGTCTCGTGGCCGTGGTCGGGCGCCTCGACGATCAGCGTCTCCACCGAGTGGTACGGCACGCCCTCCGGGCTGAAGTAGCCCGAGTTCTTGATCTTGCCGTACTGCTCGAGGAACTTGGCGGTGTAGGCGTTGTCGCCGCCGGGGGTGTCGTTGTCGATCTCGGTGGCGCTGACCGCCAGGGAAGCGAGACCGGTGGCGGAGGCGGTGATGGTGGCGGCGCCACCGACGGTGTCGGCGTCCTCCGCCGCGGCGACGGTGACGGTGACCCCGGTGTTCCAGTTGCTCGGGGTCAGCGTGGCGGTGGCCGGCGAGACCGTGACGTCGGTGTCACCGCTGCGGGTGAGGGTGACCGGCACGTTGGCCGTCGGGGCGGCGCTGAGCTTCAGGTTGAAGGTGGCGCTGCCACCCTCGGCGACGCTCACAGCGGACGGGGTGGCGACAAGTGTCGGACCGCTGGCGGCCCCGACGGTGAACGCCTTCTCGTCGACCCCGATGCCGTTGGCGTTGTCGTACGCCTTGGCCTGGACGGTGTAGCTGCCGGCCGGCAGGTCCTCCTGGGTGTACGCGTACGGAGCGGAGGTGTCGGTGTTGATCAGCAGGCCGTTGCGGTAGAACTCGACCTTGCTGATCGTCCCGTCCGGGTCGCTGGCGGTGGCCGTCAGCGGCACGTCGGCCGGCGCGGTGAACGGCCCGGTCGGCAGACCGAGGGAGACCGTCGGCGGCCGGTTGGCCGGGGTGCCGTTGCAGGGGGTGCCGTTGAGGGTGAACGAGGTGGGCTTCGGGTTGCTGCCCGAGTGGGCGCCGTTGAAGCCGATGGTGGTGGAGGCCCCGGTGGCAAGGTTGCCGTTGTACGACTCGTTGGTCGCGGTGACCTCGCTGCCGGTCTGGCTGAATCTGGCCGACCAGCCCTGGGTGACCCGCTGACCGCTGGTCGGGAAGGTCCACTTGAGCGTCCAGTTGCTCACCGGGTCACCCAGGTTCTTGATGGTGACGTTCGCGGTGAAGCCGGTGTTCCAGTCGTTGGTCGCGTAGACCACGTCACAGGCGGGTGCGGCCTGTGCGGCGCCGGCAGGCAGGGTCACCCCGCCGATGGCGAGCAGCGCGGCGGCGGCGAGCGCCACGCGCCGGCGTATTGCCAGTTGTCTCATGTGCGCGGTGTCTCCTCGGACCAGGCCGGGATGGTCCCCGGCGAGGCGCCTGCCCGCGAGGGTGGTGGTGGTCCGCGGGGATGTCGAGGCGCCGGGAAGGTGGTCGTGCCCGGGCCCGGCCGGGGTAGGGCGTGCGGCCCGCACGGGAGGGGGTCCCGCCGGCTGCGCTCGGGTGACCGTGACCGGAGCTGGTGCTGCCGGTTGCCCTCGGTGGACCCGCACTCACGCGATCTGGCTCCTGTCGCGTCGAATCGACAGTGTGCCATGGAAGCGCTCCCACAACAAGCGCACGGAGCGCCGGATCAGCTCCTTGTTTCGATCTCGTTTTGGGTCTTTCACAAAGGCGTGACGGGCGTTACAGTCGCAACATCGGTCGATGGGAGCGCTTCCATCGACAAGGTTCCAACAAGAAGATCGCTGGGGTCGTTTCTGACGGGCCCAGGGAACCAGACCGAGGGCCGACGACGGGCCAGCCCGGACGCCGTCGTCAGCCATCGTCCCACCACAGGGAGGGAGGTGGAACCAGAGCCACTCGCGTGGCCCGGCTCCCGCGCGACACGCACGGCAGGACCCAAATCTCGCCCGTGTGTGTGCAGTTACGGTGGGGACGGGGGTTGCCCTCCCCCGTCCCCACATTAAACCCCCGTACACGATAGGAAAAGAGGCCGACGGGACAGGCGCGCCGCGCCGCCCGGACGGCCTCGTTCGCTGCTCGGGGCCAACCACCCGCCTCCCACCCGCCAGCGCCGGCCGTTCTGACGGCCGGCTGACCGGCAGGCAGCGTCTGCCCTATCATGGGAGCGCTCCCGAATCTTTCGGCGGTGGCCCCGTATCCATGAGGAGAATCCATGTCGATACCTACCGGGCCCGCCGGCCCGCTGCGCTTCCCGGACAACTTCGGCTGGGGCGCGGCCACCTCCGCCTACCAGATCGAGGGCGCCGCCAAGGAGGACGGGCGCGGCGAATCGGTCTGGGACACCTTCAGCCGCGTCCCAGGTCGCACCCGCAACGGCGACACCGGAGACGTGGCCATCGACCACTACCACCGCTACGCCGAGGACCTCGACCTCATGCGCGACCTCGGGTTGCGCAGCTACCGCTTCTCCATCTCCTGGCCCCGGATCCAGCCCGACGGCACCGGCACGCCCAACCAACGCGGCCTCGACTTCTACCGCCGCCTCCTCGACGGCCTGCACGAGCGCGGAATCACCCCGATGGCCACCCTGTTCCACTGGGACCTCCCGCAGGCGCTCCAGGACGCCGGCGGCTGGGAGTCACGCGACACCGCCCACCGCTTCGCCGACTACGCCGACGTGGTCTTCCGCGCCCTCGGCGACCGGGTGCCGGTCTGGCTCACCATCAACGAACCCAAGACCGTTGTGCAGAACGGCTACCTCACCGGCCACCACGCCCCCGGGCGGCAGGACCCGGACGCCGCCTACCTGGTCGCCCACCACCTGCAACTCGCCCACGGGTACGCCGTCGCCGCGCTGCGGGCCACCGGCAGCGACAGCCGCATCGGCCCCGCGCTCAACCTGCACCCCTGCTACCCCGCCGACGACTCCCCGCAGGCCGCCGCGGCCGCCCACCTCTACGACGCCTACGAGAACCGGCTCTACCTCGACTCGCTGCTCAAGGGCAGCTACCCCGAAGACCTGCTGGCCGACCTGGGCCCGCAGAGCCGGATGGTCCAGGGCATCCGCGACGGCGACCTGGAGACCATCTCCGCGCCGGTCGACCTGCTGGCCGTGCAGTACTACACCCCGATCTACGTCACCGGCGACGGCGGCACCGCGCACCGCTGGGCGACCTCCGAGGCCGAATGGCAGCAGATCTACCCCGAGGGGATGTACGACCTGCTGACCCGGATCACCCGCGAATACGGGCCCATCCCGCTCACCATCACCGAGAACGGGCTGCCCACACCGGACACCCTGGGCGCGGACGACACCGTCCAGGACACCGGGCGGATCAGGTTCCTGCGCGACCACCTCACCGCGGCGCACCGGGCCATCGCCGACGGAGTGCCGCTGGAGAGCTTCCACGTCTGGTCGCTGCTTGACAACTTCGAGTGGGACCAGGGCTACGACCAGCGCTGGGGCCTGGTCTACGTGGACTACGCCACCCAGCGTCGAGTGCTCAAGAACTCCGCCACCTGGTACCGCTCCGTCATCGCCGACGGCGGCTTCTGACCGCGCCGCCACCCGGATGGCCGGGCCCGGACGGCTCGGCTCGGGTGAGCCGTGACCGTCCGGGCACCGGCCGGCTCACTCAGCGGGGCAGCGCCTGCTGCAACTCCGCCCGCAGGGCCGGGGTGAGCATCTCCCCCGCCTGCTTGGCCAGCCGGGCCATCTCGTAGCCCACCACGCCGATGTCCGCGTCACCGGCGGCCAGCGTGGCCAGAATCGAACCGTCGCGGATCTGCATCACCAGGAAGTAGCCACGGCCCATCTCGACCACCGTCTGCTTGACGACATCGCCGTCGAACATCGAGGCCGCGCCCGCGGTGATGCTCATCAGCCCCGAGGTCACCGCGGCGAGCTTGTCCGCGTTGTCACGCGGCAGGTGATCGGAGATCGCCACCAGCAGCCCGTCAGAGGAGACCACCACCGCGTGCGCCACACCCGGCACCCGCTCCGCGAACGCGCTCACCAGCCAGCTCAGGTCACGCGCCTCCTGGCTCAACGTCGTCACTGTCGTCGTCCCCCTTCGTCGTGCCCCCCGGACGGTGGCACGGGTATCTCGGTGGTGTCCTCAGCCTCGGCGCGCCGTACTCCGCTGTAGAGCCGCGAGAGCATGCCGCCGACCGCCTCCGGGTCCGGGTCGGTGCGGGTCGGTGCCGTCATCGGTTGTGCCGAACGGGTGACAGCGCTCAACTGCGCCATCGGCACCCGCACCGGCAATCCCCGCTCATTGGTGCCGGCGGTCACCGGGATCGTCGGTGGCGCCGCCGCGGCGGGCACCACCGGCGCGGTCGGGCCCTGCCGCGAATACCAGCCCCCGCCGGCACCGCGAGCAGCGGCGGGGGTCAACACGTCCTCGGCGCGTACCGGCACCGGGCGGCCCTGACGCGGCACGCCGACGCCCGGCGGACGGCCGGCCACCGGCAGGTCCCGCACCGCGCCGTTCAGCATCGGGGCAGGGACCGGCCGGGCTGCCCCGGACTGCGGAACCATCCCTCGCGCCGCGCTCGCCGCCAACATCCGCGCCGACGGGGGCGCATCCAGCTCCACACTGCCCGGCGGCGCCAGCAACACGGCGGGCAGGGCGAGCCGGGCGACCAGGCCGTCCTCGCCGCCCTCCAGTCGCACGCGGACGCCCAACCGGGCCGCGAGGTGACTGACCACGAAGAGCCCCATCCGCTCCACCGCCGCGACGTCCGCGGCCGGAGGGCTGGCCAGCACCTCGTTCGCCTGCACCAACGCGGTCGGGCTCATACCCAGACCCCGGTCGACGATCTCGATCAGCGCACCCCCCGCCTCGACTCGGGCGGTCACCACCACGACGGTGTCCGGGCGGGAGAAGGCGGTGGCGTTCTCCAGCAGCTCGGCCAGCAGGTGCACCAACTCGCCGACAGCGTGCCCGACCAGGTGCACATCGGCCACCGACTCGATCCGGACCCGCTGGTACTGCTCGATCTCCGCGGCGGCGGCCAGCAGCACCGCACCGAGCCCGACCGGCCGGTTCCACCGGCGGGTGGAGTCGGTGCCGGCGAGCACCAGCAGGCTCTCGTCGTTACGGCGCATCCGGGCGGCCAGGTGATCGAGCTTGAACAGGTTCTCCAGCTGGTCCGGGTCGCTCTCCTCGCGCTCCAGGTCGTCCAGCAGCTCCAGCTGACGCTCCACCAGCACCTGGCTACGGCGGGCCAGGTTGACGAACATCGCGTTGACGTTGCGCCGCATCAGCGCCTGCTCGACGGCGACGGTGACCGCGCTGCGGTGCACCGCCACGAACGCCTCGGCCAGCTCGCCGATCTCGTCGAGTGAGCGGACCACCGCCGGCGCGACATCGATGCGCGGCACCCCACCGGTGACGGTCTTCAGTCGGTCCAGGGCGTCCGGCAACTCGACCTGGGCGATCCGCAGCGCCTGGCTGCGCAGCATCCGCATCGACCGGGCGACCGACCGCCCGATGAGCAACGAGATCAGCAGTGCGGCCAGCAGGACCGTGACCACCCCGCCGACGACCAGCAGGGTCGTCCGCAGCTGATCGTCGCTGGCCTCCTCGGCCTGCCGGACAGCGTCGTCGAGCACACCCGCCTCAAGCTGACGCAGCAGCTCCTGACGCTGCTGGCTGGCCGACCACCACTGCTCCGACGGCAGCACCTGCGGCGACGCGCCGCCGGAGGACAGGCTGCGCTCCTCCAACCCGGTGGCGACCAGGAACATCGGCGACACCGAGGTCTCGTCGTAGCGGCGGATCTGCTCACTGGTCGCGGCCACCCGGAACGCGCCGAGCGCGGTGAGCTGCTGACCGCGCAGGTCGGCGAGGACCACACGGTCCTCGGTGCCGTACGCACCGGCGCGGGCTGCGGCGTAGAGCTGGGCCCGCACCCGGGAGGAGAGCTCCTTGACCCGGGCCAACTGGACGTAGCGCAGCACCGCGTCGTTCAACGCCGGCTGGTTCTGCCCCGGCGTCGGTTCGGCGAGCAGGTCGAGCAACGCCCCGACGGCCCGGTGGTAGTTGCCCAGGATGGTCTCGGTGCTGAGCACCGCCGGCGGGATCGCCGAGCGGATGTCGACCACCTGGTCGTACGCCTCCAGCGCCTCGGAGAAGGCCACCCGCCAGGACGCGTCAGCGTCAGTCAACGGCTCGGCGGCCCGGCTGAGGTCCACGATGGCCTTGTCGGTGGCCGCCTGCAACGGCTTCAGGTCGTTCGCGGCGGCCTGCCGGTCACCACCCTTACGCAGCTCGCCCAGCTCCCCCGCCGAGCGGTCACGCTCCTGCTGGAGCTGGTGCACCGCCGCGGTGATCTGCCGGCCGATGCCAACCTGACTGGAGAAGTCGTTCAACGCCGTCGTCCGCCCCACCAGGGTGCTGGTCTGCACCCCGGCGAGCAGAAGGAACGCCATCGACGGCACCAACAGCACTGTGGCGAGCTTCGTGCTCATCCGCCAGTCGCGCAGCCGGAACGGTGACCGCCGTCGATGCGGAACGACTCGGACATCGAAGCGTCGTCGGCGATGGTTCGACACCGCGCCGTTCGCCGGGTCGGGACCTGCCGCCACCCTGCCTCCTCCGTCCTACCGCGTCCACCGCGGTCGGGGGAGCGCAGTCCATCCAACCAGGCTCGGTACCGCTGTCAACGGCCCGGGCGAGGCCAAGGTTCAGGAAGGATACTGCGGGTGGGAACCTCCTGCCGTGGTCGGTAAAACCAGCTCGTCCGTCCGGCCGATGTCGGCGAGCTCGATCGCCTCACCGAAGCGCCCCAGCGCCACCAACGCGGCACCGGTGGCGCCGATCTCCGGGTTGCGTTGATGCGACACCGGTCGCGGTGCGAGCGCGGTCGCGAAGGCCTGCCGCCACCACACCGAGGCCGCCACCGCACCGCCGCCCAGCACCACGCCGACCGGTTTGTCGATGGTGGACTCCAGCACCCCGAGATCCTCGGCGACCAGCTCACACAACCCCTGCATCAGCCCGGCCAGGATGTCGACCGAGGTGGTGCTGAAGCTCAGACCGCGCAGCTCACCGCTGCCCGCCGGCGCCAGCCCGGGCGCCCGATCGCCACCGAAACGGGGATCCGCCGGCCGGCCACCGCCCGTCGGCACCAACGCCAGCGCCGCGTCCAGCTCGGCACCCCGAGGCAACCGCAGCTCCCGGTCCGCCCAGGCGAAGAGATTGCCCCCGTTGGCGTACGCGGCCCCGGTCACCACGTGGTCGTGGTCGACCCGGTACCGCCACAACCGTTCGGGCAGGCGCGGCAACGGCTCGCCCGCCGGGATCCGCTGCATCAGCCGTACGGCCGCGGAGGTGCCCACTGTGACGGCGGCCCGGCTCGGGTCGACGCAGCCCGAGCCGACGTTCGACGCCCCGCCGTCGCCCACCGGCGGCGACCACCGGGCCTGCGCCAACTGCGGCCACCGACGGGCCAGGTCGGCCCGGAGCCGGCCGTGCCAGTCCAGCTCGCCCAGCGGCGGCAGCTCCGCCGGCCGCGCCTCGGCCAGGGTCAGCGCCTCCTCGTCCCAACGCAGGGTGCGTAGGTCCAGCAGACCGGTCCCGGAGGCCTGGGAGATCGACATCGGCGCCGTGTCGAGCAGCTTGCCCAGCACGTACTCCGGCAGACCCACGAACCGGGCGATCGGGGTGCCGGACTGCTCCCGCAACCAGGGCAACCGCATCGACCAGTACGAACGGTGCCACCAGCAGCCGGTGCGCTGGTGGAAGCCGTCCGGGTCGGTCGGTCCGGCGGTGCGCCCGACCGGGGCGGGCCGGGTGTCCAGCCAGGTGACCACCGGGCCCAAGGGGGCGCCGTCGCGGTCCAGCGGGAGCACCGAGTGCCACTGGGCGGAGACCGCCACCAGGCCGACGTCGTGCAGGTGCCCCGAGTCGGCCAGCTCGTCCAGGCACTCGACCAGGCTCGCCAGATAGTCAGGACCGGACAGCGTGCCGGTGCCGTCGTCGCCGATGGCGAGGTCGACCTTGCGGCGGGCCAGTGCGCCGGGCAGCGGCTGGGTGTCCGCGTCCAGCACCAGCCCGCGTACCGAGGAGGTGCCCAGGTCGAGCGCGAGAATGTTCATCGCCGGTCAAGTTACCCCGTGCCAGCCGGCCGACGGGCGCGTAGGGTGGATCACATGCTCGCGCAGTTGACCAGTTGGTGGCCCGCCGACCCGGCGGCCATCTCCCGCGCGTAGCTCCATCCACGCGGCCGCCATCGAGGCGGTCGCCGGATCTCCCGGCCGAGGGACCGCCCGACGGCGGCACCCAGCCCGACGGAGACTCCGATGACCCACCTGACCGACCTGCTCGCCGCCGTCGCGCGCGGCGTCGACCCCGGCCCCTTCGCGCTGCTGCGCCGCGAGGGCGCTGACGAACTGGACCTGTTCACCGGCCCGGTCGACACAGTCGAAGTGCTCGCCGACCTCCCGCTGCCGGCGGGCCCGCCCGGGGCGCGGACGCTGGCCCTGGTGCCGTACCGGCAGATCACCGAACGCGGCTTCGCCTGCGTCGACGACGCCGCCCCGTTGGAGTTCCTCCAGGTCCGCGAGCACCAACGGATCACGCTGACCGACGCCCTCGCCGCGCTGCCCGACGAACCGGTGCGCACCACCGACGCCGGCTTCGACGTCAGCGACGAGGAGTACGCGCGGACCGTGCAGCGGGTGCTGTCGGAGGAGATCGGCCGCGGTGAGGGCGCGAACTTCGTCATCCACCGCGCCCTGCACGCCACGGTGCAGGGCCCACCGCTGGGGGCCGCGCTGGCCGCACTGCGCCGGCTGCTGATCGCCGAACGAGGCGCGTACTGGACGTTCGTGGTGCACACCGGCACCCGGACGCTGGTCGGCGCCAGCCCGGAGCGGCACGTCAGCGTCGACGACGGACTGGTGATGATGAACCCGATCAGCGGCACCTTCCGCTGCCCCGGTGGCGTCGCGGACCGGGCGGCCCTGCTGCGTTTCCTCGCCGACCCGAAGGAGACCGAGGAGCTGTACATGGTGCTCGACGAGGAGCTGAAGATGATGGCCACCGTCGCCGAGCACGGCGGGCAGGTGATCGGACCGTACCTGAAGGAGATGTCCCACCTCGCGCACACCGAGTACCTGCTCGCCGGGCGGGGCACCCGCGACGTGCGGGAGGTGCTGCGCGAGACGATGTTCGCCCCCACCGTCACCGGCAGCCCGATCGAGAACGCCTGCCGGGTGATCGCCCGGCACGAACGCCGGGGCCGGGGCTACTACGGGGGCGTGCTGGCGCTGCTCGGCCACGACGAGGCCGGCCGGCAGACGCTCGACGCCCCGATCCTGATCCGGACCGCCGAGATCTCCCCCGCCGGCCGACTGCGGGTGCCGGTCGGCGCGACCCTGGTCCGGCATTCGACGGCGACCGGCGAGGTGGCCGAGACGCACGCCAAGGCCGCCGGGGTGCTGGCCGCGCTCGGCCTCGGGCCGGCGGCGTCCGTCGGCGACCGCGGGCCGGTCGCGCGGCTGGCCGACGACCCGGCGGTACGCGACGCGCTGGCCGCCCGCAACGCACCGCTGGCCCGGTTCTGGCTGGACCAGCGGTCACCGGACGCGCCCGGACTGCCCGGGCTGGTCGGCCGCCGGGTGTTGATCGTGGACGCCGAGGACACCTTCACCGGAATGCTGGCCCACCAACTGAGCGCGTTGGGTCTCGCGGTGACCACCCGCGCCTGGCACGCGAGCGGCCCGGTCGACGACTACGACCTGGTGGTCGCCGGTCCCGGGCCGGGTGACCCGGGCAGCCCGGACGAGCCGAAGATGCTGGCGCTGCGGAAGCTGTTGACCGGGCTGCTGACCACCGGCCGTCCCACCCTCGCCGTCTGTCTCGGCCATCAGGTGCTGGCCGGGCTGCTGGGGCTGACGCTGCACCGCCGGGACGCCCCCTACCAGGGGTTGCAGCGGGAGGTGCCGGTGTTCGGCCGCACCCGCAGGGTCGGGTTCTACTCGACGTTCACCGCCCGCGCGGACGCCGACCGGCTGGCCACCGCGTACGGGCAGGTGGAGCTGGCCCGGGACCCGGGCGACGGCGCCGTGCACGCCCTGCGGGGGCGCGGCTTCGCCGGGGTGCAGTTCCACGCGGAGTCGGTGCTCAGCCCGGACGGTCTCGCCGTGCTCGGCGAGTTGCTGACCGAGTTGCTGCCCGCGTCCCGTCCGGATGAGTTGTCCGCTACGCGCGGAGGCGCATAGTCGCCGCCGCCCGGGGGTAGGGCTGGATGGACCGGTGGCGTGGACGGGCCGAGAGCCCCCGCCCGCGCCACCGGTCGCCCTCGGTTGTCAGTCGGTCAGGCGGCCAGGCCCGCCTTCAGCGCGGCACCCATCTGCACGGCCCGCCGGGCGGTGAGCGCGCAGGCCCCGAGCGCCACGGCGTCCGGGGCGATCTCCCCGTTGTTGCTGGTGTGCGAGGGGCCGTACGGGTTGCCGGCGATGAACTGGCTGGTGTCGGTGTAACCGGGGGTGACCACCACACCGCCCCAGTGGTAGAAGACGTTGAAGAGCGAGGTCAGCGTGGTCTCCTGACCGCCGTGCGACGTCGCCGTCGAGGTGAAGGCGGAGTAGACCTTGTTGGCCAGCGCACCCTGCGCCCAGAGCGGGCCGGTGGTGTCGATGAACTGCTTCAGCTGCGCCGCGACCATGCCGTACCGGGTCGGCGCGCCGAGGATCACCACGTCGGCCCAGGCCAGGTCGTCGACCATCGCCTCGGGCACGTCCTGAGTCTCCAGGCGGTGCGCCTGCCAGCCGGAGTTGGAACGGATCGCCTCGTCCGGCGCCAGCTCGCGCACCTTGCGCAGGCGCACGTCGGCACCGGCGTCCCCAGCAGCCTCACACACGGCCTGCGCCATCTGGTACGTGATGCCGGTGGCGCTGTAGTAGATCACCGCTACCTTGGTCTGGGCAGCCATCAGAGTGTCCCCTTCTCGTCTCGGATCAGCTCCCGCGACTACCCGCTGTGGGCGCGCTCTAACGACAGCCCCGGCGCCCCGCCTACCGGTCCGCCGGCTCAAGTTTTCCGCAACTTCCCGGTCGTTCCGGCCCGACGTCACGCGCGGACGACGATCCTGATGCCATCGGTGCCGGCGGGATCGAGCCGCCGCCCCGCACCGGGCACCTGAACGGGGGATCGCGCTCCGCCGGCAACGGCGCTGGCGTAGCGCGATCAGGGGACGATCACCGCTCCCGCGCCTCGGCTCAGCGGACCAGGGTCGCCATCAGCCGGTCCAGCTCGGCCGCCGGGTCGACGGTGAGACCGGTGTGCACCGGCCCCGTCTGGATCATCGTGCTGCGCGGCGCGGCCAGCCAGTGGAACCGCTCACCGAGGCGCATCCGGGTCGCCGGCCCGTCACCGGAGCAGGTCCGGTCCCAGGAGTCGAGCACCGCTGCCACCGCGGGCAGGTCCACGTCGGGCGCCAGCGCCCGAACCCGGTCGGCGTCCAGGTGCGTCCGCGCGGCCAGGAAGTCGCGCTGCTGGCAGTAGAGCAACACCCCGACGTTGATCTGCTCACCGCGCTCGATGCGGGGCACGAGCCGGATCAGCGCGTACTCGAAGGGTTGCCTCATGCCCCGCTCCCCGATGGCAGCCAGTCGGCCGTGCGGGCGACCCGGCGGGTCAGGTGATCCAGGTACGCGCCGCGCGCCGCGTCGGCCGTCTCGAAGTCGGCGGCGGTCAACCACTCCCCCGGCACCAGGGCCAGCACCTCGGTGAGCAGCTCCGGGGTGACCTGGGGGGCCAGCTCGGCGTCGGCCTCGGCCAGCCGCGACGCGAACGGCGCCAGCACGTGATCCTCCGCGCGGTAGGCCCGATGCACAGCTGCCTCGGCGCGCGGCCAGTTGTGGTGGAAGTACAGGGAGGCGCCGTGGTCGATCAGCCACAGCTCCCGGTGCCAGACGAGCAGGTTCGGATTGCGCCAGCTCCGGTCGACGTTCTCCACGTACGCGTCGAACCAGAGCACCCGGGAGGCCAGCGCCGGGTCGACGGGGTGCGCCACCGGGTCGAAGCCCAGCGCCCCGGGCAGGAAGTCCATCCCGAGGTTGGCGCCGCCGCTGCTGCGCAGCAGCTCCTGCACCTCCTGGTCGGGCTCGGCCCGCCCGATCACCGGGTCGATGTCGAGGACCACCAGCGGCGGCACCCGCAACCCCAACCGGCGCGCCAGCTCACCGCAGACCACCTCGGCGATCAGCGCCTTGGGCCCCTGCCCGGCGCCACGGAACTTCGCCACGTAGGTGCCGAGATCGGCGGCCTCCACCACGCCCGGCAGCGACCCACCCTCGCGCAGCGGGGTGACGTAACGGATCGCGGTGACCTGGCGGAGCACGCCGCCCACCCTACTGTGGCCGCCCGGGACGGGTGGCAGGCCGGCCCAGACCGGCACGCGCGGCTCAGTCGAGCTTGTCGCGCAGCTTGTCGACCTGGGTCTGCAGGCGGTCCACCGCGTTCTCGTTGTTGACGAACGTGGTGATGCCCGCGGCCAGACCGAGCCCGATCAGCACGGCCAGGATGCTGAGCACGAGGCCGCCGATCGACACGCCACGACCGGTGACCCCGGGTCGGCGCGCCATCTTGAGCCCGACGATGCCGAGGATGATCCCGATGATGCCGAGCACCAACCCCAGCCAGGCGAGGATCGCCGTCAACACGCTGAACAGGCCGGCCACTCCGAACACCAGAGCGAAGGTCGCCGCGGCGCTCGTCTTCGCGCGCGCGTCCCCCCGATGGCCGCGGGACCCGGCCGTTACGCCGGCGCCCCGCGCCGGCTCGCTTGCGGCAGTCATGAGATTCCCTTCCGTACGCGCGGCGCGCGCACTTCCGGCGAGCCGCATTCCCCCGAGGACCGCCGTTACGCCTCCCACCAGCAGGAGTGTCGGTGGTCGGCCCTAGGCTGGCCGCCCGGCCAGGAAAAGGAGCGCCCGATGCCTGTCGACCTCAGCGCGGCCGACGCGCTGGCGCTGCGGATGACCAGCCTGCTGCTGCGCCCACACCCGAGCGTCCGGCCCGGCACCGTCGCCGAGGTGGTCGAGTGGTTCGGCGCGATGCAGGCACAGGATCTGGCCAGCGGGCTGTGGTCGCTGGGCGCCCGGCTACCCGGTCGCGGCATGGCCGACGTGCAGGCCGCGTTGGAGCGGCGTGAGGCGCTGCGCACCTGGCCGATGCGGGGCACCGTGCACCTCGTCCCGTCCGCCGACGCCCGCTGGATGCTGGAGCTGACCGGCGTACGATCCCTGGCCGGCGTGGCGACCCGGCGGGCGCAGCTCGGCCTCACCGAGGCCGACGCGGACCGGGCGGTGGAGGTGCTCGGCGCCGCACTGGCCGGCGGCGGTCGACTCACCCGCGCGCAGTGCCTTGCCACCCTGCGGGAGGCCGGCCTGGGCACCGACGGGCAACGTGGCTACCACCTGCTGTGGTATGCGAGCGTTCGCGGCGTGACCTGCGTGGCGCCGAACGTCGGCACCGACCAGACCTTCGCCCTGCTCGACGAGTGGGCGCCCACGTCCCACCGGCTGGAGCGGGACGAGGCGCTGGCCCTGCTCGCCCACCGCTACGTACGCGGGCACGGGCCGGTCACCGACCGCGAGTTCGCCGGGTGGAGCGGCCTCACGCTGACCGACGCACGGCGCGGCCTGGTCGCCGCTGGCGACGCGCTGAGCACGGTACGCGTCGACGGCACTCCGATGTACGTCGACGCAAGCCTGGCCGACGTGCCACGCACCACGCCGGACGACGTGTTCGCGCTGCCCGGCTTCGACGAGTATCTGCTCGGTTTCCGGGACCGCACGTTGATGCTCGACCCCGCCCACCAGGCGGCCGTGGTGCCGGGCAACAACGGCATCTTCCAGGCCACGGTGGTCCGCGCCGGTCGTGTGGTGGGCGTGTGGAAGCGCAAGGTCGGCCGCACCGCGGTCACCGTGACGATCCAGCCGCTCACGACGCTCGACGTCGCCGCGCGGGCCCAGGTGGAGCAGGCGCTCGGGCGTTACGCCGACTTCCTCGGGCTGCCGGCCCGCTTCGACTGGCTGACCTGACCCGGCGGCGTCACTGCTTCGGCGGTGCCGGGTCGGCCGGTCGTGGGCGGGCGGCGCTGAGCAGGTCGACGATCCGGGCCACCCGGGAATCCGCGCGGATCTGCGCCACGCTGGCCGGCAGCGGCAGTCGCCAGTTCGGATACTCGTCCACAGTGCCCGGCATGTTGGGTTGGCGCACCTCGCCCAGCACGTCGTACAGGGAGACGCCGAGCAGCCGGGTCGGGCTGGCCGCCAGCGCGGCGTGCATCGCCACCACCACCTCACCGTCGTCGGGCGTCGTCGCCGGTTCAGCCGACCCGGAGCCCGGCGCCGTCGCCGGTTCAGCCGACCCGGAGCCCGGCGTCGGCTCGGGCAGCAGGTTCTCGGCGGCCAACATCGTGAGCAGCCGGTCCCGATCGGCGGCGGCGCGGGCCCGTTCCACAGCCACGTCGGTGCCGAGCAGCTTCAGCTCGTCGCGCACCCGCACGTGCTCACCGGTCAGGAAGCCCGGCGCGGTCGGCAGGTCGTGGGTGGAGATGGTGGCGAGGGCGTTGCGCGGCCACCGGGCCGGTGGGACGAAATCACCGGCCTCGTCGCGTGCGAACCACAGCACTGTCGAGCCGAGCATGTTGCGCCCCCGCAACCCTCGGGTCACCGCCGGTTGGACCGTGCCGAGATCCTCACCGACCACCACCGCGCCGGCCCGGTGCGCCTCCAACGCGAGGATGCCCAGCATCGCCTCGCCGTCGTAGCGCACGTAGGTGCCCTCGGCCGCACCGCCGCCCGGCGGCACCCACCACAGTCGCCACAGGCCGGCGACGTGGTCAACCCGCAGGCCACCCGCGTGCCGCAGGACGCGGCGCAGCATGTCCCGGTACGCGGCGTAACCGGTGGCGGCGAGCCGGTCCGGGCGCCACGCGGCGAGCCCCCAGTCCTGGCCGAGCTGGTTGAAGTCGTCCGGTGGCGCGCCGACCCGCACGCCCTGGGCCAGCACGTCGGCGAGCTGCCACCCGTCCGCGCCGCCCGGGTCGATGCCGACAGCCAGGTCGTGCACGACACCGACCGGCATCCCCGCCGAGCGGGCCGCCGCAGTGACGGCGTCGAGCTGCTCGTCGCAGAGATGTTGCAGCCAGGCGTGGAAGGTGACCCGGTCGGCGAGGCGCCGACGCTGCTCGGCGACCGCCGGGGCGTCCGGGTGGTGCAGTTCCGCCGGCCAGGCCCGCCAGTCGTTGCCGTGCCGCTCGGCGAGCGCACACCAGGTGGCGAAGCTGGTCAGCGCCGGGTCCGCGGCAAGGTCCACCGGCTGGGCGTACGCGTGCAGCAACTCCAGGGCGCGCCGCTTGGCGGCCCACACCTCGTCGTAGTCGATCAGAGGCCCCCGGTCCGGACGCAACGCGTCGACCACCGCCCGGGTCGCCGGGTCCGCCGCCCGGTACGCGGCGGTGTCACCGACCCGCAGGTAGAGCGGATTGACGAAGCGTCGACTGGCCGGCGAGTACGGCGAGGTGGCCACCGGGTGCGCCGGCCCGACCGCGTGCAGCGGGTTGAGCAGCACCAGCCCCGCCCCGGTGGCACCGGCCCACCCGGTGAAGTCGGCGAGGTCACCGAGGTCACCCATGCCCCAGGAACGCTCCGAGGTGAGCGCGTAGAGCTGGAGCATCCACCCCCAGCTCGACGGCGGCACCGGCAGCCGGCGCGGCACCACCACCAGTGTCACCTCGCGGTCGGCGCAGGCCAGCCGGTGCCAACCCAACGGCAGGTCCGCCGGCAGCTCACCGTCGACAGCGCGACGGCCACCGTCCTCCAGGGTCACCACACCCGGGCCGGGCAGCGCACGGCCGCGACCGTGGGTGAGCACTATCGTCTCCGGCAGGGCGCTCCGGTCGACCGCACGGGCGGCGGCGAGCGCGTCAGCGATCGCCGACGGGCTGGTGGCGTCCACGCCGAGCAGCCCCAGCACACCCACCACGGTCTCCGGTGCGACAGCGACGCGGCGGTGCCGCCAATCCTCGTACCAGGTGGAAACACCGTGCGCGTTGGCCAGCGCGGCCAATCGTCGGTTCATCCCGTCCCCCGCTTCACGACGCGACCTGCAACCACCCTGCCACGCCCACCCAAACCCCGCAGAACACGCCACCCCGTGCCCCGCCCCGCCCCGCCCCGCCCCGCCCCGCCGATCTTGCACTTACTGTCCCGACACAAGCGGCATTCCACCTGTATCGACAACCGAAAGTGCAAGATCGGCGCGTGCTGGGCGTCAGTCGGCGAGCGCGCCGGCCGCTCGACCCTCGTGCAGGGTCAGGTTGCGGCCGTTGGCCGGGTCGAACAGGTGGATCTTCTCCAGGTTGAACCAGACCCGTCGCGTCTGCCCCTCGGCGACCGGGGACTCGGCGGACAACCGGGTCACCAGGTTGCCGCCGGCACCGGCGAAATCGGCGGCGCCCGCGTCGGCGGCCAGCTCCTCCAACTCGGCGGCGCTGGCCTTCTCACCCTCGACGGTGAAGTAGACGTACTTGTCCGAGCCCATCGACTCGACGATGTCCACCGGCGCCTCGAACTCCATGCCCCGCCGACGGGTGTCGTCGTCGACCAGTTCGGCGTCCTCGAAGTGCTCGGGCCGGATGCCGAGGATCAGCTCGCGGGGCGCGTCGGCCGCCTCCAACTCCCGGCGGACCCGGTCACCGATCGGCACTTTGCCCAGGGCGGTGTGCAGCTCGCCGTCCTGCACGGCGGCGTGCAGGAAGTTCATCGACGGGGAGCCGATGAAGCCGGCCACGAAGAGGTTCTTCGGGTGGTCGTACAGCTCCTGTGGCGGCCCGACCTGCTGCACCGCGCCCCCGCGCATGATCACCACGCGGTCGCCGAGGGTCATCGCCTCGGTCTGGTCGTGGGTGACGTAGACGGTGGTGGTGCCGAGCTGCTTCTGCAGGCGGGACACCACTGTGCGCATCTGCACCCGCAGCTTGGCGTCGAGGTTGGACAACGGCTCGTCCATCAGGAACGCCTTCGGCTGGCGGACGATCGCCCGGCCCATCGCCACCCGCTGACGCTGGCCACCGGAGAGGTTGGCCGGCTTGCGGTCCAGCAGCGAGGTCAGCTCCAGCACCTTCGCCGCCTCGTCGACCTTGCGGTCGATGGTCTCCTTGTCGAGCTTCGCCAGCCGCAGCGGGAACGCCATGTTCTCCCGCACTGTCATGTTCGGGTACAGCGCGTACGACTGGAACACCATGGCGATGTCCCGGTCCCGGGGGGCCTTGTCGTTGACCCGCTGCCCGGCGATGCGCAGCTCACCGGAGCTGATGTCCTCCAGCCCGGCGATCATGTTGAGGGTGGTGGACTTGCCGCAGCCCGAGGGCCCGACCAGGATCACGAACTCGCCGTCGGCGATCTCCAGGTCGACGTCCTGCACGGCGACGGTCCCGTCCGGGAAGCTCTTGCTCACCTTGTCCAGCACGATGTCAGCCATGACTACCCACCTATCCCTTGACCGCGCCGGAGGTCAGACCGGACACGATGCGACGCTGGAAGAAGAGAACGAACAGGATGATCGGAACGGTGATCACCACGGCGGCGGCGCAGATCGCCCCGGTGGGATCCTCGAACTGCGACGCGCCGGTGAAGAACGACAACGCGGCCGGCACCGTGCGGGACCGCTCGGTCGAGGTCAGCGAGATCGCGAACAGGAAGTCGTTCCAGCAGAAGATGAAGACCAGGATCGCCGTGGTGAACAGGCCGGGCGCGGCCAGTGGCGCGATCACCCGGCGGAACGCCTGCCCCTGGGTGGCGCCGTCCATCTTCGCGGCCTTCTCCAGATCCCACGGGATCTGCTTGAAGAACGCCGACAGCGTGTAGATCGCCAGCGGCAGCGCGAAGGTGATGTACGGCAGGATCAGCCCGAGCCAGGTGTCGAAGATCTTGAGCTGACGTTCGATCTCGAACAGCGGCGACACCAGTGACACCTGCGGGAACATCGCGATCAGCAGGGAGACGCCGACCAGCAGCTTCTTACCGGGGAAGTCCAGCCGGCTGATCGCGTACGCGGCCATCGCGCCGAGCACCACAGCGACCAGCGTGGCGATCAGTGCGATGCCGATCGAGTTGACCAGTGCCCGGACGAACTGGTCGGTGTCGAAGATGGTCCGGTAGTTGTCCAGCGTCCACTCTCGGGGGATGAAGTTCCCGTCGGTGAGGGTGGCCGGCGTCTTGAACGACAGCGACGCGATCCACAGCACCGGGACCAGCGCGAAGACGACCACGAGGACGTCGAGCAGACCCCAGCGCAGCTTTGCCCTGGTAGTGGTTTCGACAGCCATGTCAGCGCCTCTCTCCGTCGTCGCTGCCCGGAGCAGCGGTGCCGAACAGCTTCACGAAGACGAAGGCGATGATCGCCACGGTGATGAAGATCAGCACCGACATCGTCGAACCGATGCCGAGGTTGAGGCCCCGGATCAGGTTGTTGTAGGCGAGCATCGACACCGACGACGTCTCGTTGCCTCCGGCGGTCAACACGAAAATGTTGTCGAAGACCCGGAACGCGTCCAGGGTGCGGAACAGCAACGCGACAAGGATCGCCGGCTTCATCACCGGCAGCATCACCTTGGTGAACTTCTGCCAGGCGGTTGCGCCGTCGGTGGAGGCCGCCTTGAGCAGGTCCTCCGGGACCAGCGCCAGGCCGGCCATCAGCAGCAGCGCCATGAACGGGGTGGTCTTCCAGATCTCCGCCAGCATGATGATCGCCAGGGAGCTGGCCCGTTCGGTGAGCGGCGCGCCGTCGCTGAACAAATCGGCCAGGTAACCGGTGCCGGGCGTCCAGGCGTACCGCCAGGAGAACGCGGCGACCACCGTGACGATCCCGTACGGGATGAGCGCCGAGGTCCGGACCAGGCCGCGCCCGATGATGGTGCGGTGCATGATGATCGCCAGGCCCATGCCGAGCACCAGCTCGACGGCGACGGTGACCACCGTGATCAGCATGGTCACCCCGAACGCGGTCCACCAGAACTCGTTGGTGAGCACGGTGACGTAGTTCTCCAGCCCGATGAACTCACGCTGGTCGGGAAAGCGCAGGTCGAAGCGCTGCAACGACAGCCAGACCGAGTAGATGATCGGGTACGCGGTCACCGCGATCATGACCAGCGCGGCCGGCGCGCAGAGTAACAGACCGAGCCGGCGTTCGGCCTTCTTGTTCTCGCTCAACGGGGGCTTGCGACGGCCACCACGCTGGGTGGGCACTGTGGCGCGCTGGCCGGTGGCTTCGCTGGTCTCGTCGGCGGCGACATCGGCGCCGGTCGGCGTGGCGTTGATACTCACGGCAGGACCCCCTTGGACTGGAGGGCGTCGGCGATGGCGCCGCGCAGCTCGTCGGCGGTCTGCTGCGGGCGGATCCCGGACGGCGGCGACAGGATCGCCGACATCACTGTGGAGATGCTCTGGTAGGCGGGGGTCAGCGGACGCGTCGCCGGCTCCTTCAGCTCTTCAAGGATGGTGTCCTTCATCGGGTACGCCTCGGTCATCTCCGGGTCGTCGAAGACCGCCTCGATGGTCGGCGGCACACCGTCGTTGATGGCGGAGAACTTCTGGTGCTCGGCGCTGCGGATGCACCGGGCCGCCTCGAAGGACTGCTCCGGGTGCTTGGAGTAGGAGCTGACCGCCAGGTTGACCCCACCGATGGTGACCTTGCTGGGGGTGCCCTCGTCGATGCCCGGGATCCGAGCCCAGCCGACCTGCTTGGCCAGTTCCGGGTTCGCCTCCTGGAGAGCCGGGTAGACGAACGGCCAGTTCACCTGGAACGCGCCCGCGCCGGACTGGAACTCCAGCCGAACCGGGTCCTCGGTGGCGTTGCTGAACGACGGCGAGGTCACGCCCGACGTGGCGAACTTCTTCAGCTGCTCCAACGCCCGGACGGTGCCCTCGTCCATCACGGCCTTCGTACCGTCGTCGTTGAGGATCTTCCCGCCGGCGCTTTCGGCCAGGGTGTTGTAGAGGACGACAAGACCCTCGTACTGCGCGCCCATGGTGAGCACCTGGTACGGCTTGCCCTGGTCCTTGAGCTGCTGGGCCGCGCTGATCATCTGGTCCCAGGTGGTCGGCGGCTGCGGCACCAGGTCCTTGCGGTACCAGAGCAACTGGACGTTGGTGTTCTTCGGCGCCGCGTACAACTTGTCCTCGTACCGGGCGGTGTCCAACGGCCCGGCGAGGGTGCCCTGCTCGACCTCGGCCTTGTCCTGGCCGGTCCACTCGCGGATCCAGTCGGCGCTGGCGAACTCCTGGGTCCAGGTGACGTCCAGCCCGAGCAGATCCATCCCGTTGTCCTCGGCGGCCAGCCGGCGCACCATCTGCACCCGCTGGTCGTCGGCCTGCCGGGGCAGCACCCGGTAGGCGATCTCGTACCGTCCCTGGGCCTGCGCGTTGCAGTCGTCGACGACCTTCTGCAGGTTCTGCTCTGGCGGGTAGTACAGGTTGATCGTCGGTGGGCCACCAGCGTCGTCCGCGCCACACGCGGCCAGCGGCGCCACGAGTGCCAGCGCGGCAGCCGCCGCGCCCAGCCGAACAACTGGCCGGCGTCGGTGTCGAGCCGTTTCGGGGTCCGTCATCGCCCTCCCCCTCTCCTCGGCGAAAGACCGGGGAGGGCATCCGTGCCCCGGCGCACGGCGAGCCGATTCCGAGTCGGCAAGCTGCGGAAACTCCGGCCCGGATGCTCTGTAGCGGCTACTCTGCCCCACCCGCGAAGTCGCGAAACCTGGCTGTCACACCGAGAGTGCACACAGCGATCGACCCTCGGTGCCGTGCGCCCCGACCGCGCGTGTTCGCGCTGGCAGCGGAGGGTTCGGCAGTAACCGACGGGCGGTGTGAGCATGATCGGCGCGCGGGCGGGTAGCGGCAGCGCACCGACTCCTCGCCAAGTCTGGAAGGCGCCCATGCGAACACCGCTGTGTCGAGGTTCGAGACCTACGCGAAGTCGGTCAACCTCGGCCGGGCGGGGATCAGGCCGATAGGCACGAGCATTGCCGGTGGCACCCCGACTCGCCGCGCCGCGCCGCACAGGCCCGCTCAGGTGACGTGCAAGACATCGGCGACCCTAGACGCCGATACCCCCCGGGGGTATGTTGAGGGCGAGGAGGCGATCACGATGTCGCACGACCACCAGCACCACAAGATGAACACTTCCACCCAGGCGACAGACCGGATGAACGGACACGGTGACCACCCCGGTCGCTCGAAGGAACCCGGCGGGCGTGACGCCCCCGCAGGGAAGCACGACGCGCACGCCGGGCATGACAAGCACGCCGGGCACGACCCAGAGGCGTTTCGGCGCAAGTTTTGGCTGAGTCTGGCGTTGACGGTGCCGATCGTGGTGACCAGTCACATGGTGATGGACTGGTTCGGCTATCAGTTGGACTTCCCGGGCATCGGGTGGGTGGGTCCGGTGCTGGGCACGGTGGTGTTCGCCTACGGCGGGTGGCCGTTCCTACAGGGCGCAGTGCGGGAGGTCCGCGACCGGGCGCCGGGGATGATGCTGCTGATCGCGATGGCGATCACCGTCGCCTACGTCGCCTCCCTGGCGACGGCGTTGGGCGCGTTCGACCTGGACTTCTGGTGGGAGCTGGCCGCCCTGGTCACGATCATGCTGCTCGGGCACTGGCAGGAGATGAAGGCCATCGGCCAAGCCCAGGGCGCGCTGTCCGCTTTGGCGGCGCTGCTGCCCGACGACACCGAACGTCTCGGTGGCGACGGTCAGCCCGAGCAGGTGCGCGTCAGTGACCTGGACGTCGGCGACGTGGTGCTCGTGCGCCCAGGCGGCCGGGTGCCGGCCGACGGGCGGATCTCCGACGGCCGGGCGGAGCTTGACGAGTCGATGATTACCGGTGAGTCTCGTCCGGTGCCGCGCGAGGCGGGGGATCGGGTGGTGGCCGGCACGGTGGCCACCGACGCGGCGATCCGGGTCCGGGTCGAGGCCGTCGGTGAGGACACCGCCCTGGCCGGGATCCAGCGCCTGGTCGCCCAGGCGCAGCAGTCCAGTGGCCGGGCGCAGGTGCTGGCCGACCGGTTCGCCGCCTGGCTGTTCTACATCGCCAGCGCCACGGCCGTGGTGACGCTGCTTGTCTGGACGGTGTTCGGCAACCTCGACGAGGCGGTCGTGCGCACGGTGACGGTGCTGGTGATCGCCTGCCCGCATGCGCTCGGCCTGGCCATCCCTCTGGTGATCGCTCTGTCCACCGCCGTCGCCGCCAAGGGCGGCATCCTGATCAAGGACCGCCTCGCCCTGGAACGGATGCGCACGGTCGACGCGGTGTTGTTCGACAAGACCGGCACCCTGACCCGCGGGAAGCACGTCGTCACCGGCGTCACCGCCGCCACCGGAAGCAGCGACGCCGACGTCCTGGCGATCGCGGCGGCGGTGGAAGCCGACAGCGAGCATCCCCTCGCCCGGGCCATCGTCACTGCCGCCGCCCAGCAGGGGGCCCGGCGCACCGCGACGGGGTTCCGGTCACTGACCGGGCGCGGGGTACGCGCCGAGGTCGACGGCGTCAGCTACGCCGTCGGCGGGCCCGCGCTGCTGCGCGAACTGCGGGCCGCAGCGCCGGATGACCTGCGCCGCCAGCACGACGAGTGGTCGGGCCGGGGAGCCGCGGTGCTGCACCTGCTGCGCCTCGACGACGACCAGGCCAGGGTGATCGGCGCCCTCGCCCTCGAAGACCAGGTCCGTCCCGAAGCGCGGCAAGCCATCGCCGAACTACGCCAGCAGGGCATCCGCAAGATCGCCATGATCACCGGTGACGCCCGCTCGGTCGCCGAGGCGGTCGCCGCGGACCTGGGCTTTCGCCCGGGCGAGGATGAGGTGTTCGCCGAGGTGCTGCCAGCGGACAAGGACGACGCCGTGGCCGAACTACAGAAACGCGGACTACGAGTGGCGATGGTCGGCGACGGCGTCAACGACGCCCCCGCGCTGGCCCGCGCCGACGTCGGGATCGCGATCGGCGCCGGCACCGACGTCGCCATCGAGTCCGCCGGGGTGGTCCTCGCCTCCTCCGACCCGCGCGCAGTCGCAGGGGTGATCCGCCTGTCCCGCGCCTCCTACCGAAAGATGATCCAGAACCTGGCCTGGGCCGCCGGTTACAACGTGATCGCCCTGCCGTTGGCCGCCGGCGTCCTCGCCTGGGCCGGGGTGACCCTCAGCCCCGCGATCGGGGCCGTGCTGATGTCCGCTTCCACCATCGTGGTCGCCCTCAACGCCCAACTCCTGCGCCGCGTGCACCTGCGCCCCGCGAGCGAGTGAGGAGCGGCGATCGCGGGATCGGCCGGGATGAGCCGACGGCGGCACACTAGCGTGGAGCGCATGACCCAGCCAGCAGCACGAACCGGACACCTGGTCCGGTTCGTGCTGCTGGCCTGCACCCTCATCGGGCTGGCCGCCATGCACAGCCTCGGCCACGACCCTTTGTCGATGCGATCCGACAGCGGGCACAGCAGCCCCACCACCGCCGTACTGGCCCCGCCCGCCGCTCAAGACGGATGCACCAGCGACACCTGCGACCAGCAAACGGTTACACCGGCCGGCCACGGCAACGGGCACATGCCCGGCTGGCAGGTGTGCCTGGCCGTGGTCACCGCTCTCAGCCTCGCGGTTGTCCTCGGTCTCCTGCTGTTCACGCACACCAGCCGCGCCCATACCCGCATCCGCTCTGCCTGCTGTGCCACAAGTTGCCGGGCACCGCCCGCGCGCAGGCTCGGACTACACCTGGCCTCGGTGTCGGTGCTGCGCACATAGGGGCACCCGCGCTGCCCGGCGGGCACCTCCGTCGGCTGCGTCGCGCGCCTGTCCCATGCACGTAGTTTTCCTTGACACCGAAAGGCACAACCCGCGATGACTCGCACTCACCTGCGCCGCGCCGTCATGGCCGCGCTCAGCTTCACCGCCGCCGTCAACCTCACCGGATGCGGCGCCGGCGACCACAGCTCCGCCGCGGGCGGGCACAGCTCCACCATGGCCAGCCCGACCGCCACCAGCGGCCAGAACACCAGCCCTGGGGCCGGCAACCCGGCTGACGTCATGTTCGCCCAGATGATGATCCCGCACCACCAGCAGGCCGTGCAGATGGCCGACCTCGCAGCCACCCGCGCCACCGGCCCCGAGGTCAAGCAACTCGCCGCCCAGATCAAGGCCGCCCAAGGGCCAGAGATCGACACCATGACCCGGTGGCTGGCCGCCTGGGGCACGCCCACACCGACGGCCAGCAACACCGGCATGCACCACGGCACGAGCCCCAGCGCCATGCCCGGCATGGACCACAGCATGCCCGGCATGATGACCGACGCCGACATGGCCAAACTCGCCGCCGCCACCGGCACCGAGTTCGACAAGCAGTTCCTCACCATGATGATCGCCCACCACCAGGGCGCTATCACCATGGCCAAGGACGAGACCACAAACGGCGCCAACGCCGACGCCAAGGCCCTCGCCCAGCAGATCATCGACGACCAGCAGGCCGAGATCGCCACCATGAACAAGATCCTCGCCCGGATCTAACGATCGGTTGCCCGGGCGTCTCACGACGCCCGGGCACTCGCCACCTTCTCACTGGCAGGGCAGGTTGCGCCTGGCCGCGGTGCTCACCGGCGAGGGACCCGGACACACCGACGGGGTGCCGCTGATCCACTTCCCGGGATGAGCTACGGCGGGCCGAGCAACGTCAGCCCCGGGCCCTCGCCCAGGAGAGGAAGCGCTCGGTCATCCTGGTCGGTGGATGATCCGGATGGAGCTGGGTGAGCTGGATCGTCGCCTCGTGCATCAGAGTGCCGAGGTAGATCAGCAGTGCGGTCCGGCTGGTCCGGTACTCCGTCAGCAGGGCGAGCTTGGCCGGTTGGCAGGGCCACTCGGTGCCACAGTTCCGGCACCGCCACAGCGGGCGCATTGCGACGTGCGGGACGGGCGGCCGGACCACCACCATCACCGCCACCGCGCCGAGGGCTGCTGGGCTGTCGGGGTGAGCACATCGACCTCCTCGGGGACGGGGAAGGGGCCGCTCCCGCAAGGGGGAGACGGGAGCGACCCCGGGGGCAGGGCCCACCGCCGCCATTCCGGCCACCAGCGGACCCGCCACTGGTGACAGTGTGGTGATGAGCCGACTACCGTCGATACGTGCTCGCGCCATCTGTGCAGCTCAGCGGTCCAGGTGAGCACCCATGAGGGACACGCCGAGCCAGACTGAGCGAAGGTTGGGGATTCGATGGGGACCGTCACCGACTACGTGCTGGAGGAGTTGCGCCTGTTCCGGACGGGGCTCGGGCTCAGTCAGGACGACTTCGGCAGGGGCATCGGTTATTCGGGTTCACACGTCAGCTCCGTGGAGACCGGTGGGCGACCGCCCACGAAGGAGTACATGAGGGCGGTCGACACCCAGCACCGGACCGGCGGACGTTTCCTGCGCATGCTGGACGGGTTGGCCCGGCTCGACGCCGAGCCGGCCTGGCTGCGCGAGTGGATCGAGTTCGAGCGGGAGGCGACCACGCTGCGCTGGTTCGAGTTGGCGTACGTGCCGGGCCTGCTCCAGACCGAGCGGTACGCCCGCGCGACGCTGGCCGGTGGCCGGTTCGACGCCGAGGATGTGGACCGGATCGTCGCCTCCCGGTTGGAGCGCCAGGCGATCCTGCACCGCCCGCGCCCGCCGCAGCTCATCGCCGTGCTGGACGAGGCGGTGCTGCGCCGGCCGGTGCTCGACCAGCCGGGCCTCATGGTCGAGCAGTGCGAGCACCTGGCCCAGTTGGCGACGGCGGAGCATATCCAGGTGCACATCGTGCCGGTGGATGCTGGGATGTACCTCGGGCTGGCCGGTCAGTTCATCATCGCCGAGATGCCGGACGGCGAGCGGGTGGCTCACGCCGACAACCAGCTCACCGCGCAGTTCGTCGATGCCTCGGCCGACGTCGCTAAGCTGGCGAAGACGTGGGAGATCGTGCGGAACGAGGCGCTCCCCCGCCGGCAGTCAACCGAGCTGATCAAGGAAGTGGCGAAGTCATGGGCATGCTGACCCCACAGTGGCGCAAGTCGACCCGGTCCGGCGGCAACGGCGGATCCTGCGTCGAGGTCGCCGACAACCTGCCGAGCGTGGTGCTGGTGCGTGACACCAAGGACCGCGACGGCGGCACCCTGCACGTCGACCCGACGGCCTGGAAGACCTTCGTCGAGTACGCCAAACAGCACTGACCAAAACCGAGTAGAAGGCCCCCACCCGAGGGCCTTCTACTCGCATTCCCGGGCTCGATCACGCCCTACGGGCCCGGGAGTCGGACAACAGCGGCGGAGTTTCAGCTCGCTATCACCGCTGTCTGCGTTCCCTGCTGGGCGCCGGGGCGGGCGAGCAGAATCGCGGCACCCGCGAGCATGACCCCGGCGATGGTCAGGGCGAGAACCTGCCAAGTTGGCCCGACCGGGTAATAGCGGCCGGGGTTGAACGCGCTGTGCACGGTGAAGACCGGGCCGACGTCGCCGTGATCTCTGAATGCCCGCAGCACGTTGCCGTACAGGGCTACTGCCGGCAGAGCGAGCGCGATCAGCGCTACGGCCCAGAGCCCGGCGGAGGCGCGCCGCCGTTCGGCCGACGCCTCCACGATCCGGTACGCGAGGGCCGCTGCGATCAGCCACCCCACGACAAGTCCGATCAGGATGCCCGCCACGATCAGAGGTAGGAACAAGGACGTGCTCTGCACCCAGCCGTCGAGGTGGACAGAGCCGTGCTCGGCGCTGACGTAGCTCCGCACCTGGAGTGTCAGCCCGTTCGACCTGGCGCTGAACGTCGAGTTGCGCATCGGGAGGTCGACGAAGGATTTGGTGTCAGGGTTGAACGCGAACGCTTGGCCGCCGAGTGGCGTGACGTCGGAGACTGACCAGCCATCAGCTGAGAAACGCTGCCGGGCCTGCTCAGCGTCCCAGTTGGCATCGACTTCGGAAGTCGTCGAGATCGACTCCTCCTGCCATGGTGACGCGACGCGCAGCTGGACGGAATCGTTGGCGGCACCGCTGGCCCGCTGGGCCAGGCTGGCGGTCGTGGCGTCGTCGGGCAGGTCCGCGAACGTCTGGGAACCTGTCCACGACCCGACGGCCCCACCGAACGCGCCCATCGTCAGGGCGAGGAGGACCGCCGCGATCACCGCGAGCGGCCGGCGGGTGGGGAGCCGGAGCCGCTGGCGCAGGCCGCTGGCGAGCAGGTGCAGGGCTTCCCCGGGCCGAGGGCGGCGCTGCCCGGGTGCTGCCATCTCAAGGAGCGTGGTGATCATCTCGGTGCCGTACCGGCGCCGATGCCGGCCCGGGTACGCAAGCAGCAGCTTGCGGTAGTGGCGTTCGAGACTGCGGTCGCCGGCCGACCACGTGGCGGCGGTCATGCGGACACCGCCCCGAAGCCCAGGGCACCACCGAGGCGCTTGCTCAGCTGGTCATCGGCCGCCGTCGCATGCCGACGCAGTCGCTCGGCCTGGGCTTGCAGGGCCGCTGCTCCCGCCTCGTTGAGCCGGTAGTAGCGACGAAGTCGCCCGTCGACGGCCTCCTCCCGGTCAACCTCGATCAGGCGTTGCTCGACCAAACGGTCGAGTGCGCCGTAGAGGGTGCCCGGCCGCAGCTTCACGTCGCCCGCCGACAAATCTTCCACCGCCTGCACTACCCCGTAGCCGTGCAACGGCTGGGCGGCCAGAGCGGTGAGGATGAGAAAGGTAGATTCATGCATGCGTGGATAATACGTGCGGCGTTATATAACGTCAAAGATCCTATCCAGGAGGGCGTCAACCCAGCACCGTCTGCCCGGACACATCCGCTCCCACCAGTCATGCTGGAAGCATGATCGCGCGCTTCAAGGATCTCTGTCTGGACGCCAACGACCCGCTCGCACTCGGCGGCTTCTGGGCCCGCATGCTCGACGGTGACGTGGCCGATGCCGGTGACGACGACACCCGGGTGGACCCGCGCTCCGCGCGCTCCAACGCCGAGTCGATCTGGGTGAACAAGGTGCCCGAGCCTCGGGTCGGCAAGACCCGCGTACACCTGGATCTGCGGTTGGCCGACGCGGACCCGGCGGCGCTGCTCGCGGACGGCGCCCAACTGGTACGCGACCCAGGCGGTGAGGCGAGCTGGTGGGTGTTGAGCGACCCGGAGGGCAACGAGTTCTGCGCGTTCCCGGCTCGCGACGGTGCCCTGCCGGGCCCGTTCGAGTTGGTCGTCGACTCGACCGACCCGGTTGCGCAGGCGACCTGGTGGGCCGGGGTGGTCGGCGGCACCGTCGAGCACGAGGGGACCCACGCGGGTGTGGTTGGCGCGTCCGGGTTCCCCTGGGACTACTGGGTGTTCGTCGGGGTGCCCGAGCCCAAGACGGTCAAGAATCGGCTGCACTGGGACGTCGACCTGGTCGACCCGGAGCCGATGGCGCTGATCGCTGCGGGCGCGACCCTGCTGCGGGAGCCTCTCGACGAGACGCACTGGTGGTGGGTGCTGGCCGACCCCGAGGGCAACGAGTTCTGCGCCTTCGCACCACGCCCTACCGGGTGAACGACCGACTACCGAGCGCGGGCGTCGTCGGCTAGCGTTTTCCTAGCGCCGTAGCCGGCGCGTTCGCCGCCGCCGTCGACACGCCTCCGGCCGACCCATGCCTGCCCGATCGGTTGGTAATCGCGGGAACGTCCCACCGCCGCTCCCCCGGTTCGGCAGGATCGTCCCAACGAGGAGGTGCCGTCGTGCAGGACACCCGCGCTCTCGCCCTGACGTTCGAGGTGAGCGGCCTGCCACCGGTCAAGACCGAAGCGTTGTCCATCTTCGCCGCCGGGCACCGGCAGGCGACGAGGGTCCGCACCCTGCTCCAGGCCGCCCTCGCCGCGGCCCAACGCACCGGCTGGACGCCGTTGCCCGGGCCGATCGAGGTGGACCTGGTGTTGCGCTGCCCGCCCGGGCACCGTACGTCCGACGCCAGCACCCTGCTCGGCGGCGTCTGCGCGGTGTTGCAGGACAAGAAGCGGGTGTCGAGCATCGGCCTCGCCCACCTCGGCGTGCTGGTGGACGTCGCCCTCTACGACGACGACCGGCAGATCCGTCGGCTGTCGTACCACGAGGAGCCGGCGGAGGAGTTCTCGTACCAGGTGCGGGTCGCCGCCGCACCGACCGGGGTTTGACCGACGTCCGCGGTGGGGTATCGCGGACGCCGACGAAGGGAGCACCGATGTCGGAGCCACATGTCACGCTCGACCCCCGCGGGCTCGATCCTGTGCAGCAGAAGCTGCGCGGCCCGCTGGAGGAGCAGCTGACCTCGGCGCTTCAGGCGGCCACCGAGCGGGTCCGCTCCGGCTACGCCGGCGAACCGGTCGAGCAGGTCTGCCAGCGGCTGTTGGAGGAGACCCGCTCCGGGTTGCATCCCGACATCGCTGCCGGGTTCAACCCGGACATGGACGAGTTCTGCCGGGTGGCGGTGGCGATCGTCCGGCGCGAGGACGGCTGAGCCGCGGCGGCTCTCAGTATCGGCTGAGCTGGGCGTACGGGCTGAGCACGATGCGTGGTGACAGCGCCGGGTCCAGCCAGTTGAGCACGTCGACAAGGTGATCGTGGGCGAGGGAGACACAACCAGCGGTGGCGTTGCCGGCGCTGGTGCTGAACTGGTGCAGGAAGATCCCGCTGCCCGCGTTCGGCACCGGCTTCGGCACGTTCGGCGGCATGTTGTAGGTGATCACCGCGAAGTGCGTGTACGCGGGGACCTCCTTCCACAGTGCCTCGCTGGCCCCGCCCGGGTTTGTCGCACTGTGCTGGAAGGTGTTGTAGAACGCCGACGACGGGTTCTCGTTCCACCAGTCACCGCTGACCAGCCGGTGGTAGGGGAAGCGCACGCCCGGGTTGGCGTCGATGCCGTACATGGTGGGGCCGATCGAGTAGACGCCGGTCGGCGTGGTCGGCACACCCTCCACGTGGTTGTCGCTGAAGCCCTTCGAGCCGATCCGGGCGGGCAACGACGCCGAGGCCGGCTGCCAGGTGCTCCGCACCCGCACGAACGCCTCCAGCGTGGCGTAGGTGGTGGTGTAGCTGCTGGCGCCGACGATGATCACCTGCTTCGTCTCCGCCGGCAGCGTTGTCAATGCGCTGGCCCGGTTCTGGGGCTGCCACCTCGGCAGGGGTCGCGGCGCCGGGGCCGTGCCGACGCTCGGCCCCACCGCCGCGAGTGCGGGCGCGGGCGGGGTGAGCACGGCCGGGGCGACCAGGCCCGCCGCCGCGCCGAGTAGGAGAGATCTGCGCTTCATGCCGCCATCCTGACAGTCGAACCGGCGCGCGGTCTGCCCCGCTCGGAGCTGTCGAACGATTCGCGGGCCGGGTCAGGACCGGGTCCGCAACTACCCGGCCCTGACCCTCGGCCGTCCGGCAGGGAAGCGGACAGCTCCGGCACCCCGCCGCGCGGGCGTGGCACGACGCCACACGCCAGAACGGGGTGAGCCAGCCACTTCGCACTCAGCTCCACGGTGCTCACCCGCCGAACGCCGACGCGCTCCCGACACACCCCGGAGGGCCGTGAGCGCCGAACCAGGTTAGGCGCGCCCCGACCGGCCGGACAAGCCGCGTCGGACGACCGGCGGCAGGACTGATCCCACGATGAAAATCGGGCAGGTTGGCGTAACGCGACCATGATCGCCGACGCTGTTTGGCTTCGGTACGGTCAGAAGTGGCGCAGCAGGTCCCGGAACGCGGCGAGCCGCAGCACCCCGCCGTCGGTCGGGTCCAGCTCGTCATCCTCCAGCACCCAGGTGTTCGCGTTCGGAATGAACACCGCGTTCAACCCGGCGGCCCGCGCCGGCAGGATGTCGGACTTCGGGGAGTTGCCGATCATCCACGCGTCGTCCGGCGCGAAGCCGTGCTCCCGAATGAGCCACCGGTACGTGTCGACGTTCTTCTCGGCGACGATGTGCGCGGCGCCGAAGTGGTGCAGCAGACCGCAGGCGTCCAGCTTGCGCTGCTGCTCCTCCCGATCGCCCTTGGTGAGCAGCAGCAACTCGTGTCGACCGGCCAGCTCGTCGAGCGCGTCGGCCACCCCGGGCATCAGCTCCACCTGGTGCTCGACGAGGGCCACCGCCAGCCGGTCGATCTCCTGACGTTCGGAGTCGGTGGCCGGCCGCTCGCGCAGCCGCTCCAGGCACTCCGCCAGGCTGCGCAGGAAGACCTTGCTGCCGTACCCGTGCGCCACCGCGTTGGCCCGTTCGATGTCGTCGAGGACGGACCGCAACGCGGCCCGGTCCAGGGTCGGGTGGTCCAGCCAGCCCAGGAAGTCGTCGATCACCCGCTCGAAGACGACGTTGTTCTCCCACAACGTGTCGTCCGCATCGAAGATCAGCACCTGCGCCTGTCGTCGCGCCGCCACGCCGACCGTCATGCCATGCCCTCCCCGTGCCACCGCCGCCAAGACCGAGAGACAGGATAGGCGGGAGATCGACGTGAGATCTTCCGGATTTTCGTGAACCGTTCCGGCGCGGCCGTCGTCATGCGGAGGCGACATCCATGATGATTTCCGCCCAGGTTCGGGACGGCTGTTGAGGAGTGCGGCATGGCCACCATGAAGTGGGTCACCGGCGCGGCGATGCTGGCCTGCGCCAGTGTGCTGGTGGCGTGCCAGGGCGGTGCGGACAAGGCGGCGGGCACGCCGACTCCGTCGGGCGCCCTGACAGGCGCGCCGACGGCAGCGGCGCCGACCACGCCATCGGCAGCGGCGAGCGACCCACTGCTGTCCGGCACGCGCGAGGTCACCATCACCCGGGTGCAGGGTTCGGGGAAGCCGTTGGAGATCAGCGGGCGGCTTGAGGAGGGCGGCGACGCCGGCGGTCGCATCCTGTTCGTGCCGACACCGATCGGCGGCGACCGGTACGTGATCAGGGCGTTCGGCACGAAGGACGGCCACCCCGCCAACGACGACCCGTCCTGCTGGCAGGTGAACGGCCTGGACATCGAGCCCGAACTGACAATCGGGGCCGTCGTCTGCGACCAGGACGACCCGATCCAGCGGTTCACCATCATCGCCAAGGGCGACGGCACGTACACGATCGGCAGCGAGACCCGTGTCCTCCAGCACCTCCCCGGCAACGGCCTCGTCCTCAAGGAGTTGGGCAACGCCAAGCTGAACACCACGTTCCGGTTCACCGACAAGGGCCCGGCCGACCGCCAGCCCATCAACTGACCAGGATCCGGGGAGTTCGGCGGTGGCTGGTCAGGGCCACCGCAGCAACCGTTGCGCGATCAACGCCTCGCGGTCCTCCTGCCCCTCGGGTCGCAGCCGGCCACCGCGGGTGAGCATCACCACGCCGTGCAGCAGGCTCCAACCCACCTCGGCGAGGGTGTCCGGGTCCCGCCCCTCGGCCAGCGGGGTCAGGGCCGCCCGCAGCTCGGCGAAGACCGCCCGCGGCGCGGCCGGCACGCCATCCACGCCGAGGGCCAGGTCGGGGGTCAGCGCGAGCATCGCGTCATAGACCTCAGGATTCGTGTACGCGAAGTCGAGGTACGCGGTCGCGACCGCCGGCCAGACCCCCTCCGGGCTCCCGGCGGTCTCCGCGTGCGCCTCGGCGAGGTCGGCGGCCAGATCGGCGAAGGCGCACACCGCGACCGCGGCGATCAGCGCCTCCAGATCGGCGAAGTGCCGATAGATGTCACCCATGTCGATCTCGGTTCGTTCGGCGAGCCGTCGGGTGGTCACACCCGCCCAGCCCTTCGTCTCGGCCAACTCTCGCGCGACAGTGACGATGAGGTCACGCCGGTCCTGTTCAGTGGCCTTCTCGGCAGGTCCGGGCACGTCCACGAGCGTAGAGGCGTACACCTGCCGTAGCGGTCGGGTGACGGATTGGTGACTGTTGTCTGTCGCCGGCCCCTTCGCTCCACGTGCCACAGCCGCACGCTGGCTCGTTAGGCATGGAGATCACCGCGACGGGAGGGCCCGTGATCGTTCGGCGGAACCGGCGCGTGGCGAGCCGATGAGGAACACCCCCGACGGACTGTTGCGCAGCGAAGCCACCCGCCAGCGGGCCACCTTTCTGGAGCTCTTCCTCGACCTGGTCTTCGTCTTCGCCCTCACCCGGATCTCCGCGCGGCTGATCGCCGACTTCACCGACGGCCAACGCGGCGCGTACGCGGGTCTCGGCCAGGCTCTGCTGCTGTTCCTGGCGCTGTGGGCGGTCTGGTCGCTGACGGTCTGGTCGACGAGTTGGCTGGACCCGGACGCCCCGATCGTCCAGACCGTCATCATCATGACGTTGGTCGGCGCCATGACGATGGCCGTCGCCGTGCCCAACGGCTTCGGCGCACGCGCCGCACTCTTCGCCATCACGCTGGTGACCCTCCAGATCGGCCGCGTGGTGTTCTTCCACGTCGCCGGGCACGGCCGGCCGGACCCCCAACAGTCGATCCGGGTCCTGTTCTGGTTCGGCCTGAGCGCACCGCTCTGGGTCATCGGCGGGCTGGTAAACGACGGCACGGTTCGCGGGGCACTCTGGACCCTCGCCGTGCTGACCGACTACACCGGGCTGCTCCTCGGCTGGCCGACCCCCCGACTCGGCGCGCAACGGCTCGGCGTCCAGATGATCGCGGCCGAGCACCTGGCCGAGCGGTACCAACAGTTCCTCCTCATCGCTCTCGGCGAGGCGATCTTCGTCATCGGTCTCGCCTTCAGCGGCAGCGAGTTCCACACCGACCAGACGGGTGGGTTCGTCCTGGCGCTGGCGAGCACCGTCCTGCTCTGGCGGATCTACTTCCACGTGGCGGGAGGGATGCTGGGCACCGCCGTCGACCGTTCCCGTAACCCGGCCCGACTCGCCACCGACATGGCGTTCGCCCACATGGTCATGATCGCGGGGATCGTGCTCACCGGCGTCGGCTTCGAACTGTTCATCGCCGAGCCGCTCGGGCACCTCCCGGCGACCTGGCTCATCGCCATCTTCGGCGGCCCGGTGCTCTTCCTCGCCGGACGATCGGCGCTCGAATACCAGGTCTTCGGTCGGGTGTCCCGGTCCCGGCTGGCCGGCCTGGTGGCCTTCGGCCTGCTGATCCCGGTAGCACTGCACCTCCAGCCGCTCACCGCGGGCGCGGTCGCCGCCGTGGTGCTGCTCGGCGTCGCCGCGGCGGACGCCCGACGCTCCCGCCACCGGTCACCGGAGACGCCCACGCCCCCGTACTAGCCCGCAGTCACCGCCGCAGGGTGGTCTCACGCCGCATGTGCGACAACTTCTCGGGGTTGCGCACAGCGTAGACACCGCTGATGAAACCGTCGTCGATACGCAGCGCGAGGACCGTGTCGACCGCGCCGTCGAGCCGCAGAACCAACGCCGGGTGACCGTTGACCTGGGCAGGGTGCAGCGACATGGTGGCGACCCTGGCGTGTGTGCTGCACAGCAGGCGGGCCACCTTGTCGGCTCCGGCGACAGGCCGCAGCACGGCCTGCTTGATCCCGCCGCCGTCGCCGAGGAGCACCACATCCGGCGCGAGGACGTCGAGCAGGCCCTGCACGTCGCCGGTCTCGACCGCCCGCCGGAACGCGTCCAACGCCCGCCGGGTGTCCGCCGAGGAGACCATTCCGCGCGGTCGGCGCGCGGCGACGTGCGCCCGCGCACGGTGGGCGATCTGACGGACCGCCGCCGAACTCTTGCCGACCGCCTCGGCGATCTCGTCGTATCCAAGGTCGAAGACCTCACGGAGGACGAACACCGCCCGCTCGGTCGGCGCCAGCGTCTCCAGCACCAGCAGCATCGCCATCGAGACACTCTCGGCGAGTTCGACGTCGTCGGCGACGTCCGGTGCGGTCAACAGCGGCTCGGGTAACCAGGAGCCGACGTAGGACTCCCTGCGCCGGCCGACCGCACGCAGCCGGTTGAGCGACAGTCGGGTGGTGATCCGGACCAGGTAGGCGCGCTGGTCCCGCACCGACGGAAGATCCGCGTCCGCCCACCGCAGCCAGGTCTCCTGGAGTACGTCCTCCGCGTCGGCGGCCGAGCCGAGCATCTCGTACGCGACGGTGAAGAGCAGGTTCCGGTGGGTGACGAACGCGTCGACGGCCCGGTCCCCCCGGTTGTCCGCTCCCATGATTCCGCCCCCGGCATCCATGCGTCCTCCAGTCTCGTCGAACTCGACCGCGTCGCCCACCAGACACCGGCCACCCGCCGTCTGTGACGCCGGACGCCCGTGCTCTCCGTCACTCGACGAGCTGTCACAGCGAACCGGCCGGTGGTGTCTCCTGTGCGACCCGATACGGAGGGAAACGCATGAACCTGGCACTGTGGATCACGGCCGGACTGCTGGCCGCACTCGCCCTGGCCGGCGGCATCACCAAGACATTCGTACCCAAGCAGAAGTTGGCCGCGGCCAACGGCGGCGGGTGGACCGGCGACGCCAGCGTGGGCTTCGTCAAGGCCCTCGGCATCCTTGAGCTCCTGGCCGCGGTCGGTCTCGTCCTGCCCGCGGTGCTGGACATCGCACCGGTGCTGGTGACGGTCACCGCCATCTGCTGGATCCTGCTGATGGTCGGCGCGATGATCACCCACCTGCGCTACGGCGAGGCGAGGTTCATCGTGCTGAATCTGATCTACCTCGTGATGGCCGCGTTCGTGGCCTGGGGCCGCCTCGGACCCGAGCCCTTCACCGGCTGACCTGGACCCTGTTCGGCCCGGCGTCTGTCTACGTGGGGGCCACCCCCAGGGAGGGCAAGCTGATCGTCCACGTCGGCTATGGGTGAGCGCCGAGGTGGGCCGATGGTTGCTGTGTTCCCGGCGGGCTGAACGAGTGCCCGCCGCGTTGTTCGCCCCGGCCAGGGCCCGGGTTGGGCCCTGGCCGGGACTGCTGGTCAGCCGATGCGACCGGCACGCTGCCGGCGCCGGGTTAGCAGCACCAGAACGATGCCGAGGAGCGCCAGCAACGCGCCGACGCTCAGCGGCGCGGCAACGGTGTCACCCGTAACCGGCAGGATCCGCGGCACGTAGCGGAAGGTCAGCGCGTTGGAGGCGCGCCCGTCGACGCTCACCACCACAGTGGTGTTCCCGGCCACGCAGGCCGGCGTACGGAAGGTCAACGAACGCCCGTCCGGTGCCACGGTGACCAGGCTCGCCGCGATGGTCTGGCCGCAGATGGTGACAACGGTCCGACCTGGGACGAAGCCGGAGCCACCGACGGTCACGGTCGTGCCGCCAGAGGCCGGCCCCTGACCCGGGTTCAGCTCGTCGATGACCGGCGGGGCGATCTGGTACGTGAACCCGTCCGGCTCGACGACGTCGTCACCGGGCAGGAGCACCGTCACGTCCACCGGGCCAGGCAGGCCGGGCGGGGTGACCACTGTCAGTGAGGTGCCGCTCGGGTCCACGACGAGGTTCGTTCCCGGCGTGTTGCCGAAGTTCACGCCGGTCGCGCCGGTGAGGCCGGTCCCGGTGATGGTGACAGTGGTGCCACCGGAGGTCGGCCCGGACGTCGGGGTCAAGCCGGTCACGTCGGCGTCACTGCCGTCGGCAAGGTACGTGTAGTCCAGTGGTGCCGCCGAACCGCTCCCGGTGCTCACCACCACCGCAGCGGGGCCGATCGCCCCGGGCGGGGTGACAGCGGTCAACGACGTGCCGTCCGCGTTGACCGTGACGTCAGTGGCGGGCGCCCCGTCGAAGGTGACGGTCGTGCCACCGGGGATGAAGCCAGCGCCGGTGACCGTCACCGTCTGACCGCCCGACTGCGGGCCCTCGTCCGGTGTGATCGACGCGGCGATCGGAGCCGCCGCCACATAGGTGAACCCGTCCGGCGCGGTCACGTTGGCGCCCGGGATCAGCACTGTCACGTCCACCGGACCGACCGGCCCAGGCGGAGTCACCACAGTCAAGGAGGTGCCGCTCGGGTCCACCACGAGGTTGGTCCCCGGGGTGTCGCCAAAGGTCACTCCGGTCGCCCCGGTGAGGCCGGTCCCGGTGATCGTCACCGTCGTACCACCGGTGTTCGGGCCGGAGTCCGGCACGATCGAGGTGATCGTCGGCGCGATGTAGGTGAAGCTCGGCGCTGTCACCCGCCCGGCCGGGAAGACGAGTTCGACCTCCGCCGGACCTGCGGGATTCGGCGGGGTGACCACGGTGATCGTGGTGCCGGCCGGGTTGACGGTGAACCCGGTGCCGGGCAGCCCGTCGAAGTCCACGCCCGCCACGCCGGTGAAGCCGGTGCCGGTGATCGTCACCGTCGTACCGCCGACGGTCGGCCCGGAGGTCGGCGTGAGGTCGGTGATCACGGCCGCGCTACCGTCGGCCAGGTAGGTGTAGCCCAGCGGCGGCGCGGCGCCGTTCACCGTTCTGACCACGACGGACGCCGGGCCGATCGCGCCGGGCGGCGTGACCGCCGTCAACGAGGTGCCCGCGGGCGCCACAGTGACACCGGTCGCCGGCACACCGTCGAACGTGACGGTGGTGCCGCCTGGAATGAAGCCCGTACCGGTGATGGTCACCGTCTGGCCGCCCGACTGCGGGCCTTCGTCCGGCGTGATCGTGGCGGCGGTGGGCGCAGCCGGCGGACGCTCGCAGGCGGCCTCGGCCACGATCACGGTCCCGACCGGAATGGTCGTCGGCACGCCGAGGATGGTGCCCGACAGGGTGAGCACTGCCCGCACGGCGATCGCGGTGGCACCGGTGGCGGTTGTCGTCTCGACCCGGGTCAATGAGGCGTTCAGGCTCGCGCCCACCAGACCCGGTACGACCACGGCTGCGCTGCCCACCACGGCGGGGGCGTTGGCCGTCAGCGTCACCGCCGAGCCGAACAGCTCCAAGCCCACGAGCGTGGTGTCCGCGCTGGTCGCGCCGACCTGCGGGCAGGTCGCCGTGGCGGTGACCTCGGCCGCGTCGAGCACGTCGACGCCGAAGACTGCCAAGCTCAGGCCGTTCACGCTTGACGACGCCGAGGACGAGGCCGCCGCCCGGGTGGCGGTGACCTCCTCGACGGTGCCGCCGGCGGTCACGCCGAGCGCACCGGGAATCGCGATGGCCAGCAGCGTCTCGGTGTCAGTTCCGCCGGCCGCCGGTGCGGTGGCTGAGCCGATGGTGGCGTCGGCGCTGATCACGGCGATGCCGAGCACTTCCGCGGACAGGTCGACGACGACACCCCGCGCGTTCGCGTCGCCCGGTGCGGCCCGTGCCGGCGTCCCCGCTCCCAGGGTCGCCAAGCCGGCGACCAGCATCGCTGTGGATGCGGTCGTGACTCTTTGCAGGACAGAACTCACCGATTCCCCCGTTCAGTTCGATTGACGGGTCTGCTCGGTGTGTTGGCACCCGCCAACGATTGAACGAGGAAGAAAGGTACAAGTTATGCTATTTCGGACATTTGGGATGAGGTGAGTATCGTTCGGCACTCCGACTGGGGACCGCGCAACCCGAGTCGCCGGGATGGCACTTGTGCCCGAGCGCCGGAAAGCGAGATCATCACGCATGCTCGACCCCTCGCCCGAGGACGACGGGACTTCACCGACGGTCTCTACGCCGCATTTCGTGGGTCGTGATCGAGAGATGACGGCGCTTCGGGGCGCCCTGGCCCGGCCACCGGCGATCGTGCTGGTGGAGGGCGAGGCGGGGATCGGAAAGAGCCGACTGCTGCGCGAGTGGTTGGCCGCACCGGACCAGCGCACCGCCCTGGTCTCGGTGTGCCCACCGCTTCGCGAGTCGCTGACGTTGGGGCCGATCGTCGACGCGTTCCGTGGGATCGACCACCCGGTGTCGCGATTGCGGCTGACCGAACTCGCGGGCGCGCTACGACCCCTGTTTCCCGAATGGTCCTCGGACCTGCCGCCCGCACTGCAACCCCTGGGCGACGCGAAGGCGGCACGGCATCGCCTGTTCCGGGCCCTGGACGAGCTGCTCCGGGCTCAGCGTGTCGACGTTCTCGTGCTGGAGGACGCCCACTGGGCCGACGAGGTGACCCTGGAGTTCCTGCTGTTCCTCACCTCCCGACAGCAGTCGGACGGGCCCAGCCTCGTCATCTCCTACCGGCCGGAGGAGGTGGACGTCGGATCGCTGTTGCTGCGGCTGACCTCCCGGTTGCCCGCCGGCGTGACCCAGCTGAGGATCGCCCTGGCGCCGATGCGACCCGACGACACGGCAGCTCTGGTGTCGTCGATGCTGGACGGCAACCCGATATCGCAGGAGTTCACGACGTTCATGCACGAGCGGACCGGTGGCGTTCCGCTGGCGCTGGAGGAATCGGTTCGCCTCATGTGCGACCGGGGCGACCTCGTCTTCCGCGACGGGCAGTGGGTCCGGCTGAAGCTGCGCGAGCTACAGGTACCGCCGACGGTGCGCGACTCCACCCGGGAGCGGGTGGGCCGTCTGTCGCCGACGGCGCAGCAGGTGCTGCGAGCCGCGGCCACGTTGGCTCAGCGGTCATCGGTGGCGACGGTCGCGGTGACCGCCGGCCTGACCCCAGCTGCGTGTCGCGGCGCCATCGCGGAGGCGGCCGAGGCCGGCATTCTGGACGGAGACGACCGCGGCCAGTGGCGATTCCGCCATGTGCTGGCCGCCACCGCCGTCTACGAAGCGATCCCGTTGACCGACCGAAGACACTTCCACCTGCTGGCCGGCCGGGCGTTGGAGGACATCCAACCGCCGCCCGTGGCACGCCTCGCCCACCACTTCCGTGAGGCGGGCGAGACGCAGTCCTGGGCCCGGTACGCCGAGCAGAGCGCCGAACTCTCCATCGCCTCGGGTGACCACACCAAGGCGGTGAACCTGCTGGTCGACCTGTTGTCGTGGGCCGTGTTGCCGCCGGCGGATCGGGCCCGGGTAGCGCGCATCGCCGGGGTTGCCGCACTGGGCCGCCGTGAACCGGTCGACGAGGTCTACCACCGCGTGATCCGTACCCTGCGCTCGGTGCTGGAGACCCCCGGTCTCTCCGCCCGCCAGCAGGCCGAGATCCGCAACCCCCTGGGTCGGCTCCTGATCACCGGAGGCGAGGCGCAGGCCGCACTCAGCGAGCTGGAGCAGGCGGTGGCCAACCTCGACCATGACCCGGTCGAGGCGGCTCGGGCAATGACCTATCTGGGATGGGCGTACGCGGGACCGTGGCCGGCGTCGACCCATCGGCGTTGGCTGGATCGCGCCGCCGAGCTCACCGCCGAATCCGATTCTCCCGCCGAACGGCTGAACCTGGCCGGTAACCGAGCCGCGGCGTTGCTGATGCTCGGCGAGGAGGAGGCCTGGGACGTCGTTGCCGACCTGCCCACCGACGGCGGGACCTCGGCGGCGCGTCTCGACGTGGCCCGCATCCACGCGAATGTCGGGACCGGCGCGCTGCTCTGGGGTCGGTACGCCGACGCGGACACACACCTCGCCGTGGCAATGCGCCTTGCCGAGGCCGAGCAGGCGTCCCGGTTGCTGCACAACGTCCGCCTCGAACAGGCCAACCTGGCGTGGTTCACCGGCCGGTGGGAGGGTCTGGCCGAGCGAGGCGCGGCACTCGCCGATGCCGACCGCGACCGGCCGGCGCACTACCTCGGCAGCATTCGGCTCGCCGCCCGGCTGGCAGCCGCAGCCGGACGGCGGCGCGCCGCGGAGGAGCAGTTCCGGCTGGTCCTTGAGGAGTCTGCCCGTCTCGGCGCGGCCGACGACACGATGGAGGCCGCTGCCGCGCTGGCCAGACTGTGGCTGACGGACGGAAACAGCGGCCGAGCGCTACAGATCACGAACGAGCCGATGGAAACCGTTCGGAGAAAGGGCATCTGGGTCTGGGCGACCGACCTCGTCCCCGCCCGGATCGAGGCGCACCTCGCCGTGGGCGACCTCAAGGCCGCGAGCCGCCTGGGCGACCAGTTCGCCAGAGGACTGCGTGGCCGTACGGCGCCTGCGCCTCGCGCCGCCCTCACCGTCTGCCGTGCCCTGCTGGCCGCCGCTGCCGGAAACCACGCCCGGGCGGCGACGGCGTACGACCGGGCAGCGCGCGCCTGGAGCGCGTTGCCGCGCCCCTACGACGTCATGCTCGCCCGCGAGCGTCAAGCCGAGGCGCTGATCGCGCAGGGTCAGATCGAACAGGGTCGAGAGCTGCTGGGCGCACAGTACGAGCAACTGTTCAGGCTCGGCGCCCGCGGCGATGCCGACCGTGTCGCACAACGGCTTCGCGAACACGGCGCCGAGGTTCCACGATTGTGGCGCGGCGGCCGACGGGGGTACGGCGACCAGCTCTCACCGCGCGAACTCGACGTGGTTCAGCTTGTTGTCGCCGGCAAGACGAACCGGGAGATCAGCCGGATCCTGGCCAAGTCGCCGGCCACTGTGGACCAACAGCTGCGTGCGGCGATGCGCAAGTTGAAGGTGACCTCCCGGACCGCGCTCGCGGTCAAGGCGGTGGAGGCTGGAGTGTTCGCCGAAGAGGACTCCCTCCACGACGCGTCGTGAAAATTGACGTATCCGCTGGATAGCGAAGGCCGCTCGGCCACCAGAGCATGAGCTCATGATCCATAGACGTAGGGCAGTTCATGCCTGAGCGACCTGCCGCGCCGGACGACTCCGCCATCGAGCACCAGCCACCACCCGAGCTGTCGCGCGAGCCGCGCGTCAATGGTGCCCACCCCCGCGACGTCCACGAGGCCCGTGACGTCCGCGACGCCGACGAGCACGAGAGCCACGACCCCTACCAACCCCTGTAGGACAAAGGACCCCCATGAGACTCAAAGCCCTCGCGGCAACGCTTGCCGTAGCGGTCGGCCTGAGCATGATCCAGCCAACACCGGCGTCCGCCGCCGAGCCGGATTCCGGCGCGGCCGCCAACAAGATCGCGTCGAACCTGAAGGACCGGTTCCGCTCGGAGCCGGCCTCCGACTTCTGGATCACCTTCGACACCAAACCCGACCTCGGGCCGGCGAAGAAGATCGCCGACTGGAACGCTCGCGGTCAGTTCGTCCACCAGGCGCTGACCGCAGCGGCGAAGGACTCCCTGGCATCCGTCTCCACCGAACTCGACCGGGCAGGTGTCAAATACACCTCCTACCCGATCGCCAACACCGTGCTCGTCAAGGGTGGCACCGAAAAGCTCGCCCTGAACGTGGCCTCGAAGGTGCAGGTCGCGGAGATCCACGCGACGCCGCAGGTCGCGCTGGTCGAGCCCGTGGACGAGAAGATCCCAGCTGACCAGGCCACACGCCCCGCCGCCCCGAAGGCCGCCGCCGAGGCAGGCACCGTCTCGTGGGGTCTGGACGCCATCCACGCCCCGCAGGCGTGGGCCATGGGCGCCACCGGTGCGGGCATCACCGTGTCCAACCTCGACTCGGGCGTCCAATTCGACCACCCCGCCCTGATGCGGCAGTACCGCGGCACGAAGCCCGACGGCACCGTCGACCACAACTACAACTGGATGGCCACCCGGGGCACGTGCGCTGACGCACCGTGCGACGACAACGGACACGGCACGCACACCATGGGCACCATGGTCGGCGACGACGGCACCAACCACGTCGGCGTCGCCCCGGACGCGCAGTGGATCGCGACGAACGGCTGCTGCGACAGCAGCGGCGTCGAATCGCTGCTGCGCTCCGGCTGGTGGCTGCTCGCCCCGACCGACGTCCGGGGGAACAACCCCGACCCGTCCAAGCGCCCCCACATCATCAACAACTCGTGGGGCCAGACCGTCGAGCACAGCTTCGACGACTTCTTCCAGGCCATCGACGAGGCCTGGACCGCCGCGGGTATCTTCAGCGTCTGGTCATCGGGCAACACCGTGCCCTACGCGGCCTGCGACACCGTCTCCTCGCCCGGCTCGGCCGAGAGCGCCTACTCCGTCGGCGCGTACTCGTCGGACGGCACGCTCGCGTCGTTCTCCCGCAAGGGCGAGGGTGAGGGTGGTCGGATCAAGCCCGAGATTTCCGCTCCGGGGGACGCTGTCCGGTCGTCCTACCCGAACGACAGCTACGTCGAGATGTCCGGCACCTCGATGGCGTCACCCCACGTCGCCGGGGCCGCCGCGGCGCTGTGGAGCTACGACCCGACCCTGATCGGGCAGGTCGAGGAGACCCGCCGCCTGCTCGCCGCGTCGGCCGTCGACGTCGACGACACCGAGTGTGGCGGCACCGCTGCCTTCAACAACATGTACGGCGAAGGCCGGCTCGACCTCGTCCGCCTGCTTGAGCTGGCACCCCGCACGGGCGGCACCCTGACCGGTGTCGTCACCGCCAACGGCGCCCCCGTCCCCGCCGCCGACGTGACGATCAGCGGACCGTTCAGCCGGTCGATCGGAACCGACAAGGACGGCCGGTTCACCACGAACCTTCCGGCCGGTGACTACCAGCTCAGCACCAAGGTCTTCGGCTACCTGACCGCGACCGCCAACGTCACTGTCACCCTCGGCCAGGACACCTCCGTCAAGCTGCCGCTCACGGCCGCCACGAGGCACGACATCAGCGGCCGGGTCGTCGACGACAAGAAGCAGCCCGTCGGGAACGCCGACGTCACAGTCATGAACACGCCACTGAAGCCGGTACGCACGGATGCCAACGGCGCGTTCACGATCACCGCTGTGCCCGAGGGCGGCTACAAGCTGAACGTCGAGCCCAACGCCTGCTTCTCGCCGAAGACCGTGCCGCTGACCGTCGGCGCGCAGAACGAGTCGACCGAGATCCCCGTCGGGCTCGTCGTCGACAAGGGCGGCTACAGCTGCGCTGTCTCCGAAGGTGAGTACCTGCGCGGCACCGACCCGGTCACCTTCACCAGCGGCGTGTGGGCGACGGTCAAGCTGCCGTTCCCGATCGCGCTCTACAACGGCAGCCACGACACCCTCGGCGTCGGCCTGCGCGGCGTGATCTCCCCGGACACCAGCACCGGACCGGGCAGCGGCGGTGCGGGCATCTTCCCGTTCTACGTCCAGACCCCCGTCGAGTTCGCCCCCGGCGGCGGAGTCTTCACGGCAGCCACCAAGGTCAACGGCGAGGACGCGTTCGTCGTCGAGTACCGCAACGCCAAGCTCTGGGCCTATCCCGACCGATCGGAGTACACGGAGCCGGTCAACTTCTCGGCCACGCTCACCCGCTCCGGCACGGTGATCTTCGGGTACGGCGACGGCGTCGGTGCCGACGACCCGGTGACCGCCGGCGCGCACGCCGTCACCGGCATCCAGGGCTGGGCCGGCGTCGACGGCATCCGGTTCTCCGACAGCGCCCCGGTGCTGCGCGACGGGATGACCGTCACCTACGACATGCCGGACTTCGGGTACCTCGACGCGACCGTCGTCGACCAGAACGACGGACAGCCGGTGGCCGGGGCCAAGGTCTCCTTCACGAACAAGGTGGGGCTCGTCGAGACCGTCACGACCACCGCGACGGGCATCGTGCACCGTCAGCTTCCGGTCGGCGACTACACCATGACGGTCGACGCGCCGAACTACACCACCGCGGCGTACCCCTTCTCCCTCGACAGGCTCTACGCGAGCGCCAAGATCGACGCGCGTCTGACCACGGGTGCCGCCGGCCTGAAGGCCGACGGACTCGACGCGCTGTTGGGCACCGACCAGAACGGTGCGGGCTCACTGACGCTGACCAACAACGGGTCCGCCCCCCTCACGTACAACCTGGGCGAGGCCGCGCGCCACCCCGACCTGGACGCCACCGGCGCCACCGGACGCACTGGGAAGGGCGCGGACAGCACGATCGACCTCGCCGCGTGGAAGGCCGGTGCGAGCGGCATGAAGCCGTCGAACGTCGACGGCAAGGCCGCGACGAAGAGCACGGCGGAGGCACAGGCGGCCGCCAAGGTCGGCCCGACCGCCGGCGGTGACGTCATCACCCGGATCGCCATCCCCGGCACGATCGCGGAGAAGGAGCCCTCCGGCATCGGGTACGACGGCGACGTCTGGGTCCACGACTACATCGAGCGGACCAACACCGCCTACACGGTGACGGGCAAGCCGACCGGGAAGGTCTTCGACGCGTCGTGGAACCCCGCGTACCGGGCGTTCGACATGGCGTTGGACACCAAGACCGGCGACATGTGCCAGATGGAGGACAGCCCGGCCAGCTACATCCACTGCTTCGACCGGCAGACCGGGAAGGAGACCCGGCAGATCAAGGGTGACTGGTCCACGCTGCAGCTGACCGGCCTCGCCTACAACCCGACCCAGGACGTGTTCTACGTCGGCGGCCGGGCGAACGGCATGATCGGGACGGTCGCCGGGACGTCGCACGACAACGCGGGTGCGCTGCTGTCCTTCTGCACCCCGCCGCTGCCCGAGGTGATGGGTCTGGCCTACAACCAGGCGTCAGACACCATCTGGTACACCGACCTCACGTCGAACCGGCCCACCCGCCTGCTGCAGGTCGACCCCGACGACTGCTCGCTGGTGAACGCGTGGTGGTTCCCCGGCCAGAAGGTGGGCCAGGGCGGCGGCCTCGAAACCGATGCGACCGGAGCGCTGTGGGCGGCGGACCAGATCGCCGATGACGTCGTGCTGGTCGACGTCGAGGACGACCTGATCACCGACCTGCCGTGGCTGGCGCTCTCCTCGACCGGCGGCACCCTCGCCCCGGGCGAGTCGGCCACCGTCAAGGTCTCCATCTCCTCGAAGGACGCCAAACCGGGAGTCCTCGGCGCGAACATCGTGGTGCGATCCGACTCCGGACGCCAGTCCAAGACCTACGTCCCGGTGACGCTCACGACCACGAAGTACCAGGTCGGTGTCAACGCCGGCGGCTCGAAGTTCACCGACGGCTCCGGCTACACCTGGTCCGCCGACCAGGCCGCCGGCAAGACGGCGTGGGGCTACGAGGGGAAGACGAAGGTCGCCTCCACGAAGGCCGGCATCGACGGCACGACGGACGACGCCCTGTTCCAGTCGCAGCGCACCACGCCGGACAGGCAGTTGTTCTACCGCTTCCCCGACGCGCCCAAGGGCACCTACGCGATCGACTTCGGGTTCGCCGAGATCGACAAGGTGGCCAAGGGCAAGCGGGTGTTCGACGTCCTCGTGAACGGAGCACTGACCGAGTACGCGTACGACCCGGCAGCGGCCGTGGGGCCGAACACCGCCGACTGGCGCACCGCCGCGGTGCAGCACGAGGGCGGACCGCTGACCGTGGAGCTGCGGGGCTCGAAGGGTCTGAAGGCCCCGACCATCGCCGCGCTGCGCGTGACGCTCGACCCGCGCGCAGACGCGGCGGAGCCGGAGCCCCAGCCCGAGCAGCCGGAGCCGGGCCCCGTGCCGGTGGCCCCCGCCGGTCGCTCGTACGCGATGAAGGTGACTGACGGGCTCTACCGTCAGGGCACGGAGGAGTCCGGGTGGCACGGCGATGACCTCTGCGGCGTGCTGTGGTTCGACACCAGCTTCCTGTTCCCGTTCTACGACACCGCCTGGGACGGGGTGTGCGTGACGACGAACGGCACGCTGACCTTCGACCGCGCCAACACGTCGGGAGGCAACACGGCACTGCCCACGTCCAGTCCGATCGACGCGATCTATCCGTTCTGGGACGACCTCATCGTCGACGACGAGGCCGGCATCTACTTCGGCAGGACCGAGGTGGACGGCCTGGCGGCCGAGGTCATCGAGTGGCGCAACGTCGCCTTCTACAACGACGCGACGGCTCGCGTGAGCTTCTCGGTCACCCTGATCGCCGACGGACGAATCCAGATCGGGTACGGCGACGGCGTCGGCGGCGACAACCCCCTGACCCGGGGGTCGTCGGCGACGGTCGGTGTGGAGAGTCTGACGCGCAACCCCGCGGGCCAGCACTCCTTCAACCAACCGGTCCTGAAGGCCGGTCTGGGGCTGGAGTACACCCTTCCGGCCGCGGGCACGATCGAGGGCACGGTCACCGACAAGAACGACGGCAAGCCGATCGAGGGCGCGATCGTCACGCTCAAGGGACCGGCCGGTGACCGGGTCATCACGACCGACGTGAAGGGCCGGTGGAAGGCCCAGGCGCTGGTCGGCGAGAACACCGTGCAGGTCGAGTCGCCGAACTACGTCACCGCCAGCCGCCCCGTGACCATCACCAGGAAGGACCAGGCCGAGGTGGTCGACACGGCGTTGACCACTGGCATCGCCACCGTCACCGGAGCCGACTTCGACTGGCTCCTCGACAAGGGCCAGAAGGCGACGGCCGACGTGACAGTGGCCAACACCGGCTCCGCCCCGCTCGAGGTGCGGCTCAGCGAGCAGAAGCGCACCAGCGACGGCGGGCACGAGGCCGCGGACCTTCCGTGGCTGACCCTCGCGGGTGCGGCCGCAACCGGCACTGTCACGCTCGCGGCCGGGGAGTCCACCACGGTCAGGGCGACGGCCGACAACGCCGGCGTCGAGCCCGGTCTGCTCCTCGGGGACGTGCTCGTGGCGTCGAACGCCGGCAAGGGTGAGACCCAGCTCAAGTCGGTCCGCCTGGCGACCTCGGCCTACTGGCAGGGCGTCGACGTGGGCGGGTCCGGGCACGTCGGTGCCGACGGCTTCGTCTGGTCGCCCGACCAGGAACTCGGCAAGCGGTCGTGGGGCTACGTCGGCGGCAAGGCGCGTAACACCAAGGCCGACATCGCCGGCACGGAGGACGACGCGCTGTTGCGCACCCAACGGACCGGCGAGACGTTCAGCTACGTGTTCAAGAACGCCCCCGCCGGAAAGTACCGGATCGGTCTCGACTTCGCCGAGATCGAGAAGGTCAAGGCCGGCAAGCGTGCCTTCGATGTCCTGGTCGACGGCAAGCCCGTGCTCCACGACCACGACGTGCAGGCGAAGGTGGGTGCGCTGACCGCGGACCTCAACACTGTCACCGTCGAGCACACCGGTGGCGACCTGACGATCGAACTGCTCCGGGAGAAGGGCGAGGGCGACCCGATCCTCAACGCCCTGAAGGTCCAACAGGACCCGCGCCTGTGAGCTAGCCACACCGCATCACCCGGCAGTGGTCGGAGCCTCCGTGGAAAGGATCGCGGAGGCTCCGACCACGACTACCGACGTATGCTCACCGGACACGAGGCGGCATAGATGGATCATTGTCGGTGGCATCTTCGCCGCATGTGTGGTGATCGTGACGGTCGCATTTCTTCGGTTCGCGGCTCCCGGGTGGCGCCAACTCGCGCGGCGGCCGTGGCCGCCCACGTCACCGCCCTCCAAGACCGCGATCGCGGAAAGCTTGCCGAACTCGCGGATCCTCACACCGACTCGTCGGCTGAGATCAGCCGGCGACGCACCGAACTCGGTGGCGGTGGCCTGCCGCTCTTGCCTGCCCGCAATCCTCAGGTCGGAGCGTACGGCCGGTCCAGGGGCCGTTCGATCAGACGTGGTCTCCCGCCGATTCCCCTGCAGATCCTGGGAAACGTGCAGCGAACGTGCGATAGACGGGTGCGCCGGGCAGGCCATCGTGGATGGCGAACACCACGTGGTCGAATCGGTCGATCATCTGCAGTGCGTCGGCGAATGCGCCCGCCACGGTGACGGGATCGTTGCGGAACACCCCGCACCCCCACGCGCCCAACACAAGAGTCCGATGCCCGTGCGCGGCGGCGACCTCCAGCACCCGCCGGGCGCGACGGGCCAGTATCGTCGGCACATCGGCGGCATGCTCGGGCTGGTTGCGGAGGATCGCGCCCAGGTTCGGTGCCGCAGCCGTCAGGAAGGACGTCGAGTACGGCTGGTCAAGCAGGTTGCCGCTATCGTCGCGAAACACCGGCACGCTCGGGGAGTAGATGATCCGGTCGCTGTATCGCAGATCCAACTGTCGCCGATGGAACGCGTAGAACTCCGGTGCGGAAAGTAGACACGGGTACAGCGCCGATGAGCGAGCGATGCTCTCCTCCTGCGCCTTCGCCCCACTCAGGAACCCGCCGCCCGGGTTCTTCGCCGACGCGAACACCAGGCATGCCGCACCCGGCCCAAGCCGGTGGGCCGCCTGCAACGTCGACTCGTCCGTCACCTTCACCTTGCCCGCGCCAGACCCCGGTTCTCCCACGGGAAGCACCTCGTCTGGCAGGTGATGACGCGTGCCAGCGACCGCGGCACCGACGACTCCGCCGATGACAACCTCATCTCCGGCGCTGTTGCGATAGCTTCCCGACTCGGCGATCGCGACCGTCTGTCGAGCAATCTCGCGAAGATTGCCACTCACCTGATGCGCCCACATGCACCAGTACCAGTGATCTGCACGGTGACACGCTAGGCAGTCCCGCGCCGACCGGGCAACCAATTAGTGATCCCGGTTGGTGTAGCCGTACTGCGCGGTCAACTGGCGGTGCGCGGCTACGGACCTGACGACAGTCAACATGCGGCGGGCCGACGACCGTTATCGGCATCGCCAACGCCACACGAGCTGACCGTCCACCCGCGACAGCCGCAGCACTTCACGCTGCCCAGTGGTTGGGCCGAGGTCATTGCCGCCGAACACTGCGTGGGAAAGTGGCCCCTCGGGCAGATGCGGAGGGCCATGGCAGAGCAACGGATACGCGGCGTGCGTCCCTGGGTATGGGCAGTTGGCGGCTTCGTGGGTGGGCTCCTGCTCGCGTTCGCGCTTGTGGTGGGTCCGTGGCTACTCACCCGATACCCTCATCAGGGACTGACCGCCGAGCAGAAGCTCAAGGCCAGGAATGACGTACGGACTACGCTTGTGCAGGCTTTAGCCGGACTTGCCGTGGCCGGCGGTCTCGTTGTCACATACAGCACCTATCGCCAGAACCAGCGTGATCAAGCGGACCGGCGGATTGAGCAAGACCGATCACATGGGCTCAGCGTCGCCAGGCATGTCAACGACCTCTACATGAAGGCGATCGAGCAGCTCGGTCATGCCCAAGCGCCGGTTCGGCTCGGTGCCCTTTACTCCTTGGCGCAGCTCGCTCAGGCCAACCCGGGACAGCGGCAGACCGTGGTCGACGTGATGTGCGCCTACTTGCGCATGCCCTACTCGGTCGCGGGTCCAGCTACGCCGGCCGCCACCGAGGAGCACGCGCAGCAACTTCAAGTGCGTCTGACTGCGCAACGCCTCCTCGTGGACCACCTCTGTCTCCCCCGGGATGTATCTGCTGCGGACGCCAGACGCGCGCAGCATCGGGCTCCATCTGAGGACGACGTCTTCTGGCCTGGCATCAGTCTGGACTTGACCGGCGCATCTCTCGTCGACTGTGACTTCGCCGGGTTGTCGGTCCTCGGGGCAGTCTTCGACCGGGCAAGATTTACAGCATCCACGATCTTCAACGACGCCACCTTCTTCGGCTTCGCGGGGTTCCGCGGTGCAAGCTTCGAGGAGGAAGCCGTGTTCGACAAGGCGACCTTCGCCGGCCACACCGACTTCCGTGGAGCGACCTTCGTGGAAGCTGGCTTCGTCAGTGCAAACTTCCATGACGGTGTCTGGTTCGACAAAGCAGTTTTCAAGGTCGACGTCAACCTTGCCTACAGCTGCTACGGCGGCTATGCCGTGTTCAGAGAGGTCGCCTTCAACGGCGGTGCCTGGTTTGATATGGCCCACTTCAGTGATAGCGCAACATTCGAAGGGGCCACCTTCAGCGGTGGAGTCTCATTCCAATCCGATGCCCTCCTGGATGCCATGTTCAACGACGCGCGGGTACTGCCGCCGAGCGACGAGTACCTCGAAAGCGGCCGCGACGTCGACCGGGAATGGCCACCTGGATGGACCGTTCAGCCGGATGAAGACGACCGTAACCGCGGTACGTTGGTTCGCCTGCAGCCCAACCAGCCATCCGAGGTGATGCAGATGCCAATCACGGACCCATGACGCACTGATCTGGGCGTCGAGGGCACTCCCTTCAGTCGATACCCATGCCGCCGCAGGCCGTTGCCCGGTCCTTGGCGGTCGAGGTGGAGCGAGGGTGGCGTCGCGACGGACTCCAGTTGTGTCATACATGCCCTCGCCGGCTACGGTCTCCCCACTGCCGGCACTCCTTCTGCTGCGACTCCCACAAGCTCATGGCCGCGACCTGCTGCTCCGGCTTCGTCCGCTCGGCGAGCGGGTCGCCATTCGATTGACCCGGAAGTAGCCGATGCATGGAAAGTCTTCGCGGATGCCCGCGACGTGGACGACAAGTGAGTTCAACGGCGGTAATCCCCACTCGGCGCAGCGGTGGTGAAATCGCTTAGCGGTAAGAACAGCTGCGGAGCGGCAGGGGCCGCAGTTGTGGGCGAGCGACCCCCGGTGACGCACGCACTGGTCGGTGCCGGCGGTGGGCGACAGAGCCACTCCTTTACGTTCCTGGGGACGAACCGACGCCAGCCCCGGGCGCTTGCGCCAGTCTTCCGCCGCGCCGCTGCGAGATAGACACGTCGACACTGACTGATACGCTGCCTCGCCTCACCCATCGAGGAGAACAGCCACGTGAAGAAACTGTCGAGCGTCGCGTCCGTACTCGCCCTCTCCGTTGGTATCGCCGTCGCCCCGGCGGCCGCTGCCTCCGCCGCCACCGATCGGAGCGGCGCGGAACGGCTGAGCATCCCGAACAGCAGTGCGTGCAAGGACGGCCGCACTGTCATGCAGGGCATGGTGGCGGGGCCGGGCGGCCAGCTCTACATCATCTTCACGAAGGCGGCCGGCGCGGAGCCGGTCCTGTCCCGGTGGCTGCGCGACGGCTCGACCTGGGACGGCGCCAGCTGGGTCTGCGCCGGGGCCCCCACCTCCATACCGACGCTCGGCCACGGCAACGACCTCGCCTACAACGCGAACTATCTGGGCCAGGGCCCGGCACTGATTGCCACCCAGGGAAGCCAGTCCGCGTTTCTCAGCGACAAGGTGACGATCGTGCGCCTGAACGCCGACGGATCTGTCGGCACGACCGGGGAGGTGCGGCTGCCGATCGGCAACATCAGCGGCCTCTGCTACAGCGCGACGGCTGCCGGCGGAGCCGGCAAATACGCGGCCCGCCGGTTGGGCAGCCTGTGGACCCATCCCGGCGCTGGCGCCCTGACCAGTGGATGGACGCTGGTCAAGAGCAACCTGACCAGTCACGACAATCGTTCGGACCAGGGCATCGACTGCTCCGAGAACTACATCTGGAACACCAAGTCGATCAACACCTCAACGCCGACCACCGGGTGGAACTGGGTGTACCAGTACAACTGGTCCGGCGGCGACGTGGAGAGCGACATCGGCATTCCGGGAAACAACCTGACCGACGAGATCGAAGACGTCACCCATGTCGGCAGCGAATTCTTCGTGGGCATCAACCGCAACGACGGGCTCGCCGACTCCGTGAAGGTACTCACCGAATAGTGGCGACCCCTCGACACGTCGTCACGGCATGACCTCGTACTGCCACACAGCCGTCGTGTTCCGCAACGCGCGGCAGCCCAGGTCTCGGCGACCCTCAAGTTGTCGAGAACGCGGGGTTGTCGACCAGGAACGTCAGCGGCGCAGGGTGAGGATGAGGTCAGCGACGAGGGCCGTCCAGCCGGTCTGGTGCCAGGCGCCCAGGCCGGCCCCGTTGTCGCCGTGGAAGTACTCGGGGAAGGCGATCAGGTCGCGCCAGTCCGGGTGGGTCTGGAACATCTGAGCGGCACCGTAGATCGGCCGTCGACCCCAGTCGTCCTGGGTGAAGAGCGAGATCAGCCGGGCGGAGAGGTCGTCGGCGATCTCGTCCAGGGTGTGCTTCACCCCGGAGCGGGTCGGGTACTCCACCTGAAGGTCGTCGCCGAAGAACGCCGCGTAGTCGCGCAGCGCGCTGATCAGCAGGAAGTTCGTCGGCATCCAGATCGGACCACGCCAGTTCGAGTTGCCCCCGAACAGCCCGCTCGTCGACTCGGCCGGCTCGTAGCCGACGGAGAACTCCTGCCCGCCCAGGGTGACCGAGAACGGCTTGTCCAGGTGCGCGCGGGACAGCGTACGGAGGCCGAAGTCGGAGAGGAACTCGTCGGGGTCGAGCATCCGGGCGAGCAGGCGGACCACCTGTTCCGGGCCGACCATGGACAGCAGCCGCTGCTGCCGGCCATCGGGGCCGAGGCGACGGGTGCCGATCACCTGGGCGTACTCCGGGCGGTTGGTGAGGAACCAGCGCAGCCGGGCGCCCAGCTCCGGTAGGTGGTGCAGGGTCCGAGCGGTGAGCCGGGTGGTGGCGGCCAACGGCAGCAGCCCGACGACGGAGCGGACCTTCAGCGGCACCTTCGTGCCGTCGGCGAGGCGCAGCACGTCGTAGAAGAACGCGTCCTCGTCGTCCCACAATCCCTGCTCGTACGCGGCGGCGGCGATGTAGGCGAAGTGCTCGAAGAACTTGGTGGCGGTGTCCACCCAGGTCCGGTCGTGTTCGGCGAGCACGATCGCCATGTCCAGCAGGTTGAGCGCGTACATGCCCATCCAGCCGGTGCCGTCGGACTGCTCCAGCACACCGGCGACCGGCAGCGCCGCCGAGCGGTCGAACGGCCCGACGTTGTCCAGCCCGAGGAAGCCGCCCTCGAAGACGTTGTTGCCGCCGGTGTCCTTGCGGTTGACCCACCAGGTGAAGTTGAGCAGCAGCTTGTGCATCACCCGGGCCAGGAACTCGTAGTCCCGGCCGCCGTCGATCTCGAACACCTTCAGCGCCGCCCACGCGTGCACCGGCGGGTTCACGTCACCGAACGCCCACTCGTACGCCGGGATCTGCCCGTTGGGGTGCAGGTACCACTCGCGGAGCAGGAGCAGGATCTGCTCCTTGGCGAAGCCCGGGTCGACCCGGGCGATGCTCACGCAGTGGAAGGCCAGGTCCCAGGCCGCGTACCAGGGGTATTCCCACGGGTCAGGCATGGAGATGACGTCGAAGCTGGTCATGTGCCACCAGGCGCTGTTGCGCCCGTGTCGACGCCCGGCCGGCGGCGGTGTCGAGCCCGGGTCGCCTTCGAGCCAGCGTTTGACGTCGAAGTGGTAGAACTGCTTGCCCCACATCAGCCCGGCGATGGCCTGCCGGGCGACCAGCGCCTCGTCGGGTGTGGCAGCCGGCGGGATCACTGCGGCGAAGAACCGGTTCGCCTCTGCCCGCCGCGCCCACACCACTGCCTCGAAGCCGTCGCTGAGGTCGGCCGGGGGCGGCGGCGCGGCGGCCGGCGGCGACGCGGTACGGGTCAGCCGCAGCCGGATCTGGCGCTGCCCGCCGGCCGGCACGTCGAGCACGTAGTGCAGCGCGCCCTTGGTGCCCTCCCGGGCCGGGTTGACGGTGGCCGCGCCGTTGACGACGTGGTCGTTGATGCCGTCCTTCGGATACGGGGAGCGGCCGGGCAGGCCCCAGAGCCGCTCGGCGTTGGTGTCGTTGTCGCAGAGCAGCGGCACCGGGCCGCCGTCGCCTTCCAGCAGCAGTTGGCCGAGCACCCGGTGCTCGCCGACGAGCCGGGTGCCCTGGCCGGTCAGCCGGGGGATCCGGTCGCCGCCGGGCAGGCCCCAGGACCAGGTGTTACGGAACCACAGGGTGGGCAGGACGTGCAGGGTCGCCGCCTGGTCGCCCCGGTTGGCGACGGTCACCACCATGCAGAGGTCGGTCGGGGACGCCTTGGCGTAGTCGACGGTCACCGCCCAGTACCGGTCGTCGTCGAAGATCCCGGTGTCCACCAGCTCGTACTCGGTGTCGTCGCGGCCGCGCAACGCGTTCACCGCGACGAGTTCGTCGTACGGAAAGGCGGCCTGCGGGTAGTGGTAGCGCCAGCGCATCCAGGAGTGGGTGGGTGTGGAGTCCTCGTACCACCAGTACTCCTTGGCGTCCTCGCCGTGGTTCCCGCCGTCGCCGCCGAGGCCGAACATCCGCTCCTTGAGGATCGGGTCCTTGCCGTTCCAGAGGGCCAGGGCGAACGCGAAGGTCTGTCGTTCGTCGCAGACGCCGGCCATCCCGTCTTCATTCCACCGGTAGGCTCTGGACCGCGCGTGGTCGTGCGGGAAGTAGTCCCAGGCCGTACCGTGCTCGCTGTAGTCCTCCCGTACCGTCCCCCACGCCCGTTCGGACAGATAGGGACCCCATGCACGCCAGTCCTGCTCCCCCGAGTCAGCCTGGGCGAGCCGGAGCCGCTCAGCGTCGGGTGGCGAGGCGTCGGAGGACGATCGGTCAGTGATCACGTGCACATCTTTGACGTCGCCGCGGTACTTGACCACAGCGGCCATTCTCGTCGTGGCGTGTTACACCCCGCCGCCGGTGGAGGAAAGTTGATCGACATTCACTTCGGCCCGCAGATCTGCGGCGACCTGACCAGCGCCGCCAGCCGGGAGTGGCTGGTCCCCGACGGCCTCGGCGGCTATGCGATGGGCACCGTCGGCGGGCTCCGGACACGTCGCTACCACGGTCTGTTGGTGGTTCCCGGCGAAACGCCGGCCTCCCGCCAGGTGGGACTGGTCAGCCTCGATCCGGCGGTCACAGTGCCGTCCGGCGCGCGGGTGCGCCTCGGCGCGCACGAGTGGGCCTCCGGCGACGTGGACCCGCGCGGCTTCGAGCTGTTGGAGCGCTTCGACCTGGTCGACGGGCTACCCCGGTGGCGGTGGCGGATCGGCGCGGTGGTGATCGAACGGGAGCTGGCCATGCTGCCCGGCCGCTCCTGCGTCGCTGTGGTGCACCGGCTGGTCGCCGGAGGTCCGGTCCGGCTGGAGCTGTCGGCCGCCTGCACCTGGCGGGACGCGCACGGAGAACGACGGGCCGACGGCCCGACCCCGCAGGTCGAGGCGGTGGCCGACGGCGCGGTGGTCGAGGGCGCGTACCGGCTCGCCGGACCGGGCTGGTCGCCCGAGGGGCAGTGGTGGCTGGGCGTGCACCACCGCGAGGAGGCCAACCGGGGGCTGCACCCGGACGAGGACCTCTGGTACGCGGGCCGCTTCTCCGGTGAGCTGGAACGCCCCGGCGACACCCTGTCGGTGCGGGCCTGGGCCGGTCGGCTCGACGAGGAGCCGCCGCCGGCCACTGAGATAGTGGCGACCGCGAGGCGGCGCAACCGGCGGGTGGTGGCCACGGCGAAGCCAGCCGACGACGTGGACGCCACACTGGCGCTGGCCGCCGACGCGTTCGTGGTGCGCACCGACCAGGCGGCGGTGGACGTGGTGGCCGGCTACCCGTGGTTCGGGGCGTGGTCGCGGGACACGATGATCTCGTATGAGGGGTTGTTCCTCTGCACGGGTCGCGCCGACGAGGGCCGCGAGCTGCTGCGGGCGTACGCGGCGACGCTGTCCGAGGGGATGCTCGCCAACACGGCCGACACCGGTCGGGTGGAGTACAACACCGTCGACGGCACGCTCTGGTTCCTGCACGCGGTGAGCCGGCACGTCACAGTCACCGGCGACACCGACCTCGGCGACGAGCTGCTGCCGGCGCTGCGCGCGGTGATCGACGCTCACACCGCCGGCACCCGGTACGGGATCCGGGTCGATCCGGCCGACGGGCTGCTCACCCAGGGCGCCGCCGGCACCGCGCTGACCTGGATGGACGCCCGGGTGTACGGGGTGCCGGTCACCCCGCGGACCGGCAAGCCGGTCGAGGTCAACGCGTTGTGGATCAACGGGCTGGCCGGGCTCGCGGAGCTGACCGAGCTGGCCGGGCAGGACGCCGACGAGCTGTGGCGACTCCACCGGCAGGCCGTCGTCTCGTTCCGGGAGCGGTTCCCGGCCCCGACCGGCTGGCTGCACGACGTGCTGGACGCGCCCGCTCCGGCGTACCCGTTGGGTGGCGCCGCCCTGCACGACGACGACGCGTTGCGCCCCAACCAGCTGCTGGCCTGGTCGCTGCCGTACGCGCCGATGGAGCCGGACGAGGCGACGCTGCGACGGGTCGGGGGCGGGCTGCTCACCCCGCTCGGGCCGCGCAGTCTGGCCCCGGATTCCACGGAGTTCGTGGGCCGGCACCGGGGCGGCCCGGCCGACCGGGACGGGGGCTACCACCAGGGCACGGTCTGGCCGTGGTTGCTCGGCCCGTACGTGGACGCCGCCCGCCGGGGGAAGATGTCCGTCGATGACGTATTCGTTGGCATTGAGTCCCATCTGATGGAATTTGGGTTAGGCTCGGTGAGCGAGACGGCCGATGGCCTCGCGCCGCACACCGCTACCGGGTGCCCGTTCCAGGTATGGTCGGTGGCCGAGCTGCTGCGGGTGCGGCGAAAGAGCCAGTAGCGCTTTACACGACCGCAACGGTGGTGTCGCCGCTGGTTATCGCGATCCCGGCAGGATTGGCCTCGATCCAGACGCGACGGCGACATCGATTCGGTGTCGGTCGGCGCGCGCCCGGGGACAACTCAAAGGGGGCCGCATGTCACTCGATGCCCACGTGATCGACATCAACCCCGCCCGACAGCTGCGGGTGCTGATGCTCTCCTGGGAGTACCCGCCGGTGCTCGTCGGCGGTCTCGGTCGACACGTGCACGCCCTCTCCGTCGCCCTCGCCGCCGCCGGCCACGAGGTCACAGTCGTCACCCGCCACAGCGACGGCGCACCCCTGGAGGAGTACGCCGACGGCGTACGCATCCTGCGCGCCCCCGAGGACCCGGTCACCTTCCCCCTCGCCACCAACTCGCTGCTGGCCTGGACGATGGCCTTCAACCACACCCTCACCCGCACCGCCCTGCGCGCCACCGAGGCCGGCTCCTACGACGTCATTCACGCCCACGACTGGCTCGTCGCCCACACGGCCGTCACGCTCGCCGAGCACCTGGACCTGCCCCTGGTCACCACCATGCACGCCACCGAGGCCGGCCGGCACCAGGGCTGGCTGCCGGAGGAGATGAACCGCACCATCCACGGCGTCGAGCACTGGCTCAGCGGCTCATCCATTCGGGTGATTGCCTGCTCCGGGTACATGCGCGACCAGGTGACCGCGCTGTTCGACGTACCGGCCGCCCAGGTCGACGTGGTGCCCAACGGGGTCGACGACAGGGCCTGGCGGGCCCGACCCAGAGCGGTCGCGTCGGCCCGAGCACGCTTCGCCGGAGACGGCCCGTTGGTCGGGTACGCCGGACGGCTGGTCTACGAGAAGGGCGTCCAGCACCTGGTGCACGCCGTACCCCGGCTCCGCGAACGACACCCGGGGCTGCGCGTGGTGATCGCCGGCGACGGCCCGTACCGCACCGAGTTGGAGGCGCAGGCCCGGCGACTGGCGCTCAGCTCGACCGTCCGGTTCACCGGTTTCCTCGACTCCACCCAACTACCGGCGATGCTCGGCGCCACCGACGCGACTGTGGTTCCCAGCCTCTACGAGCCGTTCGGCATGGTGGCGCTGGAGGCGGCGGCCGCCGGAGCGCCCCTCGCCGTGGCCCGTACCGGCGGCCTCGCCGAGATCGTCGAACCCGGGGTGACCGGGGTGACGTTCCCGCACAGCGACCCGGACGCGCTCGCCGGCGCGGTCGGTCAACTGCTCGGCGACGAGGTCTTCGCCAGGCGGCTGGCCCGCCGGGCCCGCACGATGGTCGGCGAGCGGTACGGCTGGGCCACCATCGCGGCCCGCACCGCCGCCAGCTACGCCGCCGCTCGCCGCGAACACGGCCCCGTGCAGGCCCGACGTGCGGCCGCCAGGTTGAGCGGCGGGCGGGCCCGGATCGCCATCCCGGAAGGGAACCTGCTCACCGCCGCCCACCACGCCGCCTGCTGAGCCGAGTCGGACGACCGATAGGTGACTTCCGATCCGCTGGTTAGGGTGTAGCCCGGACAGCGGCTGAGGAGGAGCGTGCACAGGTGCTGATCGCCGGTCGGTACCGGCTGCTCGACCTGGTGGGTCGCGGGGGCATGGGTCGGGTGTGGCGCGCCCGCGACGAGATGCTGCACCGCGAGGTAGCGGTCAAGGAGATCGTTCCACCGAGTTGGCTGGCCGATCCGGAACGGGCCGAGGTGCGCTCGCGCACCATGCGGGAGGCACGCGCCGCGGCCCGACTCAACCACCCCGCCGTGGTCCGGCTCTACGACGTCGTCGCGGTCGAGGGCAGCCCATGGATCGTCATGGAGTACGTCCCGTCCCGCACCCTGCAGGATGTCGTGGACGCCGAAGGGCCACTGGAGCCGTCCCGCGCGGCCCGGATCGGGCTGGCCGTGCTCGACGCGCTGGAGGCCGCGCACACCGCCGGGGTGCTGCACCGCGACATCAAACCGCAGAACGTGCTGGTGGCGCACGACGGACGGGTGATGCTCACCGACTTCGGGCTGGCCACCTTCGACGGCGGCGACGGCGCGATGACCCGCCCCGGCATGGTCTTCGGCTCCCCGCAGTACGTAGCCCCGGAGCGGGCCGCCGAAGGGGTGTCAACGGTGGCCGCCGATCTGTGGTCGCTCGGGGCGACCCTGCACGCCGCTGTGGAGGGGCAGTCCCCGTACGCGCGCAGCACCGCGATGGCCACCCTGAGCGCGCTGGCCGCCGGTCCGCCGGACCCTGCCCCGCACGCCGGGGCGCTCGCGCCGGTGCTTGACGGGTTGCTGCGCCGCGACCCGCGCGAGCGCCTCGACCACGAGACGGCCCGTCGGCTGCTCAGGACCGCCGCGGCCGGCCGCGCCGACCCGCCGTCGGCGAGCGACAGACCCTCGGCCGACGGGCCGGTGCCACTGCCGGTTGGCCAGCCCGCCACTGACGACCCCGACGACCTGGACCCCACGGTTCCGCTGCCCGACCCGGCCGCACCCGGTGACGCCTCCCCCGGGCCGGTCCCGGACCCGGCGGCCGTCGGGCGTACCGCGCGCCGGGTGGCGGTGGTCGCGGTGGCGCTGCTGGTGGCCGTCGTGGCCGGCGTCGCCACAGCGCTGACAGTCGCCGACGACAAGCCCCGCGACACCACCGGCTGGTCCTCCCCGGGGCCGAACCGCCCGCCCGACGGCGGGCCACTCGGCCCCGGCCCGCCACCGGACAGGCGGAACGTCCCGCCGCCCCCGTTCGCCTGTGTCCGCCCGGACATCATCGGTACGCCGGTGGAGGCCGGCACGCCGAACGCGGGCGACGAACTCCGGCCGCCGCCCGGCTGGGTCTGGTACGCCGACACCGCCGGCTTCCGGGTCTCCGTACCGGCGACGTGGGTGTTCTCCCGCGACGGCACCGTGGCGTGCTTCCAGGACCCGGCGACCGGCCGGGCCTTCAGCGTCACGGAGGGCGGCGCCGCCGATCCCCTGAAGCGTCTGCGGACCGCCCGCGAGACGGCGGCCGGGGAGGGCGCCCTGCCGGGGTACGACGAGATCCGGCTCGCCACGGGCGACGACGGCGCCGAGTGGGAGCTCCGCTGGCAGACGCCGCACGGCACGTGGCTGCACGCCCGACAACAGGTCCTCGGCGGCGACCGGTGGACGCTGGGTTGGATCACCCGGGACGAGGACTGGGCCGGGGCCGCCGCCGACTGGCAACTGGTGCGAAAGAGTTTCCGACCACCCCGCTGACCTGCACCGTATGGCCATGATCCGGACCACCGTCCGTCGTGGATCGAGGCCGCTCAGTGGATGAGAAAGCCGGCATTGGTGGCTATCGTGGATCCCGGGGTGACCGAGGGGGAGCGACCGTGCATCAGTTGCTGATCGCGGGTCGGTACCGGCTGCTCGACCTGGTCGGCACCGGCGGAATGGGCCGGGTGTGGCTTGCTCGCGACGAGATGTTGCATCGCGACGTGGCGGTGAAGGAGATCGTGCCGCCGTCCTGGCTGGCCGAGACCGAGCGCGAGGAGCTGCGGCTCCGAACCCTGCGTGAGGCACGCGCCGCCGCCCGGCTCAACCATCCCAACGTGGTCCGCCTCTACGACGTGGTCCACGACCGGGAGAGCCCCTGGATCGTGATGGAGTACGTGCCGTCGCGATCGGTGCAGCAGATCATCAGCGCCGAGGGGCCGCTGAGCCCGCAGCGCACCGCCCGGATCGGGCTGGCGGTGCTCGCCGCGTTGCGGGCCGCGCACGCCGCCGGGGTGCTGCACCGCGACGTGAAGCCGCACAACGTGCTGGTGGCCGACGACGGGCGGGTGGTGCTCACCGACTTCGGGCTGGCCACCTTCGACGGCGGCGAGGGTGTGATGACCGGGCCCGGAACGGTGCTCGGCTCGCCGCAGTTCGTCGCCCCCGAACGGGCCCGCGAAGGGGTTTCCGACGCCCGCACCGACATGTGGTCGCTGGGCGCGACGCTCTACGCGACGGTCGAGGGCAAGTCACCGTACGCGCGGTCGAGCGCGATGGCGACACTCAGCGCGCTGGCCACCGAACCACCGGATCCGATGCGTCGAGCCGGCCCGTTGCGTCCCGCCCTCACCGGCCTGTTGCAGCGCGACCCCTGGCGGCGGTTGACCGCCGCCGAGGCGGAGCCGCTGTTGCGCAGCGCCGCGGCGAGCGTCGACGAGCCCGCCGGGTCGGTCCGCTCCTCGGCGGTCGCGGCGATCCGCAGCGCCGGGCGGGCCATCACGCCGCACCCTGTCGAACCGGTGGCCCCGTCGGACGAGCCGGCCACGCCGACTCCGACCCCGCGCCCGCGGCGTCCACCTGGCCGGCGAGGGCGGCTGCTCGCCCTGGGTGGTGTGGCCACCGCCGTGCTCGTCGCCGGTGGCGTCACGCTGGCGCTGGTCAACCGGCACGATGATCGAACCCCACCGTCCGGCTCGGGCGGTGGCGCGACAACCTCCCGGCCGGCGGCGTTCGCCTGCACGTCGTCCCCGCCCCCGTCGGCGACCCCGGTGGTGGCGGTGTCACCACCACCCGACGTGAAGTACGGGCTGCGCGAAGGCTGGACCTGGTACGACGACCCGACCGGGTTCCGGATCGCCGCGCCGGTGGGGTGGGAACGCTGGGCCGAGGGCCCGGTGACCTGCTTCCGGAAATCCGGCGGGTCCCGGGTGCTCAGCGTCGAAGCGGGGCCGGCCCGCCCGGATCCGGTGGCGTACTGGAAGGCCGAGGAGGCCCGGCTGACCGGGAGTGCCGCGCTGCCGGGCTATCGCAAGGTGGACATCTCCGCGATGGACATCTTCGAGGGCGGCGCGGTGTGGGAGTGCGGCTGGCAGAACGCCGTCGGCGTTCCGGTGCACAGCTTGAGGCTGTTGGCCAACACCGCGACCGACCGTTCCTACACCGTCTCGTGGTTGACAGAAGAGTTCGACTGGCAGGTCAACGCGGCATACTTGCCGATGATCCGGCAGAGCTTCACCCCCACCCTGTGACGCGGTCCGATGTGGACCTTCCGGGTGATGCCCCTGCGGCGCCGACGCTGACTACAGTGGCGTAGTTTTGGGCGCTCAAGATCCCTGGGGAGGGTGAGCCGAGATGATGGGACCGCAACACGCGCTGTCCGGCGCGGCGGTGTGGCTGGCTGGCTCCTGGGCACTGGAGCAGTTCGCCGACTACCACCAGTCGCCGCTCGCGTTGGCGGTGGGCACCGCGGTGTGCGCCGGTGGCGCGCTCTTTCCCGACCTCGACATGTCGGGCAAGGTGACCAAGAACCAGGGTGGGGCCACCGTGGCCCGCACCTTCGGAGTCTTCTCGCTCTTCGCCGCCGAGGTGATGGAGAAGATCTCCCTCGGGGTCTACTACGCCACCAAGCTCAGCAAGGACCCACGCCGCAACAACGGGCACCGGACGCTGACCCACACGCTGCCGTTCACCGTGCTGGTCGGCTGGGGCACCACAGCGCTCTGCGCCGCGTACGGCAAGTGGGCGGTCATCACCATCCTGTTCTTCATGTTCGGCCTGGCGTTGCGTGGGCTGTTCGACGAGTGGGCCGAGCGGGCCGGGTGGGTGATCATCACCCTCGCGTCGGCCGGCGCGGCCTGGTTCACCTTCGCCAACCTGCCGGGCGGGCGCGGCTATCCGCTGATCGGCACCGCGCTGGGCGTGGGCTGCTTCGTGCACATCCTCGGCGACATGATCACCAGAGCGGGTGTGCCGATCCTCTGGCCGATCCCGATCAAGCGGCGCATGTGGATGATGATCGGCCTGCCGAACAGCATCGCCCTGCGCGTCGGCAGCAAGGCCGAAGTGGTCGGGATGCGCATCGCACTGACCGTCGTCTCCGCGCTCGCCACCGTCGGCCTGATCGCGCCCTCGGTGCTGAGCCGTTTCGACATCGACATATGACCGATCCGGCGTCGGCGATCCCGCCGGTCGAGGACGAACGCGTACCGGAGTTCTGCCGCGCCCTCGGGTTGCCCGGCCTCGCCGACGTGCACGTGCACTTTCTGCCGCCGCGCCTGCTGCGTCGGGTGTGGGCCTACTTCGACGCCGCCGGGCCGCTGGTCGGCACCGAGTGGCCGATCCGCTACCGGTGGAGCGACGCCGACCGGGTCGCGCACCTGCGGCGGATCGGGGTGCGGGCGTTCAGCGCCCTGGCGTACGCGCACCGACCGGGCATGGCGGCGGAACTCAACCGCTGGACGCTGGACTTCGCCCGCGACACCCCCGGATGCCTGGCCTCGGCCACGTTCTATCCGGAGCCGGAGGCCCCCGGGTACGTCGAGGCGGCCCTCGCCGAAGGTGCCCAGGTGTTCAAGCTGCATCTACAGGTCGGCGGCTTCGCGCCAACCGACCCGGCGCTGGACCCGGTGTGGGGGATGCTGTCCGACGCGGGTGTGCCGGTGGTGGTGCACGCCGGGCACGCACCGGTGGGGACCTCCCACACCGGGCCGGAACCGTTCGCCGCCCTGCTCGCCCGCCACCCTCGGCTGACCGCCGTGGTGGCACACATGGGCGCCCCGGACTACCTGGCCTTCCTGGACCTCGCCGAGACGTACGAGCGGGTCCGACTGGATACCACAATGGCGTTCACGCCCTTCTTCGACCAGTTCGTCGCCTTCCCCGCCGAGGAGCTGCCCCGGTTGCGCGACCTGGGGCTGGCCGGCAAGGTGCTGCTGGGCAGCGACTTTCCGAACATCCCGTACCCGTACGCCGACCAGGTGAGCGGGCTGGCCCGACTGGACCTGGGCGACGACTGGCTACGCGCGGTCTGCTGGAACAGCGCCGCCACCCTCTTCGACCTGCCCTGACCCGCGACCGCCGCGCCCCGCGCACTCACCTCCGCCCCACGCCCCCACGCCCCCGCGCCCCGCGCCTGCGCCCCCCGTCCCCATGCCCGACGCCCGACGCCCGACGCCCGACGCCCGACGCCCGACGCCCGACGCCCGACGCCCAAGATCGTGCTCGATCCTGGATGTAGTGGCCTCTGCGTCGACCCGAGGGGACTACATCCAGGATCGAGCACGATCTTGCTGTCGCCCCCCTCACCGGCGGCCAAGATCCGCGCAACGTCCCGGATGGCGCCGCCCCTGGCGGGTTGGAGGCGGCACCACCCCCGACGTTGCGCGGATCTTGGCCGCGCCCCTCACCGACCGACAAAGGCGCAGCGCGGGCTGGACGAGGGCCGAGCGTCCTCCTGAATTCTTTTCGACATCGGCTATTGACGTCGCCGTAACAGGTGGCCTAGCGTCCTGTCGAACCGCTTCGTCGAAACGCTTCGACGAAGTTCGGGAGCGGTCCCACCCCAGGCCGGAGGAGGTGCGCGGTGGCCACCATGCATGACGTCGCCCGCCTCGCGCAGGTCTCGGTCAGCACAGTCTCGTACGTGCTCACCGGCACCCGCCCGATCTCGCAGGCCACCCGCAACAAGGTTCTCGCCGCGATGGCGCAGCTCGACTACCAACCCAACGCGATGGCCCGTGGGCTGGCCAGTCGCCGTAGCCGGATCCTCGGCCTGCTGATGCCGATGGACGAACGCGGCCTCGGCGCCACCGAGACCGCCTTCGTCACAGGTGCCGCTGCCGCGGCCAGCGTCGCCGGCTACCACCTGGTGCTCTCGCCGGTCGGCGGAGGCAACCTCGACGACCTGCGTCGGCTGGCCAGTCAGCGGATGCTCGACGGGGTCGTGCTGATGGAGGTCCAACTGGCCGACGAGCGGGTCACAGTGCTCCAGGAGGCGGGGGTGCCGCTGGTGCTGATCGGCCGCACCGGCGACACCAGCACGCTCTCCTACGTCGACATCGACTTCGACCAGACCGTCCGGGAGGCCGTCGCGCACCTGGTCAGCCTCGGGCATCGGCGCATCGTCTACGTCAACCACTCGGCCGCCACGTTGGCCAGCGGTTACGGGCCCGCGCTGCGTACCCGTGACGCCTTCACCGCGGCGATGACCGGGCACGGCCTGGAGCCGGTCATGATCGCGGCCGAGGACAGCGCCGCCGGCGGGCGGGCCGCCCTGGCCGCCGCGTTCGCGCAGGCCCCGGAACTGACCGCGGTGTTGGCCATGAACGAGACGGCGATCTTCGGCATCCTCGGCGAGCTGACCGGCCGCGGGTTGTCAGTGCCCGACGACGTCTCCGTCGTCTCGATGGTCACCTCGCCGCAGGTCGCCGAACTGGCCACCCCGGCGCTGACCGCCATGACGTCACCCGGTTCGGCGCTCGGCCGGATCGCGATCGAGGCGCTCACGCGCCACCTTGATGGCCCCGCTGACCTTCGTCACCAGCAACTGCTGCCGTGCACGTTGGAGATCCGGGGGTCGACCGCCGCGCCCCGACGCCACCAACCGGTAGGGGCCGATCAGTAAATGGCCCGCCGCCGCGCTGCAACGCGACGACGGGCCCCGTGAAGTACCGGCTAGATACTCAACGAGGAGGATGCTAATGCAGCGATTCCGCCGGCTCGTCGCCGCGATCGCCCTGGCAGCGACCGCGACAACCACAGTGGCCGCCTGCGGCGGTGGTGACAACGGGGACAACAGCGACGCCAAGACCCTCAAGCTCTGGCACTACGAGAGCGAGAACAGCGCCATGGGGGTCGGCTGGAACCGGGCGATCGAGATCTTCAAGTCCGAGCACCCGGGCGTCGAGGTGCGCTTCGAGCGCAAGGCGTTCGAGCAGATCCAGCAGAACGCGGGCATGATCATCAACTCGTCCGAAGGCCCGGACATCATGGAGTACAACAAGGGCAACGCGACCGCCGGGCTGCTCTCCTCCCAGGGCCTGCTGGCCGACCTGAGCAGCGAGGCCGACAAGCGCGGCTGGGCCGGCAAGCTCAGCCCCAGCCTGCAGACCACCGCCCGGTACAGCGACAAGGGCGTGATGGGCTCCGGCAAGTGGTTCGGCGTGCCGAACTACGGCGAGTACGTCACCGTCTACTACAACAAGGACCTGTTCCAGAGCAACGGCGTCAAGGTCCCGACCACGATGGCCGAGATGACCGCCGCGATGGACACCTTCGTCGGCAAGGGCATCACCCCGCTGGGCATGGCCGGCGCCGAGTACCCGGCCGGGCAGCTCTTCTACCAGCTCGCCCTCTCCAAGGGCGACAGGCAGTTCGTCGACAACTACCAGCTCTACAAGAACCCTGTCGACTTCAAGGCCGACCCGCTCAAGTACGGCGCGGACACCTTCGCCCAGTGGGTGCAGAAGGGCTACGTCGCGAAGAACTCGGCCAGCCTCAAGGCCGAGGACATGGGCACGGCCTTCATCGGCGGCAAGGTTCCGATGATCGTCTCGGGTAGCTGGTGGTACGGCCGGTTCAAGACCGAGATGAAGGCCAACTGGGACACCTTCCTCTTCCCCGGCAACACCCTGCAGGCCGGCTCCTCCGGCAACCTCTGGGTCGTCCCGGAGAACAGCAAGGCCAAGAGCCTGGCGTACGACTTCATCGACATCACCCTGCGTCCGGAGATCCAGGACCTGATCGGCAACAACGGTGGTGTTCCGGTCGCCGCTGACGCGTCGAAGATCAGCGACCCGAAGGACCGCAAGCTGATCGAGGACTTCAACACGGTCAGCAAGTCCGACGGGCTCGCCTTCTACCCGGACTGGCCGGTCCCCGGCTACTACGACGTGCTGGTCTCCGGCTTCCAGGGTCTGATCAACGGCTCGAAGTCGCCCGACCAGGTTCTCGACACGATCGCCAAGCCGTACGCCGATGGCGTCAAGGAGATCACCGGCAAGTGACACGGCGAGCGGCGGGCGCGACCGGCACGACGGCGCGCCCGCCCGCCCCGCCGGGAAGGATCTTCCATGGCAGTCTCCGAGACGGTCGCCGCCACACCGCCGGCCGCGACCCCCACCCCGCCCGCGCCCAGCCGCAGACGCCGCGGCCGCAACGCGGCGTACTGGCTCTACCTGCTCCCCGGAGCGGTGCTCTTTCTCCTGGTCATCGGCGCGCCGCTGGTCGGCACCCTCTACCTGTCACTGACCAAGTGGTCCGGCATCGGCGACCCCCGGTGGGTCGGCCTGGACAACTACCAGGCGTTGCTGCAGGACGACGTGTTCTGGGCGTCGTTCCGCAACACCGTCTGGATGCTCGTCGCGATGGTGGTGGTGCCCACAGTGCTCGGGCTGCTGCTCGCCGCGGTGCTCTTCGACGTCATCGGCCGCCGGTTCAAGCCCCGCACCGCCGCCGCGCTGCGGGCCGCGTTCTACCTCCCGCAGGTGCTGCCCGTCGTGGTGGCCGGCATCGTCTGGGGCTGGATCCTGCGCCCCGACGGCGCGTTCAACAGCCTCCTCGACGCTGTCGGTCTCGGTGCGTTACGCCACGACTGGCTCGGCGACCCCGGCACCGCCCTGCCGGCCGTGATGGCCGTGATGATCTGGGTGCAGATCGGCTACCCGGTGGTCGTCTTCATGGCGGCGTTGCAACGGGTCGACCCCGAGCTGTACGAGGCGGCCGAGGTCGACGGCGCGAACTGGCTGCACCGGTTCCGGGCGATCACCCTTCCGCAGATCCGCCCGGAGACTTTCGTGGTGGCCCTGACCTGCACCATCGCCGCGTTGAAGGTGTTCGGGCCGATCTTCGCCCTGACCCGGGGCGGCCCGGACAATGCCACGAACGTGCCGTCGTACTTCGCCTACTACACGTTCTTCAAGAAGCTGCAGGTCGGCTACGGCTCCGCGATCTCCATGGTGCTGACACTGATCATCGTGGTGGTGGCCGGGGTCTTCATCTGGATGCAGGCCCGCAGCGAGCGCCGGGACCGGGGGTTCTGACATGGCCGTCACGCTCACACCGAGCACGGTGCCGGTGACGCCGGCCCGGCCCGTACGCGATCGACACCACCGTGGCGTCAGCCGCTGGGTGGTGCTCGCCCTGGTCACCCTCGGCGCGCTCGTCATGCTGGTGCCGTTCGCGTTCATGCTGCTCAACGCGTTCAAGTCGCCCGGCGACTACTCGTCGGGCGGCCCGCTGAGCTGGCCGACGGAGTTCTACACCAAGGGTCTGCGCACGTACTGGACCGAGGTGAACTTCCCGCTGAAGTTCTGGAACTCGGCGGTCATCGCCGGCTCGGTGGCAGTGCTCGGCGTCGCCGTGTCGCTGCTCAATGCGTACGCGCTGGGCATCGGCCGGGTCCGGGGCCGGCTGTGGATCGTCGGTCTCTTCCTGCTGGCCAACATGCTGCCGCAGGAGGCGCTGATCTACCCGCTGTACTACGTGGCGAAGCAGGTCGGCCTCTACAACACCCAGCTCTCGGTGATCATCATCTTCACCGTGATCCAGAGCGCGTTCGGCACGTACCTGCTCGCCTCGGTGATGGGCACGTTCCCGCGCTCGCTGCTGGAGGCCGCCGCGCTGGACGGCGCCGGCAAGTGGACCGTGCTGTGGCGGGTGGTCTTCCCCAACCTGCGGCCCACCCTCGCGGTGCTGCTCATCTTCTTCTTCATCTGGACGTGGAACGAGTTCCTCATCCCGCTGGTCATGCTGATCGACAACCAGACGCAGACCATTCCGGTCGCCCTCGCGTCGTTGCAGGGCGACCGGCTGATGGACGCTCCGACCACAAACGCCGGCGCGCTGATCAGCCTGGTGCCGGCCATCCTCTTCTTCCTCATCTTCCAGCGCACTCTGGCGCGCGGCATCACGGCAGGAGCCGAGAAGTGAAGTTCACCGACGGGTACTGGCAGCTGCGACCCGGCGTCAGTGTCCTGCGCCCCGGCGTCGTGGAGTCGGTTGAGCCGGACGAACGCGGCTTCACCGTCTTCGCGCCGACCGGTCAGATCACCGGCCGCGGCGACACCCTCAACCGCCCCCTGGTCACCGTCCGGTTCTTCTCCCCCGCCCCCGGCGTCATCGGAGTGACCATCGCCCACCACACCGGAGGGCTGCCCCGCGAGCCGCACTTCGGGCTGAGCACCGACGAGACGCACCCGGTCACCGTCGACGTCACAGGGCTCAGCGCGACGCTGACCACCGGCGAGTTGACCGCGCGGGTCGCGCTCATCGACGGGTGGCGGGTCGACTTCCTGCACGGCGACCGGCTTTTCACCGCGTCCACCGCACGCAGCATCGGCGTCGTCACCGACGCCGAGGGCCGCCGGCACGTGCACGAACGGCTCGCCCTCGGTGTCGGCGAGACGGTGTACGGGTTGGGCGAGCGCTTCGGCCCGTTCGTCAAGAACGGGCAGACCGTCGACATCTGGAACGCCGACGGGGGCACCGCCAGCGAGCAGGCGTACAAGAACGTGCCGTTCTACCTGAGCAGCGCCGGCTACGGAGTCTTCGTGGACCACCCGGAGCACGTGTCGTTCGAGGTGGGCTCCGAGGTGGTCACCCAGACGCAGTTCAGCGTCGAGGGTCAGTCGCTCACCTACTACGTCATCGACGGGCCCCACCCGAAGGACGTGCTGCGCCGGTACAGCGCACTCACCGGCCGTCCGGCCCGGATCCCCGCCTGGTCGTACGGCCTCTGGCTGTCCACCTCGTTCACCACCTCGTACGACGAGAAGACGGTGACCGAGTTCGTCGACGGGATGGCCGAGCGCGGGCTGCCGCTGTCGGTGTTCCACTTCGACTGCTTCTGGATGCGTCAGTTCCACTGGGTCGACTTCGTCTGGGACCCGGCGACCTTCCCCGACCCGGAGGGGATGTTGCGCCGGTTGCACGAGCGCGACCTGAAGGTGTGCGTCTGGATCAACCCGTACATCGCGCAGCGCTCGTACCTCTTCGAGGAGGGCCGCGAGGCCGGTTACCTGGTGCGCAACCCGGACGGTTCGGTCTGGCAGTGGGACAAGTGGCAGGCCGGCATGGCGCTTGTCGACTTCACCAACCCGGACGCGGTCCGCTGGTTCACCGGCAAGCTCAAGGCCCTGCTGGACATGGGCGTCGACTGCTTCAAGACCGACTTCGGCGAGCGCATCCCGACCGACGTGGTGTGGCACGACGGCTCGGACCCGCAGCGGATGCACAACTACTACTCGTACCTCTACAACAAGGCGGTCTTCGAGCTGCTGGAGACCGAGCGCGGCGAGGGCGAGGCGGTGCTGTTCGCCCGCTCGGCCACCGTCGGCGGGCAGCAGTTCCCGGTGCACTGGGGCGGCGACTGCGAGTCGACGTTCGTCGCGATGGCCGAGTCGCTGCGCGGCGGGTTGTCCCTGGCGGCGTCCGGCTTCGGCTACTGGAGCCACGACATCGGCGGCTTCGAGGGCACTCCCGACCCGGCGGTGTTCAAGCGGTGGGTCGCCTTCGGGCTGCTCTCCTCGCACTCCCGACTGCACGGGTCCGGCTCGTACCGGGTGCCGTGGGCGTACGACGAGGAGGCCGTGGACGTGCTGCGGCACTTCACCCACCTCAAGCTCGGCCTGATGCCGTACCTGGCGGCCGCCGCCCAGGAGGCACACCGCGACGGTACGCCGGTGATGCGGCCGATGTTCCTGGAGTTCCCGGACGACCCGGCGACGGCCCACCTGGACCGGCAGTACATGCTCGGCCCGGATGTGCTGGTCGCCCCGGTGCTCAGCGCCGACGGCGACGTCACGTACTACGTACCCGCCGGCACGTGGACGCACCTGGTCACCGGCGCGCAGGTCACCGGCCCGGCGTGGTTGACCGAGAAGCACGGCTTCGACAGCCTGCCGGTGCTGGCCCGACCGGGCGCTGTCATCCCGTTCGGCTCGCGCACCGACCGACCGGACTACGAGTGGGCCGACGATGTGCGGCTGCGGGTGTACGCACCGACCGAGGGGCAGCGGACCCGGGTACGGGTACCGTCACCCGGCAACGGGCCGGGCGCCGAGTTCGACGTGCGCTACGAGGGCGGGACAGCCAGCGCCGAACTGGTCGCCGGCACCTCGACGGGCTACATCTGCGAGATCCAGGGGACGGAACGATGACGCAACACCACTTCCCGGAGAGCTTCGTCTGGGGGTCGGCGACTGCCGCGTACCAGATCGAGGGCGCGGCGACCGAGGACGGGCGCGGAGCGTCCATCTGGGACACCTACAGCCACACACCGGGTCGGACCCTCAACGGTGACACCGGCGACGTGGCCGCCGACCACTACCACCGGTGGGCCGACGACCTCGGGCACATCGCCGACCTGGGGCTCGGCGCGTACCGGTTCTCCATCTCCTGGCCCCGGGTGCAGCCGGGCGGCTCGGGCCGGTTCAACCAGGCCGGCATCGACTTCTACTCGCGGCTGGTGGACGGGCTGCTGGAGCGGGGTGTCCGCCCGGTGGCCACCATGTACCACTGGGACCTGCCGCAGGAGTTGGAGGACGCCGGTGGTTGGGCGTCGCGGGAGACCGCGTTGCGCTTCCAGGAGTACGCGGCGGGCATCGTCGGTGCGCTGGGCGACCGGGTGCACACCTGGACGACGCTCAACGAGCCGTGGTGCTCCGCGTACCTGGGCTACGCCTCCGGCGTGCACGCGCCGGGGCGGACCGAGCCGGCGGCGGCGCTGGCCGCGGTGCACCACCTCAACCTCGCGCACGGCCTGGCCGGTCGGGTGGTCCGGGAGCTGGCCCCGTCCGCCGAGCTGTCGGTGACGCTGAACCTGCACGTCATCCGGGGCGCGTCCGACTCGGCCGCCGACCAGGACGCGGTCCGGCGGATCGACGCGTTGGCGAACCGGGCGTTCCTCGGCCCGATGCTGGACGGGAAGTACCCGGCCGACCTGCTGGCCGACACCGCCTCGGTCACCGACTGGTCGTTCGTCCGCGAGGGTGACGAGAAGCTGATCGCGGTGCCGCTGGACGTGCTCGGGGTCAACTACTACTCCAGCACCCTGGTCCGGGCGTGGGACGGGGTGTCGGCGCGCTCCGACGCCGACGGGCACGGCGCGTCGACCTCGACGCCGTGGGTGGCTGCGGAGAACGTCGACTTCCTGCCGCAGCCCGGCCCGTACACGGCGATGGGTTGGAACATCGACCCGCCGGCGCTGACCGAGCTGCTGCTGCGCCTCCAGCGTGAGTACCCCAGCCAGCCCATGATGATCACCGAGAACGGCGCGGCGTTCGACGATGTGGTGTCGGCCGACGGCCGGATCCACGACGACCGGCGGATCGACTACCTGCGTCGGCACATCGGCGCGATGGCCGACGCCCGCGCGCAGGGCGCTGATGTGCGCGGCTACTTCGTCTGGTCGTTGCTGGACAACTTCGAGTGGGGCTACGGCTACGACCGTCGCTTTGGCATCATCCGGGTCGACTACGACACCCAGGTACGCACCTGGAAGGACAGCGCCCACTGGTACCAGCGCCTCGCCGCCACCGGCGAGCTGGACCAGGCGCAGGACTGACCGTTCGCGCGTCGCCGTCACCGCCCGCCGAGGGCTGGTGGCGGCGTCGCCGTTTCGGCACCCTGACCTGCACTCCGCCGCCCGGCTTGCCACCGGGAACGGCGTCCGTCTCAGGCGTTGGTGCGGCGGGCACGAAGCCCGCCCCACAGCAGCACAAGGCAGACGCCGATCAGTACCGGCTCGAGGGCGAAGGCGGTAACCAGCCCGTACTGGTCCGCCAGGTTGCCGAGCAGGAAAGGGGAGACGCCGGCGACCACGCCGAGGATCAGTTGCGAGCGGGCGTTGGCCCGGTCCTCGTGTCCGCCGGCCGCGCCGAGGGTGAGCGCGAGCGAGAGCGGATAGAGGTTCGCGATGCCCACCCCGCACAGGAACAGCCCGAGGACGGCAAGAACCGGCTGGTCAGTCAGCCAGAACAGAACGAAACTGGGGCCGGTGATCGCCAATGAGGCGTACAACAGCGCGACGCTGCGGCCGGGGCGGCGGGTGAGCCGCGCGCCGAGCAGGCGACCGATCAGGATACCGAGGTAATTGCTGCTCAGCGCGGTGCTGGCGGCGGCGGCGGACATGCCGGCGTGGATGAGCAACTGAGGGCCGAAGTACACCAGACAGAACTCGATCGCCGAACTGACCGCGGTCAGCACGGCGAACAGCCAGCAGGCCACCGGCAAGCCTCCGGCTCCCGCCGCGGTGGCGGGTTGAGGCACCGCCGGTAGCGGTTGGCGGCGGTAGCGCAGGTACAGCACCAGGAGGACGGCGGCCGGCAACGCGAACGTGGCGCGCCAGCCCACCGCGCTGGCCGCCAGCAGGCCGAGGATCAGCGGAGCGAACACCGCGGACGCGCCCGCACCGACGTTGGCCTCGGTCAACGCTCGGTCCCGCCGATCACCGTGTCGGTCGGACAGAACCGCCTGAACCACGGTGAGCATCGTGGTCCCGGCCAGACCGAGCACCACGGCGCCGAGCAGGGTGGCCGGTACGCCCCCGCCGAGGGTGAACAGACCTGCACCGATGACCGTGGCGGGGGCCGAGCACCACAACAGCACACCCCTCGCCAGACGGCGAGCCGCCCACACGAACCCAACTGCGGCGAGGGCCGCGCCCGCCGCCAGGAGCAGCTCGTACACGCCGAGCAGTGTGTAGGAAAATCCCCACTCCTCCCGCAGGAGGGTCAGTGCCGGTCCGAAGGCGTACAGCCAGAACGTCCAACAGGCCAGGGCGGCGTACGAAAGCACAGTCGGCGAATCCCGTACGAACGTCCCGGTCTCGGTCTGCTGCTGCGTTGTGTATCGATACACAGATAGAGTCTGTGCCATGAAACGCCCTGCCGACAACCCCAAGCGGCCGACGCTGCGACAGGTGGCGAGCGCTGCCGGCGTCTCACCGATGACGGTTTCCTACACCTACTCCCAGCCTGGAAGGGTTTCCGCCGAGGCTGCGGCGAAGGTGCGCGCGGCGGCGCAGAAGCTGGGCTATCCCGGGCCACACCCGGCCGCCCGCGGGTTGCGCCGTGGGCGGGTCGGCACGCTCGGCGTCGTGCTCGGTGAGCGGTTGAGCTACGCCTTCGACGATCCGCAGGCGGCGCGCTTCCTCGCCGGAGTCTCCGACGTGTGCGCCGCCGAGGGCGTCGGACTCACCCTGGTCCCGATCACCGGTGCGCCCACCGACGCCCAACGTGTCGCGCAGGCAGCCGTGGATGGGTTCGTCGTCTGGACCACCAGCGACGACGATCCGGTCCTGGACGCCGTCGCCGGCACCGGGCTGCCCGCAGTTGTCCACGCCGGGCCGCACGGGCGGGGAATGCCGGTGGTCGGCATCGATGACCGGGACGCCGCCGCCGCCATCGGGCAGGCTGCGTTCGTCACAGCCCGCCGCCCGATCGTGCTCAGCTTTCCGCTTGACCGGGGACGCACCCGCCAACTGCTCACCGGCAGCGACGTGGTCGATGCGAAGTTCCCGGTCACCCGCCAGCGGTGGGAGGGATTTCGTGACGCCTGGACGCGCGCGGGCCACCCGGCCACCCAGCTGCGACTGGCTGTCTGCCCGGTGAACCACAGCGCCGAAGGGGAAGCCTTCGCTCTTGAGCTGCTACAGGGCGCCGAGCCACCGGACGCCATCGCCGCGATGAGTGACGAACTCGCCCTCGGGGCCCTGCGGGCCGCTGCACGAGCCGGCCTGCGCATTCCCGACGACCTGACTCTGACCGGCTGGGACGACGCGGACGCCGCCGCCGACGCCGGACTGACCACTTTGGCCCAGTCCCTGCGCGACCAGGGCGCACACTGCGCGCGCATAGCGCTCGGGGAGTCCACCGACGCTTCGACGCGACACTGGTGGCACGTCGTGGAACGGTTGACCACCCGCCGTCCACACTGACGCCGGCACCGCGACATTCACTGGAAGCCGACCAGCCGTTCCGGAGTTCCGGCTGTCCGGGCGGCGCGGGCCGCAACATGTGGGCGGGCTAGACGCCGACCCGTTGCGGCGGGACGGTGAGGCCGTAGAGCTCCATCAGTTCGGGGGTGTCGATCCGGCTGCCGTCGGCGACCGAGTCGCAGGCGATGTCGACGATCTGGTCCTTGTGCGCCAACAGGTACGGCCGGGCGCCCACGTCGGCACTGGCCAGCGTGGCGATGCCGGGCCAGTGCCGGCGGCCGAACAACATCGGGTAGCCGCGCAAACCGTCGTAGGTGGCGCAGACCAGCACGTCCGGGTACGGCAGCGCGGTCACCCGGCTGACCGCCGTGGCGGTAAGGCCCGGCATGTCGACCGGGACCACCACCACCGCCTCGATCCCCTCGTCGTCCATGGCGGCCAGGCCGGCCCGGATGGACGAGCCGACTCCGGTGCCCCACGCCTTGTTGATCACAACGGTCGCCTTGCCCAGGTCGGCGGCTTCCTGGACCTGCTCGGCGGCAGCGCCCAGGACGACCACGATCTGCTCGCAACCCGCCTCGGTCATCGTGTCGATCATCTGATTCACCAGGGGCTTGTCACCCTGGTGCAGCAGCGCCTCGGGACCACCGATCCGTCGTCCCCCGCCTGCGGCGATGATCATTCCTGCGATCCGGTTCAGCTGCGCCCCCTCCAGCACGGGACGGACCGTGTCCGATCCGTCCCCTCCTACGGACACTGCAACGAGGACGGCCAGTCGGGGGTGGCGGGGCGAAAAGGAGAAATAGCACAACCGTTATACACCGGACCGTGGCAGCGCCCCCGCACCGTCGCCGCCCCCTGCCGAGAGGCGTTGATCAAGTGATGAAAAGTAGGTCAGGAGAGCTCCTGGAACCTACTTTTCATCACTTGATCATGGCAAGAGCAGGGGTCAGGCGGCGTCGGCGTAACAGTCGACGATGGACAGATCTAGCGGAAACCGGACCGGCGTCGCACCGAAGAGCAACGCGGAGGCGCGCTCCCCGGACCGGTTGACAGCCTCGGCGACCGCGTCGGCCTGATCCGCCGGCGCGTGCACGACCACCTCGTCGTGCTGGAAGAAGACCAGCTCGGCGTCGGTGCCGGACAGCTCCGTCCGCAACGTGGCCAGCAACGTGGAGGCCCACTCCGCCGCCGTGGCCTGGATGACGAAGTTACGGGTGAAGCGCCCCCGGGACCGGGCGGCCCGCGCCCGCGGACTGTGCGGATCACCCGCCCCCTCCGGATCGGCGGGCTCGTCGTCGAGATCACCGAACCCGGCCGAGCCGGGCGGACACGTCCGCCCCAGCCACGACCGCACCAGCCCACCCGTCTCACCGGTACGCGCCGCCGCCTCGACGTAACCGAACGCCGTCGGGTAGCTGCGCTTCAGCACCGCCAACGCGGGCACCGCAGCCCCGCCGGTCTGCCCGTACATCGCGCCGAGCAGGGCCACCTTGGCCTTGGCCCGGTCACCGCCGAACGAGTCCCGGGCCAGGGCCGCGTAGAGGTCGCCGGCACCGCCCGCCGCCGCCAACCGCACGTCGCCGGAGACCGCGGCCAGCACCCGTGGTTCCAACTGCCCGGCGTCGGCGACCACCAACCGCCAGCCCGGATCGGCCACCACCGCCCGCCGGATCACCTTGGGGATCTGCAACGCTCCACCACCCCGGGTGGCCCACCGGCCCGAGACGACACCAGCCGGCACGTACTCCGGTTGGAACCGGCCGCCCCGCGCCCACTGATCGAGCCAGGACCAGCCGTGCGCCGTCCAGATCCGGTAGAGCTCCTTGTATTCCAGCACCAGCGGCACCGCCGGATGGTCCACCCCGCGCAGCACCCACGCCCGGGTGTTTGGCAGCTCCACCCCGACCCGGGCGAACGCCTTCAGCAGCTCCGCCGGGGAGTCGGTGTGCAGGCCGCGTACGCCGAGCGCGTCGGCGATCCGGCCGGCCAACTCGGCGAGTCGGCGTGGCGGACCACCGACCGGGGACGCCTCGCCGAGCAGCTCGTGCAGGATCTCGTTGTGCACGTCGGCACGCCAGGGCAGCCCGACGACGCCCATCTCCGCCGCGATCAGCGCGCCGGCCGACTCCGCGGCCACCAGCAACCGGAACCGGCCGGGGTGCTCGGTCGCGGCGACGCGGGTGAGCTGGTTGGCGTACACCTGGGTCAGTGCCTCGATGCCCGGGCCCGGCGGACCGGGCACCGTGTCGAAGAGCGCGCCCTGCCCGTGCCCGGGCGGTGCGGCGGCGCGCGCCGGCGGGTCGGGCGGCACCGCCGCGCCGGTCAGCCGGGCCCAGGCGGCGGCCAGCGAGCGGGGCTCACCCCAGCGGCCCACGTGCCCGAGCAGCAACGCCTCGGTCAACTCCACGTCGTGACACCGATCGACCCGGACGCCGGCGCGCAGCAGCGCCGGGTAGAGCGCCGTGGCGGTCGCCCAGACCCAGCGCGGGTGCTCGGCGGCCTCGCGGGCGGCGACCGCGGCGACGAGATCGGTGACCACCTCGGGCGGGCCGGTCGGCCGGCCGGTGGCGTCCAGCGGGCACAGCACTCCCCCACCCCGCTCGTCGGACACCACCGCCACCAGCACGAACGTGATTCTGCCTCCCCCGTCCGACAGAAACGGAGGCGCACCTCACCAAGATCGGGTCGGTGGGGTGTCACTGCCGGTCGGTAACGTGATCGGGTGCCTCCGCAGATCCCGCATCCCGATCCTGGCACCCCCGACGCCCGCGGTCCGATGCGCTACCTGTGGTGGCTCGTCCGCCGCCAACCCTGGCGGGTGCTGCGCGGCAGCCTGATCGGCACGGCCTGGATGATCGGGCTCTCGGCCCGGCCCTACCTGATCGCCCGCGCCGTCGACGACGGGCTGCGCGAACGCGACACCCGGGCCCTGGCGCTCTGGGTCACGGCGATCGTCGTCGCTGGCGTGGCCCTGTCGTACCTGGGCATCATGCGGCACCGCACGATGACCTTCATCCGGGAGGACGCCAAGGCCCGCTCGGCGGAGGTCCTGCTGCGCCACCTGTCCCGCATCGGCGCGGTGCTGCCCCGCCGGGTCGGGGCGGGTGAGGTGTCCACCATCGGCGGCTCCGACATCGACTGGACGGCGCAGGTGCTGACGCTGACCGGGCCGGGCGTCGGCGCTGTCGTCGCGTACGGGGTGATAGCGGTGGTGCTCTGGTCGATCTCCCCGATGCTCGCGCTCTGCGTGCTGGTGGGGGTGCCGGTCGTCGGTCTGATCGTGGGGCCGCTGCTGCGCCGCCTGGAGCAGGTCGAGTCGGTCTACCGCCGGCAACAGGGCGCGCTCACCGCCCGATCCGGTGACATCGTGGCCGGGCTGCGGGTGCTCGCCGGGGTGGGCGGCCGGGACCTGTTCGCCCGACGGTACGCGGCCCGGTCCCAGGAGCTACGCGCCGAGGGCTACCGGGTCGGCGCTGTCAACAGCTGGATCGACGCGGCGACGGTCGCCATCCCCGGGTTGTTCCTGGCGGCGGTGGTGTGGCTGACGGCCCGGATGGCGGTGACCGGTGACGTCACGATCGGCGAGTTGGTCGCCGTCTACGGCTACGTGGCGACCCTGATCGTGCCGGTCTGGTTTCTGCTGGAGGGCAGTTACCAGCTCATCCGCGGTCGGGTCGCCGCCCGACGGATCGCCGACCTGCTCAACGTGACGCCGGACGACGTCGGTGGCCCGGGCCGCCGGTGGCCGGGCGCCGTGCCCGAGGCACGCCAGCCCGACGACCGGGCCGGGCCGGACCGCCCGGCCGACCTGCACGACCCGGTTAGCGGCCTGACCGTGCGCGCCGGCCAACTGACCGGGGTGGCGGCAGATGATCCGGCGGCGGCCGTCGCACTGGCCGACCGGCTCGGCCGGTACGTCGCCAGTGACGTCACCTGGGGGGCCGTGCCGCTGCGCGAGGTCGCCCTGGACGAGGTCCGCGCGCGGATCCTCGTCGCCGACCACGACTCCTACCTCTTCGCCGGCACGCTGCGCGACATCCTGTGCGCCGGGGCCGACGGCGACGACGAACGGATCGGCGCGGCAGTGCGGACCGCCTCGGCGCAGGACGTCGTCGACGCCCTGCCCGCCGGGCTGGACACTCCGATCGACGCCCGAGCCCGGACGCTCTCCGGCGGTCAACGTCAACGGGTGCGCCTGGCCCGGGCGTTGAGCATCGAACCGGAGGTGCTGATCCTCGTCGACCCGACGTCGGCGGTGGACGCGCACACCGAGGCGCGGATCGCCGAGCGGCTGCAGGTTGCGCGGGCCGGGCAGACCACAGTGGTGATCGCCACGTCGCCGCTGCTGCTCGGCCGGGCCGACCTGGTCGCGCTGCTGAGCGCCGGCCGGATCACCGCCACCGGCAGCCACGCCGACCTGCTCGACGACGACCCGGCCTACCGGCACCTGGTGGCCCGCGGCAGCGAGGAGGCGTACCGGTGAGCCGGCTGCCCGTCGCCGACCGCGGCACCGTACGCCGGGCCCTGCGGGACATGATCAGCCGGCACCGGCGCGCCGTCTGGGTCGTGCTGGCGCTGCACAGTGCCGCCGCGGTCGCCGGGCTCGCCCCGCCGTGGCTGCTGGGCACCATCGTCGACCGGGTCACCGCGGGCGCGGACGTGGCCACCGTGGACCGACTGGCACTGGCCATCGCCGGCTGCGTCCTGGTCAGCGCCCTGCTCTCCCGGTACGCCCAGTACGCCGGCCACCGCTTCGGCGAACGGGCCGTCGCCGAGCTGCGCGAGGAGTTCGTCTCCCGGACTCTCGGGCTACCCGTCTCGGTCGTCGAGCGTGCCGGCTCCGGGGACCTGGCCACCCGCAGCTCGGTCGACGTGTCGACGGTCGGCACCACGGTCCGGGACGTGGTGCCCACCATCGTCATCGCCACGGTGCAGTTGACGTTGCTGTTCGGGGCCATCTTCCTGCTGCACCCGCTGCTCGGGTTGGCCGCGCTGGCCGGGCTCCCGTCAATCGTGGGGGTGACCCGCTGGTACCTGCGCCGGGCCAGCTCCGCGTACCTCACCGAGGGCGCGGCGGCGGCCGAGCTGACCGAGACGCTGACCACCACCGCCGAGGGCGCGCGCACCGTGGAGGCGCTGCGGCTGGCCGACGACCGGATCCGGCACGGCACCACCCGCGTCACAGCGGTGTGGCAGGCCCGTCGGGCGACCCTCGCGCTGCGTACCGTGTTCTTCTCAGTCGTCGAGGCCAGCTATCCGCTGCCGGTCGCCATGGTCCTGCTCGTCGGGGGCTACCTGCTCTCCCGGGACATGGTGTCGCTGGGCGCGGTGGTCGCCGGCGCGCTCTACCTGCAACAGGCGATCGACCCGTTGGACCGGCTGTTGCAGTGGACCGAACAGGCGCAACGCGGGTTCGCGTCGTACGCGCGGCTGCTCGGCGTGGGTCTGGTCCCGCCCGAAGCAGCCGGCACGACCGCCTCGTCACGGGGCGAGCGGCTCGTCGTTCGAGGCGCCCGGTTCTCCTACTCCGACGGGACGGACGTGCTGCACGGCATCGACCTGGAGGTGCAGCCCGGTGAGCGGCTGGCCGTCGTCGGCCCGTCCGGCGCTGGCAAGTCCACACTGGCCCGTCTGCTGGCCGGGATCGACGCGCCGCGCCAGGGCGTCGTCAGCATCGGCGGCTGCCCGGTCACCGACCTCGACCCGGCCGAGCGTCGCCGCCGGATCGCCCTGGTCACCCAGGAGCACCACGTCTTCATCGGCTCGGTACGCGACAACCTCTCCTTCGCCGCGCCCGACGCCTCCGACGAGCAGATGCGCGCCGCGCTGCTCACGGTGGGCGCCGACTGGTTTGCCGGGCTACCCGACGACCTGGACACCCAGCTCGGCGACGGGGCCCGTCAACTCGGTGCGGCCGAGGCCCAACAGCTCGCGCTGGCCCGGTTGGTGCTCGCCGACCCGCACACGCTGATACTGGACGAGGCGACCGCCGCGCTCGATCCGTCCACCGCCCGCCGCACCGAACGCGCGCTGGCCGCCGTGCTGGTCGGGCGGACCGTCATCGCGATCGCGCACCGGCTCAACACCGCGCACGACGCCGACCGGGTGGCCGTGCTCGCCGACGGTCGGATCACCGAGATCGGCAGCCACGACGAGCTTGTCGCGGCCGGCGGAGCGTACGCGGCCCTGTGGCGCTCCTGGCACACCCGCGTCGACGAGCGCTGAGGCGTCCTACTTCACCGCGCCGGAGGTGAGGCCGGCCTGGATCTGACGCTGGAACACCGCATACACGATGATCATCGGGAGGATGGCGATGGTCAGCGCGGCGAACAACCCGGACCAGTCCGCCTCGTAACCGGCGTTGACCGAGATGTCGGCGATGCCCTGGGTGAGCACCCACTTGTCCTTGGCGTTGGAGAGCAACACCAACGGGAGTTGGTACTGCGCCCACTGACCGATGATGTTGAAGATCGCGACGCTGATCAGACCCGGCTTCGCCATCGGCATCATCACCTGGAAGAACAGTCGGCTGTGCCCGCAGCCGTCGATCATCCCCGCCTCGGCCACCGACGACGGCAGCGTCTTGAAGAACGCGGCCAGGAAGAACACTGTGAACGGCAACGAGTACGCGGTGTAGACCAGCACCACGCCGGTGTGGGTGTCCAACAGACCGAGGTTCTTCACCACGAAGAAGAGCGGCACCAGCGCCAGGAAGACCGGGAAGGCCAACCCCGAGACGAACAGGAAGTAGACCGCCCGGTTCCCCCAGAACTTGTAGCGGGCCAGCACGTACGCGGCCATCGAACCGAGCAGCATGGTGAGGAACGTGCTGCACGACACCACGATCACGCTGTTGAGGAAGTACCGCCCGACGTGCGCCTTGGTCCAGGCCCGCCCGAAGTTCTCCCAGCGCAGCTCGGCCGGCAGCGTCCACGGGCTGCTGAAGATCTCGCTGGTGTTCTTGAACGCGGCGAGGAAGGTCCAGAGGATCGGCACGATCACGATCACCGCCCACACGGCGAGCGCGACGTGCCCCAGGCTGGCGAAGAACCGTACCTCCGAGCGGGGGCCCTTCGGCCCCGACCCGGTGGGGGCGGACGGGTCACCGGTCTTCGGCGGCAGCGCCGCCGGCGTCGGCGGCAGCGTCGACTGCGGATTCATCAGTACTCCACGCTTTCCCGCTTGGTGAGCCGCAGCGTCAGCGCCGCGAACGTGAGGGTGAGGAAGAACAGCGCCACGCCCATCGCCGAGGCGTAGCCGTACTTCGAGTAGACGAACGCGTTGCGGTAGATCTCCATGGCGAGAACCGTGGTGGCGCCGTCCGGGCCGCCACCGTCCACCGAGAGCACCGCGACGATGGCGAACGCGTCGAACGCCGCGATCCCGAGGTACACCCAGGCCACCTGGAGGGTGTCCCACAGCAGCGGCAGGGTGACCCGGAAGAACAGGGTCACCTTCGTCGCCCCGTCCATCTCGGCGGCCTCGTAGATCTCACCGGGGATGGAGGCCATCCCGGCCGAGAAGAGCACCACGTAGAAGCCGACCGCCTGCCACACCAGCACCGCGATGATCGACCAGAGGGCCAGGTTCGGCTTGATGAGGAAGAGGACCGGCTCGATGCCGAACTTCATCAACACGCCGTTGATCAGGCCGGACTCGTTCGGCCGGTACACCATCTGGAACAACACAGCGATGATGGCCACCGCCAGGACCTGGGGGAAGAAGAACACCACCCGGTAGAACTTCGCCCCCCAGACCCCCTGGCGTTGCCCGCCGCTGCTCTTGCCGCCCACGTTGAGCAGGAAGGCGAAGAACAGGGCGATGGCAATGGTGATCAGCGGCAGGGCAAGCAGCAGTACGCCGTGGTGCTGGACCGCTTTCCAGAAGGCCCCGTCGTCGAGCAACCTCCGGTAGTTGTCGAAGCCCACCCACTGCGGGGCCGACAGCCCTCGCCAGTTGGTCATCGAGATCTGGAACGCCTGCGCGTACGGCCAGATCACGAATGTCACGTACAGCGCGACCGGGGCGAACAGGAACCCGATCACGAATGGATACTTGCCGTGCCGCATGACCCTAGCTCCGATCGATCAGCGCTTGAACTTGGTGACGGAGCTGTCCTTCTTGATGGCGTCGGCGCGCTTCTGGATCCGCTCCACGAAGGCGTCGGCGTTGATCCGGCCGAACATCAGCTCGTTGGTGGCGGTACGCGCCTCCGTGTCGAGCTCCTTGTACCAACCGTCGAAGTACAGGTTGAACACGTCCTGACCGGCCGCCTTGAGCGCGGCCTGGGAGCTGGCCACACCGGGCGGGAAGGCGAAGCCCTCCGAGCCGGCGGTGACCACGGTCGGGGCCTTGACCACCTCGGTGAAGCCCTTCGCCCCCTCCTTCGACAGCATCTGGCGCATGTACTCCAGCCCGCCCTTGGGGTTCTTGCTCTTCGCCGAGACAAAGTAGCCCTCACCGGCGGTGGCGCGCAGCGCGGTGGCCGGCAGCTTGTCCGAGGCGGACAGGCTCGGCACCGGCATGAGCTGGTAGTCGAAGCCGGCCGGCGTGTCCTTCTTCTGCTCGCCCTCCAGCCAGTCACCGCTGGGGTACATGGCCACCTTGTACTGGTTCTGCCGCAGCTGCACGTCGGTGTGCTTGAGCCCCTCGAAGCTCTTGTCGCTGAACTTCGCGCCGACCTCGGCCCACGCCGCGGCAGCCTGCTTGACGGCGTCCTGCTTCCAGGCACCGTCCTCCAGGTTGTCGATGTTCTTCAGCACGTCGGTGCCACCGATCTTGGCGGCGTGGGTGAGGATCACGTTCCACTGGTAGTACGCAGCGTTCGCCCCGGCGTAGCCGTACGGGGTGATGCCCTTGGCCTTGATGTTCGTGAGCAGGGCCATGAACTCGTTCCAGTCCTTCGCCGGCGCCCAGCCGTTGTCCTTGAACAGCTTGCCCGAGTACCAGATGCCGAAGACGGTGGAGACGTAGTACAGGACGAACGGCTTGCCGTTGAACGAACCGGCCTCGATGGTGCCCGGCACCACCGTGTCGCGGACCTTCTTGCTCGGGTCGTCGACAGACGGTGCGTCCCACAGCTCGGTGAGGTCCTGGAGCTGACCGTCGGCCACGAGCGCCCCGAAGTCCATCAGCTTCTCGCCCGAGTTGTTCACGAACTCCGGCGGGTTACCGGAGGCGAACCGCGGCTGGAGCACAGTGGAGACGGCCTGGGTGGCCTGGTGCTTGACCTCGGCCTTGGGGAACGCCTTCTTGTACAGCGGCTCGTGCACGTCGGTGGCGTACTTCTCGCCGTAGCCACCGTTGAAGATGACCACCTCGATCGCGGCGTCCTCCTTGACGCCCAGCGGGTTCTTCTCGCTCTTGGTGCCGCCGGCGACCTGCTCGTTGTCACCGTCGCTGCCGCTGGTGGCGCAGGCGCCGAGCAGGCCGATGGCCGGAGTGGCGAGCATGCCCACGGCGGCGGCGCGACGCAGCACCGTGCGACGGTCGAGTGCGGCCGGGTGTTCGGGGGTAATCGACATCGTCGTCTCTCCTTGTGAAATTCGGGTCATGCGGTACGCCGGAGACGTCCGGCGTACCGCGACTCGAGGGCGAGGTTGTGCTCGTCCCCGCCGGGGACGTTGGCGGAGAGGTAGATAGGGGGTACCTCCCCGGCCTGGTGGAACCGTCGTACCACCTCCGCGGTCAGCAACTGCGCCAGCAGCGCCGTGGTGACCGAGGAGACCGCACAGACCGCGCCGCCGCCCTCGAGCGGCAGCAGTGCATCGCCGTACGGCGCGCCGTTGTCCAGCACGACGTCGGCGAGGTCGGCGAGCCGGTGCCCGGACGGGTGCCGTGGGGCGACCCGCGCGGTGTGCTCGACCGAGGTGACCGCGATCAACGGGTGACCGCGCTCGGTGACCAGCGCCGCCAGCTCGACCACCGAGCCGTTGATGCCGGATTGGGACGCCACGACGAACACGTCGCGCGGCTGGGGCGCCGCGAGCGCGTAGATCTGGTGGGCGATGGAGGGATCACGTTCCAGCTTGGGGTCGGCGAGCACGTCACGCGGGGCGTCACCGTGCATCACCAGGTCCCGGACCGAGAGCCTGTTGGTGGGGACCAACCCGCCGGCCCGGGCGACCAGCTCGGCGGCGAACGCCTCCGAGTGCCCGGCGCCGAACGCCTGGAGCACGCCGCCGTCGCGCAGGCTGTCGGCGATCAGGTCGGCGGCCCGGGTGATCCCGTCGGCCTCCGAGTCGAGCAGGCGGTCGAGCACCGGGCGGACGGCGTCCGCGTACCCCTGGGCGCTGATCATGAGAGGGCTCCCTTCGCCGCCTTGTGCCCGTCGACTGCCTGCGCTGTCCGCCGGAAGGCCGCGTGCGCGCGGTCGTGCGTGCGTTGGGCGACGGCGATGTAGAGCAGGTCGAGCACCACCAGTTGGGGGTGCCGGGCGGAGAGCGCGTCCGGTCGGAAGGTGGTCGCCTGGCTGGCCGTGAGCAGCACGATGTCGGCCAGCTCGGCCAACGGGGAGCGGGGGAAGCCGGTGAGCGCGAGCGTGGTGGCGCCCCGGCTGCCCGCCTCGGCGAGCATCTCGATCGTCTCCCGGGTCTGCCCGGTGTGCGAGATGCCGAGCGCCACGTCCCCCGATCGCAGCAACGCGGCGCTGGCCAGCCCTTCGTGCACGTCGTTCCACGCCCACGCGGCCACACCGATGCGGTGCAGGCTGAACTGCATCTCCTCACCGACCAGGGCGCTGCCACTGGCACCGAAGATGTTCACCCTGCTGGCGCCGGCGATCGCCACAGCGGCCCGTTCCACCTCGGTGAGGTCGAGCAGTGTGGCGGTGTCGTGCATGGCCCGGGTGTCGGCGGCCATGATCTGGTCGAGCACCCGGGCGAGCGGGTCGCTCGGCTGGATCTCCCGTCCGATGTCGACCGTCCAACCGGCCGAGCGGGCCCGGCCGGTCTCGGAGGCGATGCCCAGCCGCAGGTCGGCGTACCCCTCGAAGCCCATCGCCCGGCAGAAGCGGGTGATGGTCGCCGGTGAGGTGCCACTGCGCTCGGCCAGCTCGACGATTGTCGACCGGGCGGCGGCCTCCGGGTCGCTGAGCACGTGCTCGGCGACCCGACGCAGGGCGCCGGTCAACTCGCCGAGCCCGTTGCGTACCCGGGCCAACACCCCGTCGGAGGCCGAGGTCCGCCGGTCGATCACGTTGGCGTCGACCACCGCGGTCCCCGCGACGGTGTCCACCTCGTGATCAACCATGAGACGCCTCAGCTTTCCGAAAAGACTGTTAACTGTTAGTGGTAAAAGTTCTTACTGAACGACCCCCTGTGTCAAGACTGTGGGCGAAGTTTTCAAACTGTTACCTGGTGCACAGCCCGCCAGTCCCGCCACAACTTGCCCCGCACGACCCCGCCGACCAGCATGAACAAGCCAGATCGCCGTTCCGCGCAAGGAGACTCGTGCCGATGTCCGACACCGTCGTGGTGGGTCTCGATATCGGCGGTACGTCCACCCGGGCGACCGTCCTCACCCTCACCGGGCAACGCCTCGGCACCGGCCGCGCCGGCGGCGGCAACCCCACCAGCCACGGCGCCGAACGCGCCGCCGCCGAACTGCTGACCGCGCTCCGCGGCGCGCTCGCCGACGTCGACCCGACCCGGGCGGCCGCCGGCACCATCGGGCTCGCCGGAGCCGGCCGGCTGCTCGCCGACCCCGCCGGGCGGGACGCCTTCGACCAGGCCTGGCACGACGCCGGCCTGCGCTGCCCGTACGAGGTGCACGGCGACGCCCTGGTCGCGTACGCCTCAGGCACCGCCGCCGCGGACGGAACCATCCTCATCGCCGGCACCGGGGCGATCACCGCCCAGGTCCACGAGCTGCGACTCGACCGGATCGCCGACGGCCACGGCTGGCTGCTCGGCGACGCCGGCTCGGGCTTCTGGCTCGGCCGGGAAGCCGTACGTCGACTGCTCGCCGACCTCGACGCCGGCAGTGGGCTCGGCGCGCTGACCACGACAGTGCTCACCGAGATTCTGGGCAGCGCCGACATCGCCGCCCGCCCCCGGGACACCGTCGACGCCACCATCCAGACCGTGACTCGTCGGCCCCCCGTCGAACTGGCCCGGCTCGCGCCGCTGGTCGTCGACGCCGCCACCCACGGCGACCCGGTCGCCGCCTCGCTGATCAGCGAAGCCGCCACACACCTCACCGAGAGCGTGAGCCGGATCCGCCCCGCCGGGGCCGTGACACCGATCGTGCTCGGCGGTGGCCTGCTCACCGCTGACACCCCGCTGGCCGCCGCCGTCCGGGCCGAGATCGCGCGACACTGGCCGGACGCGCCACTGCGTACCGCCGGAGACGGGGCCGCCGCCGCAGCCTGGCTGGCCGCCCGCGGCCTACCCGAGGTGACCGACCCGGCCGCCCTGCACGCCCGCCTCTTCCCCACCCCCTGACACCCCCGGCGCAACGCGCCCGCAGCACCCCCGCCCCGCGCGCCGCGCCACCCCGCCCCGCCCCCCGCGCGCCGCACACCGCGCGCCGCGCATGATCGCGCCCGATCCAGGTTGTAGTGCCCTCCGGTCGCGACGAGGGGACTCTTTCCAGGTTCCAGCACGATCACCGACGCGCGGCACCCGAGACGAGCGCGCTCACGGCGGCAGGCGGCCGCGTATCCGCGTGGCCTGCCCCGGCCATGAGCGGCTGGGCGGCGGCATCGCCCACTTCATCGAGGCGGACCTCTCGGCGGGCGGCGTCGAGATCCGCCGCCTCGCACACGAGGCGACGACCCTGGCGGGGCGGCCGATCGACATCCTGGTCAACAACGCGGCCTTTCTCGTGCCGCCTCACCCCATGACGGAGTCGACCGAGGAACAGATCGACAAGGCGCTCGAGGTCAACGTCAAGGCCCCGTTCCTTCTGACGGCGGCCCTGGTGCCCGGCATGGTGGAGCGCGGTGGCGGCTCCGTGATCAACATCGGCTCGATCGGCGGCGTGGACGGAATCAAGTTCACTTCGCTGTACGGCGCCAGCAAGGCGGGCCTGCACTCGCTGACGAGGTCGTGGGCTGCGGAGTTGGCCGCCGACGGTGTGCGGGTGAACACCGTCGCCCCCGGACCGACCATCACGGAGGGCAACGAAGACCTCCGCCCCCTTCTGGAGAAGCTCGCCGAGAGCAACCCGGACAGGCGTACGGGCAACGTGCAGGACACCGCCGCTGCCGTGATCTTCCTTGCCAGTGAGGACGCCTCACACATCCACGGTGTACTCCTCCCGGTGGATGGCGGGGCTCTCGCGATCTGAGGACCGGCCGGCTCGGCGCGTCGGCGCGCCGAGCCGGCGTCGACCGGATCTCCAGGGCCCGACGCACGTCGGGCAGCGCACACGTCGAGCGGTTCCGACTGATCAGGATCGGTCAGACCCGAGCTGCCTGGAGATCGATGCCGGTGCCGCCACAGTCGCCCGGGGTACGCGGGGAAGCCGCCCCGATGACCGGGAGGCACTGACCGACCCTACTTGAGCTGCCCTGCGGTGAGGCCCGCCTGCACCTGACGTTGGAAGGCCACATAGACGGCAAGCACCGGGAGCACCGCGATGCTCAGCCCGGCGAACAGACGAGCGTAGTCGCCGGCGTACCCCTGGCTGACCGACAGCGCGAACAGACCCTGCGCCAGCATCCACTTGGACTCGTCGCCCTGCAACAGCACCTGCGGCAACAGGAACTGGTTCCAGTGGGTGAGGAAGTTGAAGATCGCCACACTGATCATTCCCGGACGGGCCATGGGCAGCATCACCCGGAAGAAGAGCCGGAAGTGACCGCAGCCGTCGACAAGCGCGGCTTCCGCCACCGAGGTCGGCAGGGTCCGGAAGAAGGCGGTCAGGAAGAACACGGTGAACGGCAGCGAGTAGGCCGCGTACACGAGGATCAGCCCGAGCCAGGTGTTGAAGAGACCGGCGTTGCGGACCACGAAGAAGAGCGGCACCAGGGCGAGGAACACCGGGAACATCAGGCCGCCGACGAACAGGTAGTAGACGACCTGGCGGCCGCGGAACTCGTAGCGGGCGAAGACGTACGCGGCGGTGGCACCCATCAGCATGGTGAGGCTGACCGAGCCGGTCACCACCACCAGGCTGTTGAGGAAGTACCTACCGATGTGCGCGCCGGTCCAGGCCCGCGCCCAGTTGTCCAGGTGCAGCGCGCCGGGGAGCCCCCAGGGGTCGGCGAGGATCTCACCGTTGGTCTTGAACGAGCTGATGAACATCCACAGCAGTGGCAGCACGGTGAGCAGGCCCCAGAGCAGCAGGAAGCCGTGCGAGAGGGCGTTGGCCACGCCGAGTTCGCGGCGCACCGGGCGGTCCCCGCTGGTGACCGGGTTCGGGGCGGTCGCTGTGGGCTGATCCAGAGTGGTCACGAGTACTCGATCCGTTCGCGCCGGCCGATGCGCAGCGACAGCACCGCCACCGAGAGGGTCAGGAAGAACATCACCACGCCGATGGCCGAGGCGTAGCCGAACTTGGTCTCGCTGCCGAAGGCGGTGTCGTACATGCGTACGCCGATCACGTCGGTGGAGAAGTTCGGCCCGCCGTTGGTCATCAGCTGCACGAGGATGAACCCGTCCAGGGCGAAGATGGCCAGATAGACCCAGGCGACCTGGACGGTGTCCCAGAGCAGCGGCAGGGTGACCCGGCGCAGGGTGGTGAACCGGGACGCGCCGTCGAGCAGGACGGCCTCGTAGATCTCCTTCGGCACTGCCGACATCGCCGCGCCGAACAGCACCACGTAGAAGCCGACGTTGCTCCACACCATCACCGCGAGCACGCACCAGAAGGCGGTCGCCGGGTCGCCGAGCCAGGTCGGAGCGGGCAGGCCGAGGCCGTGCAGAGCGGTGGTGAGCAGCCCCTTGTTGGGGTGGTACACCTCCTTCCACAGCAACGCGATGATCACCACGGAGAGCACCTGCGGGAAGAAGTAGACGGTGCGGTAGAGCGCGCCGCCGCGTACGCCGGTGACGCCGGCACTGCCCTTGCGCCCACCCATGGCGAGCATGGTGGCGAAGAAGAGCCCGAGCACGATGGTCAGCACCGGCACCAGTCCCAGCAGGATCGCGTTGTTCTTCAACGCGTTCCACACGTAGTCGTCGTGCCAGAGGGTCTTGAAGTTGGCCAGTCCGACCGGGTTGGCGTCGGCCGAGTAGCCGAGCCAGTCGGTGGTGGAGATCTGGAACGCCTGGAAGTACGGCGAGACGACGAAGAACACGTACAGCAACACCGGTGGCACCAGGAACGTGACGATCAGCGGCCACTTGCCATGTTTCACGAGAGGGACCTCTCCGAGGGGGGACGGCCGGTGGGGGTGGATCTCTCCCCCACCGGCCGGGCGGTCAGGCCGCTCGCTTGTACTTCTTGATCGAGCTGTCCTGGGCGATCGAGTCGGCGCCCTTCTGGCACTGTTCGAGGAACTCGGCGGGGCCGATCCGGCCGCTGAAGAACTCGCCGCACGCGGCGTCGACGAGGTTGCGCTCCAACTTGCGGTAGTAGTTGTTGTAGACCCAGTTGAAGCCGTTGGCGCCGGACGCGTCGAGGGCCTTGACCACTGTGTTCAGCCCGTACGGCAGCTCGACTCCCTCGCTGGCGCCGGCGACGACGGTGAGGCTGGCGACCTTCCTGGTGAAGTCCTGGGCGCCCTTCTTGGACAGCATGGTCCGGAAGTACTCCAGACCGCCGGCGACGTTGCGGGCCTTGGCCGGCACCAGGAACGGTTCACCGGCCGTGCCGCGGATCGCCTCGAACGGCAGCTTGTCGCCGCTGCCCAGGCTCGGCGTCGGCGCGATGGTCATGTTGAATCCGGCCGGGGTGACGTCCTTCTGCTCGCTCTCCAGCCAGGAGCCGCAGGAGATGAATGCGGCCTTGCCCTGGCACCAGGCGGTCTGCGACTGCTTGTGGTCCAGGCCGGGCGAGCCTTCCAGGATGTACTTGTCCTTGACGATCTGGTGCCAGGCGTCGGCCGCGGCCTTCATCGAGTCGGACTTCCAGGCGTTCGGCTCCAGGTTGTCGAGCGCGAGGGCCACCGACGGGCCGCCGAACTTGATCGCGGTGGAGATCAGCGGCCAGCTCATGTAGCGCGGGTGCAGGCCGGCGTACGTCCAGGGGGCGATGCCGGCGGCCTTGATCTGCTTGCAGAGCGCGATGTGCTCCTCCCAGGTCTTCGCGTACTCCCACTTGCGTTCGGTGAACAGCTTGTTGGAGTACCAGATGCCGTAGGCGGTGTAGGTGTAGTTGAGCACCAGGAACTTGCCGTCGTAGGAGCCGATCTCGACAGCACCGGGCAGCAGGGTGTCCTTGACGGTCTTGCCGGGCGCGTCGAGGCTCGGGGCGGCGAGCAGCTCACCGAGGTCGGCGAGGGCGTTCTGGCTGACCAGGCCGTTGAAGTCGATCTGGCCGGTGCCGGAGTTGTTGACCACGTCCGGCGGGGAGCCGTCGACGAAGCGCGGCTGGAGGGTCTTGCTGATCTCCTGGGTGGAGGAGTGCTTGATCTTCGCCTTCGGGTACTTCTCGGTGTACATGGCCTCGTGGGCCTTGGCGTACTCCTCTCCGAACCCACCGCCGAAGATCACCACTTCGAGGGGGGCGTCCTCCTTCACGCCGAGCGGGTTCTGCGCGCTCTTGGTGCCCCGGTAGATCTCCGCGTCGTTCTTGTCACCGCCACCGCCGGTGGCGCAGCCGGACAGCAGACCGGCGGCGGGGGTGGCCAGGAGGCCGGCGGCGGCGCTGCGCCGCAGGATGTCACGCCTGTTCATGGGTTCTCCTCGGGTCGGGTCGGGCGGATCGCCGGTCTGTGGGGGGAGGCGTCCGCCGCGCGAGGGGCGGTAGTTCTCTTCAGTTCATGCTCTGTTGCTGAAGAATTTCTACGACAGCCGGGCTCGGACTTCAAGTCCTGACTGTCGAACCGTTATCACCACCAGCCGCAGGGACCGACGCCGCCGGGCCGTCGCACCCCGAGAATCCGGGGGTACGCCGACGAAGGCCGGCCCACCTCGCGGCGGGCCGGCCTGGTGTTGTCGGCGGCGTGCGTCAGGTCTGGGTGGGGAACCCGAGGTTGACCCCGCCGTGGCGCGGATCCAACCAGCGGCTGGTGACGACCTTGCCCCGGGTGAAGAAGCGCACCCCGTCCTCACCGTGCGCGTGCAGGTCACCGAAGAGTGACGACTTCCAGCCGCCGAACGAGTGGTACGCCATCGGCACCGGAATGGGCACGTTGATCCCGACCATGCCCACCTCCACCTCGTGCTGGTAGCGCCGGGCCGCCCCACCGTCGTTCGTGAAGATCGCCGTGCCGTTGCCGTACGGGCTGGCGTTGACAAGGTCCACCGCCTCGTCGTACGAGCCGACCCGGACCACGCTCAGCACCGGCCCGAAGATCTCGTCGGTGTAAATCGACATGTCAGGGGTCACCCTGTCGAACAGCGTCGGGCCGAGCCAGAAACCGTCCGGGTCGCCGTCCGGCGTCACGTCCCGCCCATCCACCACCGGCACCGCGCCGGCGGCGACACCCGCGTCCACGTAGGAGCGCACAGTCGCCGCGTGCGCGGCGGTCACCAACGGGCCCATGTCGCAGCCCCGTCGGCCGTCGCCGGTGCGCAGACCGGTCACCCGCGCGGCGATCCGCTCGACCAGCGCGTCCGCCACCGGCTCCACCGCCACCAGCACCGAGATGGCCATGCACCGCTCCCCCGCCGAGCCGAACCCGGCGTTCACCGCCGCGTCGGCCGCCAGGTCCAGATCGGCGTCCGGGAGCACCACCATGTGGTTCTTCGCCCCACCGAGCGCCTGCACCCGCTTGCCGGCTGCCGTTGCGCGTTGGTAGACGTACCGGGCGATCGGCGTGGAGCCGACGAACGACACCGCCCGCACCTCCGGGTGCTCCAGCAACGCGTCGACCGCCTCCTTGTCGCCGTTGACCACGTTGAGCACCCCGTCGGGCAGGCCCGCCTCGGCGAACCACTCGGCCAGCAGCAGCGCCGCGCTCGGGTCCTTCTCGCTCGGCTTGAGCACCACCGCGTTGCCGCAGGCCACCGCCACCGGCACGAACCACAGCGGCACCATCACCGGGAAGTTGAACGGGGAGATCACCGCGACCACGCCGAGCGGCTGCCGGATCGTGTACGAGTCGACCTCGGTGGACACGTTCTCGCTGAACGCGCCGCGCAACGCCGACGGCAGGCCACACGCGTACTCAATGACCTCCAGGCCGCGCTGCACCTCGCCGGCGGCATCGGCGAGCACCTTGCCGTGCTCGGCGGTGATCACCTCGGCGAGCCGGTCCCGCCGGGCGTGCACCAACTCCCGGAAGGCGAACAGCACAGCGGACCGCCGGGCCAGCGACGCGTCCCGCCAGGCCCGCGCCGCGCGGGCGCCGGCCTGCACCGCCACGTCGACGTCCGCCGACGAGGCCAGCTCGACAACTGTGGTACGCCGACCGGTCGCCGGGTCGAACACGTCGCCGCGCCGCTCGGAGGTGCCTTCGACCCGCTTGCCGTCGATGAAGTGACCGATGCTCATGCCGCCACCCCCGCAGCCGAACGGATCGCGTCGACGAGGATCGCCAGGCCCTCACGGGCCTCCTCCTCGGTCAACGTCAACGGTGGACCCATCCGCAGCACGTTGCCGTAGAGCCCGCCCTTGCCGGTCAGCAGGCCACCGTTTCGGGCGGCTTCGAAAACCAGGTTGGTCAGCGCCGGATCCGGCTCACCGCCGCCCGGACGGACGAACTCGACGCCGAGCATCAGCCCCTTGCCGCGTACCTCGGCGACGCAGTCGAGACCGCCCACTGCGGACCGCAGGCCGTCGGCGAGGATCGCGCCGACGCGGGCCGCGTTCGCCTGGAGGTCGTGCGCGATCAGATAGTCGAGCACCGCGTTGCCGGCCGCCGTGGAGATCGGGTTGCCGCCGAAGGTGGAGAAGCTGATGGCCGGCACCGACTCCAGCACCTCGGCCCGGCCGACCACCCCGGCCAGTGCGAAACCGTTGCCGATGCCCTTGGCGAAGGTGAGCAGGTCGGGGGTGACGCCGTGCGCCTGGTAACCCCAGAAGTGCTCCCCGGTACGCCCCCAGCCGGTCTGCACCTCGTCGGCGATGAACAGGATGCCGTGCTCGTCGAGGACCTTCTTCCAGCCGGCGAAGAGCCCGTCCGGCGGGTGTACGAAACCACCCACGCCCTGGATCGGCTCGGCGATCAGCGCGGCCACGTCACCGGCGGTCTGGGTGGCCAGCACCTCGCGCAGGTCCTCCACCGCCGCGTCGACCTGCTCGTCGGCGCCGAGCCGGGCCAGCAGGCCGCGCAGCCGGTCACCGGAGTGCAGCCAGGCCACCTGGAGCGGGTTGAGGCCGCTGGCCGACCAGTTGCGGTTGCCGGTGACGCCCATCGCCGCGTACGACCGGCCGTGGTAACTGTTGCGCACGGCCAGGATCTGGTGCGAGCGGCGGTGATTGGTGGCGACCAGCAGCGCCGCCTCGTTCGCCTCGGTGCCGGAGTTGGTGAAGAACACCCGGGCGTCCGGGATGCCGGAGCGCTGGGCGATCTTCTCGGCCAGCTCCACCTGTTGACGGATCAGGTAGAGCGTCGAGGTGTGCACGATGCCGGTGGCGAGCTGCCGCTCGACGGCCTCCCGGATCTCCGGAATGTCGTACCCGATCATGTTGGTCAGCACGCCGCCGAAGAAGTCCAGGTAGCTGCGCCCCTGCGCGTCGGTGACCCGGCGACCCGAGCCGGAGACCAGTTCGAGTGGCTCGGCGTAGTACAACGGCATCCAGGACGGGAGCACGGCCCGGTGCCGGGCCAGCAGGTCGTCGGTCATCGTGGCAACCCTTCAGCGGCGTTCATGGATATCGCACGCTCCCACCGCCGGCCGATGCGAACAACTGTCAGCCTGTAGCGCATGGGTGCCCCGACCTGACAGCACGTCAACGCTTTCCACAGCTATGGTCATTATTGACCGCCGATTTCAGCAGCGTTGACGGCATACTTCCACTCGATCCGCAGCATGGCCGCCCACCGCTACAGTGGGTAGGTCCACTGTCGCCGGGGAGGCACGCGGTGCGCATCGAAGAGACGATCGCCGAGCTGGAGCGCGTCGCCGCCCGCGAGGTGGGCCGGGGCAGCGAGGCGCTGGCAGCGCCCGCGGCGGGTGGACTGCTGGCCGCCGCCCGGTCGCTCGCCACCGCCGGGGCGCCCGACGCCGCGGTGTTCACCGGGTTCTTCATCCCCGGCGCCGAGCCACCCGCCGCGGAGACCGACGGCCCGCTCGGCGCGGTCCAGATCGCCGCCGCGCTGCGCCTGCTCGGTGGCCGGTGCCGGCTCGTCACCGACGAGCCCTGCGCCCCGGTGGTCGAGGCGGCCGTCGCCGCCGCCGCGCCGGGCCTGCCGGTCGACGTCGCGCCGCTACGGGGGTACGAAGAGTGGGCCGCAGTCCTCCGCCCCGAGTACGGCCGGCTGACCCACCTCATCGCCTGCGAACGGGTCGGACCCGGGGTGGACGGACGGCCCCGCAACATGCGCGGCGAGGACATCGGCGCGCACACCGCACCCCTCGACCGGCTCTACACCTGCGGGTCGGCGTACCGCATCGGCATCGGCGACGGCGGCAACGAACTCGGCATGGGCCGCCTACCGGCGGACCTGATCGGACGGGTGGTCGCCTCGGGCGAGCGGATCCGGTGCGTGGTGGGCGCTGACGCGCTGCTCGTCGGCGGCACTTCCAACTGGGCCGCCGCCGCCCTCGTCGGCGCGCTGTCGCTGCTGCGCCCGGAGGTGCCCGAGCTTCGGACACTGCTGGAACCCGCCTGGTCGTACGACCTGCTGACCGCGATGGTGCGCGCGGGCGCGGTGGACGGCGTCCGCCGCCGCCCCACGCTCAGCGTCGACGGCCTCGACTGGCCCGCGTACGCCGAACCGCTCACCCGGATCGCCGAGCTGGTCAGGGCAGGCCGGTAGGCGTCTGTGGCTCGGTCGCCGGCCGCAGTGCCCTCGGCGGGCGGCTCGCCGCTCGGGCGTGCGCGACCTGGCGGGGGCGCAACGGCAGGTGCAGGGCGGCGGCGACCACAGCGAAGGCCGCCCAGCCGGCGCCGAGCGCCGCAGCCGACGAGACGTCCTGAAGGTAGTGGTACGCGGTGAGGAAGCCGACCAGCGCGAGGCTGTTGCGGGCGAAGTGCCGACTGAACTCCGCCAACTGCCGGCGGGCCTCGACGGCGACCAGCACCCCCGAGTACGGGAACGTCACCACCATGCCGCGCAGCACCGCGCCGAGCAGCGCGGTGAGGACCGCCCCAACGAAGATCACCACCAGCTTGAGCAACACCGGCAGCCCGTCCGGGCGGGTCTCCGCGACGGCGACCGCCTCGTCGGCGGAAGCGCCATGTCGGCGGGCGCGACGGCGCAGCCACAGGATCGCCGCCAGCCAGAGCACCAGCGTGACGGCGAGGGCCACCTCGAACGGGATGTCGACGGCCAACAGGCCGGCGCTCAGCGCCACGTAGACGGCGATCCCCGCGACGTCGGCGAGCAGGATCGGCCAACGCCACAGCTGGTGGGTGACCGCCACTGTGACGAAGAAGAGGTTGAGCCCGAGCACGCCGAGCACCTGCGCGCCGTCCACCCGGTACTCGGTGGTCACCAGGGCGAGCGTCATCGGCAGCGGCAGGCTGTAGACCAACGCGCGGAGCCGGACGGAGCGGATCACGCTGACCGCCCAGACCACGGCCGTCACCAGCAGGACCGCGCTCCACGTCATGGCTCACCCGTTCCCGCCCCGCTGGGGGCCGTCAGTCCTGGAAGGTCGCGGCGTTCGCGCAGCTGTCGAACACGCGGGTGAGCCGAGCGACATCCGTCCGGTTGACCGAGAACTGATTCTCGCCGATCTCGCCATGCGCGGTCATGTGGGCCTCCCAACAGCTCGACCCGTCCCAGAGTGTCAAGTTCACGTGCAGATGCGGGCTCACCACCCCGAGGGGCAGCAGACCCACCCGCGCCCCGGCCGCGCGCTGCTTCTCCACCAGGGCGGACAGATCGTCGGTCAGCGTGGCGTAGACGAAGACCCGGGTTATCTGGACACCCCGTTGCAGGGCCTCCACGTTGGCCTCCCAGTAGCGGCGGCCGATCTCACTGCGCCACCAGCTCAACTCGCCGCTCACCCGGGGCATCACGTTGGTCAACCCGTCCAGCCGACGTACGCAGGCGCGGGTCGCGCCGACCAGATCCTCGTCCTCGTCACCGCGCCGGATGATCCGACCGTCCGCGAGCTGCTCGGCCTCCAACCGGAACTGCTCGTAGCGGCGCTGCGCCTCCACCGCGACCCGGGTGCCCGCGTGCTGCTCGGCAGCCGACCGCATGGCCCCGGCCAGCTCCGTGGTGGTGCGGACCAGCCAGGGCGGACCGTCCAACAGCGTGCGCAGGTGGAAACGGCGCTCCGCGCGGGCCAGCGAGTCGACCAACAGCGAGATGGTGATGCCCATCAGGCCGGCCAACAGCGACTCCACCCCGGAGGCGGCGTTGCTGAGGTCGAGCACGATGCTGAGGGTGATCGACAGCGTGATGCCGACCAACGCCACCGGATCGGTGTGCGCCACCAGCCGGACGAAGCCGGCGGTGGAGCCGCCCTCCCGCAACCGCTGACGGGCCACGTCACGGGTCATCGAGATCCCCCAATCAGCCGTTCCCGCCAGCCTAGACAGCGACCACAACCAGAGGCCCCGCCGCAGCGGGCCGGTAGCATCCGGCTGTGCACAGAGCGGACGCGGCGGCGTCGAGCGGAACGGACGACGAGCGGATCACGGCGGAAGTCCGAACCTGGGTCTGCTCCACCCCGCTCCGCGGCCTGGTCGCCCACTTCGGCGGCACCTGGCCCGACGGTGACCTCACCGACGTGCTCCGCTTCCTCGACGACTTCTCCGCCCGCCACTGGGACTTCCGGGGCGGCCGGGAACGACCCGACGCCCGGGAGCCCGACCTCGACCCGGCCACCGCGACACTGGTGCTCGACGCGGCCGCCGCGCTCGGGCTGATCCACCCGGTGCCGCCGGCCCGGTCGGCGTACGCCCACCTGGTGGTGCTCGGCGGCCTGGCGCACGCCTGCGTACGCCGCGTCGGCTACGCCGCGCACCTGCTCCGCGCCGGCCTGCCGGTCAGCGGCGAGGTCGCCGTCCTGGGCAGCTTCCGGCCACTGTCGGACTGGGAACGCCGCACCCTCGCCGAGGCGGGCCTGCCGGCCGACGAGACCGAGGTGGACGTGCTGGACACGGCCGTCCGCCGGGTGTTCGAGGTGGCCACCCCGGCGGAGCAGGACGGCGTCGACGCCGGCCACCCGCACCACTCCTGGTCGTCGCGGACCTACCGACCGGACGGGCTGCCGCCGGTCCGGGTGCTGGCCGCGCCGTCCAGCGAACCGGACCAGCGGCGGGCCCACACCGCCGACACCCAGCGGTTCTGGGCCGGCCACGTCCGGCTCGCGCCGGGCGACAAGGTCCTGATGGTCACCGCGCCGATCTACGTGCCGTTCCAGCACTGCGACGCGCTACGCACGCTGGCCGTGCCGTACGGGTGCGCCATCGACACGGTCGGGGTGGACCCGACGTTGGCCGACCTCGCGGTGCTGCCCGAGCAGACGCTCACGCCGGGGCGCTACCTCCAGGAGATCCGCTCGGCGGTCCGCTCGATGCGTGCCCTGCACGCCGGGCTACACCAGCGCTGACAGCTCAGCGGGCGGTGTCGGCGACGGCCTGGGCGAAGACCTCGGAGCGGTGCTCGAAGTTGCGGAACCGGCCGTAGCTGGGCGCGGCCGGGGACAGCAGAACCACCCCGCCGGCCGGGGTCACCTCGCGGGACAGCCGGACCGCGTCCACCAGGTCGTCGACCAGTTCGGTACGCACCTTCGGCAGGCCGGCGAGCACCTCGACGATGCGGGTGCCGCTGTCCGGAATCCCGATCACTGTCAGCTCCCGCTCGGCCAGGTGCTCCGCCAACGGCGTGTAGTCCAGACCCCTGTCGTTGCCCCCGACGATCACCGTCAACGGCCGCCCGTCGTACGCGTCGATGGCGTGCATTGCCGCGTACGGGCTGGTGGCCAGCGTGTCGTCGACGAACGTCAGCCCGGACGGGTCGATGATCTCGGTGAGCCGGTGCGCCAACCCCTGGAACTCGGCGACCGCGACGGCCAGGTGGTCCTTGTTCGCCACCACGTCCACGCCGAGCGCGTCGAGCACGGCGAGCGCGACGCAGAGGTTGCCCTCGTTGTGCCGGCCGACCAGCGGCAGCACCGCTCGCGGGAAGAGCGGCTGGTCACCGAAGTGGAACCACTGTGTGCCGTCGGCGCCGGTGGCGACGTGGGTGGTGTCGGGGCGACCGGCGCGGACCGCCGGCAGCTCACCCAACTCGGCGGCGAGCCGGGGGTCGCCGCCGTTGACCACGATCGTCTGCGGGTCGTGGGCGAGCAGGTTGAGCTTGTCCCGGTAGTACTCCCGTTCCCCACCGTGCGCGTCCAGGTGCTCGGGGAAGAGCGCGGTGACCACCGCCACCCGGGGCGAGTCGGTGAGGTCGCTGCACTGGTAGCTGGACAGCTCCAGCACGTACAGCTCCGCCTCCGGCAGGTCCAGGGTCGGCACCCCGATGTTGCCGCCGAAGACGTTCGGCCGGCCCATCGCGGTGAGCAGATGACTGATCAGGCTGGAGGTGGTGCTCTTGCCCTTGCTGCCGGTGACCCCGACGGTGCGCGCGGCGTGGTCGGCCATCCACAACGCGGTGCCCTGGGTCACCAGGATCCCGCGGCGGCGCAGCTCGATCAGCCACGGGTGGGTCTGCGGCACGCCCGGAGAGCGGACCACGACGTCCGCGGCGGCCAGCCGTTCGAAGCCCGCCTCGCCGGTGACCAGCGGCGCCGCCTCGGCCAGTGGACCGTCCCAGGGCAGCGACAGGAAGTTCGCGCTGTCGTCGACAGCGACCAGCTCGGCCGGCCCGTGCGCGGCGATGGCGGTCACAGCGGCCCGGCCCTCCCGACCGGTGCCCCAGACGGCAACGGTACGTCCGCGCAGGTCAGAAAGGCGCACGGGGCTCTCCTCGGGGGTCACGGCGGCGGCTGGCAGGGCCCGGTCCGGACACGGCCGGACGAACCAGGGCCTAGTATGGCGTGTGCCCAACGAGCAGCTCCGGCGGATGGACGCCTTCACCTTCCCGTCCTACTCGATCGACTTCGCCACCGGCGAGGTGTTGTTCGACTACGCCCTGACCGGCCCGGCCGGTGAGCAACGGTTCACCGAGGTGATCACGCTTCCGCTGCCGGCGGAGCCGCCCTCCGACGAGACGGTGGCGACCCTCAACCGGGTGCTGGAGGTGCTGCACCTCGTCGCCGGGGTCAGCTACTACAAGGCCGCCGCGCCGCCCCGACTCCTGCTGCCGACGCCGCTGGGCGCGGCCACCGTCGACTACGTCACGGCCGTCTACACGAAGGGCCTCGCGGAGTACGCGTACCGCAACCAACTGCCGCACGTGCTCGAGCTGCGCCCGGAGGTGCCGGCCGGGACGCCGGAGTCTCCCCGGGTGTACGACGACTCGGACCGTCGCCCGCTGTCGGCGGTCGGCGGCGGCAAGGACTCGATCGTCAGCCTGGAGGCGCTGCGCCGCGCCGAGCTGGACCCGGTGCCGTTCTCGGTCAACCCGAACCACGTGATCGTCGCCGTCAACGAGGCGTCCGGGCTGGTTCCGCTGGCCGCCCGGCGGCGCATCGACCCGGTCCTGTTCGACCTGAACGCAGCCGGCGCGCTGAACGGGCACATCCCGGTCACCGCCATCAACTCCCTGATCGCGGTGGCCACCGCCGTCCTGCACGGGCTGGGCCCGGTGGTGATGTCCAACGAGCGTTCGGCGTCCGACCCGAACCTGGTCTGGAACGGCCACGAGATCAACCACCAGTGGTCCAAGGGCGTCGAGGCGGAGGGGTTGCTGCGGGCGTCGCTGGCCGAGCACGCCGGCCTGACCGACCCGTACTTCTCCCTGCTGCGTTCGCTGTCCGAGCTGCACATCGCCCGGCTGTTCGCCGAGTTCACCCGGTACGACGACGTGGTGACCAGCTGCAACCAGGCGTTCAAGCTGCGCGACGCGAGTGAGCGCTGGTGCCGCGACTGCCCGAAGTGCCGCTTCGTCTTCCTGGCGATGGCACCGTTCATGCCGCGGGAGCGGGTGGTGGGCATCTTCGGCGGTGACCTGCTGGCCGACGAGTCGCAGATCCCCGGCTACCGCGAGTTGCTGGGCGTGGACGGGCACAAGCCGTTCGAGTGCGTGGGCGAGGTCGAGGAGTCGGTGGTGGCTCTCGGCCTGCTCGCCGAGCAGGACCAGTGGCGCGACGCCCCGGTGATCCAGGCCCTTGTCGACGCCGTCCCGGAGACCGCCTGGTCGGCAGTGGCCAGCTCGGACGTCTTCACCCCCGGCGGCCCCAACCACATCCCCCCCACCTACGCAAAAGCCCTGGCCACACTCACCTGACTCGGAAGCGGACCCACTTTCCCCGCCTCGCCTCGCCTCGCCCCGCCTCGCCTCGCCTCGCCTCGGGGAGTGTGCCCCTGCTCCTTTGGAGCTGATGTCGTAAACGAATCAGGGCACGATTGACCCGCGCCGAGCCGCGCCCAGCCGCGCCGCGCCGCGCCGCGCCGCGCCGAGCCGAGCCGAACCGAGCCGAACCAAGCCGAGCGATTCGTTTACGACATCAACTCGATAGCGTCCCGGCCCCCTATGCCCACCCCTACGCCAGGCCGACCCCGCCCGCGTCGATCATGGCGTTGTAGTGGGCGCAATAGACGTTTTTGCGACGTTTGCCCCCCACCACAACTCCTTGATCGACGCGGGCGGGGGTGAGGCGGGGGCGGGGGTGGGGCGGGGTGGAGTCCGGCCCGGGGGTTAGGGGGTGCGGACTGCTTCCAGGGCCAGTAGGGCCACGTGTAGGGAGAGGCTGGCCTCTACCGAGTCCAGGTCCACGTCGAGGATGCGGGCGATGCGGGCCAGGCGTTCGTAGAAGGCCGGCCGGGACAGGTGGGCGGCGGCGGCGCCGGCGGACTTGTTGCGCCCCTGCTCCAGGTAGGCGCGCAGGGTGTCGAGCAGCCGTTCCCGGGGGTGCCGGGCGTCGTACTCCAGCAGCGCGCCGAGTTCGCGCTCCACGAACGTCTGTAGGCGGGGCTCGTCGCGCAGCAGGTGCAGCAGCCCGGCCAGACCGACGTGCGGCAGCCGGAAGATCGGCAGGTCACGCCGGTCCCGCCGGGCCGCCTCGGCGATCTGCCGCGCCTCGACCAGCGACCGTCGGGCTTCCCGCAGTGTGCCCACTCCGGAGCCGGCGGCCACGATCACGCCACCCTGGCCAGCTCCCCGGAACGGGTCGACACCGACCCCCGACCGAGCGGCCTCGACACCGAACGACGCGCGGGTCGGATCCACGCCGAAGCCCGTGCGGGCCGGATCGACGCCGACCGCCGCACGGGAAGCGTCGGCTGCGGAGCGGGACACGTCGACGCCGGAGGCGGCCCGCGCCGGTTCGACACCGGGTGCCGGTCGGCCGGTGCCGGCGTCGAGGCGTACCTGACGAAGGGCGCTGGCGAACGCGGACAGCGCGCGGTCCTCGGCGGCCGGGTCCGGCAGGGCCAGGAGCGCGCCCACCGAGTTGTCGTCGACGGCGCTGGTGAGCGCGGTCAGTTTCGCCTCCCGCAGGGCCTGGCCGACCGCCTCGGAGAGATCGCGTAGCCGGGCCTGGCTGGCCTCGGGGCCGACCTCCCCGGCGGGGTCGTCGGCGCGGTGCCGGACCATCACGCCGACCAGGTGCCGCCGGTCGAGCACCACGCCGAGCGCCTTTGCCCGCAGCCCCACCTCGTCGACCGGGCGGGAGTGGTCGAGCAGCGCGGTGAGCAGGGTGCGGTGGATCTGCCGCTCCAGGCCCTCGGCGTCGCGGCGGATCAGCCGGCCGAGCGCGAGGGTGGACGCGGCCCGCTCGATCAGGATGGTGAGCCGGGTGGGCGAGCCCGCTGTCGGTTCGACGGCCTGGGCGCCGGGCACGTCGCCGCTGGCCGGCCAGCGGAGCAGCAGCCGACCCCAGTCCTGCCCCCGGGCACCGACGGTGGTCACCAGCCAGCCGCTGTCCGGGTCGTACGCGGTCCGCCCGGCCGGGCGGATCCGCCGGGAGTGCTGCTCCCAGCCGTCCAGCAGCAACTCGGCGCTCTCGCCCGCCGGGTCGTACCCGAGCACCTGCCGGGACAGGTTCTCCAGCACCACTGGGCAACCGGACAGCTCGGCGGCCTGTCGGATCACCTCGGCGGCGTCGGCGCCCTCCACCGACAGGTCGTTGAACCGCTGGTGGATCTCCTCGGTGGCGCGCAGTTCGGTGAGCTGCGCGTCGACGATCAGCGCGTGCACCGCCTCGGTGATCCGGACGAACGGGGTGGCCCGGCGCAGTTCCACCAGGGGCAACCCTCGCCGCTCGGCGGCGGCGGCCATCACCCGGGGCACCCCGCTGACGTACCGGCGGCCCAGCTCGACGACGAGCCCGGAGACTCCGACGTCGGCGAGGTCACCGATGAACGCGCGCAACCCGGCGTCGTCAGCGGGCAGACCGATGCCGGTGGTGAGCACCAGTTCGCCACCGCCGAGCAGGGTGGCGATGTCCGGCACCTCGGCGACGTGCACCCACCGGACGGGTCGGTCCAGCCCTTCGTCGCCGGCGACCACGCGGGGCGCGCCGTGGCGGACCGGGTCCAGGGCGAGGACCTCACGGACGGTAGGGAACACGGCCGACACGCTACCGTCCGTGACGCCGGAACTCGACTTGCCACCGGCGCGAGGGGTCAGTCGACGCCGAACTCCATAGCGGCGCGGTCGAGCGCCTCGTCCTCAGCCGAGGCGACGCCCCGGGAGGCGATGGCTTCCGCGCCGCCCTCGGGCATCGCGCCGATCAACCCGGTCGAGGCGGCCTGCGCGGCGCCGATCATCCGCTGGGGGTTCCCGCCGCCGACGAGGCCGAGGGAGGCGTACTGCTCCAGCTTCGACCGCGAGTCGGCGATGTCCAGGTTGCGCATGGTGAGCTGGCCGATCCGGTCCGACGGGCCGAAGGCCGAGTCCTCGGTACGCTCCATCGACAGCTTGTCGGGGTGGTAGCTGAACGACGGGCCGGTGGTGTCCAGGATCGAGTAGTCCTCGCCCCGGCGCAGCCGCAACGTCACCTCGCCGGTGACCGCCGTGCCTACCCACCGCTGCAACGACTCGCGCAGCATCAGCGCCTGCGGGTCCAGCCAGCGGCCCTCGTACATCAGCCGACCGAGGCGGCGACCCTCGTTGTGGTAGTTGGCCAGGGTGTCCTCGTTGTGGATGGCGTTGACCAGCCGCTCGTACGCGTAGTGCAGCAGAGCCATACCGGGCGCCTCGTAGATGCCCCGGCTCTTGGCCTCGATGATCCGGTTCTCGATCTGGTCGGACATGCCCAGGCCGTGCCGGCCGCCGATGGCGTTGGCCTCCAGCACCAGGTCGACGGCGCTGCCGAACTCCTTGCCGTTGATGGTGACCGGGCGACCCTGGTCGAAGCCGATGGTGACGTCCTCGGTCGGGATCTCCACCGACGGGTCCCAGAACCGGACGCCCATGATCGGGTTGACAGTCTCGATGCCGGTGTCGAGGTGTTCCAGGGTCTTCGCCTCGTGCGTGGCGCCCCAGATGTTGGCGTCGGTCGAGTACGCCTTCTCGGTGCTGTCCCGGTAGGGCAGGCCGCGTTCGAGCAGCCACTCGGACATCTCCTTACGCCCACCCAGCTCGGTGACGAAGGCGGTGTCGAGCCACGGCTTGTAGATGCGCAGCATCGGGTTGGCCAGCAGGCCGTAGCGGTAGAACCGCTCGATGTCGTTGCCCTTGAAGGTCGAGCCGTCGCCCCAGATCTGGACGTCGTCGGCGACCATCGCGCGGACCAGCAGGGTGCCGGTCACGGCACGGCCCAGCGGGGTGGTGTTGAAGTACGCCCGTCCGCCGGTGCGGATGTGGAAGGCGCCGCAGGTCAGCGCGGCCAGGCCCTCCTCGACCAGGGCGGCGCGGCAGTCGACCAGGCGGCCAAGCTCGGCGCCGTAGCTGAGCGCACGACCGGGCACCGAGGCGATGTCGGGCTCGTCGTACTGGCCGATGTCGGCGGTGTAGGCGCAGGGAATGGCGCCCTTGTCGCGCATCCACGCGACAGCGACCGAGGTGTCGAGGCCGCCGGAGAAGGCGATGCCGACACGTTCGCCGGTGGGCAGGGAGGTGAGAACCTTGGACACGGGGAAAATTATGCAATAGAACGCATGGCCATGCAAGCTGATGCGGTCTACTCGCCGCCGGACGGCATGTCGTCGCGTCCCAGCTCCCAGAACGCCACCGCCGCCGCGGCGGCCACGTTCAACGAATCCACCCCGCGCCGCATCGGCAGGACCACCCGCACGTCGCTGGCGGCCTGGGCCGCCGCGGTGAGGCCGGGCCCCTCGGCGCCGAGCAGCAGCGCCGCTCGCTCCCGCTGCGCCGGGGTCAACCGCTGCATCGGTACGGCGTCCGGCGCGGGCGTCATCGCGAGCACCGTGAAGCCGGCCTCCCGTACCTGGTCCAGGCCGGCGGGCCAGCGGTCGAGCTTCGCGTACGGCATCGCGAAGACCTCACCCATGCTGACCCGGACACTGCGCCGGTAGAGCGGGTCGGCGCAGGTCGGCGAGAGCAGCACCGCGTCGACACCGAGCGCGGCGGCCCCCCGGAAGATCGCGCCCAGGTTGGTGTGGTTGTTCACGTCCTCCAGGACGACGACCCGGCGCGCGGTGGCGAGCACCTCGGCCGCCGTCGGCAGCGGCCGGCGGTGGAACGACGCCAGCACCCCCCGGTGTACGTGAAAGCCGGTGGCCCGTTGCAGCACGTCCTGGGTCGCGGCGTACACCGGGGCGTCGCCGGTGTCCAGGTCGGCGAGCTGGTCGACCCGCTTGGCGTCGACCAGGTACGACCGGGCCGGATAGCCCGCGCGCAACGCCCGGCGCAGCACCAGCTCCCCCTCGGCGATGAACAGGCCGTGCGGTGGTTCCCAGCGGGTGCGCAGCTCGACGTCGGTGAGCGCCCGGTAGTCGGCGATCCGGTCGTCGTCAGGGTCGGTGATCTGGTGTACGGGCACCGGACGATTCTGCCGGACGCCGGGCAGCGCGCTCCGACGCCCGCTCGACGATGTGTTTTGTCCGAATAAGAAGGGGAATGGCCGGCATAGCATCGGACGCGACGGGAAGGACCAGCCAGGTGAGCGCAGACGACACCACGCCGGACGAGGCGGGCGCTCTGCCCCGGCGTCCGACCGTCGCCGACCACATCGTGTCGCGGCTGTTCAGCTGGGGTGTGCACCGCTACTTCGGCTACCCCGGCGACGGCATCAACGGCATGACCTCCGCCCTGCAACGCACCAACGGGCGGGCCCAGTTCATCCAGGTCCGCCACGAGGAGACCGCCGGGTTCGCCGCCTCCGCGCACGTCAAGTACGGCGGCGGGCCGCTGGGCTGCGCCCTGGTCACCAGCGGGCCGGGCGCGATCCACCTGCTCAACGGCCTGTACGACGCGAAGCTCGACCACCAACCGGTGATCGCCCTGGTCGGGCACACAGCGACCACCGCCGAGGGCGGCGGCTACTACCAGGAGGTGGACCTGCTCGCCCTCTACAAGGACGTGGCCGCGGCGTTCCTGGCCCAGCTCGACAATCCGGCGCAGGTCCGCCACCTGGTCGACAGGGCGTGCCGGACGGCGTTGGCCCGGCGTACCGTCACCGCCCTGGTCCTGCCCCTGGACATCCAGGACGAGCCGGCCGTACCGAACCCGCCGCACGCGCACGGCTACTACCAGACCAGCAACGCGCCGAGCAGCACACCGACAGTGCCACCGGAGGCCGACGTACGCCGGGCGGCCGAGGTCCTGCGCGGCGGGCAGCGGGTGGCCATGCTGGTCGGCCAGGGCGCCCTCGGCGCGCGCGACGAGGTCCGCGAGATCGCTGATCGGCTCGGGGCCGGCGTGGCCACCGCGCTGCTCGGCTTCACCGCCGTCGACCACCGCGAGCCGTGGGTGACCGGCGCGATCGGACTGCTCGGCACACGACCGAGCTGGCAGTTGATGAGCGGCTGCGACAGGCTGCTGATCGTGGGCAGCAACATGCCGTACTCGGAGTTCTACCCGCCGCCCGGGCAGGCCCGCGCGGTGCAGATCGACCTGGACGGCACCCAGCTCGGGCTGCGCTACCCGACCGAGGTGAACCTGACCGGCGACGCCCGCCCCACCCTGCGGGCGTTGCTGAACGAGCTGGGCCCCGGCCCCGGGCCGACCGCCTGGCGGGCGGAGGTCACCGAGGCCACCTCGGCGTGGCGTCGGGTGCAACACGACCTGGCCGAGCAGACCGCCGACCCGGTCAACCCGCAGTTGCTGTTCCACACGCTGAGCGAACGGCTGCCCGACGACGTGCTGCTCGCTGTCGACTGCGGCACCACCACCGCCTGGTACGCCCGACACATCCAGGTACGCCCCAGCATGCTGGCCAGCCTCTCCGGCACGCTGCTGTCCATGGGCGGCGCCATGCCGTACGCGCTGAGCGCCAAGTTCGCCCACCCGGACCGGCCGCTGGTCGCGTTGATCGGCGACGGCGCCATGCAGATGAACGGCGTCAACGAGCTGATCACCGTGGCGAAGTACTGGCGCAGCTGGGCCGACCCGCGCTTCGTGGTGCTGGTGCTCAACAACCGGGATCTGGCGTTCGTCAGCTGGGAACAGCGCTCCACCGAGGGGACACCGATGTTCCCGGACAGCCAGCAGTTGCCGGACATCGCCTACCACCAGTGGGCGGAGGTGCTCGGGCTGCACGGCGAGTTGATCGACTCACCGGATCAGGTACGGGACGTCTGGGACCGGGCGCTCACCGCCGACCGACCGGTGGTGATCAACGCCCTGGTCGACCCGGCGGAGCTGATGCTGCCACCGCACTTCACAGTCGAGCAGGCCCGCAAGACCGCCGCCGCGGTGCTACGCGGCGACACCGACTGGGCCGGAATCATCCGCCGCGGCATCCCCGCCACAGTGGCCAGCTACCGCCCCCGCCGCCGAGACCGCTAGGTTCTGTCTCGTAGATCTTGGTGGTCGGGGACGGCGCGTAGCCGGTCAAGGGTTTCGACCAGGTCAAGGGTGGCCTGGAAGTGAAAGCCGAGCTTGTCGTAACGGGTGGCGAGGCCGCGCCAGTGTTTGCATCGGTTGAAGCCGACCTCTTCGGGCGCACCTACAAGACCGCCAGCGCCTGGAGCAGCTATGCACAAGCCGACTGGACCGCCTACCTCAACAGCCGCTTGATTCTGACGGCCATAGGCGGCCCCACCTCATGGTCGCTGGAGCCCACGGGCCTGGGCTGGACGGCTATTCGGCGCGGATCGCCTCGGCGAGCTGGTCGAACGTGCGCTCCAGGACCGCTGGCCGCTCAATGGTCGGCGGCTCCCGCGCGGACGACGCCGGATTCGTACGCGTACACCACGGCCTGGACCCGGTCGCGCAGGTTGAGCTTGGCCAGCACGCGACTGACATGGGTCTTCACGGTGCCCTCGGACAGGTGGAGCCGGTCGGCGATCTCGACGTTGGACAGGCCCCGGGCGACGCGCGTGAGCACCTCGCGTTCCCGCTCGGTCAGCACACCGGGGTCGGTGACGGCGGCCTGCGGTGCTCCCGCCGGTACGTATCGTTCGAGCAGCCGGCGGGTCGCGCTGGGCGCCACTACCGCGTCGCCGGTGGCCACGACGCGGATCGCGGAGAGCAGGTCGGCGGCGAGGGTGTCCTTGAGGAGGAAGCCGCTGGCGCCGGCCCGCAGCGCGGCGTAGACGTACTCGTCGAGGTCGAAGGTGGTCAGGATCAGGACCCGGGTCGGGCCCGCCCCGCCGGCCCGGATCAGGCGGGTGGCCTCGACCCCGTCGACGGATGGCATCCGGACGTCCATCAGCACGACGTCCGGCCGCAGCTCGCGCGCCATGGCGGCGGCCTGCTCCCCGTCGGCGGCCTCGCCGACCACCGCCATGTCGGGCGCCTGCGTCAGGATCAGCCGGAATCCGGTACGGACCAGTGCCTGGTCGTCGGCGAGCAGCACTCGGATCATGCTCGCCTGTTTCCGATCGGCAGGTTGGCCCACACCTGGAACCCGCCGTCGGGCCGGGGGCCGGCGGTGAACCGTCCCCCCAAGAGGTGGACCCGTTCCCGCATGCCGGACAGGCCGTTGCCGTCGGCCACCACCACGCCACCTCCTTTGCCGCCGCCATCGGCCCCGCCTCCGACGGTACCGTTGCGGATCTCGATGTCGAGCTCGGTCTCCCGGTAGCACAGAACGATGTCAGCGGACGAACCCGCGTCGGCGTGCTTCATCACGTTGGTCAGCGCTTCCTGCACGATGCGGTACGCCGACAGGTCCAGCGGCGCGGGCAGCGGCGCGGCCACGCCATCGATGCGCAGCCGTACCTCGGTGCCGGCACGGCGTACCTGGTCGACCAGGGTGGGCAGCTGCGCCAGTCCGGGTGGCGGGTGCCACGCGTCCTCGCCCTCGCCCAGTGCGTCGAGGACCCGGCGCATGTCGGTGAGGGACGCGCGGCCGGTGCGCACGATCGCATCGAGCGCGACCCGGGTCTCAGCCGGCTGGTCGTCCAGGGCCGCCACGCCGCCCTGCGCCTGGATCACGATGAGGGACAGGCCGTGCGCGACGACGTCGTGCAGCTCCCGGCTGATCCGGTCGCGCTCGGCGGCCATGGCGAGGGCGGCCCGCTGGTCCTGTTCGCGCTGCAGGTCCCGTGCCCGGGCGGCGAGCTGGTCGAGGTAGGCGCGGCGGCTGCGGCTGCCGGAGCCGATCGCCCACGCCGCGACCAGCGCGCCGCCCAGCACGGCCGGGCCACTCCACCGGGCCGCCCCGCCGGTGTTGTCGCCGGTGATCAACTCGGTACGTTCGAACGCCGGGCCCGCGCCCTGTTCGACGTTGTTGACCTGGAAGGCCATCGATGGAATGCCCGGTGCCGACCGTCCGCGCAGGGCGAAGTATCCGTTCCAGCAGAGCAGGACCAGCAGGACGCCGGCGAGCGTGGCCAGGGACGTCGCCGGCGATCGGCGGGCGGCGACCGTGTACACGAGGATCAGCACGGCGGCGTCGGACCCGCCGATGAGCGAGCCCTGCGCCACGTGTGCCGCGACGCATACCGTGCTGACCACCAGCATCGCGAGCGGCCAGCGGTTGCGCAGCCCCACCGCGATCACGGCGACGCCGGTCGCGATCCACCAGAGCACCACGGCGCGCTGGTGCGGGGGGCCCAGCAGCGCGACCGCGGCGAGCAGGCCGGCCGCGAGCGAGGCGTCGCGTAGCGCCGCCCGACCGGCCAACCGGCGTGCCGCGGTGAGGACCTGTCCTGCCACCGGGCAAGCCTACGGTCCGCCGCCGGGCCGCCGCGTCTGTCGTACGACGGACCCGGGCGTGGCGCACATCCCTCCCGCGACAGAACGCGATGACGACTCCGGCCGGATGCGGGTAGCGCACCCGGGACCGGAGGCTGGTGGCATGACCACACTGCGACCCTCTCGACGCTCCGTGCTGGGCCTGCTCGGAGCAGTGCCGCTGGCCACCGGCGGGCTGCTGGCGGTACCCGCCTCCGCCCACGCCGGTGCCGAATCCGACCACCGCGGGTCCGATCCCGTCCCGGCGGACCTGCGGCCCGGCGGAGCGCTGGATCAGCTCATCGCCCAGTCCGCCGCCACCGACCGGTACTCCGGCACGTTGCTGTTGCTGCACAACGGTCGCCCGGTGCTGTCGCGCACGTACGGCATGGCCGACAAGGAACAGTCCATCCCCAACCGGCCGGACACCATCTTCGCGCTCGGCTCGATCACCAAGATCTTCACCGGTATCGCGATCGGCCAGCTCGTACAGCAGGGCAAGGTCGCCTACCACGAGAAGCTGAGCGCCTACCTGACCGGCTTCCCTGCGGCAATCGGCGGCACGGTGACCGTGCATCAACTGCTGACGCACACCTCGGGCCTGGCAGACGTGGCACGCGATAGCGGCGACGTCCTCAGGTCCTGGACCAGCGAGGCAGAGGTGACCCGCGAGCTGTTGAAGCTCGTCCAGGCGGCACCGTTGCTGTTTCCGCCCGGCACCGGCTACACATACAGCAACAACGGCTACATCACCCTGGCCTACATCGTCGCCGCCGTCTCCGGCCAGAGCTTCTACGACTACGTCCGCAAGCACATCTTCCGGCCGGCCGGGATGATCAGCTCCGACTTCTACAACCGCGATCAGTGGGACACCAACCGCCGCATCGCCCACCCGTACGCCCCGCCGCCGTCCGGCGGCGCGCGCGTCGACAACCACCTGCTCGACACGTACATCGGCCACGGGGCCAGCGGCGCCTTCTCCACAACCCCCGACCTGACCGCGTTCGTCAGCGCGCTGACCGGCGGCAAGTTGCTCGACACCGCGTACACCTGGCTGGCGACCACCCCCAAGTTCCCGGCGCCGCCGCTGCCGCCCAAGCCCGGCCTACCCGCGCAGTCCCTGTTCGAGTGCTACGGCCTCAGCGCGGTTCTGGTCAACGACCACTGGGGCCTCGGCCACAAGGGCGGCACCACCATGGGCATCTCGACCGCCCTGGAGTGGTACCCCGCCAACGGGTACGTCTACGCGAACCTCTGCAACTACGAGGCCGGCAGCACCACACCCATCGACACCCAGGCTCGACTGCTGATCACCGGGGCCGGAGAACACCGGCCCCATCCCCGTCACTAGGCGACTTCTCTGGCCCAGCCAGCCAAGAGCTGTGGCCCCGGCGCAGAACCGGGGCCACAGCGGAAGTTCTATGCCAGCCGACGAGCACCCCGATGGCCCGCAGACGGAGGGCCTCCGGCCCGGAGCAACACACAGTCTGCCGCGAAGTGTTCACGACCAGGTCAGACGAACCAGTTGAACAGCAGGTCACCAAGCCGGCCCGGACGGTGGTAGGTGACATCGCGGCGTTCTTCGTCGGTAAGCAGCCGGAGGGACCGATCCTCGATCGGTTGCTCCAGCTCCGCGGTAGCTCGACGGTCCTCCACAATTGCCCACCGGATGCTCAAGGTCATCCCGAGCGACGTAGTCACCGACCTCGCCTCCGTCCACCCGGCCGTGCTCGACCTGCTCGGTGCCATCCGCACCTTCATCGACGCCTACAACCAGCGCTGCGAACCGTTCCTCTGAACCAAGACCGCCGACCAGATCCTCACCGAAACCCACCGTCACAAGAACTCCGACACGCGACACTGGGCAACGCGTCGGAGTCCCATCTCCTCGCCCCGGTGTGTCAGGTCCCGAATTCCAATGCGCCTGACTCGAGTTCGCGTCGGAAGAACGTTTCTGGGTGCATGAGGCCGCCGGGGGGATCCGCTACGGCGGTGGCTCGTCGCCGGAGTTCCGTGATGTACTTCGTGTCCAGGACGGTGGAGGCGGCGATCTGTTGCCGCAGGATGAGCGCTCGGGGGCCGGTGTAGAGGTAGGCGTCTGCGCCGGGGTAGCCGTTGGCCGCGGGCGGCTGCCCGGGCCGGGACTCGAAGTAGGACGCGTCGAGTTGGCCCAGCCAGGTTCCTGCGAACGGGACGACCGACGGCACCGGCCAGCCGGCCATCCGCTTTTCCAGCTTCTTGTTGTCCTTCTGGAAGCCGAAGTGCGGGGCGACGGTGTACGTGACGCCAGGGAACTCTTGCTCGTACATCGCGACCGCGCTGCCGGCGCCGTGCAGCAGGTGGCTGATCCCGAAGAGCATAAGTGCCTTGCGGTCTTTGGAGAGCACCTCACTTTTCATCAGCGCGGCGATGGTGCGGTCCCGTTCCTCGAAGGGCGCGAGGCCTTCAGGGCTGGTCACCTTGCTCCAGTCGATGGGCGGATCACAGGCCACCACGCGCAGTTTCTCCGCCGGCGGCAAACCCCTGTTGACCTCGCGCACGAGCGGGAAGAGCCGCTCGTAGAAGACCGAGAAGCCGCAGCTCGGCTGGGTGGTGTTGCGCCACACCTGGCGTACGTCGCCCAGCGGCACGTCCTCGCCCGCGATGTAGCGGTCCAGAAGTGGCTGGTAGAGCGAATTACCGCACTCGACGGCGATGACGTCGGCCTTGCTCGGGAAGGCGGGATTGCGGATCAGGTCGAGGAAGATGTCGTTCGGACTGGCTCCGGCCACTACGTCGTAGCGGTCGAACGCGGCGAGGATGGCCTCCTGGGCATCCTGGGGGCGGGCGCCGGAGGCGGCGCCCGGTGATGACTCGGACGGCATGGCGACCAGCAGGGCGGCACCGGCCGCCAGGGCCGCGGCGGCGATGTAGGTGAGCTTGCGCATGAGGCCTCCTATGGACGGCTTCGTGGTCACGCGAGGCGGCGGACGCGGCGGACTGCGAGGTAGAGCAGCAGGGCGGCGACGGCGACGAAGATGCCGGTCTCGATGCCCTGGAACAGCCAGAACCGGGTTCCGGGTTGGTAGAGCTGCCAGTTGTAGGCGCCCGAGGTGATGCCGAGGTCGGCGCCGCACGCGCCTCCCGGTCCGGCAGCCTCGGGGGCGCAGGCGATCTGCGCGTTGGCCGTGACCATCTTGCCGGAGGCGTCGCGGATACCGTAGGACAGGATCCAGTCGCCGGCGGCCGGGTTGGTCTGCTCGACGGCGTCCTGCAGGGGGAATGTCACCACGCGGGCGGGCAGGTAGTGCGGCCGGGCGAGTGTCGTCAGGACGATGCGCAACCCGAGGAACCCGAAGAGCGTGGCGGACATCGCCGGCAGCACCTTGGGCCAGATGGTGCCGGCGAAGATGCCGAGCGCGACCGCGAAGATCGTGTAGCCGATCGGGGCAGTGCCCTGCATGTCGAAGAAGAAGACGTTGAAGCGGCCGTGCTGCCCGGCCTGACTCATCGGGGTCAGCCACCACGAGACGCCCAACCCATAAACCACCGAGGCGACGAGCGCGACCGCGCCGGCGACCCCGAACTTGACCAGGGCCCAATGTCCCCGGCTGACGCCCTGGGTCCAGACCACGCGGTGGGTGCTCTGCTCGATCTCGCGGGCGACAAGCGGCGCACCCCAGAACAGCCCGACCAGCAGCGGCAGGACGAGGAAGAGCACACCGATCATGGTCATCACGCCGTACTGGCCGTTGAACTGGACGGACGCCTTGCCGCAGGTGTCGGCGTCGGCCGGGATCATCGAGGCGGTACCCAGCGCGCTGACGCAGTCGTCCAGGCCCAGGTCGGCAAAGGTGTGCCGCATGGCCAGACCGGTGGGGACCATGAACACGGCGAGCAACGCGAGGCCGATCGCGGTGAACAGTGCCTGCTTGCGGTGTTGCCGCCAGGCGAGCCAAATCATGCCGGCACCTCCCATTCGGTGTTCGGCTGAGAGGTGCCATCGCCGAGGTAGGCGAGGATGAGGTCCTCCAAAGTGACGTCGTACGCCTCCCATGCCGAATCGCGCAGCGTTGCGTTCGTGCGGACCAGCAGCGTGGACTGCCGGTCGGTGTGCTCGGCCCGTATCACCTGCGCGATCCCGGCGGGCAGCGGGCGGTCGTCTCGAGGGCCGACGAGCTGCCGGTGTTCGGCGAGCAGGGCACTGACGTCGCCGGTGAGCTTCACCTGTGAGGCATGCAACACGATGAGGTGGTCGCAGGTGCGTTCGAGGTCCGCCAGGATGTGCGAGGACAGCAGCACCGTGGTGCCTGTCTCGGCGACGACGCCCATCAGCGTCTGGAGGAACTCGCGCCGGGCCAGCGGGTCGATGCTGGCGACCGGTTCGTCGAGCAGTAGCAGCCGTGGGCGCTTGGCCATCGCCAGGGCGAGGGCAACCTGGGCCCGCTGACCGCCGGACAACTTGCCGACCGGCTTGTCGCGCGGGACGCCGATCTGCGCCAGCCGGCGGTGCGCTAGTGCCGTATCGAAGCGCCGGTTCAGCTTGGCTCCCATGGTGAACAGCTCGTCCGCCGTGAAGTCCCGGTACAGCGGGGTGTCCTGGGCCACGAAGCCGACCTCGGACAGGACGGCGACGTTGTCGTACGGCATCCGGCCGAAGACCCGTACGGTGCCGGCGTCCGGCCGCAGCAGACCGACCGCCAAGTGCAACAGGGTGCTCTTGCCCGCTCCGTTGGGGCCGACCAGGGCGGCCACCCTCCCGGCCGGCAGGCGCAGCGAGCAGTCCTGCAACGCCCAGGCCTTGCCGTACCTCTTTCCGAGCTGTTCAGTTTCGAGAACGATATCCATCCGTAACCCTTCCGTCCTGCTCACGCGGTGTGCAGGTTTCAGTTCTACGCAGACGCCGGTGTCATCACGGTGCCGCCGGGTGACACCGTTCTGACACCCACGCAGTGGCAGGGTGGGGATCATGCGCGTACTGGTGGTCGAGGATTTCGAGGTGCTGGCCCGTACGGTGGGTGTCGGGTTGCGTCGTGAGGGCATGGCGGTAGACGTGGTCCTCGACGGCAACGCGGCCCTCGATCACCTGGCCGTGACCCGCTACGACGTGGTGGTGCTCGACCGCGACCTACCGGGCGTGCCGGGCGACGAGGTGTGCCGCCGGATCGTGGAAAAGCACTCGGCGACCCGGGTACTGATGCTTACTGCCGCCTCGACGGTGAAACAGCGGGTCGACGGCCTGGACCTCGGCGCCGACGACTACCTCGCCAAACCGTTCGACTTCGCGGAGCTGGTCGCGCGGGTGCGGGCGCTCGGCCGGCGGGCGGGTCCGGCCATGCCGCCCATCCTGGAGTACCGGGAACTCACGCTCGACCCGGGCCGGCGGGTCGCGACCCGCGAAGGACGCCGGCTGGAGCTGAGCCCGAAGGAATTCGCCGTCCTGGAATGCCTGCTCGCCGCAGACGGCCGGCTCGTATCGGCGGAGGATCTACTCGAACGGGTCTGGGACGAGGCGGCGGACCCGTTCACCACGGCGGTGAAGACCACCATCCGCCGCCTGCGGACCAAACTGGGCGACCCCGCCATCATCCACACCGTTCGCGAGGGCGGCTACCGGATCGGCGAACCGTGATGCGCGTCCGGATCCCCCGTCGGAGCCTGCATGCTCAGCTCACGCTGCTCTACGCCGTGCCCTTCCTGATCTCAGGCGTCGTGCTGCTCGCGATCCCGCTGCTCGGCAACAGGCAGGCCACCCCGGCGGGCCTGATCGCGGACCCGGCCGTCGTTACGAACGACGGCGGTCGCCTGGACCGACAGTTCACCACATCGGCGTGGGCCATAGCCGGCATGGTGGTGGTCTCCCTCCTGCTCGGCTGGTTCGTCGCCGGCCGGTTCTTGCGGCCGCTGCGCACCATCACCGCCACCGCCCGGGAGATCTCCGCCAGCGACCTGCACCGCCGGCTCGGCCGAACCGGACTCCACGACGAATTCACCGACCTGGCCGAGACGCTCGACGACCTGTTCCAGCGGCTGCAGGCCGCGTTCGAGTCGCAGCGGCACTTCGTCGCCAACGCCTCGCACGAACTGCGTACCCCGCTCACCGCCGAACGGACGGTGCTCCAGGTGGCGCTCGCCGACCCCGACGCCACCACCGAGACGCTACGGTCAGCGTGCCACGAGGTCCTCACGCTCAGCGACCAACAGGAACGCCTCATCGAGGCGCTGCTCACCCTGGCGCACGGCGAACAGGGCCTCCAACTGCACACCCCACTCGACGTCGCCGACACCGCCGCCGAGGTAACCGCCGCCTGCCATCAGGACGCCGCAAGGCGGGGAATCCGGATACACACCTCCCTCGAACAGGCACCGGCAACCGGCGACCCCGACCTGATCGAGCGCCTGATTGTCAACCTGGTCGACAACGCCGTGCGGCACAACGCGCCGGGCGGGTGGGTGGAGATCAGCACGATGACCACCGCGACCGGCAGCGCCATCCGGGTCAGCAACTCCGGCCCGGTGGTGCCGCCCGGTGAACTCGACGCGCTGTTCCAGCCGTTCCGGCAGGTCGGCAACCGCCGGACCAGGCACCCAGACGGACACGGGCACGGACTCGGTCTGGCCATCGTCCGCACGATCGCCAAGGCGCACGGGGCGACCCTCGACGCCCGGACCCGGACCTCCGGTGGTCTCGACATCGAGATCAGGTTCTCGGATGAATGAGCTGCGGTCAGCCGGCACGCACCTGGTCGGTGCGAGCCGAGCAAGATCAGGTGGGCGCTCATCGGCATTACCCGGACACTGTCAAAGGGCGGGGCGGATCGGCGTGCGGGGGGGGTGGGGGGGATGGTCAGCCTCGGCGGTCGAGCCAGCGTTGGAGGGCCGAGCGGGGGTCGTCGGTGGTGGGGTCCTGCCGACGGTTCGGGACCGTCGGGCGCTCCACCGGGCGGTGCGGGTCGCCGGCCAGCTCGTGGCTCGGTGCGGCGAACGCCTTCTCCGGTTGGCCCTTCACTGCGGTGGCGATGACCCGGGCGACCGCGTCGATCACCTTGGTCTGCACCGCCGAGCCCACCGAGTCGGCCGGGTCGTCCGGGTTGGCGGCGATACCGGCCACCGCGACCTGCGAGGTGAAGCCGACGAACGTCTCGGTGGAGTTCTGCTCCGAGCTACCCGTCTTACCAGCCACCGGTCGGCCGTCGAGGATGTCGTTCACACCGGTGGCGGTGCCACCGTTGCACTGCCCGAACGCCGACTGCTGACCCACCGGGCAACGGGCCGCGTCGGTCGCGGCACGGGCGACGTCGGCGTCGAGCACCCGCTTGCAGGAGGGCTGCCCCACCGGCACCTTCGTGCCGTCCGCGCCGGTCACCGAAACCACCGGCACCGGCGTGCAGTAGGTGCCGTCGGCGGCCACCGTGGCGTACGCGTTGGCCAGGTCCAGCGGGGTGGTGGCCGCCACGCCCAGGGTGAACGAACCCCAGTTCGCGGCGTTGTTCTTGGCGAAGGCGGCGTCCGAGTCGGCGCGGAACGTGATGCCGAGCCGCTGCGCCATCTCGACCACCTTGTCCTGGCCGACCTGCTCGGCCAGCCAGACGAAGTAGGTGTTCACGGAGCGGCCGAAGCCGTCCCACATCATCCGGTACCCGTCCATCCAGTCCGGGTTGGCGTTCGCCGGGCACCAGTGGCCGTCACAGCTGCCCGGCCCCTCGGCGGCGTACCGGGTGGGCAGCTTGGCGGGCGCGTCGAAACCGGTGGAGAGGGTACGGCCCGACTCCAGCGCGGCGAGCATGGTGAACAGCTTGAACGTGGAACCCGCCTGGTACCCGTCGACGCTGGCTCCGCCGGAGATCAGCGGGTTGACGGTGTTCGGGTAGTTCGCCTGCCCGGCCGGGTTGTCGGCGAGGCTGTAGTGCCTGTTGACGGCCATCGCCAACACCCGCCCGGTGCCCGGCTGGACCGCCGCGATGGGCAGGGCGCGCTTGTTGTCGTAGGAGTAGACCTTGGTGGCCTGCTGCTGCGCGGTGGCCTGGATCTTCGGGTCCAGCGAGGTGACCACCGTGTAGCCGCCCGACCGCAGTGCCTGCTCGCGCTCCGCGACGGTGGCCCCGAAGGCCGGCTGGGTCAGCCACCACTGGCGCAGGTAGTCGCAGAAGTAGCCCCAGTCGTCGTGCCCCTGGGAGACGGCGGTGCAGCCGTTGGGCTGGGCGGTGGGGTGCAGGGCCAGCGGCTCGGCCTTGGCCTGGGCGGCCTGCGCGGCGGTGATCGCGTTGGTGGCGACCATCGAGTCCAGCACGTACGACCGGCGGGCCAGCGCCTCGTCCTTGTCGCCGCTGATCGGGCTGTACGCGTCCGGGGACTGCACCAGACCGGCCAGCAGGGCCGACTCGGCGAGGGTCAACTGCGCCGGAGGCTTGCCGAAGTACCGCTGGCTGGCCGCCGCGATCCCGTACGCCCCGGAGCCGAAGTAGGCGATGTTCAGGTACCTGTCGAGGATCTCGTCCTTGCCGAGGCTCTTGTCGAGCGCACTCGCGTACCGGATCTCCTGGATCTTGCGGCCCACCGTGGGATCGGTGGCGGCGGCGCGTTCCTCGGCGGTGCGGGTGGGATCGGTCTTGAGCACGTTACGGACGTACTGCATGGTCAGCGTCGAGCCGCCCTGCTCGGTGCCGCCACCCTTGACGTTGGCCACCAACGCCCGGGCCAGGCCGCGCAGGTCCGCGCCACCGTGGTCGTAGAAGCGCCGGTCCTCTGCCGCCACGATCGCCTGCCGCATGACCGGAGCGATCTCCGACAGGGGGACGTCGGTGCGGTTCACGTCGTAGAACGTGGTGATCAGCGTCTTGCCGTCGTTGGCGTAGAGGTACGAACGCTGCGGCGTGGCCGGGGTCTTCAGCGAGGCCGGCAACGCGGCGTACGACCCGAGCGCGGAGCGGGCCGTGAGCCCGAGCAGCAGGTTGCCCGGCAGGGCGGCGACTGCCAGGACGAGCCCGGCCAACACGCCGGCGAGCAGCACTGTGAACAGCCGCGACAGCGGCGAGCGGGGGGCGGCCATGCAACCCAGGATTGCCACAAAAAGCGCCAACCGACCACCCCCACCCCGCGATTGTCAGCAACTTCACGCCCACCCACCAGCCAACTCCCACCCCACCCCCTCCGGCAGCCCCCACCCCAGTGATCACGGGCTCGCCAAAAGGTTCAGAGTCGACCGAAGGCCGGCCCCGGCGATTGGCCCGCGTTGATCATGAAGTTATTGCCACGACACGCCGTGGCCGAGCGCAATAACTTCATGATCAACGGGCGAGGGGCGGGCCTGAGGCCGGGTGGGGTGGGTGGGGAGGGGTGGGGTGGGGTGGGTGGGTGGGTTAGGGGTTTGGGGTACTCAGGCTGGCGGTGGCGGCGTCTCTGGCGGTTTCACGGGGCATCAGGCGGCCGGAGCGGTAGCCGATGCCGATGCCGGCGATCAGCACGAAGATCGCGCCGAAGGTCTGCAAGGAGCCGATCAGGGCACCGCCGAGGCCGAGCAGCGGCGCAGCGATGATCAACATGACGCCGTCGCCGAGGCTGAAGGTGCCCGAGCGAGCCACCGCCCACCCGGTGAGGAACCAGCCCGCGCTGTAGAACGTGGCGCCGAGCAGGACCAGCGACCGCGCGGTGGTGCCGAAGACCGGCGTCTGCTCCTCGAACCCGGCGAACGGCAGCATCAGCACGGTGCCGGCGATGCTGACCAGCAGCCCGGCGGCGGCCGCCCGGCGGCTGCGGGTCGCGGCCAGCAGCCCGGTGAGGGCCAGCAGCGCGAGCAGACCGAGCCAGACCGCGGCCACCCAGCCGATCAGGTACACCGCCCGGCCGTTGGCCGGATAGGGGTCGTTGCCCACCCCTCCGTCGCTGGCCATCGCCACCGCGCCGTAGAGGATGGCGTACGCGGGCAGCAGCCAGACCGCCGCCCGCGCGAACCGGCGCACCGACCAGGCCCAACTGGCGTTCGTGGCGGGGGCGCCCGGGGTCGGCTCACCGACGAAGGGCAGTACGCCGAACCCGCCACCGCTGCGCCGGGAGCCCAGCGGGGCGACCGGGTCATGTGCGCCGGGCACCGGGGCCGAGGACCACATCCGATTCGCCGGATCCTTCATGCGTCACCTCGCTCGTCGTCGAGCGGTGCACCGACGCGCCGGGGCGCCCCGATTGCCTGGTCACCACCCGTCCTAGGACCGATCGTGGCAGGCGTCGGAGCGCCCCATGAGTCTTTCTCGTATTAAGCCGTGATCAGCCGCGCTCACGCTGGTCGGCCGGGTCCTCGACGAGGCTGGTCGGCGACACCGGCTCCGGTGCGGGCAGCCCCTGCCGCCCCTTGCCGCCGGTGGCCTGCGCCTCGGCGACGCGTACCTCGTCGTGGATCTGCTGGGCCGCGTCCGCCGCGGCCTGCGCCGCCTCGGCGGCCTCGCGCTCGACCTGGCTCGCCTGGTCCGCGGCCTCCGGTGCGGGCAGGTCCCCGACCATCTGGCTCAGCCCACCGAGCGCGCCACCCATCCCCTCCAGGGCCTTGGTCAGCTCGGCCGGGACGATCCAGACCTTGTTGGCGCTGCCCTGGGCGATCTGCGGCAGAGCCTGCAGGTACTGGTAGGCGAGCACCTTCTGGCTCGGGTTGGCCTGGTGGATCGCGTCGAAGACCGTACGGATCGCCTTCGCCTGACCCTCGGCCTGCAGGATCCGGGCCTGGCGGTCACCGTCGGCGCGCAGCACCGCCGACTGCTTGTCACCCTCGGCGGTGAGGATCACCGACTGCTTGTGCCCCTCGGCGGTCAGGATCGCCGCGCGGCGGTCCCGCTCGGCGCGCATCTGCTTCTCCATCGAGTCGCGGATGCTGGCCGGCGGCTCGATCGCCTTGATCTCGACCCGGGTCACCTTGATGCCCCAGCGGCCGGTGGTCTCGTCCAGCACACCCGAGAGGTGCCGGTTGATCTCGTCCCGGCTGGTCAGCGCCCGCTCCAGATCGAGCGAACCGATCACGTTACGCAACGTGGTGACGGTCAACTGCTCGATGGCCTGGAGGAAGCTGGAGATCTCGTAGGTCGCCCGGACCGAGTCGACCACCTTGAAGTAGAGGACAGTGTCGATCGAGACCACCAGGTTGTCCGAGGTGATCACCGGCTGCGGCGGGAAGCTGACCACCTGCTCCCGCATGTCGACCTTGGTACGGACCGCGTCGATGAACGGCACCAGCAGGTTGAGGCCGGGGCTGAGGGTGCGCTTGTACTTGCCGAGCCGTTCCACCACGTCCTGGCGCTGCTGCGGCACGATCCGCACAGCCTTGGCCAGCGTTATCACGGCGATCAACGCCACCGCGATCACCACCACCCCGATTAAGGTCATCCCGTTCACCCTCTCGATTCCGGCAGCTCGCCGGCGGAAGAAACATCGTCCTGCCACACCAGGGCTGTCGCGCCCCGGACCTTTATCACCCGAACCCGTTGACCGGGGTCGTAGACCTGTGTCGTGTCGTACGACCGGGCGCTCCACAACTCACCGTCAATCTTGACGAGACCCTGCTCGGCGTCCACCCGTTCCAGCACCAGCGCCGCGGAGCCCTCGATCGCCTCCACGCCGAACGGCTGCTCGCCACTCTCCAGCGCGGAGCGGCTGTGCCGCCGGATAACCGGCCGCACCACCACCAGGCTCAACGCCGACACCACAGCGAAGACCAGCGCCTGCACGGCGACCGGCGCGCCCAGGGCGGCAGCACCGGCGGCGGCGAACGCACCGGCCCCGAACATGATCAGAAATAGCGTCGTCGTAAAGATCTCGGCGACGGCCAGCAGCACACCCAAAACGATCCACACCACGGCGTCCACCCCCCGATCGTGACACGCGAATGCACGAGCAGCCCACCCGTGAAGATCAGTAGGCTCGGCGAGACCCTTTCCGGCCCGTCGAAGACACCACGAATCGGCGGCCCGACCCGAGGAGATTCCGTTGACCCTGCTCCCCGAGACCGCCCGACAGATCGACACCCGGGTCGCCCAGGCACAGGCCGACGGTCACACCCCGTCGCTGGTGCTGGGCGTGGTCCGCGACGGAACGCTGGCGCATGTGGCCGTCGCCGGCGAACACCCCCGCCCGGATGTCGACCTGCAGTACCGGGTGGGCTCGATCAGCAAGACGATGACCGCCACCCTGATCATGCAGTTGCGCGACGCCGGCCGACTGGCCCTGGACGACCGGCTGGAGCAGCACCTGCCGGGCACCGGTGTAGGCGCGCTCACAGTGCGCCAACTGCTCGGCCACGCCAGCGGCATCCAACGCGAACCCGAGGGCGACTGGTGGGAGCGGGCGGCGGGCGTCGACCTCACCACACTGCTCGCCGAGGTCGACGCCGACAAGATCGCTTATCCGCCACACCGCGCGTACCACTACTCCAACCTGGCGTACGGGCTACTCGGCGGGTTGCTCGAACGGCTCACCGGGAAACCGTGGGCCGACCTGCTCGACGAACGGATCCTCACCCCGCTGGGCCTGCGCCGCACCACCTACGCGGCCACCGAGCCGTACGCCCGCGGCTACGTCGTCCACCCCTGGCACGGCACGTTGCGCGAGGAACCCCGTACCGACACCGGTGCCATGGCCCCCGCCGGGCAGCTCTGGTCGACGATCGAGGACCTGGGGCGCTGGGCCGCGTTCCTGGCCGACCCCGACCCGTCGGTGCTGGCCAGCGAGACGCTGACCGAGATGTGCGCCCCCGTGGTGATCAGCGATCTCGACTCCTGGACCGGCGGGCACGGCCTGGGACTGGAGCTCTACCGTGACGGCGAGCGCGTGTACGTCGGGCACGGCGGCTCGATGCCCGGGTACGTGGCCGCCCTCGTGGTGCACCGGGCCAGCCGCACCGCAGTGGTCGGCTTCGCCAACTCGTACGGCTTCCCGATCACCGGGCTCGGCCGCCAGCTGCTCACCACGGTGCTGGACGCCGAACCGGCGTTCACGCAGCCGTGGCGACCGGCCACCGCCGCGCCGGCTGCCGAGTTGGCCGAGCTGACCGGCCGCTGGTGGTGGATGGGCACTCCGCTGGACCTGAGCTGGGACGCTGGTGACCTGCTGGCCCACGTACGCGGTGAGCGGGTGAGCCGGTTCACCGCCGAGGGGACGGACCGCTGGCGGGGACGTTCCGGCCCGGAGAACGGCGAGATCCTGTCGGTGCTGCGCGACGACAACGGACTGGCGCGGGCTGTCGACATCGCCACGTTCGTCTTCACCCGCAGCCCGGACGAGGTGCCCTGAACCGCCGCTGGGCGGATTCGGCGGACCAGGCGGTCAGGCCGGCTCGGTGACGAAGTCGATGAGGCGTTCCATGGCGTTGATCAGAGGGGTCTCCACGTCGGCGAAGCTGTTCACCCGGGACAGGATGTGCCGCCACATGTCGGCCGGCTCGGCCACCCCGAGGGCCGCGCAGACACCCTCCTTCCACGGCCGCCCCGGCGGCACCACAGGCCAGGCCGCGATGCCCAACGCGGCCGGCTTGACCGCCTGCCACACGTCCACGTAGGGGTGCCCGGTCACCAGCACGTGCGGCGAGTTCACCCGGGCGACGATCCGGCTCTCCTTGCTGCCCGACACCAGGTGGTCGACGAGCACGCCGAGTCGTCGGGTCGGGCCGGGGCCGAAGTCGCGTACCTCGGCGTCGAGGGCGTCGATGCCGTCCAACGGCTCGACCACCACGCCCTCGATCCGTAGGTCGTCGCCCCAGATCCGCTCGACCAGCGCGGCGTCGTGGATGCCCTCCACCCAGATTCGGCTGGCCTTCGCCACCTGGGCCCGGACGTTGTCCACGGCGACCGAGCCGGACGCGGTCCGCCGACGGGCCGCCGGCACCGCGGCGCGGGTCGGGCGGCGCAGCGTCACCGGACGGCCGTCGAGCAGGAACGCCGCCGGCAGCAGCGGGAAGTTGCGCCGCCTACCGTGCCGGTCCTCCAACACCACAGCTCCGGCCTCGAAGCCCACCACCGCTCCGCAGAACCCGGAGTCGGCATCCTCGACCACGAGATCCGGTTCGGCGTCCACCTCGGGGGTGACCTTGCGCCGTCGCCAGTCGCCCGCCAACACGTCCTCGCCGTATCGCCCCGCCATGTCGATCACGCTAAACCCAGCCCGCACTCACCTCGCTCCCCGACACACCGCGCCACGCCCACAGCCGCCCCCGCTGCCCCATCCCCTCCGCCGATCATGGACTTTTGGTGCCTCACAAAACACTCGCAATCGGGACTTGTCCCCCACCACAACTCCATGATCGACCTGAGCGGCGGGAGGGGCGGCGGGTGGGCGGCGGGGTGGGCGGCGGGTGGGCGGCGGGGTGGGGCGGCGGGTGGGCGGCGGGGAGGGTGGGCGGCGGTGGCGGCGGGTGGACGCAGGTCAGGCACGATGGGGCGAACAGGGCAGTTGGGGGCAGGCCGGGCGACCGGAGCGGCAGCCGAGACAGGGCCGGTCGCGACCACGTACCCTTTCGGCATGTCCACCCCCGCAACGGGCGCGGCCACTCTCGCGCCGCGCCGGTCCAGCCGGTTCGTTGCCTGGGTGCGCGCGTGGCGCGCCGGGTTGGTGCCCTACGACGAGGTCGCCGACGCCATCGCCGGCGACGAGGAACACCTCGTTGCGGACGCCCCGGGCACCTGGACCGACGTCCCGCTGGGTGCCGCGCTGCCCACCCTGGCCAAGTTCTCCCCGGACGAGATCCGCCTGGTGCTGCCCGCGCCGGGCGACCCGAGGGGTCTGCCCGGCCCCGGGGACTTCGCCGGTGCGGCGCTGGTCACGGGTGAGGCGGTGGTCGCCGGTGGGCTCGGGCTGATCCCCCAGGTGCGGCTGCACACCTCCGGCTCCGGAGACTGCTTCGAGACGGTGCTCTGGCGGGTCTACCCGCTGCCGGCCAACGCCCACGCCGCGTCACTCTCGTTGCCTGGCGCCGCCGAGGCGGAGGCCGAGTTGGCCGCCGCGCTGGCCGAGACGACAGCCGTCCTGACCCGCCTCGACGTCGCCCAGTGGCGGCCCGAGCTGGCCGGTGCGCTGGCTGCGCTCCGCCGCCCGGACGGCACCACCGACCTCCCACCGGGCTTCGACCCGCGGGCCCGCCGGCTCTTCGCCAGGGCCGCGGTGCTCGACCGGGTGCTGGCGTTGGCAGGGCACGCCGCCCCGGGCGGTGCGATCAACAACTACGAGGCGCAGCAACGGGACGCGGCACTTCGCCCCCTGACCGCTGCCTGCCGGCAGGCGCTGGTGGCCGCCTGCAACGCTCCCCTGCGCCCCTGACCAGCACCGCCGCCACGAGCACCGCAACACCGCCGCCCGGACCGCGACGACCAACCGCGACGCGCGCCTGCGCCGCCCCACCACACCCATGATCGTGCTCGATCCAGGATGTAGTGGCCTCCCGCCGCAGGGTCACCACTAAATCCTGGTTCAAGCACGATCATCAGCGCTAGCGCACCGCGCGGGCGAGGAGGACCGGGGCTGGTCAGATCTCGTCGAGCAGGTCCGCGACCGAGTTGATGATCCGCGACGGGCGGTACGGGTAGCGCTCCGCCTCGGTGCGGCTGCTGATCCCGGTGAGCACCAGGATGGTCTCCAGCCCAGCCTCCAGGCCGCACAGGATGTCGGTGTCCATCCGGTCACCGATCATCGCGGTGCTCTCCGAGTGCGCGTTGATGGTGTTCAGCGCCGAGCGCATCATCATCGGGTTGGGTTTGCCCACGAAGTACGGCTCGACCCCGGTCGCCTTGGAGATCATGGCGGCGACCGAGCCGGCGGCGGGTAGCGCGCCTTCCACGGACGGGCCGGTCACGTCGGGGTTGGTGCAGATGAACCGGGCGCCGTCGTTGATCAGGCGGACGGCCTTGGTGATCGCCTCGAAGCTGTACGTGCGGGTCTCGCCGAGCACCACGTAGTCGGGGGCGAAGTCGGTCAGCACGTAGCCGACGGCGTGCAGCGCCGTGGTCAGCCCCGCCTCACCGATGACGTACGCGGTGCCACCCGGTCGCTGGTCGGCGAGGAACTGGCCGGTGGCCAGGGCTGAGGACCAGATCGACTCCTCCGGCACGTCCAGCCCCATCCGGCTGAGCCGGGCCGTCAGGTCCCGCGGGGTGTAGATCGAGTTGTTGGTCAGCACCAGGAACGGCTTGCCGGAGGCGCGCATCCGGTTGATGAACTCCGGCGCGCCGGGCACCGGCTGGCCCTCGTGCACCAGCACGCCGTCCATGTCGGTCAGCCAACTCTGCACGGGCTTACGGTCATGCATGATGATCCTCAGAGGTCAGGGGCGACGGGTCGGCACGCAACAGACGGTGGGGCAGGTGTCCCACATGGGCAGCTCGCCCAGGCGGCGGCGCAGCTGCGCGCCGTCCGGGTCGGTCCGCTCGGTGACCAGCTCACGCACCATGGTCACGAAACGCGGGTCGGTGCCCGGCGTACCGGCCCGGACGAAGTCCAGGCCGAGCTGCTTCGCCGTCTCCAGCGCTTCGGTGTCCAGGTCCCACACGACCTCCAGGTGATCGGAGACGAACCCGATCGGGCTGACCACCACGCCGGTGGTGCCGCCGTGCGCGAGGGCGGCCAGGTGGTCGTTGATGTCCGGTTCCAGCCACGGCACCTGCGGCGGGCCGGAGCGGCTCTGCCAGACCAGGTCGTACCCCAGGTCGGGTGCGGCGGCAGCGGCGACGAGCCGGGCGGTCTCGTGTAGCTGCGCCTCGTACCGGCCGCCGTGCGGCCCGGCGTTGGCAGCCATCGAGTTGGGGATGGAGTGGGCGGTGAAGACCAGCCGGGTGGTGTCCCGCTTCGCCGGGTCGAGCTGGTCCAGCGCCGCCCGGACCGCGTCGACGTGCGGCTCGACGAAGCCGGGGTGGTCCCAGAACTGACGCAGCTTCTCGATCACCGGGGCGTCCGGGCCGACGGCGGCACGGGCGGCGGCGATGTCCTCCTGGTACTGCCGGCAGGACGAGTAGCCGCCGTAGGCGCTGGTGACGAAGGCCAACGCCCGGGTGATCCCGTCGTCGCGCATCTGGGTCACGGTGTCGGCGAGCATCGGGTCCCAGTTGCGGTTGCCCCAGTAGATGGGCAGGTCGAGACCGTGCGCGGCGAAGTCGGCGCGGACGGCGGACAGCAGGTCCCGGCACTGCTGGTTGATCGGGGACACCCCACCGAAGTGCTGGTAGTGCTCGGCGACCTCGACCAGTCGTTCGGGGGGCACACCCCGACCCCGGGTCACGTTCTGCAGAAACGGCATCACGTCCTCGGGCCGTTCGGGCCCGCCGAAGGACACCAGCACCAGCGCGTCGTACGACATGGGGTCATTCTCGCCCCTCGGCCGGGACGTCCCGGCGACGCCCCCTGGTCCGGACGCGTAGATCACGCGGACGGTGACCAGGGAGCGTCACGGTGCGGCGTCAGGAACCGATGGCGTGGTAGCCGCCGTCGACGTGGACGATCTCGCCGGTGGTGGCCGGGAACCAGTCGGAGAGCAGCGCCAGGCAGGCCCGCGCGGCGGGCTCCTGGTCGGTGAGGCTCCAGCCCAGCGGGGCGCGCTGAGCCCAGGCTTCCTCGAACTGGTCGAAGCCGGGGATCGACTTCGCGGCGATGGTGCGCAGCGGCCCGGCGGCGACCAGGTTGCTGCGGATGCCCTGCTTGCCCAGGTGCAGCGCCAGGTAGCGGGACGCGGACTCCAGGCCGGCCTTGGCCACGCCCATCCAGTCGTAGACCGGCCACGCCTTCGTCGCGTCGAAGGTCAGGCCGACGACCGCGCCGCCGGGCGACATCAGCGGCAGCGCCGCCATCGCCAGGGACTTGTACGAGAAGGTGGACACGTGCAGGGCGGTCGCCACGTCCTCCCAGGGCGCGTCGAGGAAACCGCCGCCGAGGCAGCTCTGCGGGGCGAAGCCGATCGAGTGCACGACACCGTCGAGGCCGTCGACGTGTTCGCGGACCCGGTCGGCGAGGCCGGCCAGGTGTTCGGTGTTGGTGACGTCCACCTCGATGACCGGCGCCGGCTCGGGCAGCCGCTTGGCGATCCGCTCGACCAGGGAGAGCCGGCCGTAGCCGGTGAGCACGACCTGCGCGCCGTTCTCCTGAGCGAGCTTCGCCACCGAGAAGGCGATCGAGGCGTCGGTGATGACACCGGTGACGAGCAGTCGCTTACCGGCGAGCAGTCCGGACATCGCTGATTTCCTCCGTAGTCAAAAGGGTTAGTGGCCCATGCCGAGGCCGCCGTCGACCGGGATGACGGCGCCGGAGACGTACCCGGCGCTGTCGGAGGCCAGCCAGGTGACCACGGCGGCGACCTCGTCCGGGCTGGCCATGCGGCCGGCCGGGATGGACTTGAGGATCTCCGCCTTGCGGTCGCCGGAGAGGCCGGCGGTCATGTCGGTGTCGATGAAGCCGGGTGCCACCACGTTCGCGGTGATGTTGCGGCTGCCCAGCTCCCGGGTGATCGAGCGGGCGACGCCGACGAGGCCGGCCTTGCTGGCGGCGTAGTTGACCTGCCCGGCGCCGCCGGCGAGGCCGACCACCGAGGAGATGAAGATCATGCGGCCCCACTTGGCGCGGAGCATCTTGCCGGAGGCCCGCTTCGCGACCCGGAACGCGCCGGTGAGGTTGGTGTCCACCACGTCGGTGAACTGCTCCTCGGTCATCCGCAGCAGCAGCGTGTCGGCGGTCATGCCGGCGTTGGCGACCAGCACCTCGACCGGCCCCAGCTCGGCCTCGACGGCGGCGAACGCGGCGTCGATCGAGGCGGCGTCGGTGACGTCGGCGCGGACGCCGAACAGGCTGCCCTGATGGCCGGCTCCGCCTGCGCCCAACCCCGGCTCGGCTGCACCGGCGCCGGGCACTCCCCCACCCCGGTGGGTGACCGCCACCCGGTCGCCCTGCTTGGCGAAGGCCTGCGCGATGGCCAGGCCGATTCCCCGGTTGCCCCCGGTCACCAGCACGGTACGGGCCACTGTTCCCCCTTGCGAATGGTCAGCACGGACGCGTCGGAGCCTAGGCGTTACCGGCAGGTAAGCGCTAACGGGAGTCGCGTCACACTGGGGTACGACACGGGGATCAACCCCTGGTGGCACGCCTCGTGGCGGGGTCGGCCCGTAGCCTCCGGGTGGTGAACCGGCATCCGATCGTGGTGGCCCTGCGGGCTCTGCGGCAGACAGTGCTCGGCCCGGACGCCCGGCCCGAACGGCCGTTGCTGGCCCGTTGGCCCGGGCCGGCCCGCTACGCAGCGCCGGTCGGTCTGCTCGCCGCGCTCGGCCTCTTCCTGATCACGTTGACCGTGGAGAGCGACTGGGGCCTGCCGCCGCCGATCGCGCTCCTGTTCGCGGCGATGACGGTGGCGCCGCTGCTGGCGCTGCCCCGGCGTCCGCTGCTGGCCTGGCGGCTGACGGTGCTGGCCCTGCTGGTCTGCACCTTCAACGCCCCGGCCGACCAGGCCTGGCCGTGGACCCCGCCGCTGGCGCTCGGGTCGATCGCTGTGGTGGCGGTGGTCTTCGCACGGGTCGACCGGCCGGTGCTGGCCTGGGTGGTGGCGATCAGCACGGTGCCGGTGCTCACCCTGGTCCATCCCGACAACCGGGTCCCCGTCCTGCTGCTGCTCGGCGCGCTGGCGATCGTGGGCGACCTGATCCGCCGCAACCGACTGTCCCGGCACGCGCTGGCGGCGCAGGCCGAGCTGAGCGAACGGGAGCAGGAGCGCCGCGCGGTGCTGGAGGAACGCACCCGGATCGCCCGGGAGCTGCACGACGTGGTGGCCCACCACATGTCGTTGATCGCGGTGCAGGCGGAGACCGCCCCGTACCGGCTGACGGACGTGCCGGCCCCGGCAGCCGCGGAGTTCGTCGCCATCGCCGCGTCGGCCCGTGACGCGCTGACCGACATGCGGCGGCTGTTGGGGGTGTTGCGCAGCGAGACGACCGGACCGCAGACCGCACCGCAGCCGGACCTCACCGACCTGGGCGCGATGGTGGACGCGGCACGCCGGGCCGGGCTGCCGGTGACACTGGACGCCGAGCCGGTGGACAACGACCGGGTGCCCGCGCCGGTCGGGCTGGCCGCGTACCGCATCGTGCAGGAGGGCCTGGCCAACGCGGCCCGCCACGCGGCCGGCGCCGCAGTGCGGGTCACCGTCCGCGTCGGCCGGTCCGGTCTGGGGGTACGCGTCGAAAACTCCCCGGCCGACGCCCGACCGACAGCCGACGGCGGCTCCGGGCACGGGCTGACCGGCATGCGGGAGCGGGCCACCTCGCTGGGCGGTACGTTCACCGCCGGGCCGCTGCCCGACGGGGGTTACGCGGTGGCGGCCGAGTTGCCGTACGACGTGGAGGGCGGGGACCGATGATCCGGGTGCTGATCGCCGACGACCAGGCGATGGTCCGGCAGGGTTTCGGCGCGCTGCTCGCTGCCCAACCGGACCTGCTGGTCGTGGGGGACGCCGCCGACGGCGCGCAGGCGGTGGCCGCCGCCCGCCACCTCGACCCGGACGTGGTGCTGATGGACGTGCGGATGCCGGTCATGGACGGGCTGGAGGCCACCCGCAAGCTGCTCGGTGACCGGTCGACGCAGCGACCCCGGGTGCTCATCCTCACCACCTTCGACCTTGACGACTACGTGTACGAGGCGCTGCGCGCCGGGGCCAGCGGGTTCCTGCTCAAGGACGCCCCGGCGGCCGACCTGGTGCAGGCGGTGCGGGTGGTGGCGGCCGGCGACGCGCTGCTCGCCCCGGGGGTGACCCGCCGGTTGATCGCCGAGTTCGCGGCCCGCCCGGACCGCCGCCGCCCCCGCCCCACCGACCTGGCCGGGCTCACGCCCCGCGAGACCGAGGTGCTGCGGTTGATCGCCCGGGGCCGCAACAACGCGGAGATCGCGGGTGACCTGGTGGTGGCCGAGCAGACGGTGAAGACGCACGTCGGGCGGATCCTGGCCAAGCTGGGGCTGCGCGACCGGGCCCAGGCAGTGGTGCTGGCGTACGAGACGGGTCTGGTGGCCGCCGGCGAGTAGCCCTGTGGAGCCAGCCCGGGAACGGCTCTGCGGGACGACGACCGGGCCCCGCCCCTGGGCGCACTCTCCCTTCGGACGACATTCCGGAGGGAGAACGTGATGCGACGACGAGGTGCCAGCGGGGTGGCGATGGCCGCGCTGCTCGGTGTGAACCTGGTCCTGCCGACCCGACCCGAGCCGGCCACGGCGGTGGGGTTCGTCGAGGCGTACCCGGTGACGGCGGCGGCGATGCGCGCGGCCGGCCCTCCGTACGCGGACTGGGCTGCCGACGGACGCCGGTTCCTGCTGTTCGACGAGCGCGGTGACGGTCGCGCGGTCGAGGTGTTCGGCGACCTCGCCGACGCGGACCGGATCGCGGTGCTGGTGCCGGGGGTCGGCAGCACCCTCGCCGACTTCGACACCGGGTTGGGCGGGGTGGCCCGGCGGGCGCCGGCGGTGCAGGCCGGGCAGCTCTACCGGGAGCTGCGGGCGACCGACCCGACGGCGCGGGTAGCGGTGCTGGCCTGGCTCGGCTACGACCCGCCCGACGGGGTGTTGACCGCCGCCGGTGGCGTCAGCGCGCGGCGCGGCGCGGCCGGGTTGGCCGCACTGCTGCGGGAACTGGCCGGGCGGCGTCCGGCGGCGACGATCACGCTGGTCGGGCACAGCTACGGGGCGCTGGTGGTGGCGCTGGCGGCGGCGGACGCCCCGGCCCAGGTCACCGACGTGGTCAGCCTCGGCGGTGTGGGCGCTGGGGTGCAGCGCGCCGACGACCTGCCCGGCGGGCGGCGGTTCTGGGCGGCCGAGGCGCCGACCGACTGGATCCGTCGGGTACCGCCGGTGCGCCTGCCCGGCCTGGGTTTCGGCCGGCGACCCGGCGACCCGGCGTTCGGTGCCCGACCCCTGCCGGTGGGTGGGGTGGCGGGGCACGACGGCTACCTCGCGTCGGGCAGCGCCGCGCTGGGCGCGGTGGCGGCGGTAGTGCTGGGCGACGTCGACCGGATCGGGGACGCCCGGTGAGCCGGGACCGTGCCGTCGACGCCCTGCGGGCGTACGCCATCGGCGGGGTGGTGCTCGGGCACTGGCTGGTCACCGGTCTGGTGCTTGGCGGCGACGGCGGGCTGCACCAGGCCAGTCCGCTGACCGCCCTGCCCGACCTGGCCCCGGCGACCTGGGTGTTGCAGACGCTCGGGCTGTTCTTCTTCACCGCCGGGTTCGGCTCGACCCGGTCGCTTGCCCGCTACCCGGGCGGCGCGGGTGGTTGGCTGGCGGGGCGGCTGCGCCGGCTGCTGCTGCCCACTGTGGCGCTGCTCGGTGTGGGTGCCGCGGTGCTGCTCGCCGCCACCGTGGTCGGCACCTCGGACGACACGCTCGCCGTCGCGCTGCGGCTGGCGGTCAGCCCGCTGTGGTTCCTGCTACCGCTGGTGATCCTGGTCGCGATGACCGGCCCGCTGCGCGTCGCCGTACGCCGGTGGGGGGTGGCTCGGTGCGGGGCACCGGCGGTTGCCGTGGTGGCTGCTGTCGACCTGGCCGTCCGGCTGCTGCCGGCCGGCACCGACCTGCCCCCGGTCACCGTGCTGGCGGCCTGGTCGGTGCCGTACCTGCTGGGTGTGGCGCACGCCGACGGGCGGCTGGACGGCCGGCGGGCGGGCGGCACGTTGGCGGCCGGTGGGGCGGTCGCGCTGGCGGCGCTGCTGGCGCTGGGCTACCCGGTGAGCGCTGTCGGCGTGCCCGGGGCCGGGGTGTCCAACCTGAACCCGCCGTCGCTGCTGGTCGTGGCGCTGGCGGTGACCCAGGTCGGGCTGGGGCTGTTGGCCCGGCCGGCGCTGCACCGGCTGCTGACCCGGCCGCTGCCGGGCCGGGCGGTGACTGAGGTGAACCGGTCCGCGGTCCGGATCTACCTGTGGCACCAGCCGGTACTGGTGGCGGTGACCGCGCTCACCGCGCGCGGCGGGCTGGCGGTGCCCGGTCTGCACACCGCCCCGGACGGCCCGGGGTGGGTGCTGGCGCGCTGCTGCTGGCTGCCGTTGCTCGCCGTGGTGCTGGTCACTGTGGTGCGGGTGGGGCGGCCGAGATCGCGCCACCGAGGCGTACGCGCTGGTGGCGAGCGGCGTCGCCAACCGGGCGGTGGAGGGGCCGCCGGCCGGTCGGCCGAGTGCGTTCCGTCGGTACCGCAGGTGTACGATCATCGACGTTCCGGCCCGCCCGACTTGCAGGAGGTGATCGCTGTGCGAGATAGCGATCCTCCCAGTCGTGGCCGGGCCGATGGTCAGCCCCGCTGAGCCACGACTCAGTCCGGTGAGCTGACCCCGCTCCGCTCCCCACCACGTCGGCAACCGCCGAGGTGAGTGTGCCGCGCCGCCCGATCCCGGGCGGTCGCCGGGAGCCGCCCGGTCACGACTTCGTGTGCGCGTCCCCACCCCCTGCGGTCCGCCCCCGCACGCGGACCGTCCAGCCGCCACCCGGAGCCGTCATGAGCCGTTACGTCGCCCCGCTGGGCTTCACCCTCGCCGCCGTCTGGGTGGCCATCGTCTTCGTGCTCGCCGGTGGCGGTCACTGACCGCTCCGGATCGGCAGTGTCGCTGACCGCTGGCCGGCGCTGCCCCGTGCTGGTGCCGGCGGCGGTCCCTGACCGCCGCCGGCGCACCGGCTACAACATCCGCGACGACCAGAGCAGACTGAACGCGCCCGCGCAGAGCGCCAGCAGCAACGCCACCCCGGCGTACCACTGGGTCACCTCACGCGGCTCGGTGCGGAACCCGATCGAGCTGCCCATGTCCTGATAGACCTGCTTCAGCTCGCTCACCGAGGCCGCCTCGTAGAAGTAACCCTCGGTGGTCTCGGCCAGCTCGGCAAGGGCCATCCGGTCCACCGGCACCCGCTGCAACTGCCCGCCGATGTCGACCTGGCCGGTGTCGGTGCCGAAGGCGATGGTGGAGACCGGAACGTTCGCGGCCTGCGCCGCCGCCGCCGCCTCCTCCACCGCCCGACCGGAGGTCCGGAAGCCGTCGGAGAGCAGCACGATCCGTGCCGGCGGGATGCCCTCCGCGCCGTCGGTCGGCACCGATCGGATCGCCTCCAGACAGGTGAACACCGCCTCGCCGGTGGCTGTCGCCTCGGCCAGCACCAGCCCGTCGATGGCGCTGGTCACCGCGTCCCGGTCCTTGCCCGGCGGCACCAGCACGTTGGCCGCCTTGGCGAACGACACGAGGCCCAGGTTGTAGCTCTCCGGCAGCTCACTGACGAACTGCTTGGCCGCCTCCTGGGCCGCCTCCAGCCGGTTCGGCGCCACGTCGTCGGCCTGCATCGACAACGACACGTCGATGGCGAGCATCACAGTGGCCCGCTCCAGCGGCTCCTTGGTGTCCACAGCGGGACGGGCCAGCGCGGTGGCCAGCACCAGCAGACAGAGCAGGAACGCGGTCGCCGGGACGTGCCGACGCCAGCCCAGGCCCTTCGGCGCGACAGTACGCAGCAGGTCCACATTGGTGAACCGCATCGCGTACGCCCGGCGGTGCAACTGCCGCCAGACGTAGAACGCGGCGAGGGCGAAGACCGGCAGCACAGCCAGCAGCCACCACGGTTGCAGAAAACGGATCATCGTGTCGTCCCCCGGGTACGCGCGTGCCGCTGCGCGGCCACGAATCGCACCATGTCCAGCAGCCAGTCTCGGTCGGTACGCAGACGCAGGTGGGCCGCGCCGGCGCCGCGCAGGGCGGCGGCGATCGTGGCCCGTTGGGCGGTGGCCGCCTCGGCGTAGCGCTGCCGCAACCGCGGGTCGGCGGTCTGCACCTCGTGCAGTTCGCCGCTCTCCGGGTCGACCACCGGCAACACGCCCACGTCGGGCAGTTCCAGCTCACGCGGGTCGACCACCTCGATCGCCAGCACGTCGTGGCGGACGCGCAGCTTGCGCATCGGCCGCGCCCACTGTTCGGCCGGCGCGAGGAAGTCCGAGACCACCACTGCCACACCGCGACGGCGCGGCGGACGGTTGAGCATCTCGATCAGGGCGCCGAGATCACCGCGGCCGGGTTGGATGGCGGTGCCGGCGACGGCACGCAGCAGGCCCTGCGCCTCCTTGCGTCCGGAGCGCGCCGGCAGCCGGGTGAGCACCCCGGGCCCGGCCGGCGGTGGTCCGCCGCGCCAGCGTCGGGCCGGGGCGGACACCCCGCCACCGGTGCCGATCACGGCGCCGATCCGGTTACCCCCGCGCACTGTCAGGTGGGTGATGGCGGCCGCGGCGGCCACCACCACCTCCCGTTTGAGCCACTGCCCGGTCCCGAAGTCCAGGCTGGCGGAGAGGTCGAGCGCGAGCCAGGTCTCCAGTTCCCGGTCGGCGACCGTACGTCGCACGTGCGGTGTGGTGGTCCGGGCCGTGACCGGCCAGTCCATCCGGCGCACGTCGTCGCCGGGGCGGTACTCCCGGGACTCTCCCGCCTCACTGCCCGGTCCGGGCAGCAGGCCGGCGTAGTCGCCCTGGAGCAGACCGTCGAGCTTGCGGGTGACCAGCAGCTGAAGCCGGGACAGCACGGCCTCGCTACGGTCGGCGAGGGGTGCCGGACGAGGGGTGGGTGAGGTCACGGGCGCTGCCCGGGCCAGCCAGCGCCCGGCGGCGGCGCGATCGTCGGCGGGGTGGCCTGCTGCCGGGGAGCGACAGCGGGGAGCGGGATCGTCGACATCACCCGCTGCACGATGTGGTCGGCGGGTACGTCGTCGGCGAGCGCGTCGTAGCTGAGCACCAACCGGTGCCGCAGGATGTCCGGCGCGATGTCCTGCACGTCCTGTGGCAGCGCGTAGTCACGCCCGCGCAGCAGCGCCAGGGCGCGGGTGGCCCGGACCAGACCGAGCGAGGCGCGCGGGCTGGCCCCGTACTGGATCAGTTGCGCGACGTCGGGCATGCCGTGCTCGGCCGGGGCCCGGGTGGCCAGCACCAACCGGACCGCGTAGTCGACAAGGGCGTTGTGGACGAAGACCTGGTCCGCCTTACGTTGCAGGGCGATCAGCTCCGGGGTGTCGAACACCGCTGTCGGCTCGGGCGCGGCCACGCCCATCCGGTAGACGATCTCCCGTTCCTCCGCGTCGGTCGGGTAGCCCACCACGATCTTCATGAGGAACCGGTCCCGCTGCGCCTCCGGCAGCGGGTAGACGCCCTCCTGCTCGATCGGGTTCTGGGTGGCCATCACCAGGAACGGGTCCGGCACCCGGTGGCTCTCCCCACCGATGGACACCTGCCGCTCACTCATGACCTCCAACAGCGCGGACTGCACCTTCGCCGGCGCCCGGTTGATCTCGTCGGCGAGCAGGAAGTTGACGAAGACCGGGCCCAACTCGACGTCGAACTTCTCGCTCGACTGCCGGTAGATCCGGGTGCCCATGATGTCGGCGGGCACCAGGTCCGGGGTGAACTGGACCCGGGCGAAGGACCCACCGACGACCTTGGCGAGGGTCTCCACAGCCAGGGTCTTGGCCACCCCGGGCACGCCTTCGAGCAGGCAGTGACCGCGGGCGAGCAACGCGACGAACATCCGCTCCACCATCCGGTCCTGCCCGACGATCACACGTTTGATCTCGAACAGGCCCTTCTCCAGCAGGGTGGCGTCCTGCGCGGGTGTGGTCACCGGGGCGGGTGCCGCTCCGTTCGGCGTCGGGGCGTCGGGCATGGTCGGCTGGGCCACCGGTCCTCCACAGCGTTTGTCGGTCGTCGCGGCTCGTGCGGTATCAAGACTCGCACGCCTTGCTGAGTGTCGAGGTGGGGAGAAGCCGATTTTGGCCGCGCCGTCCCCAGCGGCCGAATCGCACATCGAGGGTGTGCACGGACCGGCCCACCGCGTGTACGATTCACCCCGTCGCCGGGCGGCTCCCCCCGTGGTCGCCCGGCGCTCAACTTCTCCGTCCCGCCGCCCTAGACTGGCCGGGATGAGCATCCCCTCCCCCGCCGATGAGGCCCTGGTCTGTTCGGCCCGGGGCTGCCGGTCCACCGCCGTCTGGGCGCTGGAGTGGAACAATCCCCGTCTGCACGACGCCGATCGGCGCAAGACCTGGTTGGCCTGCGCCGAGCACCGGGGCAGCCTCGGTGACTTCCTCGACGCTCGAGGCTTCCTGCGTGCCGTCACTCCGGTGCCCGGATCGCCTACGCTCGACCTGTGAGCGGCGACCCTCCGGCTTCCCCCGGCCCCACCTCCCCGTCCTGGCCGCCCACCCCGGCCACCGCACCACCCGGCGTCGACCCGCCGCCCGGCGCGTTCCCGGCACCCGGCACGCTCGGCCCGGAGCCCACCGCGCCGGACGCCTCGACGCCCGCCCCGCTGCCACCGGGCGCGCTGCCGCCCGGTCACCGGCCGGCACCCGCCGCCGATCAGCGCGCGCCCGACCTGCCGCCCCCGGGTCTCCTGCCACCCGAGCCCGGCGCGCTGCTGACGGCCGCGCCGGGTGGTCGGGGTCCGCTGGAGCCCTGGCCGGACACTGTCAACTGGCAGCCGATCTCCACCGACCTGATCTGGGTGGAGCTGATCCGGCTGGCGATCGTGGTGGCCATCGGGCTGGCGGTGACAGGGGTCGGCTGGGCGTTCAGCGGTCACTGGTTGTTCGGGCTCGCCGTGGCCGTCGTGCTGGTGCTCGGTGCGTGGCGGGCCGTCGCGATCGTCCGCGCGGTCCGGGCCTGGGGGTACGCCGAGCGGGAGAACGACCTGCTGGTGAGGCACGGGCTGCTGGTCCGCCGGCTCTCCATCGTGCCCTACTCGCGGATGCAGTTCGTCGACGTGAGCGCCGGGCCGTTGGAGCGCGCCTTCGACCTGGCCACTGTGCAGTTGCACACCGCGGCGGCGGCGAGCGACGCCCGGGTGCCCGGGCTGCGTCCGGCGGAGGCGTCGCGGCTGCGCGATCGACTCACCGCGCTCGGCGAGGACCGGGCGGAGGGGCTGTGAACACCCGCGTGGGCGGCCGCCGACCGCGCCGAGGGCCACGCCGATGAGCGACGGGTCCCCCGAGCCGAGCACCGTGCCACCCACCGGCCCGACGCCACCGGGGCCGGTGCTGCCCGATGGCGCGACATCGCCTGGGCCGGTGCCGCCCGGCTCGTCACCTCATGGGCCGGTGCCGCCCGGCATGCCCGCGCCGTGGCCGGCACCACCGGTCGGCGGCGAGGGCGAGCCCCGGCAGCGACTGCACCCGCTCAGCCCGGTGCTGCACGGCGCCAAGTCCCTGGTCGTGGTGATCGCCGGGCTGTCCTGGTCGACGCTGTCCCGGGTGGGCTTCGGCTGGTTCGCCGCCATGGTGGCGGTGCTGGCGCTCGGCGCGACAGTGCTGTCGGTGATCAGCTGGTACAACACCGGCTACCACGTCGTCGGCCGGGAACTACGGGTGTACGAGGGTCTGCTCTGGCGGCGTACCCGGGCCATCCCGTTGGAACGGTTGCAGGCCGTGGAGGTGGTCCGGCCGCTGCTCGCCCAGCTCACCGGCCTGGCCGAGCTGCGCCTGGAAGTGGTCGGCGGAGGCAAGACCGAGGCGCCACTGGCGTACCTCGGCGTCGCCGACGCGGCGGTGCTGCGCGAGCGTCTGCTGGCGCTGGCCGGGCGGGTGGCGCAGCGGCCCGCGCCCGGCGACGCGACGGCCCCGGTGGCCCCGGGTGCGACGGCGCCACCGACGGCCGGGCCGGGCCGGCCACTGCACGCGGTACGCAACCAGAACCTGCTGATCAGCCAACTGCTCACCCCGCAGGCGTTCCTGCTCCCGTTCGGTGTGGCCTTCGTCGTGGTGCAGTTCCTCACCGCCGGTTCGTGGTCGTTCGTCGCGGTGGCGAGCACACTGACCGCGATGGCGGGTGTCCTGCTGCAGCCGATCCGCCGGGTTCTCGACGACTGGAACTTCCGGCTGGCCCGCGACGGCGGCACGCTGCGGGTGCACAACGGCCTGCTGGAGACGCGGGCGCAGACCGTGCCGCTGGAGCGGGTGCAGACCGTGCGGGCCACCTGGCCGTTGCTGTGGCGGATGAAGGGCTGGCTGCGGCTGCGGCTGGAGGTGGCCGGTTACTCCGTCGCGGAGGCCGACGACCGCAACCGGCCCGACCGGCTGCTGCCGGTCGGCGACCTGCCGACGGCGACGATGATCGTCGCCGAGGTGCTTCCCGGGGTACGCCTCGACGCGCTCAACCTGAGCTCGCCGCCGCGGCGGACCCGTTGGCTGCACCCGCTGGGCCGCACCGCGTTTGGCGCGGGGCTGTTCGAGCGGGTGTTCGCCACCCGGTCCGGGCGGCTCACCAGGCAGTTGGTGATCGTGCCGTACGCCCGGATCCAGAGCGTGCGAGTGGTCCAGGGGCCCATCCAGCGCCGTCTCGGGTTGGCCACCGTCCACGCCGACACCGCGGGCGGCTCCGGCGCCACAGCCCAGGACCGCGACCTGGCCGAGGCCTGGGCCCTGGCTGCGGACCTGACCGCGAGAGCACACCAGGCCCGCACCCAACTCTGACCCCGCCACGGCCCACCCCGTTGCTATATATATCGCCGCACGATATATATAGACCATGGACATCAGTGAGCAGACGTTCCTGATCCTCTCCGCCCTCGCCGACCAACCCCGCCACGGCTACGCGTTGGTGACAGAGGTCGACGAGATGACCAGCGGCAGGATCCGGCTACGCGCCGGCACCCTCTACGGGGCCCTCGACCGCCTCGTCACCCAGGGGCTCATCGCCCCCGACCACGACGAGGTGGAGAAGGGCCGGCTGCGTCGTTTCTACACATTGACCGACGCCGGGGCAGACGCCATCCGCGCTGAGAGCCAGCGGATGGCCACAGCGGTCCGGCTCGCCGAGGAACGCCTCAACAAGCGCGCCGCCCGCAACGCCCCGCGCCTCGGGACCATCGGATGAGCCCGGACATGAGCCCCCTGGAACGACGATATCGGCGGCTGCTGCGGCTGCTGCCAGCCACGCACCGCAGCGCCCGCGGCGAGGAACTGCTCGGACTGCTGCTCGACCTCGACGACGGCCGCCGACACCCCAGCTGGCACGAGACACTGAACATCGTCGCCCTGGCGATCCGGCTGCGACTCACCACGCCCGTCACCACCACGGCCCTGACCACCGGGCTCACCGCCCTGCTCGTCGCCGCCGGCACCCAGCCCGCCGGTCACACAGTGGACCTGTTCACCGGCGCCGTCCTCGCCACCGACATGTCGGCCATCATCGCCGGCTGGCCGCAGCTGGCCGCTCTCGGCCTGCTGCCCCTCGCGCCACTGATCGCCTGGCTGTGCGGCGCGACCCGGACCGCCCTCACCCTGCAGGCGATATTCCTGACGGTCACCGTAGGTTGGTTCGTCATCGACGTGCTCGGCGGCGCCGGCCTGGGAATCAACCCCGGCCAACAACTCTTCGCGTACGCCCCACCGGCCCTGACCCTCGCCCTGCTCGCGGTCGCCGCCCGCGAGCGGTGGGCCGCGCCCCGGCCGCGCCCGTTCTGGTGGGCCCTCGTCCCGCTCGGGATCCTCGCCTGGAAGGGCACCGGAGAGTGGGGACGCCACGGCGTCTACGTTCCCGACGCCGTGCCGACGGTCATCGGGGTCCTCACCGCCGCCACAGTCGCTGTCGGAGCCGCCTTCGCGCTCCGCCGCCACCGGCCCGCCGTCATCGTCGGCGTCGGGCTCACCGGCTTCGTCGCCGGATGGCTCATCCCCGACCCGTTGCTCTCCAACACGGCGATGCGGCACTTCGACGGTCAACCGCTGCCACTGGCGATCCTCATCATGGTGATCGCCGCCACCGTGGCCGGCATCAGTCGCCTCACCCGTCGCCTCAAGCCCGAGGCGCGAGCTCTGCCACCCGATGAACCAGTGCTGCCCTGAACACCAGCTTCGGCTCGGAACGACCGACCCTGATGGGACCTAACGGTCGGCGGGGATCGCGGGGTGAGTGGTGGTGTCCGGTTCCCGTGGAGCGGGCGGCTCGGGCTCGCCGGGCGGAGGGTCGGTGGGCTGCTCCCTGGGCAGTGCCGCCTTGGCGCTCGGGTGGCGGGCCCGCCAGGCCGCCCAGCCGCGCTCCGCCAGACCGACCACCAGGAAGGTCAGCCCCACGTAGGCCCAGCCGACCAACACGTCGATCACGTAGTGCTCACCCGAGTAGACCAGGGTGAAGGTCATCGCCAGCGGGTACGCGAGCAGCAGCGGCCACCAGCGACGACGGGTGGCGGTCAGGAAGAACAGCACCACGAACAACGCCCACGCGGTGTGCAGCGAGGGCATCGCGGCGACCGGGTTGGAGGCGATCTGACCGGCGTTGAGGACGTTGCCGGCCCCGTGCATGCCGAACGCCTTCCAACCCCGGGTCGAGATCCGGGCGACCTCGGTGAGCAGGCCGTTCTGCGCCGCCCACCAGGGCGGCGCGGCCGGGTAGATGAAGTAGGTGACCAGACCGGCCGCGCAGAGGAAGCCCCAGCGCCGCATGTACGCGGCCCAGCGGCGCCGGTCGCGCAGCCAGAGCACCGCGGCGGCGGCCAGCGCCACCACGAAGTGGGAGAAGTACACCCAGCTCGCTGCGACATCCCACCAGTGCACCTGCGGGTGGTAGAGGTGCTGCTGCAACCAGACGGTGGGCACCTCACCGCCGGTGGCCCAGCCGAACATGAACCGGTCGGCGACGATCAGCTCCATCGCGTGCGGCGTGGCCCCGTTGTCGGCGAACCCGCGCGAGAGGTTGTAGATCACGAACAGCAGCACCACCGGCACCCAGTCCCGGGCGAAGCGCAGGTGGCTACGCCACGGCCGTTCGCTGTTCCAGGCGATGGTCGCGAGCCAGATCCAGACGAAGGCGTACGCCGGGTCGGTGGGCAGCCCGATGGCCAGCCACGCGGCGACGAAGGCGACCGCCCAGACGGTCATCGCGACGACGCGCCGACGACCCCCGTCCGGGGACGCGGGCGGGTCGGTCCGGGCGGGGGGCTGGGGGTCAGTCACGACGGCCATCGGGGTCAAGGTTAACGACGGGTACGGCATCGACCGACGGGGACCACCCGTTGCACGTCGGGGTGGTCGCGCCCGGATCGTCGGGCGCGTGCTCGACGCGTCCGGCGAGCACCTAGGCTGACGAGCATGCAGGAGCAGCCCGAGCCGGCCTTCGCGCCGGGTCTGACCGCCCAGGTCGAGTTGACGGTCACCGACGCGGACACCGCCCAGGCGGTCGGTTCCGGGGACGTACCGGTGCTGGGCACTCCCCGGGTGCTGGCGCTGGCCGAGGCGGCCACCGTCGCGGCGACGGCAACCGGGATGCCACAGGGTTCGACGACAGTGGGCACCCGTGTCGAGTTGGAGCACCTGGCACCGACAGTGGTCGGCCGGACGGTTCGCGCGCAGGCGCTGCTGGCGACCGTCGACGGTCGCCGACTGTCGTTCGAGGTCACTGTCAGTGACGGCGACCAGACGGTGGCCCGGGGCCGGGTGGACCGCATCCTGGTCGACCGGGGACGCTTCGTCGAACGGGCCGGGCGGACGTCGTGAACGCCGCTTTCGTCGAGGTCGCCGACCGGGTGCACGTGCTGGCCGAACCGCTGCTGCGGGTCAACGTCACGCTGGTCGTCGGCGACGACGAGGCGCTACTGGTGGACACGCTCTCCTCGGCCGCCCAGGCCACCGAGCTGGCCGAGGCAGTCCGGGCGGTCACCGACCGTCCGTTGACGCTTGTCAACACCCACCACCACTACGACCACTGCTTCGGCAACGCCGTCCTGGCCGGCGACCCACCCCGCCCGGTGTACGCGCACGAACTGGCCGCCACCGCCCTGCGCGAGGAGCCGGAGCGGCTACGCCGGGAGGCGTACGAGGAGTTGCGCACGGAGCACCCGGCGCTCGCCGCCGAACTGGCCGACACCCCGCTGTTCGCCCCCACGCACACAGTGCACGTCGAGACGGTCCTCGACCTCGGCGGTCGACGGGTGCTGCTACGTCACCCGGGGCGGGGGCACACCGAGGCCGACCTTGTGGTGCACGTGCCGGACGCCGACGTGTTGGTGGCCGGGGACCTGGTGGAGCAGAGTGGCCCGCCCGCCTTCGAGGACTCGTACCCGTTGCAGTGGCCGGACGCGGTCGCGGACCTGCTGCGATTCACCACCGCGCGCACTGTGGTGATCCCGGGCCACGGCGACCCGGTGGACGTCGACTTCGTCCGGGCGCAGCACGCGGAGCTGGCGGAACTGGCCTGGCTGATCCGGGCCGCGCACACCGGCAGCGCCCCGCCGGAGCGGGTGGCGGCCGAGGCCCCTTTCGGGGCCCGCCCGGCCCTGGTCGCCGCCCACCGGGGCTACCTCCAGCTGAACGGCGACGCCTGACCCGCCTACGCCGAGGCACGTCGCCACTGCTGGTGGGTGCCGGTGCCACACGTCCACTGGGCGAGGCGGGCACCGTCGGTGGTGGCGGCGTTGAGCACTTCCAGGCACTTGCCGCTGTGCCGGGCGACGAGCTGCACGTACCCCGAGCCGAGATCCTGCACGCGCCACTGCTGGTTGGTGCCGCCGTTGCAGCTCCACTGGATCACGCGGACCCCGTCGGCGGTAGCTGTCGCGCCGCCGGAAACGTCGAGGCACTTGCCGCTGTGCACGCTGACCACCGCCTGGTAACCGCCACCCGCGTCCTGGAAGCGCCACCGCTGGTTCGGCTGACCGTTCGCGGCCCACTGCACGATCTCCGCACCGTCGGTGGTCGCGTTGTTGTAGACGTCCAGCAGCTTGCCGCTGTGTCGCGCGGTGAGGGTGTACGTGGTCGGCACCGGCACCGTGGTGTCCGGGGTCAGCCGGTACAGCCCGGCTCCGTGGGCCGGTAGCGACCGGGTGAGGGTGCCGGTCACCGTGCCGAGGGCCGCGCCGGACCACAGGTCGGTCACTGCGGCCGACCCGATCCCGAGGTCGGCGAGGTTCACCGACACCTGCGCCGCGCTGCTGTCCCGGTTGAACAGGGCGACGTACCGATCGGTGCTGCCCGGCACGTCGGCGACCCACACCTGCCGGCTGCCACCGTAGAGCTGACGGTTGTTCGTGCTGTTCTGGTTGACTCCCAGAACCGCGGCATTGGTCATCAGCGCCAGCTCCGCAGCGCGGTTCTCGACCAGGTTGCCGCCCCACATCAACGGCGCCCGGTTGATCGCCCAGAGTGACATCAGGGTGCGCTGCTCGTCGGCTGTCAGATTGGAGTATCGCGGCGAGCCAACCGGCCCGTACTTGGAGAGCCGGCCGATCGGGATCATGTCGGCGTCGGGCCAGGCGCCGGTGGTGCGGTACGGGGTCCAGTTGCGCAGTTGGTCGAAGAGCGCGTCCACTGACGACCAGTTGTCCCACAGATCGTTGACGATCCGCCACATGTGCGCGTTGGCCTGGACGTGTGCGCCGCTGGCCAACGAGGTCGGGCCGGGTGACAGGCTCAACACCATCGGACGGCCACTGCGCTGGATGGCCAGTCGGTACCCCTCGACCTCCGACTGCCGGTACGTCGGGGCGGCGATGTCGTCCACCTTCACGTAGTCGACCCCCCAGGACGCCAGCAACTGGAACATCGAGTCCAGGTAGGTCTGCGCGCAGGGGTTGGACATGTTCAGGCCCCACATCAGGTTGAGCCAGGCCGCTGTGGTGGTGTTGTTGATCTGGTTGGCGCGGCAGGTGGTCCCGAGGATCGGAACGTTGTCGGCGACCGCCTGGCGGGGAATGCCCCGCATCAGGTGGACGCCGAACTTCAGCCCCTGCGCGTGGACGTAGTCGGCGAGCGGCTTGAACCCGTTCTCACCGGCGGCTGAGGGGAACCGGGTGGTGTCCGGCAGCAGCCGTCCGTTGGCGTCCATCCGAAGCCGGGGTTGCAGGTTCGCGTCCTGGTTGGGGCTGTTGTTGTGCCGACCGGGGTAGTACCAGGCCCAGTCGATCACCACGTACTCCCAGCCGAACTGCCGCAGGTTGGTGCCCATGTAGTCGGCGTTGGCCCGGACGTCGGCCTCGGTGACACTCCAGTTGAACGAGTCGTAGCTGTTCCACCCCATCGGCGGGGTGTCGGCCACCCCGTTGTCCCACGCCTTCGCCCGCTCGGGCGGGTCGGCGACGACCATCCCGGCAGCCACGAGCAGCATGACCAGCAGGGCCGCGACGCGGCGAAACAACAGAGGCACCAAAACCACCCGCATCAGAACCTCCCCGACGACGCCCACGTTTCCATCGCGCATCGTCGATGTTAACGCTCACAAATTCCCGAGGTCAACCCCCTCCCCCACGCCCACTCCCCACCCCACCCCGCCCCACCCCCGCCGCGATCTTGCACTTTGTGTGGGGTTAAAGCCGAGCAAAGCGGACAAAACCTCGACCGAAAGTGCAAGATCGGCGCGGGGGCGGGGCGGCGCGGGGGCGGGGTGGGGCGGGGTGGGGTGGGGCGGGGTTAGGGGTTGAAGCGGTTTTGGACGGCGGTGCGGGTGGGCATGGCGGTGGCGCCGCCCGGGGATTCGCAGACCAGGCCGGCAACCCGCAGCGCGAAGGCGACCCGATCGACCCAGCCTGACGGGCTCTCCGGTTCGCCGTCGACGAGCAGGTCGGCGATCAGCGCGGCCATCACGGAGTCACCCGCGCCGGTGGCGTCGATGGCGTCGACAGTGGGGGCCGGCACCCGGACCGGGTCGGCTTCGGCGGCGGCCAGCACCGCACCGGCCGCGCCGAGCGTCACCACCACAGTGGCCGCCCCCAACTCACGCAGGTACGCCGCCACCCCCTCGACCGGCTCACCGGGATAGAGCAGCACCGCGTCGGCGGCGCTCAGCTTGACCAGGTGCGCGCCGGCGGCGAACTCGGCGACCATCTCGCGCAGCCCTTCCAGCGCGGCTGGCCCGTTCAGCAGCCGGGGACGTACGTTCGGGTCGAAGACCCGCAGGCCGGCGGCGAGCGACCAGGCACGGCGGGCGGCGGCCAGCGTGTCGGGTTGGAGCAGCACGATCGAGCCGCAGTAGAGCACGTCGGCGCCCTCCAGCAGCGCCAGGTCCAGATCGTCGGGGCCGAGCAGTCCGTAGGAGGCCGGCTCGCCGTAGAAACGGAAGTCCGGCTCCGGTCCGGCGTACGTGACCACCGCGAGCGTGGTCGGTGCCGGGACCGTGATCGCACCGGCCACCCCGACGTCGGCCGCGGTGAGGAAGTCGCGGATCCTGCCGCCCAGCGCGTCGTCACCGAGCGAGCCGACGAACTGTGCCGCACCGCCGAGTCGGGCCACGCCGACGGCGACGTTGAGTGGCCCGCCGCCGATGGCCTGCCGATAGACCCGTTCCCCGTCGATTTCGCTGTCGAGCAGGTCGACGAGCGCTTCGCCGAGCACCACCGCGTACCCCATGCCGATCCTCTCGTCGTCGCCACCGGCTGCCGCTCGCCGAGCCGATCTCCGTGGCACCAGGCTGGCACAACGCACGGCCCGATGGGCGCCGAAGGCCGTGCACCGACGTGCGCGCTACCCCGGCCGGTGGATCGGCCCGTCGACAGCCGCGAGGGGGCGGCCGGTGCCGCCCCACCGGGCCGCGACGATCTGCGCGGCCACACTCACTGCGGTCTCCTCCGGGGTACGACCACCGAGGTCCAACCCGATCGGGGAGGCGAGCCGGGCGAGCTGCGCCGGGCTGAGCCCCGCCTCACTCAGCAGCTTGTGCCGCTCGTAGTGGGTGCGCCGTGAGCCCATCGCGCCGACGTACGCCAGCGGGTGGCGCAGCGCCAGCTCCAGCAACGGCACGTCGAACTTGGGGTCGTGGGTGAGCACGCACAGCACTGTCCGCTCGTCGAGCCGATCGGCCGCCAACTCGGTACGCAGGTAGCGGTGCGGCCACTGCACCACCACCTCGTCCGCTTCGGGAAAGCGCCGCGCGGTGGCGAAGACCGGCCGGGCGTCGCAGACGGTGACCCGGTAGCCGAGGAACGCGCCGATCCGGGCCACCGCGGCGGCGAAGTCGATCGCACCGAAGACGATCATCCGGGGCGGGTTGGCGTACGCGGTCACGAAGAGGCTGATGCCGCCGCCCCGGCGTTGCCCGTGGTACCCGTACCGGAGCATTCCGCTGCGTCCGGCGGCGAGCAGCCCGAGGGCGTCGGCGCTGGCCGCGTCGTCGAGGCGGTCGTCACCGAGCGAGCCGACGGACCCCTGGCCGGTCAGCACCAGCCGCCGGCCGAGCCGCCGGGCCGGGTCGGTCGATCCGCCGCCCGGAGAACTGCCGGCGTCGGCGGCCACGCAGGTGACGATCGCCGCCGGGTGGCCGCTTCGGCGGGCGGCGGCGACCGCCTCCAGCACCGGCAGGGCGCTCGTGTCGACGCGCTCCACAAACACGTCGAGGATGCCGCCGCAGGTCAGGCCCACTGTGTACGCGTCGTCGTCGCTGATCCCGTAGCGGCACAGCTCGGGTTGGCCGGTGTCGAGCACCAGGCGGGCGCGTTCGTAGAGATCGGCTTCGACGCAGCCGCCGGAGACGCTGCCGATGACCGTGCCGTCGGTCGCGACCACCATGGCGGCGCCGGGTGGCTGCGGGGCGGAGTGCCAGGTGGCCACCACCGTGGCCAGCGCGACCGGCTCGCCGTCGCGGCACCGGCGGTGCACCTCGTCGAACACGTCCGGCACCGGCTGCCGCCTCTCCATTCCCGCTCCCCGTACGCAGGATATGGCGTCCAGCGGCGACCGACGGGACTTCTCATGCATCGAGGAACGACTATTGCGCTCGGCCGCCGTGGCGTGGTGGGATGACGCGTACCGGGCGGTGCGAGGGCTGCGGCGCCGCCGGTTGCCGGGTTGGTTAGACGCGAGGGCACCGGTCCAGGACAGGACCGTCGACGGCGCACGTCCACCGGCTGTTTTCCGCCGGGGCACGTCGCCGTGATCGTCGCACCGCTCACGACAGCGGGGCGATCACGCCACATCCCACCCGATTGCGGCGGGGCGGCTCGGACAAGCGCCCCTCGCGAGTCAGGAGAACCCGTGAACCGTTCCCGTATGGCCGCCTTGCTCACCGCGGCCATGACTCTCGCGCTGGGCGCTGTCGCCCTGGCGTCCACTCCTCAGCCGGCCGCCGCGCACGGCGCGGCGATGACGCCGGGCAGCCGCACCTACCTGTGCTGGCAGGACGGCCGCAGCCAGACCGGTGAGATCAAGCCGAACAACCCCGCGTGCTCCGCCGCCGTGGCGCAGAGCGGGGCGAACTCGCTGTACAACTGGTTCAGCGTGCTGCGCTCCGACGCTGGCGGCCGGACCACCGGCTTCATCCCGGACGGGCAACTGTGCAGCGGCGGCAACACCGGTTTCCGCGGCTACGACCTGCCCCGCACCGACTGGCCGCTGACCCACCTGACCTCCGGGGCGCGGTTGGACTTCAAGTACAGCAACTGGGCGCACCACCCGGGCACGTTCTACTTCTACGTCACCAAGAACAGCTGGAGCCCGACCCGGGCCCTGGCCTGGAGTGACCTGGAGGAGCCGTTCCTGACGGTGACCAACCCGCCGCAGCGCGGCTCGGTCGGCAGCAACGACGGGCACTACTACTTCAGCGGCAACCTGCCGTCGGGTAAGAGTGGCCGGCACATCATCTACTCCCGCTGGGTCCGCTCGGATTCGCAGGAGAACTTCTTCGGCTGCTCCGACGTGACCTTCGACGGCGGCAGCGGCCAGGTCACCGGCGTGGGTCCGGGTGGCACGCCGACCGACCCGACCGACCCGCCGACCGACCCGACGGATCCGCCGACCGACCCGACGGACCCGCCGACCGACCCGACCACCCCACCGCCGTCGGGCGGTGACTGCATGGCCACCTACAAGGTGAGCAGCGCCTGGCAGGGTGGCTTCCAGGGCGAGGTCACGATCATGAACCACGGCAGTACGCCGTTCGCCGGTTGGACGGCGAGTTGGGCCTGGCCCAACGGACAGTCGATCAGTCAGATCTGGGGTGCCACCCAGACATCGTCCGGCTCGACGGTGACGGCGACGAACGTCGCCTACAACGGCACAGTCGCACCGGAGGGCACCACCACGTTCGGCTTCCTGGCCAGCTCCACAGGCACGAACGGGCTCCCCACAGTCACGTGCGCCCGCCGCTAACCACCACCACAGTGAAATGATCAAGAGGTTTGCGTCACCGGAATCGCTCCGGATGACGCAAACCTCTTGATCAACATAGTGGGGCCGGGGGTCAGCGGACCATGGAGCCGACCACCGGCTTCGTGAGCAGGGCGGACTGGTTGCGCTGGATGCCCGGGTCGAGGGTCTTGGCCACGAAGATCGCGTGCCAGATGCAGAAGATCAGCACCGTCCACACCTTGCGGGAGTGGTCGGCCTCCTCCCGCTTGTGCTCGTCGAGCAGCCGCAGCGCGTACGACAGGTCGAGCAGGTCACCCGCGCCCGAGGTGCTGAGCACGTGCCGGGCCCACTCGTACATCTCGCCGCGCAGCCACACCCGGGTGGGGGTCGGGAAGCCCAACTTCTTGCGGTTGACGATGGCCGGCGGCACGACACCCTGCAACGCCTGACGCATCGCGTACTTGGTGGCGTCGGAGCGCGGCGGCAACTTCAGGTCGACCGGGATCTTCGCCGCGACGTCGAAGACCTCACGGTCGAGGAACGGCACCCGCACCTCCAGCGAGTGCGACATCGAGATCCGGTCGGCCTTGACCAGGATGTCGCCGCGCAGCCAGGTGTAGAGGTCGACGTACTGCATCTTGGTGACGTCGTCGAGCTCCGTGCACTCGGCGTAGATCGGGGCGGTGACGTCCGTGTAGCGCACCGAGGGGTCGTAGCGGCGCATCAGGTGCTGCTTCTCCTCCTCGGTGAACATCCGGGCGTTGCCGTAGTAACGCTCCTCGATCGGGGTGGTGCCGCGCTCCAGGAAGCTCTTGCCCTTGACCCCCTGCGGGATCGCCTTGGAGACCGCGCGCAGCCCCTTCTGCACACCGCCGGGCAGACCGTTGACGGTGCCCAGCGACAGCGGCTCCCGGTAGATCGTGTAACCGCCGAAGAACTCGTCCGCGCCCTCACCGGAGAGCACCACCGTGACGTGCTCGGCGGCCTTCTTCGCCACGAAGTAGAGCGGTACCAGCGCCGGGTCGGCCACCGGGTCGTCAAGGTGCCAGACGATCTTCGGCAGCGCGTCGATCATGTCCTGCGGACCGATCTTGGTGGGGATCGTCGTGACGTCGAGGTGCCGGGCCGAATCCTGCGCGACGTCGATCTCCGAGTAACCCGGCACGTCGTAGCCGACGGTGAAGGTGAGGATGTTCGGGTTGAACTCCCGCGCCAGCGCCACCACCGCTGTGGAGTCGATGCCACTGGACAGGAACGAGCCGACCGGCACGTCGGAGCGCATGTGCATGCGCACGCTCTCCCGCAGCGTCTCGCGGATCTCGTGGTAGAGCCTCTGCTCGTCGTCGACCGGCGCCGGCCGGAACACCGGCCGGTACCACCGGCGTACGTCGATCCGGCCGCCCGGGGTCCAGTTCAGGTACTCCCCGGAGCCGATCCGGCTGATGCCCTTGTGCAGGGTGCCGGGCTCGGGGACGTACTGCAGGGTCAGGTAGTGACTCAGGTTCGCCGTGTCGACGCCAGCGTCGCCCTGGTAGTTGCTGTGCGCGAACGGCAGCAGCGCCTTCTTCTCCGAGGCCAGGTAGAGGCCGTCGGCGGTCTCCAGGTAGTGCATCGGCTTGATGCCGAAATAGTCGCGGGCACCGAACGCCCGACGTTCCTGCCGGTCCCAGATGACGAAGGCGAACATGCCCCGCAGCCGGGTGAGCACCTGCTCACCCCAGAAGTGGTAGCCCGCGACGATCACCTCGCCGTCACCGGCGGTGGCGAACTGGGCACCGAAGTTTCTGATCAACTCCTCGCGCAGCTCGATGTAGTTGTAAATCTCGCCGTTGAAGGTCAGCAGGTAACGGCCGTTCGCGTAGGGCAGTGGCTCGTGGCTCGACGCGACGTCGATGATGGCCAGCCGCTTGTGGGCGAACACGCCGTCCGCGTACCGGCCGGAGGCGTCGCCGACCACCTCGACCCCTGTCTCGTCGGGGCCGCGGTGGTGCAGGCATTCCAACGCTCCGGCGATGTGGTCGCGATGCGCGGCGGCGTTGCCGTTCGCGCTGAAGAAGGCCAGAAGTCCGCACATGGTGGCCATCTTTCCACGCGCGCTGTCGGCCCTTGCAGCCGTCCGTCGATCCACCCGACTCCCAGGGGGCGTTACCGCCAACCGGACGCGCGGTACCGTCGGGACCAGCAACGAAGCGGAGGGAGCGGCGCAATGACCGAGGGACAGACCGACGGTACGCCGACGGACGGTACGGAATCGCACGATCCGGACTTCCCGGAGGCGTTCCTGTCCTTCATGCGGCAGGGCTGGAGCGACACCGCGCTCCCCGTGACGCCCCGCCCGGAGACGCCCAACTACGCCAAGCGACGGGCAGCGCTCTCGGCGGCCTTCCCCGGCGAGACGCTGGTGATCCCCACCGGCACCGAGAAGGTCCGGGCCAACGACACCGACTACCCGTTCCGGCCGGGCAGCGACTTCGCCTACCTGACCGGCGACCACGACGCCGACAGCGTCCTGGTGCTGCGCCCGAACGGCTCGGGGCACGACGCGACGCTGTACATGCGGCCCCGATCCTCCCGGGAGACCGACGAGTTCTTCCGCAGCCGCAACGGCGAGCTGTGGGTGGGCCGGCGGCACACCCTCGGCGAGAAGTCGACCGAGCTGGGCCTGCCCACCGCCGACCTGACCGGCCTGGAGGCGACACTCGCCGACCTGGCTCCGGGGCGTACCCGGGTGCTGCGCGGTTTCGACGCCCAGGTGGACGCGGCCGTCCGGCCCTACGACGGGCCCCGCACGGAGGGCCAGCCGGCCCGCGACCGTGAGCTGGCCATCGCCATCTCGGAGATGAAGCTGGTCAAGGACGAGTGGGAGATCGGCCAACTCCAGGACGCGATCGACGCCACCGTCCGCGGCTTCGAGGACGTCGCCCGGATCCTGCCGGCCGACCGGGCGGTCTCCGAGCGGCTGCTGGAGGGCGTCTTCGCGCTGCGGGCCCGCCACGACGGCAACGACGTCGGGTACAGCTCGATCGTCGGTGCCGGCGAGCACGCCACGATCCTGCACTGGGTGCACAACCACGGCGCCACCCGACCGGGTGACCTGCTGCTGATGGACATGGGTGTCGAGGGCCGCAACCTCTACACCGCCGACGTCACCCGGGTGCTGCCGGTGAGCGGCCGGTTCACCGCGCTACAGCGCCAGGTCTACGACATCGTGTACGCCTCGCAGCAGGCCGGCATCGAGGCGATCCGCCCCGGGGTGAAGTTCAAGGACGTCCACCTGACCTGCATGCGGGTGCTCGCCGAGGGCCTGTCCGAGCTGGGTCTGCTGCCGGTGAGCGTGGACGAGGCGATGGACGAGAAGTCGACGGTCTACCGGCGGTGGACGCTGCACGGCTTCGGCCACATGCTCGGCATCGACGTGCACGACTGCTCCAACGCCCGCAAGGAGACCTACCGCGACGGCGCGCTGGGCGAGGGCTACGTGCTCACCGTCGAGCCCGGTCTGTACTTCCAGCCGGAGGACGAGCTGGTCCCCGCCGAGCTGCGCGGTATGGGCATTCGGATCGAGGACGACGTGCTGGTCACCGCGACCGGCGCGGTCAACCTGTCGGCCGGGCTGCCCCGCACCTCCGACGAGGTGGAGACCTGGCTGGCCGAGCAGCGCGAAGCCGGCCCCCGCCTGCCCAGCTGAGCCTGCTGGCGGCCGAGGCTGGCGGATCAAGCCCGCCCCTCGCCTGACCGCCCCTGGCCTGACCGCCCCTCGCCGCCAGCCCCTGGCCGTCCACTCCTGGCCCGACCGCCCCTGGCCTGACCGCCCCTCGCCCCTTCGCCGCCAGCCCTTGGCCGCCTGCCCCTTCTTGAGGGCTGGCGGCCAGGGGCTTCGGCCGTGATCCACTCGGCTTCCTTGAAGTCGCGCTGTCCCGGCCGCTCGGATGCCGCGTTTTCAAGAAAGCCGAGCGCCAGCAACGGTCGGTGTGCGCGCTCGGGTCCTTTCCGCCGACCCCGGACCGGTTGGCCGCCCTCACCCGACCTGCGCCCAATGCGTGGTTATCTCGGATACGTCCGCATCGCGAAGATGGTTCTCATACGGTGAGGATCAGAGGCTACAACCCATTTGTAGCTGGTCGTGGCGCCTCGGGCGGTGCGATCCCGTCTGGTAGCAGGAAAGGGCGGAAGGCTCTGATGTCCAACGACGTAACGAGTACCGACGGCGGGGCCTCGGCAGCTCCGCCGACACGGCGAAGGCGGGCGCTCTGGGTCGCCGGCGTGGCCGGGCTGACCGGCGTGGTCGGGCTGGCGGCCCTCGGCGGCGTCGCCGCTCGAAACGACAAGCCAAAGGCCGACCAGGTGTCCGATGCGCAGCCGTCGACCAACCGGCAGAACGTCAACGACGACGGCGGCGCGGACAAGGGCGGCGCCAAGGACGACGGCGGTCAGGACGACGAGTGGAGCGGCGACTGGAGCGGCTTCGACGACCAGTCCGGCAAGGATGGCAAGGAGCGCAAGGACGGCAAGGACGACGAGAAGGACCGGACCAGGCAGGTCCCGTGCGACTCCGACAAGCTGATCCAGGCGATCACGTTCGCCAACAACGAGGACGGCGGCGTACTGGAGCTGGCCAGGGGCTGCACCTACACCCTGACCCGCAACCAGGACGGCAACGGCCTCCCGGTGATCACCGAGCGCATCACCCTCAAGGGTGAGCACACCACCATCGGCCGCGAGGCCACAGCCGACTACTTCCGCATCCTCAACGTCGGCGCTGGCGGGCACCTCACTCTCAAGGGCCTGAGCATCAGGGGTGGCCAGACCCTTCAGCCCCCGATGGCCTTCGACCCGACGACGGTCTGGGCGCCGTACTCGGCCCAGGTCCGCTCGACGGTGGCCGAGCCGGCGGCAGCAGCGACGCCCGCCGGGAAGCCGACGACCACGGCCGCGCCGGGCGCCAAGCCAGCGGCAGCGAAGCCGGCAGCAACCGCCGGCAAGCCGGCCACGAAGGCAGCGCCCGCGAAGGCCACTGCCAAGGCAGCGCCCGCGAAGGCCACCGCCAAGGCCGACGCCAAGCCGGCGGCGAAAGCAGCGCCAGCCAAGCCCGCAGCGGCAGCAACCAAGGCCGCCCCGACTGCCAGCAAGGCCGCCCCGGCCAAGCCGGTAGCCGCTGCGGCGAAGCCGGTGGGGGCCGGTACGGCGGTGGTGCCGCTGGTCGAGCAGCCCGGGTTCACCGACGGGGCCGGGGTGCTGGTGCAGCCCGGTGGCCGCGCGGAGATCCTGGACAGCGAGCTGCTCTACAACCAGTCCGGCGGCAACGGCGGCGGGTTGGCCAACTTCGGCAGCGCCAGGCTCAGCAAGACGACTGTGGCGCACAACACCGCCTTCTTCTTCGGCGGCGGCATCTTCAACGCCGGCGTACTCCAGGTCGACGAGTCGAAGATCACCGACAACACCGGGATCATCGGCGGCGGCGGCATCTCCAACGGCGCTGCCGACATCTTCACCGAGGACGTCGACGGCGGCTCGGTCTGGGTCTACAAGAGCGAGATCACCGACAACGAGACGCTCGGCTTCGGCGGCGGCGTCCTGGACGTCGAGGGCACCACGACGTTGCACCAGACGACGGTCAGTGACAACACCGCGGTGCTCGACGGTGGTGGGGTCGCGGTGGCCGACAGCCAGCTCACCCTCAAGGACGCCACGGTGGTCAGGAACAGCGCCGCTCGCTCGGGTGGCGGTGTGGCCGCCTTCGACAGCGTTGCGACCATCGAGAACAGCAGGATCAACGACAACACGGCGGGCTTCTCCGGCGCCGGCCTCTTCAACGAGGTGAGCGTCACCACGCTGCGCGACAGCGAGGTGTCGGGCAACCGGGCCGTCGGTCCGTTCGCCCGTGGCGGCGGCATCCTCAACACCGAGGGCGGCGAGGTGACGCTCTACCGGACGAAGGTGGCGCACAACTTCTCCACCCTTGAGCCGGGGGGCATCTTCAACAGCCTCGGCGGCACCGTGACGCTGGACGACGAGTCCGCGGTCACTGCCAACCGCCCGACCAACTGCTTCAACGTTTTGGACTGCTTCGCCTGATCGGGTGGGGCCGAAACACATAGAGGGCGCGCCCCTTCGAGCCGTGACCGGCTCGGAGGGGCGTACCCATTTGGGCAGGTCAGGCGCTTGCAGGCCGGCTTGGGTGGCGGTGTGTCGGTCCGGACCCCGGTGGGGGCAACATGAACCGAATGTGGGCTTCTCTCGGATAAGCCCGCGAGGCGAGGAACCTTCTCATACGGTGGTTTTGGGAGCTACAACCGATTTGTAGCAGGGGACGCCCGTCTGACGGCGGCGACCCTGTCTGGTACGAGGAGAGGGCAGAGAGCTCCGATGTCCAACTACCTAACGAACAACGAAGCCTCCGGGCGGGCGACGGCCAAGAGCCGCCGCAAGCTCTGGCTCGCCAGTGGCGTGGCCGGTTTGACGGGCGTGATCAGTCTCGCGGCGGTTGGCGTCGCGGGCAGCGCCGGAGCGGTCGGCTTGAACTGGAACACCGCGCAGGTCAGCAAGGACGGCGACCAGCGGGGTGACGAGGCGCGCGACTGGGACAAGGACGAGGACCGCAACAAGGACCGGGACAAGGACAAGGACCGGGACAAGGACCACGAGCGCGGGAAGGAGGTGCCCTGCGACACCGACAAGCTGATTCAGGCGATCGTGTTCGCCAACAACAAGCACGGCGGTGTGCTGGAGCTGGCCAAGGGCTGCACCTACAACCTGAGCCGCAACGACTACGAGGGCAACGGCCTGCCGGTGATCACCGAGCGGATCACGCTCAAGGGCGAGCACACCACGATCTCTCGGGAAGCCACCGCGGACTACTTCCGCATCCTCAACGTCGGCGCCGGCGGTCACCTCACCATCAAGGGCCTGACCATCAAGGGTGGCCAGACCCTCGAACGGTACAACGGCGTCGAGCCGGCGGCCGTCTGGGCGTCCTACTCGGACTCCGAGGCGATCGCTGCGCAGGTCAAGGCAGGCGTTCCGCTGAACCAGGCGCTCGCCTCCCGGCAGGCCAACCCGAAGGCGGGCCTGACGGCGGCACCGAAGGTCACGGCCAAGGCCGCGCCGACCGCTCAGGGGGGCGTCGTGACGCCGCTCGTCGAATACCCGGAGTCCACCGACGGCGCCGGCATCCTGGTTCAGCCGGGTGGCACCGCCGAGATCCTGGAGTCCGAGGTCGTCCTGAACCAGTCGGGCGGCAACGGTGGTGGTGTGGCCAACTTCGGCACCACGAAGATCTGGCACAGCACCGTCACCCGTAACACCGCCTTCTTCTTCGGTGGCGGCGTCTTCAACGCCGGCCTGCTCAAGGTCGAGGAGTCGAAGATCAAGGACAACACGGCCATCATCGGTGGTGGCGGTATCTCCAACGGCGCCGCGCGGATCTTCGCCGACGACGTCGACGGCGGTACGGTCGAGCTCAAGAAGGCCGAGATCACCGACAACGAGACGCTCGGCTTCGGCGGTGGCTACCTCGACATCGAGGGCAACACCACGGCGTACGAGACCAAGTTCGTCTCGAACACCGCGGTTCTCGCCGGTGGCGGTATCGCCGCTGCGGACAGCCAGCTGAACCTGCACAACGCCACGGTCGAGAAGAACAGCACCGCAGGTGTCGGTGGCGGTGTAGCCATCGCCTTCGACAGCGCGGTCACGTTCGAGAAGAGCAGCATCAAGGACAACACCGCCGGCTTCTTCGGCGGCGGGCTCTTCAACGCCTTCAGCGTCACCACGCTGCGCGACAGCGAGGTTGTCGGCAACCGGGCTATCGGCCCGATCGGGGTCGGCGGCGGCATCTTCAACATCTTCGGCGAGGTCAACCTGTCGAAGACGAACGTCGCCCACAACTTCTCCACCTTCGAGCCGGGCGGTGTCTTCAGCTTCTTCGGAGACGTGAACGTGGACGACAAGTCCGCCATCACCGCGAACCGTCCGACCAACTGCCTGGCCATCCCGGGCGGCACCATCGAGAACTGCTTCGCCTGATCGCTCACCCGGGTGACGACGACTCAGCACCCTCGGGTGACGACGGCGTAGCGCCAGCACAACGGACCGGCCCCCTTCCGCGAGACGCGGAAGGGGGCCGGTTCGCGTCACTTCTGGACGAAGACCGCCACGCTGCGCGCCGGGACGGTGAACGTGCCGGCCGCCCTGTCGAACGAGGCGGTACGCAGCACCGGGTCGGCCGAGTCGACAAGCACCGGGTGCAGTGCCACGTCCGCTCCGCGCAGTCCGGTCACCGTCTGGTCGGCCGCCGACGGGGTGCTGTTGAAGACGACGGTCAGCGACTTCCACGGCCCGCCCAGCCCACCGGCGTCCAGGGTCATGGTCAGCACCCCCGGTGTCTCCTGCGCGCCGGACAGCGGGAATGCCACCCTCCGCTGCACCTGCTCGGCGGTGGCCAGCCCGAACACCGGCGACGACGCCCGGATGCGCAGCAACTCGGCGTACCTGGCGTCGGTGGTGTTGATCGCCGCGCAGTCCGGCACCAGCGTCGGGTCGGCCAGCAGCGGCTTCGCGTACGACCACTTGTCCTCGTTGTCGGGTGCGGGCGGCAGTCCGGCACCGAACCCGTTGCCCCGCTCGCAGCCCCACCGGATCTGGTTGAACCAGTCACCGGAGTTGTACGAGTTGCGGTCCAACGACTTCGACCGCAGCCGTTCGGTGCCGGCGGTGACGAACCCGGTGCCCTGTCCCAGCACAACTGTGCCGAGCGCCAGCACCTGCATCCGTGAGCGGTCCGCCGCCGTCGTGGCCTGCGGGAGCTTGTACGCCAACGAGTCGTACAGGATCTCGTTGTCGTGCGCGTCGGCGTAGGTGACGGCCTCCCCCGGCGCGGCGGTGTAGCCGGCCGGGGAGCCGTTGTAGTCCACCTGCGCCCCGGTGACCTCACGCCCGGCGGTGTCGGTGAACCGGTAGCCGCGCAGGTTGCCGGTGAGCCCCACCTTGATCAGGTCGTGGGCGTGCAGCAGCCGGGCCTTCTGCTCGGCCGGTGACCCGTTGGCCGCGTCGCCGTTCGGGTCGGTGTAGAGCCCGGAGGCGAAACCCTGCACCCGGGGGTTGGCGTCGAACGGCCCGCCGCCACGCACCGCGTCGCGCAGCCGGTCGTTGAAGGTGCCGATGCCGGTGCCGGCCATGTTGGCCTGGGTGGCCTGGACGAAACGGGCGTCGTTGGCGACCTCGCCGAAGTTCCAGCCCTCGCCGTAGAGCATGATCGCCCTGCCGTCCACGCCGTCGTGGGCGACGGTGAGCCGGTCCAGTGCCGCCCGGACGGCGAGGATGTTCGCCTTCGGGTGGTGACCCATCAGGTCGAAGCGGAAACCGTCCACCTTGTACTGCCGGGCCCAGGTGACCAGCGAGTCGACCACCAGCTTGCCCATCATGGCGTGCTCGGGGGCGGTGTTGGCGCAGCAGGTGGAGTTGGCCACACTGCCGTCCTCCAGCAGCCGGTGGTAGTAGCCGGGCACGATCTGGTCGAGCACCGACTTCGCGTCGGTGCCGGCAGCCGACGTGTGGTTGTAGACCACGTCCATGACCACCCGCAGCCCGGCGTCGTTCACCCCGGCGACCATCCGCCGGAACTCGGTGGTCCGCGCCGCGCCGACCGGGTCGACGGCGTAGCCACCCTCGGGCACCGTGTAGTGCAGCGGGTCGTACCCCCAGTTGTAGCCGTCGGTTTCGGCGACCGCCGCCACGCACTTCTGCTGCTCGGCGGAGTCCGGCGGCAGCGCCGTCAGGTCGCAGGCCGGCTCGCGCTGGTCGGCCCGCTTCTCGGGGATCGTCGCGAAGTCGAACGCCGGCAGCAGGTGCAGGTGGGTGACCCCGGCGTCGCCGAGCGCCCGCAGGTGGGTCATGCCGGCGGTCTTCGGGTCGGTGAACGCGAGGAAGGTCCCCCGCCGCTCGGTCGGCACTGTGTCGTCGGCGATGGAGAAGTCCCGCACCGACAGCTCGGTGATCTGCGCCTTCGCGGCCGGCACCGGCGCCGGTTTGCGCAGCGTGCGCCAGCCAGTCGGGGCCAGCGCCGGGTCGTTCAGGTCGACCAGTTGGCTGTGCGTGGAGTCCGCGGCGAGGGCCACCGCGTACGGGTCGGTCACCGACGCGGTGACCATCCGCTGCGCCGCCGGCTGCCACGCCCGCACCTCGTACCGGTAGAACCTGCCGGTCCAGGTGTGGTCGCCGCGCACCGACCAGACGCCGGTGCGGTCGTCGCGGCGCATCGGCACCGTCCTGGGTGCGGCGGTGGGCGAGTCGAACAGTTGCAGGCGCACGCTGTGGGCGGTCGGCGCCCACAGCGCGAGGCTCGGCGTCCGGCCCGCGAAGGTGGGCCCGAGGGTCGCGTCGGTCGCCCGGGAGTACACGTCGTCGAGCACGCCGGGGATCTGCACGCCGGTCGCGGCGAGCAGCGCACCCTCGGCGTCGCGTTCGGTGACCAGCAGTTGCCCCCGCAGCGCCGCCGGGACCTTGGCCAGGTCCGCCCGGTCCAGGGCGAAGCTACGGTACGACCACAGGTGCGGGAACCTGTCGCGTTGGGCCTCGGTGAGCCCGTTGCGCTGCGCCCGTAGCGGCAACGTGGTGTACGTGCCGGTCAGCTCGCCGTCGACCACGCTGACCCCGCCGGTGGGTGCGGTGACCAGCGCGTACGTCCTACCGTCGGTCGGCGGGGTCTGCCAGGCCACTGTGGACCTGTCGATCCAGTGCGCCTTCTGCTTGCTGATGTCGGTGTCTCCGCTGGCGGTGGTGGCCGTCGACGGCAGCAGGCGGCCCGGCGTGGCGGCGAGCAGCCACACCTCCCGACCGGCGCTGGCGAAGTCGAGCCGCTGGTCGTCGGGCAGGTCCTTGGTGTCGCCGTTGTGGATGATGTAGTTCAGGCCGGTGGCGCCGGCCGCCAGCGGCACCCGGAACACCGCCCCGAACGCGTCGACGGCGCTCGGCCGCAGCGGGGCGGACCACTCGGTCGGGTTGGCCGCGCCGTCCCACAGGTGCAGGCCCCAACCGTCGTAGTTGCCGTCGGCCCGCCGATAGTGGAGCACCGCGGTGCCCTCCTCGACCGGCGGCTCCGGTTCACCGGCGGCCGCCTGCCTGCTCGGGTAGATCGCCGGGTCGCCCTGCTTGAGCCAGATCTCCCCGGTCCGGGTGACGTCGATGCTGCGGTCCTGGGCGACGTCCTTCGTACCAGCCTTGTCGACAACCAGGAAGTTGACCGACGTCGCGCCCGGCTTGAGTTTCACCCAGGCGAACCGGCCGTAGGAGTCCTCCCCGGCGAACGGCTGCCCCTTCGGCCACTCGGTGACGTACGCCGGGTCGATGTCCCCCCAGGCGTACAGCCCCCAGTCGTCGTACCCTCCGGCCGGGCGTTGGTAGTGCACCACCGCCCACTCCCGCGAGCTGCCCTGCGGCGGGGTCCCCACGACGGCTGTGGACCTGGCGGTGGCGGTACGGCCCCGGCCATCGCGGACCACCGCCTTGTACTCGACCCGGGTGCCGCCGGCCAGGCCGGTCAGGTCGTGCTGCACCGTGTACGGGGCGTGGTCGGCGCTGCCCAGCAGCGTCCACCGCCCGCCGGCCACCCGGGCCGCGACGGTGACTGTGGCCAGGGGATCGCCTGTCACCCGGGCGGTGACCGCCGCCCTGGTGGCGACCGGCGCGTCCGGAACCGGGCTGGTGATGGTGATCGTCGGCTTGTCGGCCGCCGGTGCGATGGGTTGACCGGCCCGGTACACCGCAGCCGACAGCGGCGGCACGGTGAGGGTCAGTTCACCGTCGTCCCCGGCCCGCGCTGCGGCACAACATGCGCCGGAGGCCGGTCCGGTGCCGGCGCCGCCGTAGATGCCGGTGAAGGTGGCGCCGGCCGACCAGGTGTCCACCGTGACAGTCTGCGCGGTGTCGGCGTTGTTCACTGCCACCACGTACTCGGTGCGGTCTGCGGGGGCGATCCGGGAGGCGGCGAAGACGCCCGGACCGTCGGCCGCGTACCTGGTGACCTGCACGCCGTCGCGCAACGCCGGGTGGGCCTGGCGCAGCCGGCCCAGGTCGGCGATGGTCCGGTACAGCGGGTGGGTCGGGTCGAACTGGTCGGCGGCGTGGGTGCGGTCGGTGCCGAGCAGGTCGTCGTCGAGGTAGTCGGGAACCTTCGACGCGAACATGTCCTGGCGGGCGTCCTTGTCCCCGCCCGGGCCGGTGAAGCCCTGCTCGTCGCCGGAGTAGACCACCGGCTGGCCCCGGGTCAGGAACATCAACTGGTGCGCGAGCTGGTCACGACGCAGGTGGCTGGCCGGGTCGCTGCCACCACCGGCGATGAACGATCCGATCCGGCCCATGTCATGGTTGCCGAGGAAGGTGGTCAACCGGCCCGCGTCGGTGTCCCGGGCCGCGTAGAGGTCGTCGCGGGCGTACACGTCGGCGAGCGCCTTCGCGGAGCCGGCACCGGCGGTGAAGCCCCGCGCGGCCTCCTGGAAGGCGAAGTCGAGGGTGGCCGGAAGGCCACCCTGGCGGACGTAGCTGGAGCTGATCTCCGGATCGGCGCTGTACACCTCGCCGAACATGAAGAAGTCCTTCTTGCCGGCCTTCTCCGCGGCCCGCTCGATGCCCTGGCTGAACTGCGGCCAGAAGTCCATGTTGACGTGCTTCACGGTGTCCAACCGGAAGCCGTCGACGCCGGTCGCGCCGATCCAGTCCCCGTACGCCTTGGTCAGGCCCCGGACCACCTCGGGACGCTCCGTCCACAGGTCGTCGAGACCGAAGAAGTCGCCGTATTCACTGTTCTCGCCGGCGAACGTGGAGTCACCCCGGTTGTGGTACATGGTGGCGTCGTTCAGCCAGGCCGGGACCTTGACGCTCGCGTCCTTCGGTTCGGCGAACGTCGGCGTGTACGGGAAGGACTCCTTGTTGACCGGCGGGAACGCCCGGCTGCCGTCGGCGTGGTTGCGGTCCTCGAAGGCCCGGCCCTGCGCGTCGGTGTACGGCGAGGTCGCCTTGTCCACGTACGCGTACTTGTCCTCGGCGTACTTGATGACGTCAGCGGTGTGGTTGACGATCACGTCGAGGTAGATCTTGATGCCGCGCTGGTGGGCGAGCCTGACCAGCCGCTTCATCTCTTCCATCGTGCCGAAGTGCGGGTCCACCTGGGTGAAGTCGGTGATCCAGTAGCCGTGGTAGCCGGCCGAGATGTCGTCGCCAGCGCCCTGCACGGGCCGGTTCTTGAAGATCGGCGCGAGCCAGATGGCGGTGGTGCCCATCCCCTGGATGTAGTCCAACTTGTCGATGACGCCAGCGAGGTCGCCGCCGTGGTAGAAGCCCTTGTCGGTCGGGTCGAGGCCGGTCCGCAGCCGGTCGCCGGTGAGGCCGCCCCGGTCGTTGCGGGGGTCTCCGTTGGCGAACCGGTCCGGCAGGACGAAGTAGAACTGCTCGGCTCGGGCGGAGTTGCCGCCAGCCTTCAGCAGCGCCTCGGCGGTGGGTTCGTCACGCCACTGGGTCGCGCCGGCAAGCGTGAGTGGGGCGCCGTCGGTCGGCCGGGGGCCTGCGGCGGCGGGGTGCACGGCGACCGGAGCGCCGACGAGCGTGACGGTGAGCAGGGAGGCAAGGGCCAGCAGGGCGGTGCGCGGTATCGGCGGGGGTTTCATCGACGCCTTCCTCTGGTCGCTGATTGGCCGCACGCTAACCCTTGCCGAAACATTCTGCAATACCTTGCAAACATGGTCGCAACAAAGCAGCATCCTTGCGGAAGCGCCGCTCAGAGCCCGTTACAGCGGACCCCGTCCACCGTGCACGCGCGGGGCGTCTGCGACGCCCGCTCGATGTGGAACCGCAACGACACCGAACCGCCCGGCGACACGTCGACGCCGCTGACGTAGGTGAAGCCGTCGTCGGACTGGCGGACCGTCCCCTGTGGTACGCCCTCCAACCAGGCGGTCACCAGCCGCCCACCGGCGAACTCCAACCGCACCGTCCAACCACGGCTCCGGGTGGACGTGTTGACCATCGCCACCTCGCCGATGAAACCCCCGTCGAAGCTCTGCACCACCCGGTACCGCCCGGTCATCGCCGGCTGCCCCGGCGCGGCCCGGCTCGGCGACCGCGTCGCCGAGGGCTTTCCGATCGGACCGGCCGTCGGATCGGCCGTTGGTGAACCGGACCCTGCTGAGGCGCCCGGCGGCAACCCGCTCGCACGGCCGGATATCCCCGGCAGCACCGGCGCCGGAGACGGCACCGAGGTGGGCACGCTCGGAGCCACCACCACCGCAGACGGCACCGGCAGTGCCGGCGGTTGCACGCCGTCCGGCGCGGGGCTACGTCCCCGGTACGCGCCCAGGGCCACGATGAGCAGGACCACCATCACGACGACACCGGCGCCGACCACGATCCAGGGCGACGTGGCGATCGCCACCGGACCGTGTGGCGGGCGCGGAACACGGCGCATGCCGGACATGTACCTCCTTCAGCGGACCGTCCGCGCAGCGTAGCGATCGGCGGCCCGGCCCGGAAAGCCTTGGCGGTGCGGCGGTGCGGCGGTGCGGCGGTGCGGCGGTGCGGCGGTGCGGCGGCGCGGCGGTGCGGCGGCGCTGGGGTGCGGCGGCGCTGGGGTGCGGCGGCGCTGGGGTGCGGCGGCGCTGGCTCAGCCGATCCGGCAGTCGGCCCCGTTGATCGTGCACTTGACCGGTCGCTGCCCCGAGTCACCCCAGCCGACGCGCAGCCGCAGCCTCCGGGAGTCACCCGCGTCCAGCGAACGGGTGCCGCGCAACACGAACTTTCCGTGCCCGCTGCCCTGCACCGAGACGCCCGAGTCATCACCCACTCGCAGAGTCCAGGTGTCGTCGTCGAACACCAACTCCACCTGCCAGTCCGCCGACCGACTCGACTCGTTGGCGATCGCCAGCACCGCCGCGTCCCCGTCCCAGCCGTTCGAACCGACCTCGTACCTGGCGCTGACCGTCTGGTCCGCCGACGGCGCCAACAGGACGCTCGTCCGCCCCGGAGTCGGCGAGCCGGTGACGGAGGCTCGCGGTGACGGCGTCCGACTGCTGCGTGACGGTCGCGGCGACACCGAGCGCCGCTCCACAGCGGCCGGAGTCGGCCCACCGGTGGCCGACGCGGCGGCCGGCATGGTCGGCAGGAACGCCGGAGGCGCTGCCTGCGGCGGCGCGTCCCGCTCCCTGGTCCGAAACGACAACAGCGCGATCACCAGGAGCACCACCAGCGCGCACACACCGAGCAGCACCACGATCCACGGAACCGACACCAACACCCGCGCCGCACGCGAATCTGCCGCACCGTCCGGCCGCACCGCCATCAGGTCTCCCCTCGTCCCCCACCGACGCGACAGCGTAGCCAGCGCCGCACGGACCGGAAACCAGGCGGGTACGGATCGGGCCGACCGGCCCCCGTCGGTCAGCCCGTCCGGACGACAGTGCAGATCAGTGGTCCGTCATCCGAGATACGCAACAGGTAGCGGTACCGTTCCCCCGGCACCGCCTGCCCCCGACTGTCCAGGAACTCCCACTCCACCGCCACCATCGTCAACAGCGCGGACACCGGCTGCACGTCCTCTATCCGGGCGTGGGCCGCTACCAACTCCCGGTCCTGGTAGTCGGGTGCGGCGCCCACGAAGGACAGGGCCACCGCCGCGGCGGACGTGAACGAGAAGCTGTAGGTGTCGGCCACCACCAGCCCCGGCAGGGCGTAGCAGCCGGCGATGGCCGGCAGGTCACCTGAGGTCAACGCCACGCCGTACCGGTCGAAGAAGTCGGCCAACGTGGCAAGATCCGTGGAGGCGTTCACGGTCACAGCAATTGCCGGTCACCGCCCAGGTCAAACCTCAGCGCGGCGGTACCCGCACCTCGATCTCGGAACCCAACCGGGCGTCGGCGGCCAGACCCAGGTCGTCCCCGCTCCAGAACCGCCCCGGGTCATACCAGTTCGGACGCCGACCCGCCGGCAGCAACCCCATTGCCTCATAGGTCACCGCCACCACCTCGGCGCAGTACGCCGTCTCCAGCGCCCGGTCCCGCTCCCCCGCCGACCGGGCACGATCGGCCGGGTTCGCACGGTCAGCCGGGTTCGCGCGGTCAGCCGGGTTGGGGTGGGGTGTCGGCTGGCCGAGGCGTGACAGCGCCGACAGCCGGCCGAGGTGCGGCAGCGCGGGAAGCCGGTCCGGGCGCGGCAGCGCCGGCACCCGACCCCGCACCCAGCGCCACGCCAACTGGGCGGTCGACGGGAACGGCGTGCCGTCCAACCGCGCGATCGTCCGCAGCACAGCCCGCTCCATCTCCGCGTCGGCTGGCGGGTCGAGCTGCCGCAGCCAGGCCCGTTGGCCGTACCGGTTGGCCCAGACGCAGACTGCGTCCCGCAGGTCGTGCAGCTGGACACCGCGTTGGTGGCTGCCCGACCACAGGTCCGGCAACGACCTGCCCAACTCCGCGTGCCACATCAGCGGGGGCATGTCGTCCAGCACCACCGCCATCCCGACGTGGTTCACCGGGCTGTTGGTGGTGAACTGGATCGCCCGGTCCGGCACGCTGCGACCTCGGAACACCCACACGTCACCGGTGCGGGTCAACTCGACGGCCTCATCCAGGCTGATGCTCATGAGGGTCTAGCCTAGGCCGATGCGGCAACGAATGCGGTGGTGGAAGGTTCTCGGGCTGGCCGGGCTCGCCGGCGTCGCGGCCTCCGGTGTGGTCATCGCGCGGGCCGAACGGCGTCGGCGCGCGTACACCCCAGAGGAGATCCGGCAGCGGCTGCTGGAGCGGCATGCCCAGGCCAGCGATGCCGCGAAACCCGGCGACCCGACCTGACCCGTAGTCCTCTGTAGATCATGGCGGGGCAGCCGGCAGGTCGATGATCGGTACGATCAGGCCAGGACAACGGCCGTCGCACAACGGCCCTTCGTCCTGTCCATCTCGGCCGCGCCGGTCGAACGACACGGCAACGTCGACCTGCACCTGCCCACCCACACCGGTCCCGCGCCCGCCGTCGTGGTGGTGCACGGCGCTCCCTGCCACCCGACGCGGCCGATCCCCGCGACTGGTTGCTATACCGCGGCTACGGTGCGCTGCTCGCCGCGAGCGGAGTGGTCACCGCGCTGGTCAGCTACCAGGTGTCCGACCTGTCGGCGCTGCCGGTCGCAGCCGACGACATCGCCGCGATGGTCGAGCAGGTCCGCGCCGATCCGCGGGTCGACCCCGAGCGGATGGTGCTGTGGTTCTTCTCCGGCGGCGGCCTGTCGGCTGCCGACTGGCTGCGCGTCCCGCCGCCGTGGCTACGCGCTGACGTACCCGCTGCTCGTCCCGTTCCCGCCGCGAACGAAGTCACGCAGTTCGGCCAGCGCGGCGGTGGCCTCGTCGTGGGCCGCGGCGACGACCCCCAGAATCTCCTCGGCGTACCGGTATCTGCCGACGCCGGCCGGCGCAGCCGTCAGCTCTGTCCACCAGGACCCCCTCGCACTCGGCCCATGGACCGGGTTCGCCTTGTTCTGCCTCTACACAGTGATCGTGCTCGGGCTCGCTGCATGGCAACTGCGCCGCCGGGACGCCTGAACGGTGTCCCATCGGACGGGGAGCCGGGTGAGCCGCCGACCGAAGGACGCAGCCATGACAAATCGGGCAGGCCGCCCGACGCCGTGCCTCTGGGTCGGGCCCGTCCGGGGCGCGCGAACGGTGCAGACGGGTGTGATCCACTCGCGTTTCATGAAGTCGGGGCATCCCCGGCAGCCGGACACCGCGTTTTCCGTAAACCCGAGTGGATCACGTCGTGTGGGCGCCGTGTCGGGGTTCGCCGGGCCGACAGGGTGGGTGGTTTGTCGGGTTTGACGGTTGGTGTCGGGTGGCCGGGGGCACCCCCGTGGCGGAATCGTGGGCCGGGCGGGGTCGTTACACCTGGCAGACCACCGCAACAGTCCGGGTCATGGTGCGCCGACCCCGCCGGGCCCTCCCGTCGGAGACAGCCTGCCGGGAACACTCCGCAGGCCGGCCCGGTTACATCCCCCGCGCAGCCGAGCACCACAACCGCCGGGCATGGCAGCCGCGGGGAACACCCGCCAGGCCGCCCCGGTTACATCCCCCGCACGGCCGAGCACCACAACGGCCAACCCCGCGGGAAGCGCAATGACCTGCCACCGCGAACGGTTACACCCTGTCCCGACGCCGACCCCTCGTTGCGGGTCGCCGGGCAGAACCCCCTCGAACTTTCCCCGCACCACCACCCACCCCCCGAGGTGGTGCGGGCACACCCCCGATGCAGAGGAGCACGCCATCATGCGTACCGATCTGATCCGTAAGACCACTCTGACCGCCGCCGGCCTCGCCTTCACCGCAGGCGCCATCGCCGGCCCCGTCACCACCGCCTTCGCCGCACCCACCGCCAAGGCCACCACGCAGACGCAGACCGACCGCAAGGGTCACGGTGAGCGGGAACTGGGCGTGCGCTACGAAGCCCAGCCGAACTTCTACTACTGCGGCCCCGCCGCCACCCGAAACGCCCTGAGTGTGCAGGGCAAGAACATCAACGTCGACGACATGGCCAAGGAAATGGGCACCACCGAGGCCGGCACCAACTCCATCAACGACATCACCCCCGTCCTGAACAAGGAAACCGGTAAGAACGACGCCTACCGGTCGGTGGAGATCAGCACCCCCGACGCTGACGCCAAGCAGACCGACACGCTGCGCGCCGACATCGTCAAGACCGTTGACGACGGTAGGGCCGTGGTCGCCAACATCGCCGGCACCAGCACCGACACCGACGGTGTGAGCCACTCCTACGAGGGCGGGCACTACATCAGCGTCGTCGGCTACCACGACAACGGCACCACCGTCACCATCGCCGACTCCGCCGACCCCAACCAGGCCGCCTACCAGATCAGCGTCGAACACCTCGCCGACTGGATCGCCACCCGCGGCTACGCCACCAGCTGACACCCACACACCCACACACCCACACACGCCGAAGGGCCGGACCCCCACAGGGCCCGGCCCTTCAGCATGTCCAGGTCAGTGCTCGCCAGCGCGGATCGGCCCAACGCCGGGGGTCACCGCAGCGGACTGATCGCCCGAAGCCACCGCAACAGACTGACCGCCCGAAGCCACCGCGACAGACTGACCGCCGGTGGCCACCGCAACAGACTGACCGCCGGACGCCACCACGGCAGACGGGGAAGCCACCTCGACCGCAGCCGCGCTGGAGGCACCGTCGGCCGACTCGACGCGGTGGGCGCGTCGGCGCAGCCACCAGGTGCTGCCGAGCCCGGCGAGGACCGCGAGGACCAGGCCCACCCAGGAGATGTCCTTCAGCCAGTGTTCGGCCGCCCGGCCAACGGAGTAGAGCAGGTACGTCGTGCCGAAGGCCCAGACCAACCCGCCGGCTGCGTTGGCCACCAGGAAGCGGCGGTACGGCACGTGCAGCGCCCCGGCGAGCGGCCCGGCCAGGATCCTCAGCAGTGCCACGAATCGGCCGAAGAAGACCGCCCAGACGCCGTGCCGCGCGAAGCTCTGTTCGGCGCGGGCGAGTTGCGCCGGGCCCAGGTGTTTGGGGAACCGTCTGCCCAGCCGGGCGAGCAGCGGACGGCCGCCGCGTCGGCCGATGGCGTACCCGACGGAGTCGCCGACGATGGCGCCGAACGCCGCCGCGCTGGCCACCCACTCCGGCTCCACCACTCCGGTGGCGGCGAGCAGGGCGGAGCTGACCAGGACGATTTCGCCGGGCAGCGGGACGCCCATGCTTTCCACGCCGATCACGCCGGCGACGATCAGGTAGATCACGCCCGGAGGCAGCGCCGAGAGCCAGTGCTGAACGTCGATCACTCGGCACCCCTTCCGAATCGGCCCCGACCCTACCCCGCCGACCGCGACGACGCGGCGCGGTCGTTGGCCACCCAACCCGTGACGCCAGGTTGCGCAGATAGCAAGACGGACGTACGGTTTTGTTGGAAGCGGAATCGGCGGTAAGTGTCACCTAACCTCGGCGGCACCCCGACCGGTGCGACAGACTGCTCAGGACTACTCACGGTCGCTGGTGTGAAGGAGTACGACGTGGCGAGCCTCGACACCTTCGGTGCGAAGACCCAGCTACGCGTCGGAGACGCGAGCTACGAGATTTTCAAGATCGACAAGGTGGACGGCCACGCCCGGTTGCCGTACAGCCTGAAGATCCTGCTGGAGAACCTGCTGCGGACCGAGGACGGCGCGAACATCACCGCCGACCACATCCGCCAGCTCGGCGGGTGGGACTCCACCGCCGCCCCGAGCGTGGAGATCCAGTTCACCCCGGCGCGGGTCCTGATGCAGGACTTCACCGGCGTGCCCTGCGTGGTCGACCTGGCCACGATGCGCGAGGCAGTACGTGACCTGGGCGGCGACGCCAGCAAGGTCAACCCCCTCGCCCCGGCCGAGTTGGTCATCGATCACTCCGTCATCGCCGACCTGTTCGGGCGCGAGGACGCGTTCGCCCGCAACGTCGAGCTGGAGTACGAGCGCAACAAGGAGCGCTACCAGTTCCTGCGCTGGGGTCAGACCGCGTTCAACGAGTTCAAGGTCGTCCCGCCGGGCACCGGCATCGTGCACCAGGTCAACATCGAGTACCTGGCCCGCACCATCATGGAGCGGGGCGGCCAGGCGTACCCGGACACGGTGGTCGGCACCGACTCGCACACCACGATGGTCAACGGCCTGGGCGTGCTGGGCTGGGGCGTCGGCGGCATCGAGGCCGAGGCCGCGATGCTCGGCCAGCCGGTCAGCATGCTGATCCCCCGGGTGGTGGGCTTCAAGCTTTCCGGTGAGATGCCGGCCGGCACCACCGCCACCGACCTGGTGCTGACCATCACCGAGATGCTGCGCAAGCACGGTGTGGTCGGCAAGTTCGTCGAGTTCTACGGCCCCGGCGTTGGTGCCGTGCCGCTGGCCAACCGGGCCACCATCGGCAACATGTCCCCGGAGTACGGCTCCACCGTGGCGATCTTCCCGATCGACGCGGAGACGATTCGCTACCTGGAGCTGACCGGCCGTGACGCGGCGCAGGTCGCGCTCGTCGAGGCGTACGCCAAGGAGCAGGGCCTCTGGCACGACCCGGATGCCGAGCCGGACTACTCCGAGCGCCTGGAGCTGGACCTCGGCTCCATCGAGCCGTCGCTCGCCGGCCCGAAGCGCCCGCAGGACCGGGTGCCGCTGGGTGCTGCGAAGACGCTGTTCCGCTCCGCGTTGACCGACTACGTGGCCGACGACTCCGTCGGCGAGCGCGACCTCAAGCCGGGTGTTCCTCGCGAGGAGCTGCCGCGTGGCGCGAACGGCCCGGCCGACGAGGCCAGTGCCGAGTCGTTCCCGGCCAGCGACCCGCCGGCCAACGAGTTCAGCGACCCGGCCGACGAGCCGCGTGACCTGGAGACCGCTGCTGTCGGCGCGGGTGGCCGGGCCAGCAACCCGGTCCGGGTCACCGGCGCGGACGGCGTCGAGTACGAGCTGGACCACGGTGCCGTGGTGATCGCCGCGATCACCTCCTGCACCAACACGTCCAACCCGCAGGTGATGATCGGTGCCGCGCTGCTGGCCCGCAACGCTGTGGAGAAGGGCCTGACCCGCAAGCCGTGGGTGAAGACCACACTGGCGCCCGGGTCGAAGGTCGTCATGGACTACTACGAGCGGGCCGGCCTCACGCCGTACCTGGACAAGCTCGGCTTCAACCTGGTCGGCTACGGCTGCACCACCTGCATCGGCAACTCGGGCCCGCTGCCCGAGGAGGTGTCGGCCGCGGTCAACGAGCACGACCTGTCGGTGGTTTCGGTGCTCTCCGGCAACCGGAACTTCGAGGGCCGGATCAACCCGGACGTCAAGATGAACTACCTGGCGTCGCCGCCGCTGGTGGTCGCCTACGCCCTGGCCGGCACCATGGACATCGACCTGGCCAACGAGCCGATCGGTGAGGACTCCGAGGGCAACCCGGTCTACCTGCGCGAGATCTGGCCGAACAGCGCCGAGATCCAGGACGTCATCGCCCAGGCGATCGGCGCCACCGGGTTCAGCGCCGCGTACGCCGATGTCTTCGCCGGCGACGAGCGGTGGCAGTCGCTGCCGACCCCGACCGGCGACACCTTCGCCTGGGAGAACGACTCCACCTACGTGCGCAAGCCCCCGTACTTCGAGGGCATGCAGCAGGAGCCGAGCCCGGTCGTCGACATCTCCGCTGCCCGGGTGCTGGCCAAGCTGGGTGACTCGGTGACCACCGACCACATCTCGCCGGCCGGCGCGATCAAGGCGGACTCCCCGGCCGGCACGTACCTGGCCGAGCATGGCGTGCCGCGCCACGAGTTCAACTCGTACGGTTCCCGCCGGGGTAACCACGAGGTGATGATCCGGGGCACCTTCGCCAACATCCGGCTGCGCAACCAGTTGGTCCCGGGGGTGGAGGGCGGCTTCACCGTCAACCACCTCACCGGCGAGCAGACCTCGATCTTCGACGCCTCCGTCGCCTACCAGGAGGCCGGCATCCCGCTGGTCGTGCTGGCCGGCAAGGAGTACGGCTCGGGCTCGTCGCGGGACTGGGCGGCCAAGGGCACCATGCTGCTGGGCGTCCGGGCGGTCATCGCCGAGTCGTACGAGCGGATCCACCGCTCCAACCTGATCGGGATGGGCGTGCTGCCGCTCCAGTTCCCGGTGGACGTCACCGCCGAGTCGCTCGGCCTGACCGGCACGGAGACGTTCACCATCACCGGGGTGACCGCCCTGAACGACGGTGAGGTCCCCCGCACTGTGCAGGTCAGCACCGACACCGGCGTGGAGTTCGACGCCGTGGTGCGGATCGACACCCCCGGTGAGGCGGACTACTACCGGCACGGCGGCATCCTGCAGTACGTGCTGCGCCGCATGATCGCCAACTGACGTACCGAACGCCTGGAAGGGCCGCTTCCCGCGCTTGCGGGGAGCGGCCCTTCCACGTCTCTGCCGGCGGACGCTCGCTCTCAAGCCAACAGACCGAGCGAGTGGAGCGCAGATCGTTCCCGTGCCCCGACTTGCTGTTTCGGGCCCTTTGCTCTGCTTCACTCGGCGCAACACTGACAGTCCTCTGCCGTTGCTTCCGTTGAAGCAGAGCAAAGGGCAAACAAGTGGTACGGCCAGCTCAGGAACCCCGCGGGGCTCTCGCTCAGCGCAGCCGCAACGCGACAGCGCGGGCCTCCTCGTCGGTGAGCGGCAGGAACCACAGGAAACGGCGGACGATGGCGACCGGATCGGGGCCACCCGGCTGACCACGCAGGTCGCGGATCGCCCGGCGGGTGATCCGGGAGAACTCGGGGATCAGGGTCGCGCGGCGGGCGGCGTCCGTCGGGGTCGCTCGCAGCGTCGGGCAGGGCCAGTCCCGACCGCAGGCGTCGCACGTCCAGAGCGGGCCGTCGGCGGTGTGCGCGACCGGCGGGCCGCACCGGGGCCGCCAGCGTGATTCGGGTACGACGTCCGGTGCGCGACCGGGGCCACGGTACGGAGGGTGTGGTGGCCCGGTCGGGCCGGTGTTGACCATCCGGGGTGAGGAGGGCCGAGCCGGTCGATTGTCCGGCTGATGTGGGCGGTTGCAGGACCTGTCCTCGGGCATCCGGTGCTCCCTCTTCGACGCTGTCTACACAGCACCCTGCCGAGGGTTGCCAAGCGATCACACCGCGTAGAAGTATCTCCTTCTGACGTCTGGAACGTTCTGGAGGGGCCTGAGATGAATCGAGCCGTGCAGGCGGCCATGGTCGAGAAGGGCCACACTGCGGACAGTCTCGCTGCTCAGATCGGTGTCGATCCGAAGACGGCGGCGAAGTGGGCGAGCACGGGACGAATTCCGCAGACGCGTCATCGCGCCCGGGTCGCCGAGCTGCTCGGACGAAACGTCGACGAGCTGTGGCCGGAAGCGCTCAAGCGCCGGACGCCGGCCTGGTTCCGCCCCTGGGCCGAGATCGAGCGTGAGGCGCTGTCACTGCGATCGTTCCAGCTCGCGTGGATACCGGGGCTTCTTCAGACCAAGGCGTACGCGCTGGCGACGCTGGGCGGCGAGGCGCTGACGCCGGCCGAGGCCGACGATCTCGCCGAGGCGCGGCTGAGCCGGCAGTCCGTCCTGCGGCGGGAGCGTCCGCCGCTGCTCGTCGCGGTCCTCGACGAGGCAATCCTCCGGCGCACCCTCGACGGTGACCGGGCCATGATGCGGGAGCAGTGCGAGCGGCTTGCCGAGCAGGCCGCGCTGCCGAACGTGTCGCTCTTCGTCGTGCCCGCCGACGTCGGCATGTACCCGGGCCTGGGTGGGCCGTTCACAGTGGCCGAGATGCCGGACGGGGCGCGGGTCGCGCACGTCGACAGCCAGGCGCAGGCGCAGCTCATCGACAAGGCAGCCGACGTTGCTACCCTGGATCGACGGTGGGAACGCATTCGCGACGGAGCACTGTCCCGTGCGCAGTCCCTCAAACTCATCAGAGAAGCGGCAGCATCATGGATCTGACCGGCGCTCGGTGGCGCAAGAGCAGCAGGAGTGGCAACAACGGCGGCGACTGTGTCGAGGTGGCCGCCAACCTCCCCGGCGTCATCGGCGTACGCGACTCCAAGGATCCGGCCGGTCCGACGCTCGCCTTCGACCCGACGGCCTGGGCCCGGTTCCTGGTGTTGGCCAAGCGCGGCTGAACCTCTGCGAGGTCCCGGCATGACCCAGCCGCGTCACCCTCGAAAGCTGAGATCTTGGACAGTTTCCGTTAACTGGGCGGGCTCAACCGGTGGTTGCAACACTCTTCGGTGTTTGTCGTTGGGGTGGTTGTGGCGTCGAGGTTGAGTCCGCTGGAGCGGGAGCAGATTGG
>NZ_JBFASO010000012.1:0-109782 GCF_040677775.1 Micromonospora sp. NPDC053740
AATCTGCTCCCGCTCCAGCGGACTCAACCTCGACGCCACAACCACCCCAACGACAAACACCGAAGAGTGTTGCAACCACCGGTTGAGCCCGCCCACGGAACGGAAACTGTCCAAGATCTCTTGTCAGCTCCGGTTGAACGACGCCATCCGCCTCCGCCGGATGCGGCGCGGCGCGCAACCCGCACGGACCGACATGATCCACTCGGCTTTCATGAAGTCGGGGTATCCCCGCACCTGGACACCGCGGTTTCAAGGAACCCGAGTTGATCATGGCCCGACTGCCCGACTGCCCGACTGCCCGACTGCCCGACTGCCCGACTGCCCGACTGCCGGCCGTGCGGCCGGGTGGGCGGGGTGGTCAGCTGGGGGTGCGGTGGAACGTGCCTTTGTTGGCCAAGTCGTGATCGTTTGGTGAGTGGAGTCGGTTTGGATTTTGGGTGGGTAGGGCAATTAACGGTCACGACAGGAAGCACACGCACCGTGTGTCAGACATTCTTGAAGGAGGGTGGCCGTGGAGCTCACCGTGTGGGGCATCATCACTGCGATCGTTGTTGGTCTCATCGTCGGCGCGCTCGGCCGCCTGGTCGTTCCGGGTCGGCAGAACATGCCGATCTGGCTGCACCTACTGATCGGCGTCGGCGCCGCGCTGCTCGGCACCGTCCTGGCGCGGGCCATCGGCATCGCGACTGAGACGAGCGGCATCGACTGGGGCGAGCTGCTGGTGCAGGTTGTTGTGGCTGCGATCGCTGTCGCGCTGGTGGCCGGTGTGGGTCGCCGCCGCAGCGTCACCCGATAACGACCCGGCATCATCTGACGAGACAGCACCACTGGTAGGACAGCACTACTGGAAAGAGCGCCCGGCCGAGAGCCGGGCGCTCTTTCGTGCTGGAAGGCCCGATTTTGGCCGGATGTTGGAGTGCCGGTCGTCGGGCTGCTGCGGTACGGTCGCCTCGCTTCGGCCAGTCCCGCCCACTGTCGTAAAGGAATTCTCCGTACTAGGGTGCGGCGGAGAAGGTTAGTTCCAGGCGGCGCGAGGGGAGAAGTGGCGTGAACAGGTGGAAGCGGCTGGCCCCGGTCACCGCCATGGTGGCCTCGGCCGCGATGGTGCTGACCGGCTGTGGAGGCTCCGGCGACGACGCGGCTGACGACAGCAAGCTCACGGTCTGGATGATGGGCGAGGGCGGGGACGCGCAGAACTCCTTCCTCGACGGGGTCGAGGCCGAGTTCCGCCAGAAGCACCCCGACACCGACGTGGTGGTGCAGTACATCCCCTGGCTGGAGGCGCCCAAGAAGTTCCAGGCGGCGCTCGCCGGCGGTGAGGGACCGGACATCACCGAGCTGGGCAACACCGAGACTCAGGGTTGGGCCGCCCAGGAGGCGCTCGCCGACGTGAGTGGTCGGATGGGCGGCTGGGCGGACGGCAAGGATCTGCTGCCCGACCTGGTGCGCAACGCTCAGCTCGACGGCAAGCAGTACGGCGTGCCCTGGTACGCGGGTGTGCGCGCCATCTACTACCGCACCGACTGGTTCGCCGAGGCCGGCGTGCAGCCCCCGAAGACCTGGGACGACCTGGTCACGGTGGCCAAGGCCGTGCAGGCGAAGAAGAAGGGCACCTACGGCATCGCGCTGCCCGGCAACTCCGAGCTGCCTTTCTACTCCTTCCTCTGGGGCGCGGGCGGCGAGATCGCCAGCAACCAGGGCGGCACCTGGAAGTCCGGCTACACCACGCCCGAGGCGCAGCGGGCCGTCAAGTTCTGGACCGACCTGGTGACCGTGCACAAGGTCGCCCCGCCGGCGGCGGCGGGTTGGAACGAGATCGACGCGCGTACCCAGTTCGCCACCGGCAAGGCCGCGATGGCCTTCGCCGGTAGCTGGCAGCAGGGCGCCATCAAGAAGGACAACCCCGAGATCGAGAAGGTCTGGGGTACGTTCCCGATCCCCGGCCCGGACGGCAAGGCGGCGCCCGGTTTCGCGGGCGGCTCGGACGTGGCGATCTGGAAGGACAGTGAGCGGCAGGACCTGGCCTGGGACTACCTGACAGTGCTGCTGAACAAGAAGAACGCGCAGAGCTTCGCGAGCAGCCTCGGCTTCTTCCCGGTCTACAAGGACCTGGTCTCCGGTGACGCGTACGCGAACGACAAGGTGATGGCGTCGTTCGCCACCACTATGCAGAACACCAAGCTCACGCCGCTCACCCCGAAGTGGGTGGAGGTCAGCCGGACGAAGACGGTGACCCAGGCGATGAACAGCTCGGTCATGAAGGGGCAGAAGACGGTCGAGAAGGCTACCGCCGATGCGGCCGTTGAGATGGAAGGCATTTTGAACAGCAAGTGAGCGCTCAGACAAAAAGTCCGGAGACGGCCGCCGCGCGGGAGACCCCTGTGCGGCGGCGTCGCCGGGTGGACCGCCTGCCCTACCTGCTGCTCCTGCCCGCCCTGCTGATCATCGGGGTGCTGCTGCTCTGGCCGCTCGGCCAGGTGGTGGTGATGTCCTTCTACCGGCTGAACAGCGTCCGGCAACTGCGCGGCGATCGGGAGTGGCCGTGGGTGGGGTTCGGCAACTACGTCGACATCCTCTCCGACCCGTTCTTCCTGACCGTGCTGCGCAACACGGTTCTGTTCGCCGCGGCGAACGTGCTGCTCACCATGGTGCTCGGCACCCTGGTGGGGCTGCTGCTCAACCGGCTCGGTCGCAAGATGGCGACGTTCGTGGCCAGCTGCGTGATGCTCGCCTGGGCAACGCCGGCGCTGACCGGCACCATCGTCTGGAAATGGATCTTCGACGATACGAGTGGCCTGGTCACGTGGCTGTTCAACGCGTTGCCGGATGGGCTGTCGAACAGCCTGTTCGGGCGCAGCGACTGGACCGGCTACGGCTGGTTCAACTCGCCACTGCTCTTCTTCGCCATCCTCACCCTGGTGGTGGTCTGGCACTCGTTCCCGTTCATCGCGGTGAGTGTGCTGGCCGGTCTCAAGAGCGTGCCGAGTGAGCTGCACGAGGCGGCCCGGGTGGACGGCGCCAGCCCGTGGCGGGTCTTCTGGAAGATCACCTTCCCGTTGCTGCGCCCGGTCTTCGGGATCCTGATCGTGCTCTCCACGATCTGGGACTTCAAGGTCTTCACCCAGCAGTTCGTGCTGGCCGGCGGCACCCAGGACCGGCCGACGTTCATGCTCGCCATCTACTCGTACGCCGAAGCCTTCTCTCCGCCGCCCAAGTACGGGCTCGGCGCGGCCATCGCGGTGATCCTCACGCTGATCCTGCTGGTGGTCACCGGCTTCTACGTACGGATGGTGCTCAGGCAGGAGGACGAGTCGTGAAGAAAATCGCCCTCAACGGCGCCGGGCTGCTGGTCGCGCTCTTCGCGGCGTTCCCGGTCTACTGGATGATCTCCACCTCGCTGAAGCCGAGCAGGGAGATCTTCTCGTCCACTCCGCAGCCGGTGCCGACCCATCCGACGCTGGATCACTACCGGGAGATCCTGACCGGCAACCTGATCCCCGGCGTCAGCTTCCTCGACTTCTTCCTCAACAGCGCGCTGGTTGCCGTCTCCACTGTGGTGCTCAGCGGTCTGGTGGCGTTGCTCGCCGCGACAGCGGTGGCCCGGTTCCGTTTCAAGCTGCGGACCAGCTTCCTGATCATGCTGCTGGTGGTGCAGATGATCCCGCTGGAGGCGCTGGTCATCCCGCTGTTTTTGATGATCCAGCGGCTCGGGCTCTACAACACCCTGCCCAGCCTGATCCTCACGTACCTCGGGTTCTCGCTGCCGTTCGCGGTGTGGATGCTGCGCGGCTTCGTCGCCGCGGTGCCCAAGGAACTGGAGGAGGCTGCGGCGATCGACGGGGCCAGCCGGGCCCAGATCTTCCGCCGGGTGCTCTTCCCGCTGGTGGCGCCCGGCCTGGTGGCGACCAGCATCTTCTCCTTCATCACCGCGTGGAACGAGCTGATCTTCGCGTTGACGTTCATCAACGACCAGGGCAGCTACACGCTTCCGGTGGCGATGACCTTCTTCTTCGGCCGGGACGACACCAACTGGGGGCCGGTGATGGCCGCGTCCACCCTGTTCACCCTGCCGGTCATCATCTTCTTCCTGCTGGTGCAGCGTCGGATGGTCTCCGGCCTGGTGGCCGGCGCCGTCAAGGGCTGACCCCCGCGCCCCGGCAGTCCGAGGCCGACGTCGGCCGACGTACGGGATGCTGACGCCGGTGCCGGATCCCCCGTGCCGGGCAGGTTGGTCGGCGTTGGACCGCCACTAGGCTGGCGGTCATGACGGGCAGGGTGGCAGCGGTGAACCTCGGCATCGTGACCGAGGCTGGGTGGGCCGGCGACGCGAGCGGTCGCAGCGGCATCGACAAGCGGCCGGTCGACGGCCCGGTGTCGCTGCTCACTGGCGGTGTGGCGGGCGACTTCATCGGCGAGCGGCCCCAGCACGGCGGCCCCGACCAGGCGGTCTACGCGTACGCGGAGGAGGACGCCGCCTGGTGGGTGGCCGAACTGGGCCGCGCCATACCGCCTGGCGGCTTCGGCGAGAACCTGACCACCTACGCGGTCGACGTGACGGGTGCGGTGATCGGCGAGCAGTGGCAGGTCGGCTCCGCCCTGCTCCAGGTCACCAAGCCGCGCACCCCCTGCACCACGTTCGCCGGGTTCTGGGGCGTACCGGATCTGATCAAGCGGTTCACCGTCCGGGCATCGCCCGGGGCCTACCTGCGGGTGCTGCGCGAGGGGGAGGTCGGCGCGGGCGACCCGGTCGAGGTGGTGGACCGGCCGGCGCACGGTGTCACCATCGGTGAGGTGTTCCGGGCGACCAGCCTGGAGCCGGAGTTGTTGCCTCGGCTGCTCGACGCCGAGGACCTGCCGGCGCCGATCCGGGAGAAGGTCCGACGACGCCTCGCCGCCCAGGGCTGACCGGCCGCGACGGCATCCGCCGCGACGTCGCGGCGAGCACCGACGGCATCCACCGCGACGGCGCGGCGAGCGCCGACAGGCTCGGCGGATCCGACCCGGAAGAAACTCCGATGACGGGCCCAGCGGCGGACTTGCCCGTATTGTCCCCACGGAGGGCGTGCGGCGGGGACCGGGTGGAGCGCGATGTCGATGGCGACGGACGGCGGTGCCGCAGCCGCGTCACACCCCGATCCGGGCGTGGAGCGTCCGGCGTTCCTGGAACTCTTCTTCGACCTCGTCTACGTCTTCGCCCTGGTCACCCTGGCGACGGTGCTGGCCGACAACCTGACCTGGACCGGCATCGTCGAGACGCTGGTGTTGCTGCTCGCGTTCACGATGATCTGGGCGCTGACCGTCTGGACGGCGGACAGCGTCGACCTGACCCGCCCGGCCGGGCAGGGGCAGTTCATCTGGGTGGCGGCTGCCAGCCTGCTGTTGGCCGCGCTCGCCGCCGATGCGTACGGCGACCGCGGGCTGCTGTTCGCCACCACGTACGTGGTCATCCACCTCAGTACCGCGGCCTACTACATGGTGGTCGTCTCGCACCGGAGGCCGCCGCGCCGCAGCGTCCGGATCCTGATCTGGGAGGCTGCCGCGGGCATCGGCTGGATCGGTGGGGCGCTCGTCGGCGGTTCGGGGCAGTTGACGATCTGGGTGCTCGCTGTCGTCGTCGAGTACGGCGCAGCGGCGTTGGGCTGGCCGGTACCCGGGATAGGCCGCTCACGAGCGCGCGACTGGCGGCTGGTCGGCGCGCGGGTGGCCGAGCGTTACCGGCAGTTCGTCATCGTCGCGCTCGGCGTCTCGATCTTCGTGATCGGTACGACCTTCAGCATGAGCGAGTACACGCTTGAGCGAGCCTGGGCTCTACTCGTGGTGTTCACCACCGTCGTGTTGATGTGGCGGATCTACATCTACCGCGCCGGCGAGCTGCTGACCGACGCGATCGCCCGGTCGTCCAACCCGGCGCTGCTCACCCAGTCCGCCGCGGTCACCCATCTGATCATGGTGGCCGGGATCGTCGGCGCGGCGGTCACCAGCCGGCTCGTGCTGGGCCGTCCGTTGGGCGAGACCCCGCCCTCGTGGGCCGCGGTGATCCTCGGCGGGCCCGCGGTGTACCTGGTCGGCCGGGGCGTCCTCGACTTCACGGTGTTCGGGCGGATTTCGCGGTCCCGGCTGGCCGGGTTGGTGCTGCTGGTGGGAGTGGCGCCGACCACGTCCCTGCTGCCGCCGGTGCTGGTCGCCCTGCTCGCCATGACGGTGCTGCTCCTGATCGCCGTCGCGAACCTGGTGAGCACCCGGCGACACGCGCGTACGCCGGCACCGCCGATGCTGGGGTGACTCCGCGCGGCGGCCGGAGGGGCCCCTCATCGCGATGGTGCGGCCTCCCCGACCAGCCGTCGGCGCGCGGCCAGCCCTTCCCCGACCAGGGTGACCAGCAGGATCAGGTTCGCCAGCACCAGGGCGGCCAGGGGCGGGATCAGGAGGGTGGCGGGTGCCAGCAGGGCACACAACACCACGATCGCCAGGACCCGGGACCAGAGGGTCCGGCCGGTCACCACGGCATCGAACAGCACGGTGCCGAGCAGGAACAGGGCCGGTCCGCCGAGGGTGGCGACCATCAGCTCGACCGGGGCGCGGCCGAACGGCCGGTCGATGACCAGCGAGGTGCTGGTCGAGACCAGCACCACCCCGGCGACCATGACCAGATGGCTGTACGAGGTGGAGGTGCCGGAGCGGACCCGTTCCACTGTTGCGACGCTCGGTGGTGCCAGGATCCGCTGGACCCGCTGGAAGTAGAGCTGGAACAGCAGGACCGCGCTGACGAACGCGACAGCGCCGGTGGCCACCGCGCCGACGGTGAATCCGCTGCCGGCCAGCCCCGTGCCGGTGCTCAGGATCAACTCGCCGAGCGCGACGATGAAGATCGCCCGGTGCCGCTCGGACAGGTGCACCCCGGTGAAGATCTGGCTGGCCAGCTCGGTACGCCCCAGCTTCGGCGTCGGCCAGCCGACCCGGGCCGAGCCGAGGTCGACCGCCACCGCGAGCGACCAGAGCACCAGTCGGGCGGTCTCGTCCACGAACACCCCGGCCACCCAGGGCGTCACTGTGACGCCGAACCAGAAGAACACCCTGATGCTCCTGGCCTGGATCGGGCGGTTCACCCGGGTGCCGGGGATCAGGACGGCGTCGCGGACCAGGTGGATGCCGAAGTAGGCCGCGACGAAGAGCCACCCGTACCGACCGAAGGCGTACGGGGTCGCGATCGCCATCAGCAGGGTGCCGAGCATGACCAGCAGGGTGGTCGCCTGGATGATCGGCAGTCGGGGGTTGAACAGGTCGGTGAGCCACGCGGTCAGCACCCAGACCCACCAGGCGGCCAGCAGCAGGACGGCGGTCTGCGCCGCGCCCTGGAAGGTGAGGTTCTCGGCCAGGCTGGCAGCGAGCCGGGAGAACATGAAGATGTAGACGAGATCGAAGAAGAGTTCCAGGAAGGTCGGGTATTCCGGCTCGCCGCGGCGGCGGAGGATCCGGGGGAGCGGAGCGGATGTCACTGCGCTGCCTCCTGTGCCACCCACGCCCTGGGCGGGGGCGCCGCGCCCCGACCTGCGCACCCGCCACGCTACCGACAGTGCGGTCTCCGGTGGCCGGAACGGGCTCGGCCCGAACGGTCGGGTCCGCAGACGTGGAAACGGCCCCCCGCCAACGCTGGGCGTCGGTGGGGGGCCGTCCTACGAGCGGTGGGTCAGCGGAGCCAGGGGATGTTGCGGTCGAGCAGACCGCGCTCCTTGAGCTCCTTGCGGAGCGGGATCTCGTCGTCGACGTACCCGTCCCAGTTGATGCCCCAGTAGTTGGCGGTGTGGGTGCCCTCACCGATCAGCTGGCGCTGCACGGGGGTGCGGTTGCGGTACCACTCGCCGTTCACGTCGGGGTGCAGCTCGTCCAGCGGACGGATCCACCGGTAGGTGTAGCCGACGAAGAGCATCTTGCGGGTGATGGTCGACAGGTTCGTCGACCGTGAGTGCCACTGCCGGCGGTCGAAGATGAAGGCGTCGCCCGGGTTGGCGGTGATCTCCACCGTGCCCTCCGGGTCGGGGTTCTGCACGGTGAGGTCCGCAGGCCGGGGCAGCGAGTTCTTCAGGTGGCTGCCCGGGATGACCTTGGTGGCGCCGCGGCCGGTCTCGGAGAGGTCCGACAGGACGTACGCGACCTTCAGCGAGAACATCGGCCGAGGCAGGTTCGGGTCCATCGTCTCCGGGTCGGAGTTCTGCCGGTACCCGTCCTGGTGCCAACCCCAGTACGGCTTCTCCGGCTCGGCGGCCGGCGGGGTGACGTCCAGGTGGTTGTGGTGGGTGTAGATGTTCCAGCCGGCCAGCCCCCACATGTACGGGAAGGCGATCGGGTGGGTCAGCAGCTCGCCGAAGAGCTCGTCGCGCTCCAGGAAGCCCAGCAGGTGCAGGGTGCCGTCCTTCTTGGTGGTGCCCTTGGCCTGCTCCTCCGCGTAGACGCGGTCGACCGCCGCCTCCAGCGCCGCCCGGTGGTCCTCCGTCAGGACGTTGCGCAGCAGGAGGAAGCCCTGCTCGTGGAACTCCTTGCGGTCAATGTCGCTGATCGGTTCGTAACCGGTCCGGTCGCCGTAATCGAACACCGCGTCGTACCCCTCCCCATGAGGTGAAACCTTTTCTGGCACAGGCCGCCGATCGTAACGCGGCCGTCCAGGCATCGGGGAGGGTGTGGTGCGGGATTGGGCCACGGCGGGACCCCACGCAGTGAGAGAAACGCACAGAGTGAGATCTGCGTGATCAATAGTGCGATTCGGCGTGCATTGCCCGATTGTGCGGTGACTGCCGGTTAAGAGATCCGGGTCGGTCAACCCTCGTTGAACACCTCGGCGACCACCTGACCGGCGGGGTTCTGTCGGCCGTCCACCCGGCCCCACGAGCCGTCGCGGGCGGTCCACTCCAGGTCGCCGAAGCGGACTCGCTTCACGCCGTGGTCCTGGGCGTGCGAGACCAGCCAGTGCGCGTACCGCCAGCCGTCGCGCTGGTCGCCCGGAGTCACCGCCAACCCGGTCGGGTCGGTCGGGTCGGTGCCCTTCAGCCCCCAGTCGAGCACCAGGTTGCGGGTCAGTTGCGCGGCCGCCGCCGCGCCGTGCATCGCCGGGGTGCGCCCCACCGAGCAGGAGACCGCGCCGCTGGCGTCGCCGAGCAGGGCGCGGCTGAGCACCTCGGAGTCGTCGGCCCACTTCTGGTACGCCTCGGGGAACGCCGAGCGCTGCACCCGCTGGGCGGCGTCGGTGACCCGCATCTTCTCCCAGCCGCGCACCTTCTTGAGGGCCGCGTAGAACCGGTTGGCCGCGTAACGCGGGTCGCGGATCTGCGCCGGAGTGCCCCAACCCTGGCTTGGCCGCTGCTGGAACAGGCCGACCGAGTCGCGGTCGCCGTCGGCGAGGTTGCGCAGCCCGGACTCCTGGTACGCGGTGGCGAGCGCGACCACGACGGCCCGCTCGGGCATTCCGCGCTTCGCGCCGATCGCCGCGATGGTCGCCGCGTTGGCCATCTGGTCGGCGTCCAGCGCGACACGTCCGTCGGCCTGCACTGTGCACTTCCGTGCCACCAGCGGCAACCTGAGGTTGTCGCCCACCTGCCGTACGACGAGCCAGATCGCGATCACGGCGACGAGGATGAGCACCACTCCACCCGCCACGGTTGCCCGAGTTCGCACCCACACCCCCAGATCGACAGTTCGCCAAGCGTACGTCCCCGCAGGCCCTCTCCGGGTCGTCCGAGCGGTTCGGGCCAAGCCTGGCCGACTCCGACCAGTTCGGGGCGGCTCCGCTGTGGCGTACCGGTTGGCGACGTTCCCGCTCCGGTCGCGATCTCACCTGCTGCGACGTTCTGTCACCGGTCGGGGCTGTCGTGAGCGTCACCGGGTAACCGACAACGGGAAGCGATTGATCGGTCAAGGACTTAACCGAGTTGACATATCAATCCGACCTACCACCCAAGCCGGGCGCGTTGGTCAGCGAACGAGGAGGAGTTCCATGGGAACGCTCGATGGCAAGGTCGTCCTGATCACCGGCACCGGCGGTGGTCTGGGCCGCGTCGCGGCGCTGACCTTCGCCCGCGAGGGCGCGAAGGTCGTCGGGGCCGACCTCCAGGTCGCCGGCAACGACGAGACGGTCGAACTCGTCCGCCGCGCCGGCGGCGAGATGACCGGCGTCGCGCCGGTCGACCTCACCGACCCCGAGCAGGTACGCAAGCTCGTCGACGATGCCGCTGCCGCCTACGGCGGGCTCGACATCGTCTACAACAACGCAGCCGCTCTCCGCTTCGGCCCGATGCCCGACTTCTCCGTGCAGGACTGGCGCTACACCATCACCGGAGAACTCGACATTCCGTACTTCGTGTCGAAGTTCGCCTGGCCGCACCTGGTCCGGCGCGGCGGCGGTGTCATCATCAGCGCCGCCTCCATGGCCGGGTCGATCGGCGGTCACGTCCCGCCGATGGTCGGTCACACCGCCGCGAACGCCGGCATCATCGGCATGACGCGACAGCTCGCGCTCGAAGGCGCGCCCCACGGCATCCGCGCGGTGGCGGTCAGTCCCGGGCCCACCCTCACTCCGGCCAGCGAACGCGACCTCGGTGACAACCAGGAGGCCCGGGACGCCATCACCGCCAAGACGCTCCTCAAGCGCTTCGCGCGTCCCGAGGAGGTCGTCGAGCTGGTGGTCTTCCTCGCGTCCGACAGGGCGTCGTACATCACCGGGGCGAACTACCCGGTCGACGGCGGCGCGACCGCCTGGTGACACCGGCGGAACACCGAGGCTCCGCCGAACGACGACGGCGCCCGGCCAGCCCGGCCGGGAGTCGACCCTCGTCTGCGTCCTTTGCTCTGCTTCACCGGAGGCAACACCGCGTGTCCGATATCCGGACAGCGGCTGTTGCGCCGGTTGAAGCAGAGCAAAGGACCGACGGGCGGCAACGCCTACCCGAATGCTCAGCCGTCGAGAGCGGGCACCCAGCGCGCCGGTCGACGTTCGCGGAACGCCATGACTCCCTCGCGTCCCTCGTCGGAGAGGAAGTAGCCGGTCGAGACGGCGGAGAGGCGGGCCAGGTCGGCGCGCAACTCGGCGGTACCCGGTCGGCGCAGCAACTCCTTCGCGCCGGCCAGCGCCCCCGGCGCGCCGCGCACCAGCGAGTCGCAGTAGCTGCGTACCGCGTCGTCCAGCCCGTCCGCTGGGACCGAGGCCGTCACCAGGCCGATCTCGGCGGCCCGACGGCCGTCGAAGGTGTCGCCGGTCAGGTACAGCGCGGCGGCGGCGCGGGGGTGCAGCCGGGGCAGCACGGTCGCCGAGATGACCGCCGGGATCACCCCGATGCGCACCTCGGTGAACGCGAAGGTCGCCTCGTCGCTGCAGACCGCCAGGTCGGCGGCGGCGATCAGGCCCAGCCCACCGGCCCGCGCCGGCCCGCCGACCCGGGCGAGCACCGGCTTCGGGCACTCCCAGAGCGCCGCGAGCACGTCACCCAGCATGCCGGCCGGCACCGTCCCGCTGGCGTACGCCGCCGCGGTCTCCTTCAGGTCCGCGCCGGAGCAGAAGACCGGGCCGGTGTGGTCGAGCACGATCACTCGAACCGCCTCGTCGGCGACCGCGTCCGCCAGCCCGGCCAGCAGTTGGGTCATCAGGCCGGTGGAGAGCGCGTTGCGGTTGTGCGGGCTGTCCAGGGTGAGGGTGGTCACCCCACGGGCCGTGGCGACCCGCACGAGGACGTCGGGAGAGGTCATGCCGGGCACACTAGTGGCCATGCCCGGCGTCCTTCCAGATGGTGAGACCGTCCCCGTCGACGGATCGTTGCCCGCCACCGCCACCACTGCGGTCGGCGCGCGCGGCTTCGGCGTGTACGTGCACGTGCCGTTCTGCGCCAGCCGCTGCGGATACTGCGACTTCAACACCTACACCGCCGCCGAACTGGGTGGCGGTGCCAGCCGTGAGGGGTACGCCGACACGGTGCTGGCCGAGCTGGCGCTCGCCGCCCGGGTGCTCGGCGACAACCCGCCGCCCCGGGTCGACACCGTCTTCGTCGGCGGCGGCACGCCCACCCTGCTCCCCGCCGACGACCTGGCCCGCATCCTCGACGGCATCGACCGCACCTGGGGGCTGGCCGCCGACGCCGAGGTGACCACCGAGGCCAACCCCGAGTCGGTCACCCCGGAATCGTTGAAGCTGCTGCGGGCCGCCGGCTACACCCGGATCTCGCTGGGCATGCAGTCCGCCTCCCCGGGGGTGCTGGCGATCCTGGACCGCAAACACAGCGCCGGCCGGGCCACCGCCGCCGCCCTGGAGGCGCGCGACGCCGGGTTCGAGCACGTCAACCTGGACCTGATCTACGGCACCCCGGGGGAGCGGGCCGAGGACTTCGCCGCCTCGCTGGAGCAGGTCGTCGCCGCCGGGGTGGACCACGTCAGCGCGTACGCCCTGATCGTCGAGGACGGCACCCGGCTCGCCGCCCGGATGCGGCGCGGCGAGCTGGCGTACCCCAGTGACGACGTGGCAGCGGACCGCTACCTGGCCGCGGAGGCCGCTCTCGACGCGGCCGGGCTCTCCTGGTACGAGGTCTCCAACTGGGCCCGCACCGAACAGGCCCGCTGCCGGCACAACCTGCTCTACTGGACCGGCGCGGACTGGTGGGGGCTGGGGCCGGGGGCGCACAGCCACGTCGGCGGGGTGCGCTGGTGGAACGTGAAGCACCCCACGACGTACGCCCAGCGGCTGGCCACCGGCGCGTCACCCGGCCTGGCCCGGGAGGTGCTCACCCCCGACGAGGCGCACATGGAGGACGTGATGCTGCGGCTGCGGCTCTCCAGCGGTCTGCCGCTGGCGGTGCTCGACGCCACCGGCCGGGCCGGCGCCGAGCGGGCCCTGGCCGGTGGGCTGCTGGCCGCCGACGAGTACGCCGCCGGCCGGGCAGTGCTCACACTGCGCGGGCGGCTGCTCGCCGACGCTGTCGTCCGCGACCTGCTGCCCTGAGTGGCCGCCGCTCCCCGGACCGGAACAGCGGTGAACCGCTCCGGCCGGGGGAGCGGCCGGACCGGTTCACTTGATGAAGTTGGCGGTCATCGGGTAGCGGTACGGGGTGCCCTCGTTGGCCTTCATGCCGGCGATGATCCCGAACAGGATCTGGATCACCACGACGGCGATGCTGGGCAGGAAGAGCAGGCACCAGCTCACGAAGAGCAGCACGAACGCGATGATCGACCAGAGGATCTGGAAGTTCAGGGCGGCGAGGGCGTGCGCCCGGACGGTCGGCGACTGCTGACCCCGGGCCAGGTAGGCGATGAGCGGGGCGACGAAGCCCAGCGGACCAAAGCTGACCAGTGCGCCGAGGGCGCCGCCGAAGTGCGCGACAAGGGCCCAGGTCTTGTCCTCGGTGTTGGCGTAGCCGCCGCCGGGGCCGCCGTAGGCCCCACCGGCCGGGTAGCCGCCGGGCGGGGGGTAGCCGCCTGCCGGAGGGTAGCCGCCTGACGGCGGTTGGTCACCGGTGGGCGGCGGATAGCCACCGGCCGGGGGATAGCCGGCCGGGCCGGGTGCCCCGGACAGTGGTGCGGTGGGCGGCTCGGCCGACGGGGACGGGCCTGGGGAGGTGGGCTCCGGCGGGTAGTTGCCGGGGTCGCCCGACCCGGGAGGGCGAGGAGGTTCAGTCATGGATGTCACGGTAGGTGCCCGTGGCAACGCCGCACCAGAGCGACACCGCCCGGCAGTGCGGGCCGATCGGCCCAACGCCGGTGGCGTGGGCCGCACCGACGGGTGGCCGTTGATCATCGCGTCGGCGGGCCCGCCGACGTAGACTGGCACTCGTTACAGTCGAGTGCCAGGACGGCCCGGCCGGCCCAGAGCGCCGGCGGCCGACGTGCGACAGGAGGTGCGGAGGATGGGTCTCGACGACCGGAAACTCGCAGTGCTCCGCGCCATCGTCGAAGACTACGTCTCCACCCAGGAGCCGGTCGGCAGCAAGGCGCTGGTCGAGCGGCACCAGCTCGGGGTCTCCCCGGCCACGGTCCGCAACGACATGGCCGTGCTGGAGGAGGAGGGCTACATCCGGCAGCCGCACACCAGTGCCGGCCGGGTGCCCACCGACCGCGGCTACCGCCTCTTCGTCGACAGGCTTTCCCGGGTCAAGCCGCTCAGCCCGGCCGAGCGCCGGGCCATCGAGCGGTTCCTGGTCGGCGCTGTCGACCTCGACGATGTGGTGCACCGCACTGTGCGGTTGCTCGCCCAGCTGACCCGGCAGGTCGCCGTCGTTCAGTACCCGAGCCTGGCCCGCTCCTCGGTGCGTCACCTGGAGCTGGTGCCGATCTCCACCACCCGGCTGATGCTCGTCATGATCGCCGACACCGGGCGGGTGGAACAGCGACTCGTGGAGCTGCCCGGCCCGGTGCCCGCCGACGACGTCACCGACCTGCGTCGACTGATCAACGAGAAGCTCGCCAACGCCCGGCTGTCCGAGACGCCGCCGCTGGTGCAGGCGCTTGTCGAGGAAGCGCCGACCGGGCTGCGCCCGACCATGACCACGCTCGCCACCGTCCTGCTGGAGACGCTCGTCGAGCGGCACGAGGAACGGATCGCGCTCGCCGGCACCGCGAACCTCACCCGGGGCGGCCTGCTCGACTTCCAGGGCTCGCTGCGGCCGATCCTCGAAGCTCTGGAGGAGGAGGTCGTGCTGCTCAAGCTCATCGGCGAGACCGAGCCGAGCACGACCCGGGTGCTGATCGGCGACGAGAACGAGTTCGACAACCTGCGCGCCGCCTCGGTGGTCAGCACCGGGTACGGCCCGGGCACCACCATCGTGGGTGGCCTGGGGGTGCTGGGGCCCACCCGGATGGACTACCCCGGCAACATCGCCACGGTGCGCGCCGTGGCACGCTACGTGGGCGAGTTGCTGGCCCAGAACTGATTGGTCAGGGCCGATGCGGCCGGCTGCGGCCGCCGACCGGCGCAACGCGAGACGAACATGAGGACACGGAACGCAGTGGCCAGGGACTACTACGGCATTCTCGGTGTGAGCCGGGAAGCCTCCGATGACGAGATCAAGCGCGCCTACCGCAAGCTGGCACGCCAGTTCCACCCGGACGTCAATCCGGACCCGGAGGCTCAGGAGAAGTTCAAGGACATCAACGCCGCGTACGAGGTGCTCTCGGACGACCGGAAGCGGCAGATCGTCGACCTGGGTGGCGACCCGCTCGCCCCGGGTGGCGGTGGCGCTGGCGGCCCGGGTGGCCCCGGAGGCGCCGGCCCGTTCGTCGGTTTCCAGGACATCATGGACGCGTTCTTCGGCGGTGCCGGAGGTGGCGCCCGTGGCCCACGGCCGCGTACCCGCCCAGGCGCCGACGCGATCCTGCGGCTCGAACTCGACCTGCACGAGACGGCCTTCGGCGTGGAGGCCCCGATCACCGTCGACACCGCTGTGCTCTGCACCACCTGCTCCGGTGCCGGCACGGCCGCCGGCACGCACCTGGCGACCTGCGAGGCGTGTGCTGGCCGGGGCGAGGTGCAGTCGGTGCAGCGCACCTTCCTCGGCCAGGTGGTCTCCGCCCGGCCGTGCACCGTGTGCCAGGGCTACGGCACCACCATCCCGCACCCCTGCCCCACCTGCGCCGGCGACGGCCGGGTGCGGACCCGCCGTTCGCTGACCGTCAAGATCCCGGCCGGTGTCGAGGACGGCATGCGGATCCGGCTGGCCCAGCAGGGCGAGGTGGGCCCCGGCGGCGGCACCGCCGGCGACCTCTACGTGGAGATCCACGAGCGTCCGCACGACGTGTACTCCCGCAAGGGCGACGACCTGCACTGCCGGGTCACCGTGCCGATGACGGCGGCGGCGCTGGGCACCCGGCTGACCATCAAGACGCTGGACAGCGAGGAGACCGTCGACGTCAAGGCCGGCACCCAGCCGGCCAGCACGCTGCGACTGCGCGCCCGGGGCGTGCCGCACCTGCGCGGCACCGGCCGAGGCGACCTCTACGTCCACCTGGACGTGCGGACGCCGACCAAGCTCGACCCGGACCAGGAGAAGATGCTGCGCGACTTCGCCAAGACCCGTGGCGAGGAGGTCGCTGAGTTGTCCAAGCAGGGCGGCTTCTTCTCCCGGATGCGCGACGCGTTCAACGGGCACGCCTGAGGTGTCCGCACCGCTGTTCCTGGTGGAGGCGCTGCCCACCGGCGACGCGCTCACAGTGGACGGCCCGGAGGGGCACCACGCCGCGACAGTGCAGCGGCTGCGCGTCGGCGAGGAACTGCTGCTCGCCGACGGCCGGGGTGGCACGGCCGCCGCCGTGGTCACCGCCGTCGGCCGGGGCAGCCTGGAGGTCACCATCACCTCCCGGGGGTACGCGGACGCGCCGGTACCCCGGCTGGTGACAGTGCAGGGCATCGCCAAGGGCGACCGGGGTGAGCTGGCCGTGCAGGCGATGACCGAGGTCGGGGTGGACGAGATCGTGCCCTGGGCGGCGTCGCGCTCGGTGACCCAGTGGCGCGGCGACCGGGGCGTACGCGCCCGGGAGAAGTGGGTGGCCACCGCCCGGGAGGCGGCCAAGCAGGCCCGCCGGCCGTGGCTGCCGGTGGTGGCCGGCGCGCCGGACGAGTCCACCGCCACTGTGGCCCGTCGGATCGCCGGTGCCGCCGCCGGGTTCGTGCTGCACGAGGAGGCCGAAGACCGGCTCACCACCGCAGAGCTGCCCACCACCGGCGAGATCGTGCTGGTGATCGGCCCGGAGGGTGGCATCGCCCCGGCCGAGCTGACCGCCTTCGCCGAGGCCGGCGGGCGACCCGTACGCCTCGGGCCGGCAGTGCTGCGCACCTCCACCGCCGGCGTGGCGGCCCTCAGCGTGCTCGCCGCCCGCCTCGGCCGCTGGTGACAGTGGGCTCTGGCTGGTTCAGGGCCGGGGAAACACCGGCACCACCTCTTCCTCCGGCCCGAGGTCCAACCCGGCCGGCCCGATGATCTGCGGGTCAGGTGCGCCGACCACTGCGAGGTCCTTGCCGGTGTAGTCGAAGCGGTGCAGCACGTGCCGCATCGCCTCCAGCCGGGCCCGCTTCTTGTCGTTGCTCTTCACCACAGTCCACGGCGCGTCGGCCGTGTCGGTCCAGAAGACATCGCCTCCTTGGCCTCGGTGTACTCGTCCCAGCGGTCGAGTGAGGCGATGTCCATCGGAGACAGCTTCCACTGCCGGTCCGGGTCGACCTGGCGGATCGCGAACCGGGTGCGCTGCTCGTTCTGCGAGACGGAGAACCAGAACTTGACCAGCCGGATGCCCGAGCGCACCAGCATCCGTTCCAGCTCCGGGGCCTGCCGCAGGAACTCCAGGTACTCCTTGCGGCTACAGAAGCCCATCACCCGCTCCACGCCGGCCCGGTTGTACCAGGAACGGTCGAACAGCACGATCTCACCGGCCGCCGGCAGGTGTGCCAGCCACCGCTGGAAGTACCACTGGGCGGCTTCCCGCTCGTCCGGCTTGGCGAGCGCCACCACCGACGCGCCACGCGGGTTGAGGTGCTCCACCTCAGCTGCGCAGGTAGGAGGCGCCGTTGACGTCGACGATCGTGCCCGAGGCCCACTCGGCCTGCGGCGACGCCAGCCAGTGCACGGCGGCGGCGATCTCCTCCGGTTTGCCCACCCGGTCGAACGGGCTCTGCGCCCGGATCGCCGCGCCCTCCGCACCGCGCAGGTACTCGGTGACCATGTCCGTCGCCACGAAGCCCGGCGCGACGGTGGCGACAGTGATGCCGTACGGCGCGAGCGCCACGGCGAGGGACTGGCCCAGCGCGTTCAGCCCCGCCTTGCTGGCACCGTACGCCGGCTGGTGCGGCTCGCCGCGGAACGCGCCACGGGACGAGACGTTGACGATCCGCCCGCCGCGTTCGCGCATGTGCTGGGCGGCGCACCAGGTGACGTTGCCGGCGCCGGTCAGGTTGGTCTCCAGCACCTGCCGCCAGCGCTGCTGCCACTGTTCGTACGAGGCGCCGAAGATGGGGTGCGGGTCGTCGCGGTCGCCGTACGTCCCGGCGTTGTTGACCAGCACGTCCAGCCCACCGAGCAGTTCGGCGGCCCGGTCGACCATGACCCGGACCGCGTCCGGATCGGTGAGGTCGGCGCGGACCACCACGTGCCCGGCGCCGGGCAGTTGCCCGCGCAGCTCCTCGGCCGCATCGGCGGAGTCGCGGTGATGGATGGCCACCCGGTCGCCGCCCGCTGCGAACGCCTCCGCCACCGCGCGGCCGATCCCGCGCGAGGCACCGGTCACGAGTACCGCCCGATCCGTCATGCCGGCCATCCTGCCTCAGCCGTGCCGCCCCCCTGCGAACGGGCCGGCGGCGCACGCTGCGCCGCGGCGCCCCCGGCCGGTTAGTCCTTACACTGCCCCGATGGGATCCGACTGCCTGTTCTGCCGCATCGTCGCCGGGGAGATTCCGGCCACAGTGGTCCGGGAGACCGACACCACGCTCGCCTTCCGCGACATCGACCCGAAGGCGCCGGTGCACGTCCTGGTCATTCCGAAGGAGCACTACGCCGACGTCGCGACGCTCGCCCAGGGTGACCCGGCGCTGGCCGCCGACGTGCTGGCGACGTCCGCCGCCGTGGCCGAGGACGAGGGGCTGCTCGGCGACGGGTTCCGGCTGATGTTCAACACCGGCGCGTACGGCGGGCAGGAGGTGTTCCACGTGCACGCGCACCTGCTCGGTGGTGCGCCGCTCGGCCCGATGCTCGCCCGGGACCTGGCGTGACCCCAGGTGCGGCGCCCGGCTCTCGGGCGGACGAGCACCTGGACCGGTTGGTCCGGCGGGTGCAGGCCGAAGCCCGGGTTCCGGCGGTGTCCGCGGCGCTGCACCGGGCCGACCGGCCGCTCTGGAGCTGCACCGTCGGCGAGACCGGCACCGACAGCCCTCTGGGCGCGGGCACCCAGTTCCGGATCGGCTCGATCACCAAGACGTTCACCGCGGCGCTGGTCCTGCAGTGCCGCGACGACGGGCTGCTGGACCTGGACGACCCGGTGGGCCGGCACCTGGACCTCCCGGCGCACGGCGACCTGACCGTACGTCGGTTGCTGTCGCACACCGGTGGCCTGCAACGCGAGCCGTTCGGCGACGTGTGGGACAGCCTGCGCGCACCGGACGACGACCAACTTGTCGCCGAGTTGGACCGGGCCGAGCGGGTGCTGCCGACCGGCCGCCGGTTCCACTACTCCAACCTGGGCGTGGCCGTACTCGGCCAACTCGTGGCCAGATGCCGGGGCGGCAGCTGGGCGCAGGCGCTCACCGAGCGGATCCTGACGCCGCTGGGGCTGACCGACACCACGGTGACCCCACTGCCGACGGCGGCCACCGGGTTCCTGGTCGACGCGTACTCCGACGAGGCGCACCCCGAACCGCCGACCGACTTCGGCGCGGTCGGCCCGGCCGCCCAGCTCTGGAGCACCGCTACCGACATGGCCCGCTGGGCGGCGTTCCTGGCCGACCCGGCGGCGCTGGACCCGGCCGGCGTGGTCCTCGCCCCGGCCACCCTCGACGAGATGCGCTGGCCGCTGACCACCACCGACGAGACGCTCTGGGGCGCGGGCTTCGGGCTGGGGCTGATCCTGGTCCCGCAGGGGGAGCGGGTGATGCACGTGGGGCACGACGGGGCGATGCCCGGGTTCCTCGCCGGGGCGTACGGCCGCCGCGGCGGTGACGGCACGCCCGGGGCGATGGGCGCCGCGGTGCTCGGCTCGTCCGGCACGGCGACCGAACTGTTCGACCTGTCGCACCGGCTGCTCGCCGCTGCCGTCGAGCACGACCCGGCCGAGATCGAGCCCTGGCGACCCGGCGCACCCGCGCCGGCCGCCCTGCGGGGTGCGCTCGGCCGCTGGTGGGGCGAGGGCTCCGAGTACGTCTTCTCGTGGCACGACGGCACCCTGCGGGCACGTGGGGTCGGTGACCCGACCGGACGTCCGCCGGCGATCTTCACGCCGTTGCCGGACCAGCCTGACGTGTTCCGGGTGGTCTCCGGTCGGGAGGTCGGTGAGCTGCTGCGGCTGACCCGGGACGAGGCCGGCGCGGTGGTCCGGATGCACTGGGCGACGTACCGGTTCACCCGTCACCAGGAGACCTTCGACCGGTACGACTTCCGGGCCGGGAGTTGATCGCGGCCAGCGGAAATGGGCGCGATGCGGCCCGCGTTGAACCGATACGATGGGTGTAACGTCCGCACGCCAGGCCCAGCAGGCCGGCGCCGAGATCGAGAGCAGGTGGCGCAGGGCCCTTCGGCCCAACCTATGACCGGCACCCCACCTCCCGGCCCGCCCCGGGTGCAGACCAGGATCACCGTGCCCGACCCGAAGATCATGGTCAATCTGCTCGGCGCAGGCGACGAGATCCTCAGACTCGTCGAACGCTCGGTCACCAGTGACGTGCACGTTCGCGGCAACGAGATCACCATCACCGGTGACCCTGCGGACAACGCCCTCGCCGAGCGGGTCTTCAGCGAGCTCCTCGAACTCATCGAGAAAGGCGAGACCCTGACCACTGACGCCGTCCGGCGTACCGTCGGCATGCTCGAGCAGGGCAGCGCCGAGCGGCCCGCCGAGGTCCTGACGCTCAACATCCTCTCCCGGCGCGGGCGCACCATCCGCCCCAAGACGCTCGGGCAGAAGAAGTACGTCGACGCTATCGACACGCACACCATCGTCTTCGGCATCGGCCCTGCCGGCACCGGAAAGACCTACCTGGCGATGGCGAAGGCCGTCCAGGCGTTGCAGGCCAAGCAGGTCAACCGGATCATCCTCACCCGGCCGGCGGTCGAGGCGGGCGAGCGGCTGGGCTTCCTGCCCGGGACGCTCAACGAGAAGATCGATCCGTACCTGCGCCCGCTCTACGACGCGCTGCACGACATGCTCGACCCGGAGACCATCCCGAAGCTGATGGCAGCCGGCACGATCGAGGTCGCCCCCCTCGCCTACATGCGGGGACGGACGCTCAACGACGCGTTCATCATCCTGGACGAGGCGCAGAACACGACGCCCGAGCAGATGAAGATGTTCCTCACCCGACTCGGCTTCAACTCCAAGATCGTCGTGACCGGTGACATCACCCAGGTGGACCTTCCCGGTGGGACGAGCAGCGGCCTGCGGGTGGTTCGGGAGATCCTGGAAAACGTCGACGACGTGCACTTCTCCCAGTTGTCCAGCTCCGACGTGGTCCGCCACCAGCTGGTCGGGGAGATCGTCGACGCGTACGCCCGCTGGGACGCCGAGCGGGAGAACCAGCAGGCGCAGGGCGTTCACGCCGTGCCTGGGCGACCCGCCCAGGGCGGCCGGGCCGGCCGCCGCCGCTAAAGCAGAGGAAAGCAGTTGTCCATCGAGATCGCCAACGAGTCCGGTGTCGACGTCGACACCGATGCCGTGCTCGCCGTCGCCCGGCACGCCCTCGACGAGATGGGGGTCAACCCCCTCGCCGAGCTGTCCGTGCTGCTCGTCGACATCGACTACATGACCGAGCTGAACCACCGCTGGATGGGTGGCGACGGCCCGACCGACGTGCTCGCCTTCCCCATGGACGAGGGCAGCGTCGACCACGGCCCGGGTGAGTCCGCGCCGGCCGGCGGCGAGCCCGCCCTGCTCGGCGACATCGTGCTCTGTCCGGAGGTGGCGGCCAAGCAGGCGGCGACCGCAGGGCACGCGCCGGCCGACGAGCTGCACCTGCTCACCGTGCACGGGGTGCTGCACCTGCTCGGTTATGACCACGCCGAGCCGGAGGAGGAGCGGGAGATGTTCGCACTCCAGGCTCGGCTGCTGGCGAGCTGGCGGTCGACCCGCACCCAGTGATGTCCACTCCTCCGTTACTCGCGGCCGGCGCCACCGCTGGCCTTCCCGACTTTCAGCTGATCGTCTTCGCGGCCGGTCTGGTGGTGCTGGCCGGCCTGATCGCGATGACCGAGGCGGCCCTCGCCGCGGTCTCACCGGCCCGAGCCGCCGAGCTGGCCCGCGACGGCGTGCGCGGCGCCCGTACCCTCCAGGTAGTGGCCGGCGACGTCGTTCGGCACCTCAACCTGCTCCTGCTGTTGCGGCTGCTCGCCGAGCTGACCGCCACCACACTGGTGGCGCTCGTGGCGGTGGACAGCTTCGGCGCCGGCTGGCGGGCCGCGCTGGTGACCGCCGGTGCGATGACAGTGGTCAGCTTCGTGGTGGTGGGCGTCGCCCCGCGCACCATCGGCCGGCAGCACGCCTACGCCGTGGGTCGTGCGGTGGCGCCGCTGGTCCGCTGGCTGGGCCGGGCGCTCAACCCGCTCGCGTCGCTGCTGATCCTGATCGGCAACGCGGTCACCCCCGGGCGCGGCTTCCGGGAAGGCCCGTTCGCCACCCAGGTGGAGTTGCGGGAGCTTGTCGACCTGGCCGAGCAGCGTGGCGTGGTCGAGCACGGCGAACGCCAGATGATCCACTCCGTCTTCGCGCTCGGCGACACCATCGCCCGTGAGGTGATGGTGCCGCGCACCGAGATGGTGTGGATCGAGGAGGGCAAGACACTCGAACAGGCGCTGGCGCTCTTCCTCCGCTCCGGTTTCTCCCGCATCCCGGTGATCGGCGAGAGCGTCGACGACGTGCTGGGGGTGCTCTACCTCAAGGACCTGATCCGGCGCTCCCGTGGCGGCGACCCGGGGGCCGAACAGTTGCCGGTGGCCGAGCTGATGCGCCCGGCGACCTTCGTTCCCGAGTCCAAGCCGGTCGACGACCTGCTGTCCGAGATGCAGGCGGCCCGCAACCACCTGGTCATCGTTGTCGACGAGTACGGCGGCACCGGCGGTCTGGTCACCATCGAGGACATCCTGGAGGAAATCGTCGGCGAAATCACCGACGAGTACGATGTCGAACGCCCGCCCGTCGAACGTCTGGCGGACTCCTCGGTGCGGGTGACCGCCCGCCTGCCGGTGGAGAATCTCGGCGAGATGTTCGACACCGACCTGCCCACCGACGAGGTGGAGACGGTCGGCGGTCTGCTCGCCCAGTCGCTGGGGCGGGTGCCGATCCCGGGTGCCGAGGCCGAGGTCGCCGGTCTCCGTCTGGTCGCCGAGGGCACCACCGGCCGGCGCAACCGGATCGACACCGTTCTGGTCAGCCGGGTGGAGCCGGGCCATGAGCAGGACACCGCGGGGCGCGGCGAGCACGCCGACCCCGGGGACGACACTGACAACTACCGAGACGATGAGAGGCAATCCGCCGATGCCTGACACACCCGCCGCGCCTGCCGGCCGGCCCACCCCCACCGCGTCGGGAGCGCTGAGCGCCGAGGACGGCAAGCTCGTCGTCCTGGCCCGGGGAGCCCGCGCGCGGGTCGGGGCCGTGGAGGGCGCCGCGGTCCGCGACCAGGACGGCCGGACGTACGCGGCGGCCAGTGTCGCGCTGCCGTCGCTGACGCTCACCGCGTTGCAGTTGGCGGTGGCGTCGGCCGTGGCGGCCGGGGCGAGTCGGTTGGAGGCGGCGGTGGTGGTGACCGAGGCGTCGACGCTGGATGGTGCCGGTCACGCGGCGGTACGGGACCTCGCGGCGGACGCACCGGTCCACCTGGCCGCTCCGGACGGCACCGTCCTCGGCACGGTGACCCAGTGAGCCCGGTGCAGGATCCGGAGGCGCGACCGTACCGGGCCGGGTTCGGCTGCTTCGTCGGTCGCCCCAACGCCGGCAAGTCGACGTTGACCAACGCCATCGTCGGCACCAAGATCGCCATCACCTCGAACAAGCCGCAGACGACCCGGCACGTCATCCGGGCGGTGCTGCACCGGCCCGAGTCGCAGCTGGTCCTGGTCGACACGCCGGGCCTGCACCGCCCCCGTACGCTGCTCGGTGAACGTCTCAACGACCTGGTCCGGTCCACCTGGACCGAGGTCGACGTGATCGGCCTGTGCATCCCCGCCGACGAGCCGGTCGGGCGCGGTGACCGGTTCATCACCGGCGAGCTGGCCGAGTTGAAGGCGACAGTGCTGGCGGTGGTCACCAAGACCGACCTGGTGGACAAGCGTCGCCTGGCGGAGCAGTTGCTCGCGGTCAGCAAGATGGGGGAGTTCGCCGAGATCGTGCCGGTGAGCGCGGTGTCCGGGCACCAGGTGGACACCCTCGTCGACGTGATGACCAAGTATCTGCCGCCGTCGCCGCAGCTCTACCCGGACGACATGCTCACCGACGACCCCGAGCAGGTGCTGGTCGCCGAACTGATCCGGGAGGCCGCCCTGGAGGGGGTCCGCGACGAGTTGCCACACTCCATCGCCGTGGTGGTGGAGGAGATGATCCCCGAGGGCCAGGTCATGAAGATCTACGCCGACCTGTACGTGGAGCGGCCCAGCCAGAAGGCCATCGTGCTCGGGCACAAGGCGAGTCGGCTCAAGGAGGTCGGCACCACCGCCCGCAAGCAGATCGAGGAGCTGCTCGGCAGCCGGGTCTACCTCGACCTGCACGTGCGGGTCGCGAAGGACTGGCAGCGCGACCCGAGGCAACTGCGCAAGCTGGGCTTCTGATCCACCTCGTCGGCGGTGCCCGAAGCGGACGGCCGGGGCGACGACCGGCGTCGAGATCAACGCTCGCTGATCGTGAGGTTGCCGCTCTTTGCCGAACCGTCGAGCACCAGGGACGCCGCCGGGTTGTCGGCGACGGTGATGGTCTCGTCACCGGAGTCGGCGTTGGACCGGACCCGGTAGCTGCCCTGCGGCACCAGCAGCGTGACGTCACCACTGGAGGCGTGGACCCGGGCCGAGGCGGGCTTGTCCAGCTCCACGTCGACATTGCCCGAGCTGGCCTCGGCGTCGACAGCGCCGCCCAGCCGGCGTGCGGTGATGTCCCCCGACGAGGCGCGCAGCCGTACGGCCGCGGCGGCCTCGTTCACCTCGATGTTGCCCGAGCGGGCCTCCACCCCGACCGCGCCCGACGCACCGGAGATCCGTACGTCGCCCGAGCGCACCTGTAGGTCCACGGTGCCGACGCGGCTCAGCTCGACGTTGCCGGAGCTGGTCTCGCCCTGCACCGCCACACCCTCTGGCACCGTCACCTCGTAGGAGATGCTGCACCGCGAGCCACAGTCGGTGTTCAGCACCAGCTCGCTGCCCTTGATCTCGTAGCGGGTGTTGTCCGGTTCGCCGCCCTGGTAGCGAACCACTCGCTTGATCCGCACCTCGGACGCCGAGCCGGTGCCGCGGACCACAACGTCGCCAGAACCCCCGGAGACCCGGACCGTGGTGATCCGGACCGCCTCGGTGTTGTCGTAGTCGAGCCGGCGGAACGACAGGTTGTCGCACCCGGCGAGCACGATGAGGGTGGTGGTGAGCCCTAGCGCGACGGGAGCGGTGACGCGACGACGGCGGGGGGTGGTGGTCAGGTGCAGTGCCATGACCAGCACGCTACGGCCGAGCACGAGACGGCCGCATCGGGGTTCATCCGCGCTTGCACCCCGAACCAACCCTGATTTCGCACCCCGAGGGAGAATGGCCCGATGGCCGGGTATCGCCGACAGCTCTACCGCGACGACGCGGTGGTGCTGCGTGTGCAGAAGCTCGGCGAGTCCGACCGGATCATCACCCTGCTCACCCGCCGGCACGGCCGACTGCGCGCGGTGGCTCGAGGGATCCGCCGCACCACCAGCAAGTTCGGCGCCCGGCTGGAGCCGTTCGGCCACGTCGACCTCCAGCTCGCCGGTGACCCGAAGGGCAACCACGGCAGCTCTCTGCACACGGTGAGCCAGGTCGAGGGCATCGACCTGTACGGCAAACGGTTCCTCGGCGACTATCCGCGCTACACGGCGGCCAGCGCGATCGCCGAGACCGCCGAGCGGCTGACCCCGGTGGAAAGGGAGCCGTCGCTGCGGTTGTTCCAGCTCACCATCGGCGCGCTGAAGGCGCTGTCCCGGGGCGAGCACGCCACCACCCTGGTGCTCGACGCGTACCTGCTGCGTGGGATGTCCCTGGCCGGCTGGGCGCCGGCGCTGGTCGCCTGCGCGGTCTGTGGCACGCCCGGGCGGCACCGGGCGTTCTCGGTGCCGGCCGGAGGCGCGGTCTGTCCGGATTGTCGGCCACCCGGGGCGGCTCATCCCGCCCCGGCCACCATCGATCTGATGTCCGCGCTGACCTCCGGTGACTGGGTGATCGCCGACGCCACCGACGCCGCCGTACGTCGGGAGTGCAGTGGGCTGGTCGCGGCTCACCTGCAGTGGCACCTGGAGCGCGCGCTACGCTCGCTGCCGCTGGTCGACCGGGGTTCCTCGGCGGCCGGCACGGCTCCGCCGCCGGAGGGCACCGGGGCCGTGGTGCTCCGGCCACGTGGCGACGTCGAGGCCGGGGCGGACGGCGCGAACAGGGAGTGACCGAGTGATCCGATCGAAGAAGGCTGGCCGGCGCGAGCCGACGCCGCCGGTGCCACACCCGTCCGGGGCCCGACCCCCGGCGCTGCCCACCGAGGCGGTGCCGAAGCACGTGGCGGTGGTGATGGACGGCAACGGCCGCTGGGCCAAGGACCGCGGGCTGCCCCGCACCAAGGGGCACGAGGCGGGGGAGCACAGCCTCTTCGACACCATCGAGGGCGCCATCGAGATGGGCATCCCGTACCTGTCGGCGTACGCGTTCTCCACCGAGAACTGGCGGCGCTCGCCCGACGAGGTCCGGTTCCTGATGGGGTTCAACCGGGACGTGATCCGTCGCCGCCGTGACCAGTTGGTCGACCTGGGCGTTCGGGTGGTGTGGTCGGGCCGGCCTGGTCGGCTGTGGAAGAGCGTCATCTCCGAGTTGCAGACCGCCGAGGAGATGTCCCGCGACAACTCGACGCTGACCCTGCAGTTCTGCGTCAACTACGGCGGGCAGGCCGAGATCGGTGACGCCGCCGCCGCTATCGCGCGGGACGTGGCGGCCGGCCGGCTGGATCCGGCGAAGGTCACCGAGAAGACAGTGGCGAAGTACCTCTACCACCCGGAGATCCCGGAGGTGGACCTGTTCCTGCGCCCGTCCGGGGAGGAACGGATCTCCAACTTCCTGCTGTGGCAGACCGCGTACGCCGAGTTGGTCTTCCTGGACACGCTCTGGCCCGACTTCGACCGCCGCCACCTCTGGTACGCGTGCGAGTTGTACGCCCAGCGGGACCGACGCTTCGGCGGCGCGCTGCCCAACCCGGTCGCCCCGGTTATCTGAGCCGACGCTTACCCGCACGTCACTCTGGGTATCAGAGACGTCAGAAGCCACTGACGGAGGTGAACCCACATGATCCAGAAGCGCATTGCCCAGTGGGCGGTGATGGCGATCGCGGTGCCGCTGGCTGCGGCCGGCGCCCGCCGGCTCAGCCACACCCTGGAGGCCCGGCGTGGTCCCTCCGGGGCGACCCGGTTGCTGACGAAGGGTGCGGACCTGATCCGTCCGCAGAAGGCCAAGCGCCGCCGCTTCTTCTGACCGATCCCCAGTTGTCCCAACGCCGCCCGCACACCAGTGCGGGCGGCGTTGTCGCATCCTCTCGGCGTCGAGGTGCCTGGGTAGGCACCACGGCGACCATCAGGCTTGGCACCGAGCGGGGGTGGTGTGCTCGTTTCGGGGTCCTGCGCAGGGACGGCGGGTAGGGTCCGGAGGTGGTGGGACGACGGCGGTTGGGGGGCAGATGCGTGATCTCCGCTTTAAGATGATCATGGCGTTGAACGCCGCCGACCTGGGCGACCCGATGTGCGAGCAGGTGGCCGAGATCTGTGCCGAGATCGCCGAGCAGCACTGCGCCGAGTTCGGCCACACACCCCAGCTGCGTACCGGTGAGATCGCCGAACTGGCCACCGGCGAACCGGCCCTGACCTGGGCGCCGTCCACCCCCGACGCCGGGCAGCGTGCCTGGTGACCGCGCCCGCGCCCGCTGTCGACATCCGTCGCGCCGATGACCGCTTCGCCACCCGGATCTCCTGGCTGGACTCCAAGCACTCCTTCTCGTTCTCCCGGCACTACGACCCGGCCAACACCCACCACGGCCTGCTGCTTGTCAACAACGACGACGTGGTCCGACCGGGCGCGGGCTTCGAGACCCACCCGCACCAGGACATGGAGATCGTGACCTGGGTGCTGCGCGGCTCCCTGGTGCACCAGGACTCCACCGGGCACTCCGGGGTGATCTACCCGGGTCTGGCCCAGCGGATGAGCGCCGGCACCGGGATCCTGCACTCGGAGAAGAACGACGCCTGGCGGCTCAACAACCAGGAGCCGCACACCGACCCGGTGCACTTCGTGCAGATGTGGGTCCTCCCCGACGAGCAGGGCGTCGACCCCGGCTACGAGCAGTTGGAGATCGAGGACGAGCTGCTCCGCGGGGGCCTCGTGCCGATCGCGTCCGGGATGGACCGCTACGACGGCGCGTCAGCGATCCGGATCCGCAACCGGTACGCGACCCTGCACGCCGCCCGTCTCGCTCCCGGCGACGAGGTCACCATCCCGGACGCGCCCTACGTGCACCTCTACGTGCCAAACGGCACTGTGACCCTGGAGGGCAGCGGTCCGCTCGCCAGCGGCGACGCCGCCCGGCTCACCATGACCGGTGGTCGGCGGGTGACAGCCGACGAACCGGCCGAGATCCTCGTCTGGGAGATGCACGCCACTGTCGGCTGACCGTCACCCGCGCGGCCTGCTCCCATGATCTCGCCCGAACATGGATGTAGTGGCCTCCCCGCCGGGGGAGACCACTACATCGAGGATCGAGCACGATCACGGCGGCGCGCAGGGCGCCGCGCCGACTACGCCGGGGACTCGGTGCGGTCGGCGGCCCAGGTGGTGTGGAACGAACCCTCGCGGTCCACCCGCTGGTAGGTGTGCGCGCCGAAGTTGTCCCGCAGACCCTGGATCAGCGCGGCAGGCAGCCGCTCCGCGCGCAACGCGTCGAAGTACGCCAACGACGACGAGAACGCGGGCGTCGGCACACCGGCCCGGGTCGCGTCGGCCACCACCCGCCGCCAGCTCGGCACGCCAGCGCTGACCGCCTCGGCGAAGTACGGCGCCACCAGCAGCGTCGGCAGGTCGGGCTGCTCGTCGTACGCCTCACGGATCCGGTTGAGGAAGCGGGCCCGGATGATGCAGCCGCCCCGCCAGATCGTCGCCGTGCCGCCAAGGTCGATGTCCCAGTTGTATTCCTGGCTGCCCGCGCGGATGTGGTCGAAGCCCTGCGCGTACGCGACGATCTTGGAGGCGAGCAGCGCCCGGCGGACGTCCTCGACGAAGGTCTCCCGGTCGGTCACCTGCCACTTCTCACCCGCGTCGGGGAACGCCCGGCGGGCCGCCTCGCGCTGGTCCACGTGCCCGGAGAGCGAACGGGCGAAGGTCGCCTCGGCGATCCCGGTGATCGGGATGCCCAGGTCCAGGGCACTCTGCACGGTCCACCGACCGGTGCCCTTCTGCTCGGCCCGGTCCTGCACGATGTCCACGAACGACCGGCCGGTCGCCGCATCGGTGTGCGCGAGCACGTCGGCGGTGATCTCGATGAGGAACGACTCCAGCTCGCCGTTGTTCCACTCCCGGAAGATCTCCGCGATCTCGGCCGGCGTCGCGTCCAGGCCGGCCCGAAGCAGGTCGTACGCCTCAGCGATGAGCTGCATGTCGGCGTACTCGATGCCGTTGTGCACCATCTTGACGAAGTGCCCGGCCCCGTCCGGCCCGACGTGCATGCAACACGGCACGCCGTCCACCTGCGCGGCGATCTTCTCGAACATCGGCCCGAGCTTCGCGTACGACTCGGCGGAGCCGCCCGGCATGATGCTCGGCCCGAGCAGCGCGCCCTCCTCGCCGCCGGAGACGCCGGTGCCGCTGAAGTGCAGGCCCTGCGCCCGCAGCGCCTCCTCGCGTCGACGGGTGTCGGCGAAGTGGGCGTTGCCACAGTCGACGATGATGTCGCCCTCGTCGAGCAGCGGCACCAACTCGTCGATCACCGCGTCGGTGGGCGCACCGGCCTTCACCATGACGATGACCGCGCGGGGTCGTTCCAGTGACGCCACGAAATCGGCCATCGTCTCGCCCGGCAGGAACGTGCCCTCGTCGCCGTGCTCGGCGACCAGGCTGCGGGTGCGCTCCGGCGAGCGGTTGTGCACTGCCACCGTGAAGCCGTTGCGGGCCAGGTTGCGGGCCACATTGCGACCCATCACCGCCAACCCGGTCACACCGATCTGTGCCCTCGCCTGATCAGCCATTCGTGCCGCCACCTCTCGTCACACCACTATCAGCGCTTGGAAACTTACCGTGATGTGAGCCGATACGGACCAGTGACCGACGTCGCGTTACTGCACGTAATGTGGACGTTGCCCCTGACGGCTCGGGCCCTCGGCAATGCTCGGTGAGCCCCGCGCAGGGAAACATGTCGTCATTTCCCGCCGCGGGCGTCAGCCTTCGGCGAGACGGGCTTCGATTCGGGCGATCTTCCCGGTCAGCGCGTCGGTGACCCCGGGCCGGACGTCGGCTTTGAGCACCACACTCACCCGGGGCGCCCGCGCGGCGACCACGTCGACCGCCTGCTTCACCACCGCCATCACCTCGTCCCACTCACCCTCGACGGTGGTGAACATGGCATCGGTCCGGTTGGGAAGGCCGGACGCACGGACCACCCGCACCGCCTCGGCGACCAGGTCACCCACCGAGTCGTCACCGCCGAGCGGGGTGATCGAGAACGCGATCAGCATGTGCCGATCGTGCCAGTAAAAACGGATGCGCGTCGGTCGGGCGGTGGCTACGGTACGAACATGCGTAACTGACGCCCAACTTCCGAGCCGGCCCGCCGTCCCGCGTCGCGGTCCGTGCGCTCCCGGGCGTCCCGCATTCCCTCCCCGCCGTTCGGCGGCGATGGCCCTGCCCGGCCCCGGTGAGCAGTCCCTTCCCCACTCGACCGTCGCGCAACGGCGGTCACCAGCCGATCCGACCGACCGCCGCAGCGCGGGACCGGCCGTGCCGGTCGGCATTGAAGGAGGCCCGGATGCCTGCCAGGCGTAACCCGAAAAAGACCCGTACCCCGAGAGCGACGCCGCTCGGCATCGACCCGGCGGCCGGCCACGGACCGCTCCCAACCACCCTCCCGGCCCTCGACCTCGCGGTCGAACCACCCCTGCCGGCGGCGCTGCCTGCGCTGCTTGTGGAGCCCGCGCTGCTTGTGGAGCCCGCGCTGCTTGTGGAGCCGGCGCTGCGGGCCGAGTCGGCGTTGCCGGCGGCGCTGGTGGAGCCTGCGCTGCGGGCCGAGTCGGCGTTGCCGGCGGCGCTGGTGGATCCGGCGCTGCCGGCGGCCGCCCCGGACGGGGTGGCGCTGCCCGACGAGGTGGCGCTGCCGGCAGCGGTCGATGTGCCGGCGGTTGTCGACGCGCCTTCAGTGGGCGATCTGCCGAAGTCGACAGGCCGACCGAAGGCACCGACGGCCGGGCCACCGCAGGGCGGCGGCAACCGCTCCGGCGGCGGCCGCAGCCAGCAGGCCGGCCAGACCCGCCGCTACGCCTTCCGCCGCAGCTGACCGAGCACCCCCACCCCGCCCCGCCCCGCCTCCCGCCCAGCCCAGCCCCGCGTGCCGTGCAGCCCAGCCCCAGCCCCGCCCCGCGCCCGTCGATCTTGCACTTTCTGCCCTCGCATCACCGGCATATCGGGATGAATGAGCGACAGAAACCGCAAGATCGACGGGGGTGGCGCTTGGGCGCTGGGCGGTGACAGCAACATCAGGGATGTAGTGGCCTCCGCTGTCAGCGAGACCACTACATCCCTGATGTTGTGCGGATCTTGGCGGCGCGGCGCGGCGCGGCGCGGCGCGGCGCGGCGCGGCGCGGCGCGGCGCGGCGCGGCGCGGCGCGGCGGGGCGGGGCGGGGCGCGGTCGGGGCGCAGGGCGCGTCGGGGCGCGGTCGGGGCGCAGGGCAGGGTGCGGGCGCGGCGCAGGGCGGGGCGCGGGCCGGGGGCGGGGGTGCAGGGCGCGGCGGGGGCGCGGCGCGGCGGGGTCAGCCGATGAGGGGGCGGAAGGTGCCCAGGGCGACGCTCGTGGTCAGGGTGGCCGCGGCGAGTACGGCGGCCCCGGCGATGAGGAGGGCGTCGGCGCGGGTGAAGTGTTGCTGGCGGGCGACGGTACGGGGTGTGCCGGCGTCGAAGCCACGCGCGTCCATCGCCACCGCCAGCCGGGTGCCTCGGCGGATCGCCCCCACCAGCAGCGCGAACGCGGTGGAGGCGAAGAGCCGCAGCTTCGCCACCGGGTTGCGTCCTGCGTCGACGCCCCGCGCCCGTCGAGCCATGCTGATCATCTGCCACTCCTGACCGAGCAGCGGCACGAGCCGGAACGCGGCCAGCGCCCCGATGGCGAACCGGGCCGGCGCTTTCGCGTTCTGGATCAACGCGTCGGCCAGGTCGGTGGGGTCGGTGGTCGCGAAGACGATCACGCCGGGCAGTGCCACCGCGAACACCCGCAGCACCAGGCCGAGCGCGGTGAGCAGGACGCCGGTGGTCACCAGTACCGGGCCCGCGTCCAGCAGGACCCGACCGGACCGGTCGGCGGCGAACAGCACCAGGGTGACCAGGATGCCGGCGGCACTGAGCAGCAGTGGCCAGGCCCGGCGGGCCAGCACCCGGTAGCGGATGCCGAACAGCGGCAGGACGGCCAGCTCAAGGGCGATGGCGATCGCCGGGGCCACCGGGTCCAGGGTCGCCAGCAGGGTGAACGAGAAGACGAGCGCGGCGGCGACCTTCGCTATCGGGTTGCGGCGGGCCAACGGCGCGTCCGGCGCGGCGACCGGTTCGATGCTGATCATCGGTGGTCGTCCGGGGCGCGGTGCAGGGTGACGGTGCGGTCGGCGAGCGCGGCGACGAAGTCCGCGTCGTGGGTGACAGTGACCACGCCGTGCCCGGCGTCGCGCAGGTCGGCGAAGAGGTCGACCAGTTCCCGCCAGGTCCGCCGGTCCTGGCCGAAGGTGGGTTCGTCGCAGATCAGCAGGCGTGGCGCGGTGGCCAGGGCCGTCGCCACGCTCAGCCGCCGCGCTTCGCCACCCGAGAGGGTGTACGGGTTGGCGGCGGCGAGTCGGGCCAGCCGCAGCCGGTCCAGCAGCCCGGTCACTGTTTCCTTGACGGCCGCCTCTGGTTGACCGGTGCGGCGCGGGCCGAGCGCCAACTCGTCGAAGACTGTGCTGGTGACGAACTGGTGCTCCGGATCCTGGAAGACCGACCCGATGCGTCGGGTCAGCGCGGGGGCCCGCCACCGGTGCGGGGGAGTGCGGTGGTCCGCGCCGGCCAACCCGGTGGACGCGGTGACCCGCCCGCTGCCCGGCCGGAGCAGACCGCCGAGCAGCAACGCCAGGGTGGACTTGCCGGCACCGTTCGGTCCGCGTACGGCGAGTGCTTCACCGGCGCGTACCGCCAGGTCGGTGGAGCCCAGCCGGGGCGGCAGGCCGAGCCGGTCGGCGGTGAGCAACAGCTCCCCGGGGCCGGCGGTGGCCGGTCGGGGCGCGATGGGGTGACCGGGCACCCAGACCCCCTCGGCGGCCAGGGCGGCGCCGTGGGCGGCGAAGACCGCCTCGGGCGGGCCGTCCGCGCGCACGCCGCCACCCGGTTCGAGGACGACCACCCGGTCGACCAGCGGCAGTGCCTCGGCGACCCGGTGCTCGACCAGGATCAGCGTGGTGTCGGTGTCCAGCGCGCCGGCCACCGCGTGCCGGACCAGTTCGGCCCCGGCCGGGTCGAGGTTGGCGGTCGGCTCGTCGAGCAGCAGCAGGGCGGGGCGCAGGGCCAGCGCGCCGGCCAGGGCGAGGCGTTGCTGCTCGCCGCCGGAGAGCGCCGCTGTGTGGCGGTCCCGGGGGTACGGGAAGCCGACCCGGTGCAGCGCCTCGTCCACCCGGGGCCAGATCTCGTCGGCCGGCACTCCCCGGTTCTCCAGCCCGAACGCTACGTCGTCGCCGCAGCGCGCCATCACCAGTTGGGTCTCCGGGTCCTGGAAGACGATGCCGACCCGTTCCCGCCCCTTGCGCGGGTCGAGCCCGTCGATCTCGACGGTGCCCTCCTGCTCGCCGGAGTCCTCGGGGAGCAGCCCGGCCAACGCGCTGAGCACTGTGCTCTTGCCGGCCCCGGAGGGCCCGAGAAGCAAGATTCGCTCCCCAGCCTCGACCCGCAGATCAACCCCGCGTACGGCCCAGGCGCGCCGCCCAGCGTGCCGCCACCCGAACCCCCGCAGCAGTACCCCGCCCACCAAACCCACCCCCCTCCCTGCCGCGCGCCCCCGCCTACCCCGGTTGATCAAGAGGTTTGCGTCAGGAAATCGCCTTCCGTTGACGCAAACCTCTTGATCAACGCGGGTTTGTGGGGGGTTAGACCAGGGCTCGGTTTCGGCCTGCGGGGAAACGGTCCAGGACGCCGGTGTTGGCCAGGGCGTTCGTCAGCAGCCAGCCACCCAGGCCGGCGATCACTGTGGCGCTGACGATGGTGAGCAGCGCGTACGGGATGCGGTAGTCGGTCAGCGCGTAGTCGACGTTCCAGACGAAGAAGTCGAACAACGCGGCGCTGAGCCCGGTCAGCGCGCCCGCGAACACCGCGGTCGGCAGCCGGAACGACCGGTACCGGAAGGCGGCGAAGGCCAGTTCGGCGCCGATGCCCTGCACGATTCCCTGCGGGATCACCGTGCCGGCCCACTGGCTGCCCAGCAGCGCGGACAGGACAGCGGCCACGGTTTCGCAGTAGAGCGCGGCGCCGGGCTTGCGGATGACCAGCCCGCCGATCACCGCCGGCATCAGCCAGACGCCGTAGAGCAGCGTCTGCGCCGGCGGGAAGAAGGCGAACGCGCCCTCGGTGGCGCTCCAGACCAGACCCCAGGCCCAGAAGATGACGCCGAAGGCGACAGCGATCACCGAGGCGACCACGATGTCGATGGTGCGCCAACGGTGTGTGTCGGTGGTGGATGTCATGTGTTGCTCCCAGTTCGTGAGTGCGAACCAGGAGAAGACGCACGCCGCGTCCGGTGGCACCGGACTGCGGCGCGGCTGGAGGTCGACCGAACTCCCTGCGCTGGCATTACCCAGATCAGGTTCGAGGGTCTGCGGGCGTGCCCGCACTCTCAGCGCTGTGCGCTCCCCTGTCGGATATGAAGTTGTCTCGCTGACGCTAACACCGACCACCGTCGCGGGCCCAGCAGGGCATCCGCCTGACCTGCGGGAGCGACCCGCCGACCGCCGGCTGGGTACGCTTCCGATCATGCGGGTTGACGCGCGAGGCTTCACGTTCGAGGTGACCGTCGGCGGTCCGACGGACGGCGTACCCGTCCTGCTGCTGCACGGTTTCCCTCAGCACAGCGGCGAGTGGGACGACGTGGTGCCGGCGCTGCACGCCGGTGGGCTGCGCACGTACGCGCTGGACCAGCGCGGTTACTCACCCGGCGCCCGGCCCACGGCGGTGGCCGACTACCGGATCCCTGAACTGGTCACCGACGCGGTGGCGGTGCTCGACGCGCTCGGACTGGACGCCGTGCACCTGGTCGGCCACGACTGGGGCGCGGTAGTGGCCTGGGCGGTTGCCGCCCGGCACCCCGAGCGGGTCAACACGCTGACCGCGGTGTCCGTACCGCATCCGGCGGCCATGGCGCACGCCCTGAGCACCGACGCCCAACAGAAGGCCCGCTCGTCGTACATCGCGCTGTTCCGCAAGCCCGAGAAGGCCGAGAAAGTGCTGCTGGCGTGGCATGCCACCGCGCTGCGCAAGCTGCTCGGCGGGGTGGGCGACACGTCCCGGGTGAACCGGTACGCCGACCCGATGCGTGAGCCGGGCGCGCTCACGTCAGCGCTGAACTGGTACCGGGCGATGTCCCGCGCCGACCTGGCCGGCGTCGGCCCGGTCGCGGTGCCCACCACGTACGTCTGGAGTGACCGGGACGTCGCCATCGGCCGGACCGCCGCCGAGGCGTGCGCGCAGAACGTCACAGGCGACTACCGGTTCGTGCAGCTTCCCGGGGTGAGTCACTGGATCCCGGACGCGGCGCCGGCCCCGCTCGCCGAGGCGATCCTGGCCCGAGCGGGCGGGACGGCCTGAGCCGTGCGGGTCCGCGAGGGAGAGCCAACGTGACGACGGACGCCAGCGGGCCGGGTAGCCGTCGCTCGATCGCCGCGCAGCTGCGTGTGCTTGGCGTACGCCCCGGCGCGACGCTGCTGGTGCACGCCTCGCTGCGTTCGCTGGGCTTCGTCAGCGGCGGTCCGCACGCGGTGGTGCTCGCCCTGCGCGACGCGCTCGGCCCGGACGGCACGGTCGTCGTGCCCACCCACACGCCCGACAACAGCGACCCCGCGCAGTGGCGCAACCCGCCGGTGCCGGCGGGCTGGTGGCCGCTGATCCGCTCGGAGATGCCGGGTTTCGACCCGGCGGTCACCCCGAGCCGGTTCATGGGCGCGCTCGCCGAGACGGTCCGCGGCTGGCCCGGCGCGCTGCGCAGCTCCCATCCGCACGTGTCGTTCGCCGCGCTCGGCCCGGCCGCCGAGCAGGTGGTCGCCGGGCACACTCTGGTGGACATGCTCGGTGAGGGCTCCCCGCTGGCCCGCCTCTACGACCTCGACGCCGACGTGTTGCTGCTCGGCGTGGACCACTCGGTGAGCACCTCACTGCACCTTGCCGAGTACCGCCGCCCCGGCGCGCCCCGGCAGCGGATCGGTGCCGCGGTGCGTACCGCCGACGGTGGTCGGGACTGGGCGTGGTGGCAGGACGTACGACTCGACGCGGACGACTTCGCCGCGTTGGGCGGGGACCTGGAGGCCACCGGAGCGGTACGCACCGCACCGGTCGGCACCGGGACCGGCAGGTTGATGCGCCAGCGGGCGGCTGTCGACTTCGCGGTTCGCTGGCTGGCCCGTAATCGAACGACGGAGGACGTATGACGGTGAGTGCCGAGGACTACCTGGCCGTGGTGACCGAGACGATCGGCCGGGTGGCCGCCAGTCAGCGGGAGGCGGTGGGGCGGGCCGCCGACCTGATCGCCGAGGCCGTCCGAGCCGACGGCGTGGTGCACGCGTTCGGCACCGGGCACTCGGAGGCCCTCGCCATGGAGATCGCCGGACGGGCCGGCGGTCTGGTGCCGACCAACCGGATCGCGCTACGCGATCTGGTGCTGCTGGGTGGCGAACCGGCCGACCGACTCGGTCCGCTGCTGGAACGGGACCCGGCCGTCGCGCACCGCCTCTACGAGCTGGCCCCGGTGCGTCCCACAGATGTCTTCGTGCTCGCCTCGAACTCCGGGGTCAACGGCGCGATGGTGGAGTTCGCCACGCTGGTGAAGGAGCACGGCCACGGGTTGGTGGCGATCACCTCGGCGCAGCACTCCGGCCGGATGACCTCCCGGCACCCGTCCGGGCGCAAGCTGAGCGACCTCGCCGACGTGGTGCTCGACAACGGCGCTCCGTACGGCGACGGGACGCTGCCCCTGCCCGGCGGCGGCGCGGTCGGCGCGGTCTCCTCGATCACCGCGGCGCTGCTGGCGCAGCAGGTGACAGTGGAGGTGGTGGCGCGGTTGCTGGCGGCGGGGGAGCGTCCCCCGGTCTACCTGTCGGCGAACATCCCCGACGGCGATGCGCACAACAACGAGCTGGAAGCTCGGTACGCGGGCCGGATCCGACGCGGGTCCTGACACGGCGCTGGCGGTCGACCTGCGTCGCCGAGATGAACGGCAGATGTCGTGAACCTGTTTCGCGCTCGGTCGGGTGGGGCATTGGCGTTGCTGCCGGCGGCCGGGACCGCCGGCAGTAGCGTCTCACCGGAGGTAGCGCGTGTCCAAGGAGACCGACAAGCAGCGCTGGCAGCGCAACTTCGCCGACCTGCTGCAGGAGTTACGGGTCGCCCAGACCGGTGTGCAGATCCTCTTCGCCTTCCTGCTCACCCTGCCGTTCAGTAACGGGTTCACCGAGACCACCGAGTTCCAACGCGACGTTTACATAGTGGCGTTGCTCGCGGCGGCCGCCGCCACCGCGCTGATCATCTCGCCGGTGGCGTTCCACCGGGCGCTGTTCCGGCAGGGGCGCAAACCGGAACTGGTCCGCTTCGCGCACCGGATGGCCACCGGCGGCCTCGCCTTCATGCTGGTCGCGATGGTCAGCGCGGTGCTGCTGATCACCGACTTCGTGTTGGACCGGCCGATCGCCTTCGTGCTCAGCGCCCTGGCTGGAATCTGGTTCCTCACGTTCTGGGTGGCCCTGCCGTTCGCCCGACGCAACTGGGGTGAGGACGACATCGACGACGATGACGACGATCCGGACACCACCATCGGTCGCTGACCGCTCCGATCTTCACGCAGCGCTACCCCTGGGTAACAACCGGGGGTAGCGTGGCGGTAGTCGCGCACGTCGACGCAGCCGCACCGAGCTTCGAGGGGGCAGCCGTGACCACGACGCAGGATGGCCGACCGGCACCGGACGGCCCCGACTCCGAAACCACCGCCGGTGCCGCCGCGCCGCTGCCTGCGGAAGCCGGGCAGGTCACCGAGAAGGAGGCCCGGCAGGTCGCCGAGGCCGCCCGGGAGTCCACCTGGGACCGCCCCAGCTTCGGCAAGGAGCTGTTCCTCGGTCGGTTCCGGCTCGACCTGATCGACCCGTGGCCCCGATCCGACCCGGACGACGTGGCCCGCGCGGAGGAGTTCCTTGGTCGGTTCCGCGCCTTCCTGACCTCCGAGGTGGACGGCGCGGCCATCGAACGGGACGCATCGATACCCGACTCGGTGTTCCACGGTCTGGCCGACCTCGGCGCGTTCGGCATGAAGATCGACCGGAAGTACGGCGGGCTCGGGCTGAGCAACCTGCACTACTGCCGGGCGCTCATGCTGGCCGGCTCGGTCAGCCCGGCCATCGGCGCGCTGCTCTCGGCGCACCAGTCGATCGGGGTGCCGCAGCCACTGAAGATGTTCGGCACCGCCGAGCAGAAGCAACGCTTCCTGCCCCGGCTCGCCGCCGGCGAGGTGTCCGCGTTCCTGCTCACCGAACCGGACGTCGGCTCCGACCCGGCCCGGCTGGCCACCATCGCGGAGCCGACCGAGGACGGCACCGGTTACCGGCTCAACGGGGTGAAGCTCTGGGCCACCAACGGCATCGTGGCCACCCTGCTGGTGGTGATGGCCCGGGTGCCGGCCACCGAGGGACGTCGGGGCGGCATCACCGCCTTCGTGGTGGACGGCGACAGCCCCGGCATCACCGTCGAGCGGCGCAACGAGTTCATCGGCCTGCGCGGCCTGGAGAACAGCCTGACCCGGTTCCACGACGTGATCGTCCCCGCCGAGAACGTCATCGGCGGCGAGGGCAAGGGGCTGAAGATCGCCCTGACCACTCTGAACACCGGCCGGCTCTCCCTGCCGGCCATGTGCGTGGGCGCCGGCAAGTGGGCGTTGAACGTGGCCCGAGGATGGGCCGCCGACCGGGTCCAGTGGGGACGCCCGGTGGGCGAGCACGAGGCGGTCGCTCAGAAACTCTCCTTCATCGCCGCCACCACGTACGGCATGGAGACGATGCTCGACCTCTGCTGCCTGCTCGCCGACGACGACCGCAACGACATCCGGATCGAGGCGGCACTGGTCAAGCTGTACGCCAGCGAGATGGCCTGGAAGATCGCCGACGAGCTGATCCAGATCCGGGGCGGGCGCGGCTACGAGACTGCCGACTCGTTGGCCGCCCGCGGCGAACGCCCGGCCGCCGTCGAGCAGATGCTCCGCGACCTGCGGATCAACCGGATCTTCGAGGGCTCCACCGAGATCATGCACCTGCTGATCGCGCGGGAGGCGGTTGACGCCCACCTGTCGGTGGCCGGCGACATCATCGACCCGGACGCGGGGCTGGGCCGCAAGGCCCGAGCCGGCGCGCGAGCCGGTGCCTTCTACGCGAAGTGGCTGCCCACCCTCGCCGTCGGCCGGGGGCAGAGCCCCTCGGCGTACGCCGAGTTCGGCCCGCTCGCCGCGCACCTGCGCCAGGTGGAGCGTTCGTCGCGCAAGCTGGCCCGGTCGACGTTCTACGCGATGTCCCGCTGGCAGGGAAAGATGGAGCGTAAGCAGGCGTTCCTCGGCCGGGTTGTGGACATCGGCGCCGAGTTGTTCGCGATGTCCGCGGTCTGCGTCCGGGCCTCCGCCGAACGGGACAGCCGCCCGGAGAACGTCGAGCTGGCCGACCTGTTCTGCCGGCAGGCGCGGGTGCGGGTGGACGCCCTGTTCGCCGCACTCTGGGACAACACCGACTCGGTCGACACCGCCGCCGCGAAGCGCATCCTCGCCGGCCGTTACGCCGGCCTGGAGGAGGGCGTGCTCACCCCGTCCGAGGAGCTGCCCTGGGTGGCCCGCTGGTCGCCCGGCCCGTCAACCTCCGAGGACGTCCGCCGCCGCATCCCCCCAAGGCCGTAAACCCGCACCGGCCGGCCTTGGCGCGGGTCGGCCCGGCCTGCGTGCGGGCTGGCCTGGGTGCGGGTCGGCCGTCGTACGGGCCGACGGCGCGGGTCAGCGGGAGACCGCCCAGGCCAACACTCCGGCCAGGATCAGGCCATTGAGCCCGGCCAGCGCCAGGTAGGCCGCGGGTGGGATCTTCTTGCCCCGGCGTACGAAGGAGACCAGGACGGCGGCGTAGCCGAGCAGCAGGACGGCGATGACGACGAGGAAGTAGAACACCCGACGACCTTAACGACATCGCCGTCAGGCTGGACCTTCGCCCGGCGGAGCGGCCGTCCGTCAACTCACCCTGCTCCGTCGATCATGGAGCTGTGGTGGGTGACAAAGCCCTCGTTGAATGTCAAACCAGGCACCACAACTCCTTGATCGACGGGGCTGAACGGTCCTGCTCCGCGAGCGGGCCACACTTGGGGCGACGTCAGCGGTTGCGGCCGCGTAGGCCGAGTTGGCGCAGCTCCAAGGCGGCCAGGGCGTCGACTGTCGCGTCGTCGCCGCGCCGCCACGACTCGGCGACGTCCGGGCCGATCCGGGTCAGTTTGCCCAGTGGTTGGGTGGCCAGCGCGCGCAGGGCGAGCAGATCCCGGCCGGCTGGGCCGGCGGCCAGCTTCGTCGCCGATCCGGCCCGGCGCATCCAACGGACCCGCAGCGGCAGCCAACCGAACAGCACGATGCCGAGCGGGAAGATCAGCACCGCGATGGCGAGGGCGAGCGCGAGCTGGTCGACCAGGTGCTGCTGGTCGCGGCCGGCGTCGGCGAGCCCTCGGGCGGCGTCGGCGGCCTGCCGGAACGGCGCGGTCAGCTCGTCACCGACCAGCGGCACCCGGCGGACCTTGCTGCCGGCGTCGGCGAGGTTGTCGGCGAGGCCACTGCCGGCGCCCTCCAACTTCTGCCCCGGTACGGCGAGCTTCTGCACCAGGTCGTGCAGCCACAGCGCGCCCCGGATCGCCGCGTACACCCAGGCGACGACGAGCAGGTCGGTGAGCAACTGGCGGGCGGCGGTCGGGAACCGATCGGCATAGATTTTCACGCCGGTCAGCGTGCCACGAACGACGACGCCCCGGCACCCGTCGATCGGCGGCCGGGTGGCACCGCCGGCGGGGCGATCGCCGGCGGTGTCGCGCGCGGGCAGGACCGCGCGAGGGCCGTGCCGGCCGGGGCACCGACCACGCCGCGACGACCGACGCGGTGGTGGCCGTGGCGAACGAGTCGTGGATCAGGCGAGCCGCAGGTCCACGAACGCGATGGTGCCGCCCGGCAGGACGTACCGGTCGATCTCGACGAAGCCCTGGTGGCGGGCGAAGCGGAGGCCGTCGTCGTTGGACGCCAGGACGACGGTGTGGACGACCTGCGCGCCCAGCTCCCGGGCCTGGGCCAGCCCGCGCTGGTAGATCTGCGCCCCGAAGCCCTGGCGACGCTTCTCGGGCAGCACTCGCGCGATCACGGTCGCCGGCTCGGACGTCGGGGGTCGCACCGTCGAGCAGCCCACCGGCACCCCGCCGACGTACGCGACCTCCAGGATGTTCCGCTGAGCGCGGACGGCGATCTCGTCTGCCGACAGCGGGTCGGTGGGGATGATCAGATTGTGGATGTGTTGCCAGTCGAGCGCTGTCGCTTCGCTGCCCACCGGGTGGACCCGCACGAACTGAAGATCTGTCACGCGGACAGGTTAGTCAGCGGACGCAGGTCGGGCAGGTGCCGAAGATCTCCAGGGTGTGGCTGACGTCGGCGTAGCCGTGCTGCGCGGCGACCCGATCGGCCCAGCTCTCCACGGCCGGGCCGGCAACCTCGACAGTCCGCCCGCACACCCGGCAGACCAGGTGGTGGTGGTGCCCCTCGCTGCACCGGCGGTAGAGGTGCTCGCCGCCCGGCGGGCGCATCACGTCGATCTCACCGGCGTCGGCGAGGCCCTGGAGGGTGCGGTAGACGGTGGTCAGGCCGACCCGCTCGCCTCGCTGCCGCAGCATCGCGTGCAGGTCCTGTGCGCTGTGGAAGCCCTCCATCTCGCCCAGCAGCGCGCTCACCGCCGAACGCTGCCGGGTGTTGCGCACCGCGGCGCTGCTCTCGGTCATGATCCCTCCCCGGCGTGGCTGACCGCGTCCGCCACGATGTGCGCGACGTGCTCGTCGACCAGGCTGTAGGCGATTTCCCGGCCTCGGCGGGAGCCGCGCACCACACCTGCTCCGCGCAACACCCGCAGGTGCTGGGAGACCAGTGGTTGCGCCGCGCCGAGCTTCTCCACCAACTCGTGCACGCACCGCTCGCCGCCGGCCAGCTCGCTGACGATGGCCAGCCGAATGGGAGCGGACAGGGCGCGGAGCAACTCGCTGGCCCCGTCGAACCCGTCGTAGCCCGTCGCGCTGGTCATCCTGCAACGGTAACCAATACCACCGACGTCGCGCTGACCAGGCTCAGCTCAGCACGACCTCGTGCGGTTCCGGTGTCGGTGCGGCGGTCGGCGTCGTCCGGCGGCGCACGACCCGCCAGACGGCGCCGGCCACTGCCACCACCAGGAACGAGGCGATCGCCACCAGCACCACCGAGGCGCCCGGCGCGGTGTCCGCCGTGGCCGCGACCCAGACACCCGAGCCGGCGGCGAAGAGGCCGAGCGCCATCGCTGCGGCCATCGTGCTGCGGAAGCCCCGGGTTACCTGCTGGGCGGTGGCGACCGGCACCACCATCAACGCGCTGATCAGCAGCACGCCGACGGCCCGCATGGCGATGGTCACTGTGACAGCTGTGGCGACAGCGATCAGCAGGTTCAGCGTGCGGACCGGCAGGCCGGAGACCCGGGCGTACTCCTCGTCGTGACTGACCGCGAAGAGCGCCGGCCGCAACGCGATCATCGTGACCAGGATCGCCGCGCCGAGCACCGCGATGGTGGTCAGGTCGGCGGGCGAGATGGTGGTCAGCGACCCGAACAGGTAGGCGTTGAGGTTCGCGCTGGTCGCGTCGGAGAGGCCGACCAGGAGTACGCCGCCGGCGATGCCGCCGTAGAAGAGCAGGGCCAGAGCCAGGTCACCGGAGGTACGCCCACGGGCCCGCACGATCTCGATGGCGATCGCGCCGATGGTGGCGGCGATCACCGCGACCAGCACCGGCGAGCGGTTGAGCAGCAACCCCGCGCCAACGCCGGTCAGCGCCACGTGCCCCACACCATCGCCGATCAACGCCAGCCGGCGCTGCACCAGGTAGATGCCGAGCGCCGGCGCGGCCAGGCCGATCACCAGCGCGCCGATCAGGGCACGCTGCATGTAGGGGTACTGGAAGAGTTCCATGGGTCAGTTGCTCCACAGCCCGGCGGGCTCGTCGTAGCAGTGCGGGTGCACGTGGTCGTGGTCGGGCTCCGCGTGATGACCGGCCGGGTCCGGCACCGTGCCGTCGTGGGCGATGCGACCCTCGTGGACGACGACGGCCCGGCTGATCACCGGTCGCAGCGGGCCCAGCTCGTGGGCGACGAGGAGCACAGTTCCGCCATCGCCGACGAAGTCGCGCAGCGCGCCGGCGAACGCCTCCTGGCTGGCCGCGTCCACCCCGGCGGTGGGCTCGTCGAGAACCAGCAGCTCCGGCTGGCCGGCCAGGGCGCGGGCGATCAGGGTGCGCTGCTGCTGGCCGCCGGAGAGCGTGGACACCGGGTCACCGGCCCGGTCGGCAAGCCCGACCGCGCCCAGCGCGGCGTCGACGGCGGACCGGTCGGCGCGACCCGGCGGACGCAGCACCCCCCGACGGGCCAGCCGGCCGGAGGCCACCACCTCCCGGACGGTCGCCGGTACGCCGCCGCCGGCACCCAGGCGTTGCGGGACGTACCCGATGCGCGCCCACTGCCGGAACCGGCGCAACGGCTTGTCGAAGAGGGTGACCGAGCCGGCGTTGATCGGCACCAGCCCGAGCACGGCGCGGATCAGGGTGGACTTGCCCGAGCCGTTGGCGCCGAGGATCGCGACCACCTCGCCGGCTGTCACGGTGAGCGAGATGTCCCGGAGCACGGGGCGGCCGTCGTAGCCGACCACCCCGTGCTCGACGGTGATGACAGGTGAGGTCACGAGCAGCTCAAGGCCGTCTGCAGGGTCCGCAGGTTGGTGCGCATCACCGAAAGGTAGTCCCCGTTGCTGTCGGCGGCGAGCCCTTCGATCGGGTCGAGCACGGCGGTCTTCGCGCCGACCTGACCGGCGATGGTCTCGGCGACCTTCGGGCTGACCAGGGTCTCGAAGAAGATCGTGGTGGCCTGGTGTTCCTTGGCCTCCTCGATCACGTGCGCGAGGCGCTGCGGCGAGGGCTCGACGTCCGGGCTCAGCCCGGTGATGCCGACCTGGTCCAGCTCGTAGCGGTCGGCAAGGTAGCCGAACGCGGCGTGGCTGGTCACGATCTCCCGCCGCTGGCAGGTCGCCAGACCGTGCTTGAACTCGCCGTCGAGTGTCGTCAGGTCGGCGCGCAGGGCGGCCGACCTGGCGGTGTAGTCGGCGGCGTGGTCCGGGTCGGCAGTGCCGAGTCGCTGGGCGAGCTGGTCGCCGATGCCGGCCAGCCGGGTCGGGTCGAGCCAGACGTGTGGGTCCTTGCCGCCGCTCTCCTCGGCATGCCCCTCCTCGCCCTCGTGGTCGTGCCCGCCGGCGGACGCGTCCAACAGCGGCTGCACGCTGGTCACGTCGAACGCCCGGTCGCCGCCGTTCTGGGCCACTGCGTCGTCCACCGCCGGCTGGAACCCCTTGAGGTAGACGATCAGCTCAGCGTCGCTGACCTGACCGACCTGGCTCGGGTTGAGTTCCAGGTCGTGCGGCTCGGCGCCGGGCTTGGCCAGGTTGGTGACCCGGACCGCGTCGCCGCCGATCCGTTCGGCCAGGAACTGGAGGGGGTAGAACGCGGCCACCACGTCGACTCGCTGGGGGTCGGCGCCGGCGGCGCCGCCGGTGGAGCAGCCGGCCCCGGCGCCCAGGGCGAGGAGGGCGGTCGCGGCGGCCAGGACACGGTACGTGGAGCGGTTGGTCATGTCGTCAACTGTCCGTGGCAACGATAATGATTGTCAAAAACGCATGATTGCATGTCAGAGGAGCTTCGCGAGGCCCACAGTCACCAGCAGGGTGAGCATCACCAGTCGGATCAGCCGGGTCTGCGGCGCCTGAACCGCCCAGGTCGTCGCCAACAGGGCGATCAGGGCCCCGGCGAGCGCGAGCGTGAGCAGCCCGCCGATCACCCCGGGCGTGAAGAACGCCACCAGCACCACCACCAGGGTGAGCAGGAACACCGACGTCGGGTTCGCCCCGGCCAACCGGGCGAGCAGAGGGCGCTGCGTACGCTGCATCCCACAGACTCTACGAGGAGGAACCCCCGGTGCTGGTGACCAACCGGTTCGTGGTCGACGTCGATGCCGCCGACGGCTTCACCGAACGGGCGCACGCCGCCCTCACCGCGCTGGCCGCCCGACCCGGCTACCTGCGCGGCCAACTGGTCCGGGCGCTGGACGACCCCCGGCACTGGTCACTGGTCACCGAATGGGAGTCGGTCGGCACGTACCGGCGGGCTCTCGGCGCCTTCGAGGTCAAGGTCAGCGCCGTGCCGCTGCTCGCCGAGTCCGTCGACGAGCCCTCCGCCTACGAGGCGCTGGCCACCGCCGCCCCCGGCGGGGCCGTGGTCGTCGCCGAGAGTGATCGGGCTGCGGGTCCTTACCGCTGAGCCGCCGGACACTACGCTGCTCCTATGACCGCACCCGCCCCGCCACCCGGTCCCGGGGTGGCTCCGCCGTTCGCCGCGCCGCCCACCGAGGGTCGCCGGACTCGGCTCTGGATCGGCCTCGGCGTCGGCGCGCTCGCCGTGGTGCTCTGCTGCGGCGGGGGTGGCACGGCCGTCGTCGGCCTGGCCGTCAGCGGAGTCCAGGCGATCCGGGAACAGGCCCGCACCGTGACCGGCGACTACTACCAGGCGTTGGTCGAACGGAACTACGGGCGGGCGTACGAGCAGCTCTGCGACGACGCGCAGCGGCGTGAGTCCCGGCCGGAGTTCGAGCGGCGCGCCGCCGCCGAACCGCAGGTGACCGCGTTCCGGGTGGGCGAGGTGGACACCACCTACCTGACCGTGCCGGTCGACGTGACACTCGACGGTGGCGACCGGGAGCGGCAACAGGTCAGCCTCGGCCAGGACGGGCAGACCGGCGGCGTGGAGGTCTGCGAGGTCAGCTGACCCGTCCCCGGTATTCTGCTGGGCTCGGGGCGACGGTGGTCGTACCGTTGTCCCGAACCGACCGTTCCATCCACATCTCGCCCCCGCCGACCGCCAGCCGGCGTAGGAGGAAACATGCCAGCCGACCGTATCGACGCCGTCGTCAGCCTCGCCAAGCGCCGAGGCTTCGTCTTCCCCTCCAGCGAGATCTACGGAGGCACCCGATCGGCGTGGGACTACGGTCCGCTCGGCGTGGAGCTCAAGGAGAACGTCCGCCGGCAGTGGTGGAAGACGATGGTCCAGCAGCGCGACGACGTCGTCGGCCTGGACTCCGCGGTGATCCTGTCCCGCAAGGTGTGGGAGGCGTCCGGCCACATCGCCGAGTTCGTCGACCCGCTCACCGAGTGCCAGTTCTGTCACAAGCGGTTCCGGGCGGACCACCTGGAAGAGGCGTACGCCGAGAAGCACGGCAAGCCGCTCACCTCGCTGGCCGAGCTGAACTGCCCCAACTGCGGCAACAAGGGCACCTTCACCGAGCCGAAGATGTTCAACGGCCTGATGAAGACCTACCTGGGCCCGGTGGAGAGCGACGAGGGGCTGCACTACCTGCGCCCGGAGACCGCGCAGGGCATCTTCGTCAACTACAAGAACGTCGAGACGGTCGCCCGCAAGAAGCCCCCGTTCGGCATCGCGCAGACCGGCAAGTCGTTCCGCAACGAGATCACCCCGGGCAACTTCATCTTCCGGACCCGCGAGTTCGAGCAGATGGAGATGGAGTTCTTCGTCGAGCCGGGCACCGACGAGCAGTGGCACGAGTACTGGCTCCAGGAGCGCTGGAACTGGTACCTCGACCTCGGCCTCTCGGCGGACAATCTGCGCCTGTTCGAGCACCCCAAGGAGAAGCTGTCGCACTACTCGAAGCGGACTGTGGACATCGAGTACCGCTTCCAGTTCGGTGGCACCGAGTTCGCCGAGCTTGAGGGTGTCGCCAACCGCACCGACTTCGACCTTTCCACGCACAGCAAGCACTCCGGCGTCGACCTGTCGTACTTCGACCAGGGCAAGAGTGAGCGCTGGATGCCGTACGTCATCGAGCCGGCCGCGGGTCTGACCCGCGCGGTGCTCGCCTTCCTGTTGGAGGCGTACGACGAGGACGAGGCGCCGAACACCAAGGGCGGCGTGGACAAGCGCACAGTGATGCGGTTCGACCCGAGGCTCGCCCCGGTCAAGGTGGCGGTGCTGCCGCTGTCCCGCAACGAGGCGCTGTCGCCCAAGGCCAAGGACCTCGCGACGCTGCTGCGCAAGCGCTGGGTGGTGGAGTTCGACGACTCGCAGGCGATCGGGCGTCGCTACCGCCGGCAGGACGAGATCGGCACCCCGTTCTGCGTCACTGTCGACTTCGACACCCTGGACGACAACGCGGTGACGGTGCGCAACCGGGACACCATGGCCCAGGAGCGCGTCTCCCTGGACCAGGTCGAGCGCTACCTGATCGAGCGTCTCCCCGGCTGCTGAGACTCTGCGCACGGGGCCTCGGCCGACGCGATGAGCGCCGGTCGGGGCCCCGTACACTTGTCCCGTGACTGCCTCGACCGTGCCCGCGCTGCGCCCGCTGACGCTTGGCCAGCACCAGGTGTGGCCGCCGGTCGTGCTCGCGCCGATGGCTGGGATCACCAACATCGGCTTCCGTCGGCTCTGTCGCGAGCAGGGCGGCGGCATCTACGTCTGCGAAATGATCACCACCCGGGCGCTGGTCGAGCGCAACCCGAAGACGCTGCGCATGATCGCGTTCGGCGACGACGAGAAGCCCCGCAGTCTCCAGCTCTACGGCACCGATCCGGAGATCACCGCCGCCGCCGTGCGGATCGTCGTCGAGCGCAACCTGGCCGATCACATCGACCTCAACTTCGGCTGCCCGGTCCCCAAGGTGACCCGGCGTGGCGGTGGCGCGGCGCTGCCGTGGCGGCGTCGGCTCTTCGCGCGACTCGTGCGGGCCGCGGTGGCCGCCGCGTCACCGTCCGGCGTGCCGGTCACCGTCAAGATGCGCAAGGGCATCGACGACGACCACCTGACGTACGTCGAAGCCGGGCTCGCCGCCCAGGACGCCGGCGTGGCAGCGGTGGCCCTGCACGGGCGGACGGCCTCGCAGCGCTACTCGGGCACCGCCGACTGGGACGCGATCGCCACCCTGAAGCAGGCCCTCGACGTGCCGGTGCTCGGCAACGGCGACATCTGGGAGGCCGACGACGCGCTGCGCATGGTGGCCCACACCGGTGTCGACGGTGTGGTCATCGGGCGCGGCTGTCTGGGCCGACCGTGGCTCTTCGCCGACCTGGAGGCCGCCTTCAACGGTCGGCCGGAGCGGCGGCTGCCCACCCTCGGCGAGGTGGCGGTGACCATGCGCCGGCACGCCGAGCTGCTGGTCGACCAGTTCACTGCCGGTGCCCGCAACCCGGCCCGCGGCGAACGGGACGGCTGCACCGACTTCCGCAAGCACGTCGCCTGGTACCTCAAGGGCTTCCCCGTCGGCGGCGAGCTGCGGCGCTCGCTGGCGATGATCGAAAGCCTGGCTCAGCTCGACGACCTGCTCGGCAAACTCGACCCGGCGGAGCCGTTCCCGGTGACCGCCCTCGGGCAGCCGCGCGGGCGTACCAACTCGCCCGGCAAGGTCTTCCTGCCCGAGGGCTGGCTGGCCAGCCGGGACGACGACACGGTCCCCGAGGGTGCCGAGATGGACGACTCCGGGGGCTGAGCCCCTGCCCGGTCGAGCAGAGACGCCCCGCGAACAGCCCTTGCGAAGGCGGCCTTGGCGCCGAGGCTGGTCATATGAGTTCGGCGCCCTATCGAGCTGATGTCGTGAACGAATCACCCGCTCGGCTGGGTCGACCAGGCCCTGGTTCGTTGGGCTCGGTCGGCGGGGCCCTGATTTGCTCGGCTGGGGCGGCGGGGCCCTGATTCGTTCGGGTCGGTCGGCGGGGCCCTGATTTGCTCGGCTCGGTCGGTCAGGCCCTGACTCGCTCGGCTCGGTCGGTCAGGCCCTGACTCGCTCGGCTCGGCTGGTCAGGCCCTGATTCGTTTACGACATCAGCTCTATAGGACCCGTGACACAGCCAGCGGGGTGGGCCTGCTGTGGTCTGGACGGTGTCACGCACACGCCGAAGGGCCGGGCCCCGTGGTGGGGGTCCGGCCCTTCGGCGTGTGCGTGTGTGTGGGTGGGTGTCAGCTGGTGGCGTAGCCGCGGGTGGCGATCCAGTCGGCGAGGTGCTCGACGCTGATCCAGTAGGCGGCGGTGTTCGGGTCGGCGGAGTCGGCGATCTTCACCGTGTCTCCGTTGTCGCGGTACCCGACGACGCTGATGTAGTGCCCGCCCTCGTAGGAGTGGCTCACACCGTCGGTGTCGGTGCTGGTGCCGGCGATGTTCGCGACCACGGCCCTACCGTCGTCAACGGTCTTGACGATGTCGGCGCGCAGCGTGTCGGTCTGCTTGGCGTCAGCGTCGGGGGTGCTGATCTCCACGGACCGGTAGGCGTCGTTCTTACCGGTTTCCTTGTTCAGGACGGGGGTGATGTCGTTGATGGAGTTGGTGCCGGCTTCGGTGGTGCCCATTTCCTTGGCCATGTCGTCGACGTTGATGTTCTTGCCCTGCACACTCAGGGCGTTTCGGGTGGCGGCGGGGCCGCAGTAGTAGAAGTTCGGCTGGGCTTCGTAGCGCACGCCCAGTTCCCGCTCGCCGTGGCCGGCCTTGCGGTCGGTCTGGGTTTGGGTGGCCGGCTTGGTGGTGGGTGCGGCGAAGGCGGTGGTGACGGGGCCGGCGATGGTGCCTGCGGTGAAGGCGAGGCCGGCGGCGGTCAGAGTGGTCTTACGGATCAGATCGGTACGCATGATGGCGTGCTCCTCTGCATCGGGGGTGTGCCCGCACCACCTCGGGGGGTGGGTGGTGGTGCGGGGGAAGTTCTTGCCCGGCGACCCGCAGCGAGGGGGTCGGCGTCGGGACAGGGTGTAACCGTTCGCGGTGGCAGGTCATTCCTGCCCGCGGGGGTTGGCCTACCTGCGGGGGGCGGCCGTTGTGGTGCTCGGCCGTGCGGGGATGCAACCGGGGCGGCCTGGCGGGTGTTCCCGGCGGCTGCCATGCCCGGCGGTTGTGGTGCTCGGCTGTGCGGGGGATGTAACCGGGGCGGCCGGCCGGGTGTTCCCGGCGGGGCCGGCGGACCTTGAGCCGGGCTGTTGCGGTGGTCTGCCAGGTATAACGACCCGGCCCGGCCCACGATTCCGCCGCCGGGGTGGCCCCGGCCACCCGACACCAACGATCAAACCCGACAAACCATCCAACCTGTCGGCCCGGCGAACCCCGACACGGCGCCCACACGACGTCATCCACTCGGGTTCACGGAAAAGGCGGTGTCCGGCTGCCGTGGATACCCCGACTTCATGAAACGCGAGTGGATCACGCCGTCTGTGCCGTTCGTGCACCCGGATCTGTGCCGTTCGTGCACCCGGACCGGCCTGATCGAGGGGGCGGGGGCCGGGTGCGGGCCTAACGCGGGGGTCAGGGGGTGGCGGTGTCGGGTTGGGGCATGGTGCGCTGTGTCGGGATGGTTGGTGCGGTCGGCCAGGGGATCTCGGGCGCGCGGTGGAAGGTGATCCCGGCCGTCGTCCAACGCGGGCCCTGGCCGGCCAGGCGGTAGCGGAAGTCGGCCCAGTCGTGGGTCGCCCGGGTGGACCAGCCCAACTCGGCGATGGCCGGGAGGCGGGGCAGGAGCAGGAGTTCGATGTCGGCCAGCGAGGTGACCGACTCGGTCCAGAGCGGGGCCTCCACACCGAGAACCGCCTCGGCGGGTACGTCGGCGACGTGCGTGCCCGGGTCCCAGTCGTACGCCTTTCGTACGTCGATGAGGCCGGCCCAGTCGTGCCCGATCGGGGTGTCCGGGGCGTACTTCATGTCCAGGTAGGCGTGGTTGCCGGGAGAGACGATCAGTCGGGCGCCCCGGCGTACGGCGTCGGCTGTGGTGGGGTCTTCGCCGTTCGTGCCCCACCACTGCAGGACCCGCCCGTCGAGGTGGGCGGCCGGCGCGAGCTGGTGCCAGCCGACGACGGTCTTGCCAAGGTCGGCCACGATGCGCTGGACCCGCTCGACGAAACCGGTGTAGACCTCGCCCTTGACCTTGAACGCCTCGTCACCGCCGATGTGCAGCCAGGGGCCGGGGGTGAGCGCGGCCACCTCGCGCAGCACGTCGGCGACGAAGTCGTACGTGCGCTCGTCGGCCGGGTCGACGTAGCTGAAGCCGACCTCGGTGCCGGTGTACGGCGGCGGTGCGATCTTGTCCGGTGCCAGCTCCGGGTACGCGACCAGCGCCGAGTTGGTGTGCCCCGGGAGGTCGATCTCCGGGACGACGGTGATGTGGCGGGCGGCCGCGTAGGAGACGATCCGCGCGTAGTCGGCCTTCGTGTAGTGCCCGCCAGGGCCGCCGCCAACCTCGGTCGTCCCGCCGATGGTGGTCAGCTTCGGCCAGGAGTCGACGGCGATCCGCCAGCCCTGGTCGTCGGTGAGGTGCAGATGCAGGTGGTTGAGCTTGTAGCGGGCCAGGTGGTCGACCACCCGCAGCACGTCCTCGACGGCGAAGAAGTGCCGTGCGACGTCGAGCATCGCGCCCCGGTAGGGGAACCGGGGTGCGTCGGTGATGGTCCCGCCGGGCAGCGCCCAGCGTTCGGTGACCGGGGTCGGACTCTCGATCGCCGCCGGCAACAGTTGACGCAGCGTCTGTAGGCCGTAGAAGAGGCCGGCGGCGGTGGCGGCGGTGACGCGTGCCCCGTCGGTGGCGATGTCGAGGCGGTAGCCCTCCGCGCCGAGGTCGGCGCTGTCGTCGAGCACCAGCGCGATGCCGCCGGCGGGCTCCGGCGCGGTGGCGTCGGTGACCGGCAGCGGGTAGCCGGTGGCCGGACGCAGGAGCTGGGCGAGCTGCTCGGCGACCGCCAACGCGGCGGGGTCGGCGCTGGACACGATTACCGCTTCGGCCGTGAGCACCCAGTCGGCGGTCGGGTCCGGCTGGACCTGCCCTGGGGCGGGAACGACATCGGCCAGCCGGTGCGGGGCCGCCGCGGCGAGCAACGTGCCAGCGGTCTGCTCGGCGGTGCGGGCCAGCATGGCCGCGTCGGGTTCCCCCGCCGACAGCGGCACGGGGACGGCGGTGGGGCCGGGGGAGGGGATGGTCGACACGGCGGCGACTCCGGGGGTGTATTCGCGTCGGTTATGGCAAAAGTGAGGTTCACCGGCTGGCGTGTCGTCAAGCGTACGACGCTCGGCCGGGATGCGTGATGGTGCGCATGGAAGCGTTCCCAAAAACCGGTACGAACACGGATAGTCGTGATGGCTGTGCCAATTGTCACCGAACGGTCCCAGGTCACTCGATGTTCGCTTAACCTTCGCCCACCGATCGACGTTGACCCCGGGATTACCGGTGGTCCGTCCCGGGGAAGAAGAAAACTGAACCTTCGTTAAGTGTCAATCCGGCGCGTGTGTTGTGGAGGCTCTGGTGGCAGCGCAAGAGACCGTCGATCACAAGTACGTCTACGACTTCTCCGAAGGCAACAAGGAGCTCAAGGAACTGCTCGGCGGCAAGGGGGCAAACCTCGCCGAGATGACCAACCTGGGCCTGCCCGTTCCGCCCGGCTTCACCATCACCACCGAGGCGTGTCAGGCGTACCTCGCGACGGGGCGGGAGCCGGACGGGCTCGCCGGTCAGATCGAGGCGCACCTGGAATCGCTGGAGCGCGCGATGGGCAAGCGCCTCGGTGACCCGCAGGACCCGCTGCTGGTCTCGGTCCGCTCCGGTGCCAAGTTCTCCATGCCCGGCATGATGGAGACCGTCCTCAACGTCGGTCTCAACGACCAGAGCGTGGTCGGGCTCTCCGCCCAGGCCGGTCAGAACGACAGGTTCGCCTGGGACTCCTACCGGCGACTCATCCAGATGTTCGGCAAGACCGTCTGCGAGGTGCCGGGCGAGGAGTTCGAGCACGCGCTCGACGACGCCAAGCACGCCAAGGGCACCCACAACGACCTGGATCTGGACGCCGACGACCTGCGTGGGCTGGTCGACGCGTACAAGAAGATCTTCTTGAAGCACACTGGTCGGGAGTTCCCGCAGCAGCCACGCGAACAGCTCGACCTGGCCATCCGGGCGGTCTTCGAGTCGTGGAACGCCGAGCGCGCTGTGCTCTACCGCCGCCAGGAGCGCATCCCGGCCGACCTGGGCACCGCTGTCAACGTGGTGACGATGGTCTTCGGCAACCTCGGCCCGGATTCCGGCACCGGGGTCGCGTTCACCCGTGACCCGGCCAGCGGCGCGCAGGGCATCTACGGCGACTACCTTGCCAACGCCCAGGGCGAGGACGTGGTCGCCGGCATCCGCAACACAGTGCCGTTGCAGGAGTTGGAGCAGCTCGACAAGGCCTCCTACGACGAGCTGCTCGGCATCATGGCCCGGCTGGAGGAGCACTACAAGGACCTCTGCGACATCGAGTTCACCATCGAACGCGGCAAGCTGTGGATGTTGCAGACCCGGGTCGGCAAGCGCACCGCCGCCGCGGCGTTCGTCATCGCCGGGCAACTCGTCGACGAGGGTCTGATCGACCTGGACGAGGCGCTGCACCGGGTCAACGGCGCGCAACTGGCCCAGCTGATGTTCCCGCGCTTCCAGCTCGACCACGAGTTCCAACCGGTCGCCAAGGGCATCGGCGCATCGCCAGGCGCGGCGTCCGGCAAAGTGGTCTTCACCTCCGCCCGAGCCGTCGAGCTGGCCGCCGAGGGCGAGTCGGTGATCCTGGTGCGCCGGGAGACCAACCCGGACGACCTGAACGGCATGATCGCCGCGAAGGGCATCCTCACCTCGCGCGGCGGCAAGACCAGCCACGCCGCTGTGGTGGCCCGAGGCATGGGCAAGACCTGTGTCTCCGGTGCCGACGAGATCGAGGTGAACGTGCCGGCGAAGCGGTTCACGGTGGCCGGGCAGACCGTCACCGAGGGCGATGTGGTGTCCATCGACGGCACCACCGGCAAGGTCTACCTCGGCGAGGTGCCGGTCATGCCCTCCGAGGTCGTGCAGTACTTCGAGGGCAGCCTCGACCCCGAGCACATCGACAACGCGCTGGTCCGGGCCGTACACCGGATCATGACGCACGCCGACGGGAAGCGGCGGCTGGCGGTCCGCACGAACGCCGACACCGGCGCGGACGCGGCCCGGGCCCGGCGCTTCGGCGCCGAGGGCATCGGGCTGTGCCGCACCGAGCACATGTTCCTCGGTGACCGCCGGGAGCTGGTCGAGCGGCTGATCCTGGCCCGGGCCCCGGGCGAGCGGGAGGCGGCGCTGGCGGCGCTGCTGCCGTTGCAGCGGGCCGACTTCGAGGAGATCTTCCGCGAGATGGACGGCCTGCCGGTCACCGTCCGGCTCATCGATCCACCATTGCACGAGTTCCTGCCGCCGCTGGAGCAGCTCGCCGTCAACGTGGCTGTCGCGCAGGAACGCGGCGAGGACGTGGCCAAGGAGGAGGCGCTGCTCGCCGCCGTCCGGCGGATGCACGAGGAGAACCCGATGCTCGGGCTGCGGGGTGTACGCCTCGGGCTGGTCATCCCCGGCCTGTTCGCGATGCAGGTCCGCGCCATCGCCGAGGCGGCGGTCAGTTGCGCCCGCAACGGGGGCGTGGCCAAACCGGAGATCATGGTGCCGCTGGTCGGCGCGGTGCAGGAGCTGGAGACGGTTCGCGCCGAGGCCGAGAAGATCATTGCCGAGGTGGTCGGGGACAGCGGCGTCGAGGTCCTGATCGGCACCATGATCGAGGTGCCCCGGGCGGCGCTGACCGCCGGGCAGATCGCCGAGGCCGCCGAGTTCTTCTCGTTCGGCACCAACGACCTGACGCAGATGGGCTGGGGCTTCTCCCGCGACGACGTCGAGGGCGCGTTCTTCTGGCGCTACCTGGAGTTGGGCATCTTCGGCATCTCGCCGTTCGAGTCGATCGACCGCGACGGCGTCGGTCGGCTGGTGCGGATCGCCGCCGAGGAGGGTCGGGCCGCCCGGCCCGGTCTGAAGCTCGGTGTCTGCGGTGAGCACGGTGGCGACCCGGACTCGGTGCACTTCTTCCACGAGGTCGGCCTGGACTACGTGTCCTGTTCGCCGTTCCGGGTGCCGGTGGCCCGGCTGGAGGCCGGTCGGGCGGTAGTGGAGACCGGCGGGTCGGACAGCCGCTGACGCACGTCGGCGGCGGCCTGGTCACCCGGCCGCCGCCGACGCTCAGATCGGCGGACGACGCCAGGTGGGTCGGGACGAGCGGCGCAACTGCGTCGGCAGGGTCGCCATCGGGGTACGCGTGGCCAGCGGGGCGTGCGCGTCCGGTACGGAGGTCGCGCCGATGCCTGCGCCGCGAACGTCCAGGAACGACCCCGCCCGACGGGCCACCGCCCGCGCCTCCTCGTGCAGCGCCTCCAGGTCGCCCGCCGCCGAGACTGTGACGAGGGTCAGCAGGGCGCTGCGCCCGGCCGGGTAGGTGACCACGCAGCCGGCGGTGGTGCACACCACCGATTCCCGGAACTCGCCCTGCCGGACGGTGTCGGCCACCCGGTGACCGAGCCCGAAACTCGCGGCGGCGAGCGCGGCGAGATGGGTGGCGTCGGTGCTGGGCAGGTCGCTGGAGATGAGCAGGCCGTCGGTGCCGGCGAGCACCGTGCCGGCGATGTCGGGTCGGCGCTGGCGCAGCCCGCGTAGCTCCGTTCCCATCACCGTGTCTGCGTCCACGAGCGTTACCCCTCACCGTCGGGCTCTGCGTGTCAGTCGGCTGGTCACGTTCCGCGCTGGGAACGCTACCGGTGGCGACTTCCGGCCGCGAGCCCGTAACCCTCGGCAATCGGTTGGCAACTGCGGGCCAATCGGTGGTTGTGTGCCCTTCGTCGATGCGTCGTGGGCGGGTCGAGCAGTGGTGGCGGGCGTAATCTTGGTCCGCTCGCACACGGCCGATTGGGCGCCGCGTCGAACGGGAAGAGGTGACTGCATGACCAGTGTCTGGGAGAGCCTGACTGTCGACGCCCGCGATCCGGCCCGACTGGCCCGTTGGTGGGCCGAGGCGCTCGGCTATCAGGTGGTCACCGAGACTCCGAGCGGGGTGGAGATCCGCCAGTCCCCAGACCAGTTGCCCGCCCTGTTCTTCGGCCCGGTGGCCGAGGGCAAGGAGCGCAAGAACCGGCTGCACCTCGACCTGCGCCCCGCCAACCAGGAAGCCGAGGTCGAGCGTCTGGTCGACATGGGCGCCCGGCACGTCGACATCGGTCAGGGCGACGTCGAGTGGACGGTGCTGGCCGACCCCGAGGGCAACGAGTTCTGCGTACTGCGTGAACGCGAGGAGTGAGCCGGTGTTGCGAGCCCCGCAGTCGCGGACAACGGCGGCTGCGTGAGAACTGAGCCGGGGGCGGCGGAATCGCGGTTGGTCGAGGAGCCCCCGAAGGACACCGGGCATCGCCGGTCGCCGTACGAGCGCGATCGGGCCCGGGTGCTGCACTCGGCGGCGTTTCGCCGGCTGGCCACCAAGACCCAGGTGCACACCGCCGGCACCGACGACTTCCTGCGTACGCGGCTGACGCACTCGTTGGAGGTGGCCCAGATCGCCCGGGAGATGGGTGCCCGGCTGGGCTGTGACCCGGACGTGGTGGACGTGGCGGGGCTCGCGCACGACCTCGGGCACCCGCCGTTCGGGCACAACGGCGAGGCTGCGCTGGACCTGCTCGCCACGCCGTGCGGTGGTTTCGAGGGCAACGCGCAGACCCTGCGGGTGTTGACCCGCCTGGAGGCGAAGGTGCTCGCCCCGGACGGCTCGTCCGCCGGGTTGAACCTGACCCGGGCGTCGCTCGACGCGATCGGCAAGTACCCCTGGCCGCGCCGGCCGGGGGAGCGCAAGTTCGGGGTGTACGCCGACGACGCCGCTGTCTTCGACTGGATCCGGGCTGGCGCGCCCGGCGACCGGCGCTGCCTGGAGGCCCAGGTGATGGACTGGGCCGACGACGTCGCGTACTCGGTGCACGACGTGGAGGACGGCATCCACGGTGGTTACGTCACGTTGCACAGGCTGCTCACCGACGCCGACGAGCGGGCCGCGCTCTGCGCCGACGTGGCCGCCGCCTACTCCGGGGAGTCCGCGGCGGACCTGGCCGAGGTGCTCGTCGACCTGCTGGCCGGTCCGCTGCTCGCCCCGTTCACCGGGTACGACGGCAGCCATCGCGCGCAGGTTGCGTTGAAGGCCACCACCAGCGGGGTGACCGGGCTGTTCGTGTCCGCGGCGGTGGCGGCGACGGAGGAACGCTTCGGTCCGGGCCCGCACCGCCGCTACGCCGCCGATCTGGTGGTGCCCCGGCTGGTACGCGCGCAGTGTGCGCTGCTCAAGGGCATCGCGCTGCGGTACGTGATGCGTCGCAGTGGCTTCCGGGGCCGCTACGAGCGGCAGCGGACGATGCTGGCGGAGTTGGTCGCCGCGCTGGTCCGGTGTGCCCCGGAAGGGCTCGATCCGATCTTCGCCCCGTTGTGGCGGGCCGCCCCGGACGACCGGGCCAGACTGCGGGTGGTGATCGACCAGGTCGCCTCGCTCACCGACCCGGCGGCGGTGACCTGGCACACCCGCCTGGTCGGCAAGGGGACACCCCCGACCGCGCACGAGCCAGCTTAGGCTAGCCTAACTGACATGACGGAACGCTCCAGGAACGTCACCTCGGCCCAGGTGCTGCGCACCGAGCGGCCCACCCCGCACCTGATCCGGCTCGTCCTCGGTGGGGACGAACTGGTCGGCCTACCGGTGGGCGAGTTCACCGACCACTACATCAAGGTGGTGTTCCCGCAGCAGGGCGTCGCGTACCCGCAGCCGCTGGACCTCGCCGCGATCCGCCGGGACCTGCCCCGGGAGCAGTGGCCCCGGCTGCGCGCGTACACGGTGCGGCGCTGGGATCCGCTGTCCGGGGAGCTGACCGTCGACGTGGTGCACCACGGCGACGAGGGGTTGGCCGGCCCGTGGGCCGCCGCGCTGCGTCCCGGCGACCCGGTGCACTTCGTCGGCCCCGGCGGCGCGTACGCCCCGAGTCCGGAGGCGGACTGGCACCTGCTGGTCGGTGACGAGAGCGCCCTGCCGGCGATCGCCGCCGCGCTGGAGCGCCTCCCGCTGGGCGCCCCGGCCCACGTCTTCGTGGAGGTCGCCGACCCGGCGGAGGAGCAGAAGCTGCTCAGCCCCGGGGCGGTCGAGCTGACCTGGCTGCATCGTGGCGAACGCCCGGTGGGCGAGGCGCTGGTCGAGGCGGTTCGGGCACTGGAGTTCCCGGCCGGCCAGGTGCACGCGTTCGTGCACGGCGAGGCCGCCTTCGTCCGGGAGTTGCGCCGGTTGCTGCGCGGCGAGCGGGGCGTACCGCTGGACCGGCTCTCCATCTCCGGCTACTGGCGGCGCGGCATGGACGACGAGGGCTGGCGCTCCACCAAGGCCGACTGGAACCAGCAGGTGGCGGCCGAGGAGACAGCCATTCCGGCGCCGGCCGCGGCTGCCTGAGCGCCGGTCATCCCTCGGGGGTGGTCATCTCCTGACCGGCCCGGGCGAGGCGTCGGCTGAGCAGGACGGCGTAGCCGACCACCGCCAGCGAGAGCAGCGTCAGCATCAGCCTCGGCTGGTGCACCGTCGTGGTGATCAGACTGACCGAGACCACCCCGTAGGCGGCGATCGCCAACCGGGCACCGCTCGGTCGGGTCCACAACCAGTACAGGGCAAGCCCGCAGACCGTCCAGATCACCATCGAGGCGCCCAGCAGCAGCCGCAGCTCCAGCGGCAGCCGGTTGGCGTTGTCGTCGACCAGTCGGACCACCTGCCCGAGCGCCCAACCGAGCAGCAGGAGCGCACCGCCGAGCGGAATGTGCAGGTAGCTGTACGCCTGCCCGCCACGTAGCCGTCGCTGAAGGAGGCGGGTGGTGACGAATGTGGTGTAGACCCACCAGACGGCCGCCGGGATGAGGAAGGCCAACGCGGCGGTGAGGATCATGTGTGGCGGAGGATGGTCCGGCACGGCGAAGAGCAGGCTGGCCAGCGCGCTACCCAGCACGATGATGGTGAACTGGCCGATCCGTTCCGGCAGATGCCTGTTGTCCACCGGCCAGCGGTTGAGCCAGCGCACCCCGACCCAGGGCGTGGCCAGCTCGATCACCATCGCGACGATCCAGAGGACGGGCCGCAGCTCGGTTGGCACGATCAGCGACACCAGCCAGATCAGCCAGCCCGACCCGAAGCCGATCAGATAGATCGTCGTGACCATCCGGGCCATCGGGCTGGTGGGGCGGGCGCGCAGGTACAGCAGGAGCAGCACGCCCCGCACGATCAGGTACCCGATGGGCAGCAGCACGCTCTCCGGCACCTCGTCGACCCCGAGGGTCATCGCGCCCGCGCCGACCAACGCGACAAGCACCAGCACCCGGTGCAGCGCGTCGTCCGGATCGAACCGGGTGTCGTAGTAGACCTGCCCCATCCAGGCCCACTGGATCACCACGAAGAGCCCGATCACGGCCAGCACGGCCTTCGGCGACGGCGACGGTTCGTTGCCCAGCCGGGCCACCACCGCCGCCAGCGCGTACACGAAGATGAGGTCGAGGAAAAGCTCCAGCCAGGTGGCGTGCCGGTGGCCGGCCTCGTCCGTCTGCGGGGTCTGCCCGGGTAGCCCCATCCGATCGGCCAGCCATCTCGGCAGGCGGGGGGCTTGGCTCCGTACCCGGCGCATCTGGTCATGGTCCCCGTGCGGACCTGGCCTGCGTGCCGGAACCGCCGAGCCGGCAGCGGTCGCCGCCACACCGGTGTCCCCCGGCCGGCGTGTCGTCGGTCCGGCAGGGCAGGATGTACGGCGAGGGGGTGGCGCATGGCTGGGCGGATCCGGGACGAGGACATCGCACTGGTCCGGGAACGCACCTCGATCGGGGATGTGATCTCCGAGACGGTCACCCTGAAGTCCGCCGGCGGCGGCAACCTCAAGGGTCTGTGCCCGTTCCACGACGAGAAGAGTCCGTCGTTCAACGTGTCCCCGGCCCGCAACGTCTGGTACTGCTTCGGCTGCGGGGCCGGCGGCGACGCGATCAAGTTCCTGATGGACGCCGACCACCTCAGCTTCGTGGAGTCCGTCGAGCGGCTCGCCGGCCGCGCCGGCATCCAACTGCGCTACATCGAGGACGACAAGGGCACCCCGCGTCCCCGCCCGCAGCAGGGCCAGCGGCAGCGCCTGGTCGCCGCGCACGCCGCCGCCGTGCAGTTCTACAGCGCGCAACTGAGCACCGCCGGCGCCCGGCCGGCACGGGAGTTCCTGGCGCGACGGGGCTTCGACAGGGCCGCCGCCGAGCGCTACGGCTGTGGCTTCGCGCCCGAGGGTTGGGACCCGCTCACCAAGCACCTGCGCCAGCAGGGCTTCACCCACCAGGAGCTGGTCACCGCCGGGCTGTCCCGGGAATCCCGTTCCGGCACCCTGATCGACCGGTTCCGTCGTCGGCTGCTCTGGCCGATCCGCGACCTCGCCGGCGACGTGATCGGCTTCGGCGCGCGCAAGCTCTTCGACGACGACGACGGCCCGAAGTACCTGAACACCCCCGAGACGCCGATCTACAAGAAGTCGCACGTGCTCTACGGCATCGACCAGGCCAAGCGGGAGATCGCCAAGCAGGGTCGGGCGGTGATCGTCGAGGGTTACACCGACGTGATGGCCTGTCACCTGGCCGGGGTGACCACGGCGGTGGCGACCTGTGGCACCGCCTTCGCCGCGGACCACATCTCCGTCCTGCGTCGGCTCCTGTTCGACAGCGACGAGGTGGCCGGCGAGATCATCTTCACCTTCGACGGCGACGCCGCCGGTCAGAAGGCCGCGCTGCGCGCCTTCGAAGACGACCAGCGCTTCGTCGGGCGCACGTTCATAGCGGTCAGCCCGGACAACATGGACCCGTGCGACCTGCGGCTGGCCAAGGGCGACCTGGCGGTGCGTGACCTGGTCGCCCGCCGCGAGCCGCTCGTCGACTTCGCGCTGCGACACGTGATCAGCCGCTTCGACCTGGACACCGTCGACGGCCGGGTCGAGGCGATGCGCCACGCCGCGCCGCTGGTCGCGCGCCTGAAGGACCGGGAGAAGCGCCCGGAGTACGTCCGCAAGCTCGCCATGGACCTCGGCATGGAGATCGAGCCGGTGCAGCGGGCGGTGCTCGCCGCCGGCAACGCCGCGCCGTCCAACACCCGCGAGGCCACCCCCGCGGCCCGGCCAACCTCGGCCCGCCCCGAGCCGGCGGTGGACAGCCCGCAGTCGATGGTCGAACGGGAGGCGCTCAAACTCGCCCTCCAGCAACCGGTTCTGGCCGGGCCGATGTTCGACGCGGTCGAGGCCACCGAATACCGCCACCCGGTGCACGTCGCGGTGCGTACTGCCATCGCGGCGGCCGGCGGCGCCGCGTCGGCGACCGGCGGCGCGGTCTGGATCGAGTCGGTCCGCGACGCCTGCGACGACCTGGCGGCCGCGGCGCTCGTCGGTGAGATGGCCGTCGAACCACTGCGGATCGACGGCGAACCGGACCCGCGCTACGTGTCGATCACCATGGCCCGGGTGCAGTTCGGGTCGGTGACCTCCCGGGTCCGGGACCTCAAGTCACGCATCCAGCGGATCAACCCGGTCAACAACAAGGACGAGTACTTCGCCGCCTTCGGTGAGCTGCTGTCCCTGGAGCAGCACGCCCGGGCGTTGCGCGAGCAGGCTGCGGGAGGCCTCTAGATGGGACTGTTCAGCCGCAAGCCGAAGCTGCCGCCGGCCGACCGGCCGCCGCTGGCCGCCGACGAGCGGGTGTTGGCCTGGGCCGCCGCCGGCAACGGCGAGGGCGACGGGGTTGTGGTCGCCACCAACCTCGGGTTGTGGTTGCCCGGTCGGGGGCACCGGTTCGGGTGGCACAGCATCCTCAAGGCGGTCTGGTCCGGCCGGGAGCTGACGGTCACCCCCGCCGAGCCACTCGTCGAGCGGGACGGCTACAAGGTGGTCGCCGACGGTCCGGCTGAGACGTACCTGCTGCTCGACCCGGGGGAGTTGCCGCACCAGGTGCGGGCCCGGGTGACCCGTTCGGTCGCGTACACCGAGCACCAGCCGGTGCCCGGCGGCGCGGCGCGGGTCGCGGCCCGGCGCGTGGCCGGGGTCGACGGTCTGACCTGGACGGTCCGACTCGACCCCGGCACTCCGGCTGACGACGAGGCAGTGCTCGCCGAGACCGACCGGCTGGTGGGTGTGGCCCGCGCCGCCACCGCGCCGGCCGACGTCTGACCGGCGGGTCATTTCGCCCCCAGGTCGTTCAGCGCCTTCTCCGCGCCGCGGTGCAGCGGCACCGGCAGGGTCCTGCGGGCCTTTTCCAGCGAGATGCCCTTCGCCGCCGGGTTGGCCTGGGCCAGAGCGTCGCGCTTCTCGAACACTGTGCGGGTGATCGCGCAGGCGACGTTGGCGTCCAGGTCCTTGCGCACCAACAGGACGTTGGGCACGACGATGGTCGGGGTGTCGGTCGCCGTCCGGTACGCGTCCCGTCCGATCGTGCCTTCCTGATAGCCGGGGCTCAACGCCGTCATCTTCGGCAGCAACGGTGAGACGTCGACGAACTTCACAGTGTCGCCGGCAGTGGTGAACAGGTCGGTGAGGCCACCGGTGGGCAGACCACCGGACCAGAAGAAGCCGTCGACGCTGCCGTCCTTGATCCCCTCGACAGTCTTGGTCAGGTCGAGTCGCTGCGCCCGGATGTCCTTGGCCGGGTCGAGGCCGGCGGCCTCCAACAGCCGGTTGGCGATCACCTCAGTGCCGGACTTCGGTGAACCGGTGGAGATCCGCTTGCCCCGCATGTCGGCCACCGAGGTGATCCCGGAGTCGTTGCGGACCACCACCTGGGTGTAGTTGTCGTAGATGCGGGTCAGCGCCTCCACCGGCTGTGGCGCGGTGAAGCTGCCCTTGCCCTCCACCGCGTTGACAGCCGTGTCGAACAGCGAGAACGCCACGTCGTACTGGCCACCGACCAGTTGTTCGACGTTCTGCACCGACGCGCCGGTCTCGGCGGCGGTGCCGGTGAGCTTGCCGCCGGTCGCCCCGGACAACTGCCCGGCCAGGGCGTTGCCGACCACGTAGTAGACACCTGTCGCGTTGCCGGTGGCGATGCCGACGCGGGTCTCCCGGGTCACCTCGCACGTCACAGCACTGGCCGCGTCGTCAGTCGCCGCGCCGCCCTGCTGACCTCCGCAACCCGCGGCACCAACAGTGACGAGGGCGAGCACGCTCAGGCCCGCCGAGAGCCGTACGTCGATTCGTCTCACAGTTGTTCCTCCACAGGATTGGACGATGACCGGCCGGCGGCGCCGCGTCGGATGAACACGCCCGCCGCCGCGACGACGGCCAGTGCCGCGCCGACAGTGACCGGCACTGGTTCGAGCCAGAGCAATGTGACACCGGCGAGGGCGCCCAGTACCCGTTCCGGGGCGCCGGCCGGGCCCACGCCGGGCAGCCAGCCACCGGCGGCGACGGCGAGCACCGCCACGCTGAGCGCTGTGACTCCGGCGGCGAAGGCGATCCGCTGGACGCCACCGATGCCGAGCAGACCGAGCCCGGCCGGCGTGATGACGAACGCGATCGGAGTCAGGTACGCCGGCAGCGCGTACCGCAGGGTCTGCCACATGGTCGGCACCAGCCGGCCGCCGGTGACAGCGGCGGCGGCCACCGCGGCGAGCGCGGTCGGTGGGGACACCTCGGACAGCACCGCGAAGTAGAAGACGAACATCGCCGCCGCCGGCGCGGTGACGCCCAGGTCGAGCAGGGCCGGACCGACGATCACCCAACCGATCACGAACGACGCGGTGACCGGCACGGCCAGGCCCAGCAGGCTGAGCGCGACGGCGGCGAGCAGCGCGGTGAGCACCAGCACCAGCGTCGGGTCCGACGTGGCCGCCTGCGCCCCACCGATCAGCAACGCCGCCGCCTGCGGTCCGAGGCCGGTCTTCGTCGTGGTCGCCGTGATGATGCCGGCGGCGGCGCAGACCGCCGTGACGGCGAGGACGCCGCGTACGCCGGTGACGAGCGCTGTCACCAGCCGGCCCGGGGTGAGTCGGTGCGCGCGGTCCTCGTTCCTGGGGGCCAGGAAGGACAACGCGACGGTGAGCACGATGGCGTAGACGACAGCCCTCGTCGCGGACACGCCGACCGCGAGGAGGACGATGATGGCGATCAGTGAGGCGAAGTGGTACCCGAACCGGGCCAGCAGCCGCCAGGGCGAGCCGACGTCGATCACCACGGGGCGTACGCCGGACCGGCGCGCGTCGATCTCCACGGCGAGCAGGATGCCGAGGTAGTAGAGCACCGTCGGCACCGTCGCCCAGCCCAGCACCTGAAGGTACGAGACGCCCAGGTACTCGGCGATGATGAACGCCGCCGCGCCCAGTGTGGGCGGGGACAGGATGGCGCCCACCCCGGCCGCGGCCAGCATGCCGCCGGCCCGCTCCGGCGGGTAACCGGCGCGGCGCAGCAGCGGCCAGGTGACCGCACCGATGCTCACCGTCGTCGCCGCCCCGGAACCGGAGACGGTGCCGAGCAGGAAACCCGAGGCCACCGCCGTCCGGCCGGCGGCGGTACGCGAGCGACGGAACGCCGCCGCCGACAACTCGACGAAGAACCGCCCGGCCCCGGACAACTCCAGCACCGCGCCGTAGATGGTGAACAGCACGATGTACGAGGCGGCCACGTCGAGTGGCGTGCCGTAGAAGCCGCTGTCGGAGTTGTAGAACGCGTCGACCAGTTGACTGAAGTCGAGCCCGGCGTGCGCGACCGGCCAGGACTGCGGCAACAACCCGCCGTAGTAGCCGTAGCCGAGGAACAGCAGGCAGACCGCCGGCAGGATCCAACCGGTGGCACGTCGACACGCTTCCAGCAGCAGAAGCAGCAGGATGGTGCCGAACACCAGATCCGTCGGCGTCAGCAGACCCTGCCGGTCGAGGAACGCGTTGTAGCCGCCGCCACCGCTGCCGATCCGGATCGGCAGGACGGGGTAGAGACAGGCGGCGACCGCCAGGACGACCAGAGCCCAGTCGGTCACTGTGGGCCCCGACGACACGAGTGCCGGGGTGCCCCTGTCGCTGTCGGTGGCCCCGTCGCGACTGGTGCCTCGTCGCCAGAAGCGTAGGCGGGCCGGCAGCCGCAGGTCGGCCGGGTAGGCGAGGAAGACCAGCGGGAGTACGCCGGCCAGGAAGATGATCAGGTAATACTTGCTGCCCTGCGACAGAGGGCGGAACACCTGCCACAGGGCGAGAGCGCCGACCGCCAGCGCCGCCGCGGTGAGGAGCAGGCCCGCCGGCCCGGAGAGCACCCGTCCCGGTTTCTCGTCCTCGAACTGGGCGGCCAGGTCCCGAGTCGCCCGCTCGGCGGCACCAGGCTCGCTTGTGGTGCCGGGCCCGCTTGTGCTGCCGGGCTCGGTCGTGGTGCCGGGCTCGGTCGGGTCGGGCTCGGTTGCGAGGGTGGTGGGGTTGGGCGGGTGGGCGCTGTCGGGCTCTGCCGGGTCGGCTCCCGACCTTGGTCGGGGTGGCCCGCCGTCGGGCGTCGCTGCGGGCCCATCAACGGGAGAGTTGGCTGGTCGCGCAGGTGACGGCGAACCATCGGGGGAGCTGATGGGCGACACGAGAGGACGATACACGTCGATCAGCTGACCGGTGGGGCATTGATCGGTGTTTCGCCGTCGGCGGTATCGGCATGTCGACGGCCGGCCGGTCGCCGGCGAATATTTGCGTGGAGGGGTGTCGGACCCGGCGGTTAGGGTCGGGCGGTGACTTCGGAGCGACCACTGATTCAGGCTCGCGGGCTGGTGAAGCGGTTCGGCGATTTCACCGCCGTGGACGGCATCGACGTCGAGGTGCTGCCGGGTGAGGCGTTCGGCTTCCTCGGGCCCAACGGCGCGGGCAAGTCGTCCACCATGCGGATGGTCGGCTGCATCTCCCCACCCAGCGGGGGTGAGTTGCGCATCCTCGACATGGATCCGGTGGCTGACGGGCCGGCGATCCGGGCGCGGCTCGGGGTGTGCCCCCAGCTGGACAATCTCGATCCGGAGCTGACCGTCCGGGAAAATCTCACTGTCTACGCCCGTTACTTCGGCATCTCCCGGCGGGCGGCCCGGGAGCGCGCCGCCGAGCTGCTCGACTTCGTCCAGCTCACCGAACGGGCCGACAGCAAGGTCGAGCCGCTGTCCGGTGGGATGAAGCGTCGGCTGACCATCGCCCGCGCGCTGGTGAACGATCCGGAGATCGTGCTGCTCGACGAGCCGACCACCGGGCTCGACCCGCAGGCCCGGCACCTGGTGTGGGAGCGGCTGTTCCGGCTCAAGCAGCAGGGCGTCACGTTGGTGCTCACCACGCACTACATGGACGAGGCCGAGCAGCTCTGCGACCGCCTGGTGGTGATGGACGGCGGCCGGATCGTCGCGGAGGGCTCGCCCCGGGCGCTGATCGAGCAGCACTCGACCCGTGAGGTGGTCGAGCTGCGCTTCGCCGCCGAGTCGCAGGAACCGTTCGCCGGCAAGCTCGACGGGCTGGGGGAGCGGGTCGAGGTGTTGCCCGACCGGGTCCTGCTCTACGTGCCCGACGGCGACGCGGCGGTCGCCGAGGTCACCGCGCTGGGGCTCCAGCCGGCGAACGTGCTGGTCCGGCGCAGCGGCCTGGAGGACGTCTTCCTGCACCTGACCGGCCGCACCCTGGTCGACTGACGGGCCAAGAGGACCGTTGACGGCTCAGCCCGCGACATCGTCGGCGTGTCGCCCCGGACCCCGCTTGATCGACTCGGCTTCGTGTCGCCCCGGATCCCGCTTGATCGACTCGGCTTCCTGGAAGTCGGGGTAATACGGCCGAGCGGGCAGCCCGATTTCCTGAAACCCGAGTCGATCAGGGAGCTGGAGCCCGAGAGCGCCAGGCCGCGGGCGGGGCCCTGACGACTGGGTGGAACGCGGGCGACAAGTCGACGGGAACGTCGTAGGGTGACCGCCGATCTGTCGTAGCACGGGGGAGTTTCATGTCTGATCTGGTGGCCGCCAACCGACGTCAGGCCGGGCTGACCGCCGTCTACCTGGGCATCTTCGCGATGGTCTGGTTCAGTGTCCCGGCGGCGGAGCAGCCGCTGCGTGCCCTGCTCGTGGTGGGCAGCATCGTCGCGCTGCTCACCGCCGCGCTGGGCGGTGTGCTGTCCTCCCGACTGCGGCGGGCCGGCAGCCCCCGGGACCGGGCCGCCGACCGCCCGTACCTGCTCATCGTCGGGGCCGAGTTCGCCGCCGCCGGGCTGGGTGCCGCGGTGCTGGTAGCGGCCAACTGGTCCGAGTACGTTCCCGTGCTGGTCTGCCTGGTGGTCGGTCTGCACTTCTTCCCGCTCGCCCCGCTTCTGCGGGACCCGCTGCTTCGCCCGCTCGGTGCCGCGCTGTGCCTGGTGGCGGTGGCGGGTCTCGTCACCGGCCTCGCCTCGGCGGTCTCCGCCGGTCTGGTGGTGGGCGTTGGCGCGGGACTGCTGCTGCTCGGTTACGCCGTGCAGGCGCTGGTCCGCGCGTACCGACCGGCCTGACCGCGCGCAGACCACAGGCCCGATCGTTGACGGTTCGCGGGTCCGATCGTTGGCAGCTCAGCAACAACCGTTCCCGCGTATCGAGCACGCTGAGCTGCCAACGATCACGCTCAACGGGCTCTGGCCCAGGTGATGAATCGATCGGTCAGCCGGTCCTGACCGGCCTGTCCGGCGAGATCCCCGGCCGCCTCGTAGAGCAACGCGGCGAGGTAGATGAGCAGGCCGATCCGGTCCTCGCGGTACTCGCCGAGCAGCGCCAGCCGGGCCGGCGAGCAGGGCCACGCCGCGCCGCAGACCCGGCAGCGCCAGGACGGGCGTGCCGCCACGTGCGGGCGGTACCGCGGCATCAGTGCCCGCCGCTGTGATGAGCCGACCAGGTCAGTCGCACGAGCGAACCTCCATCGGGTGGGTGGGAGCGCCCCGGATCGGGGGTCACGGGGCGCTCCCGGCCTGGTTCCGCCCGCCGTCTGGATCCCGTGAGCGGTTCCGCTGCGTGACAGTCTGGTGAGGATCCGACTACGGTGGGAGGTTCCGCACGCCGACGACCAGCGCGTACGGCGATCGGCCCGGCACGGTACGGGAATGTACGGGGGTTGTCCGTGGAAGGTTCGTCCATGCTGGAGCACTTCGCCGAGGAGCTGCGACTGGCCCGGGCCGCCAACGGGATGTCGCAGGCGGCGCTGGCCGAGGCGTTGAGCTATTCCGGGGCGCTGGTCGCCAAGGTGGAGACATCCGAGCGCCGGCCAAGTCTGGACTTCGCCCGCCGGTGTGACGCCGTGTTCGGGGTCGACGGTCGGTTCGAACGCATCCAGCGGCGGATCAGCCGGGAGGCCGTGGTGCCGTGGTTCCGCGACTGGGCCGGCATCGAGCAGGAGACCACCGCGCTGCGCTCGTTCGAGCCGCTCTACGTGCCGGGCCTGGTGCAGACCGAGGGATACGCCCGGGCCATCCTGGTCGGTGCTGGACTCTTCGCGGCTGAAGAGGTCGAGCAGCAGGTGGCCGCCCGGCTCGATCGGCAGGGCGTGCTCACCCGGGACCGGCCGCCGCTGCTCAGTATGGTTGTCGACGAGTACGCGCTGCGTCGCCACGTCGGCGGGCCGGAGGTGATGCGCGAGCAGTTGCGGCACCTGGTGAAGCTCGGCTCGGCCCTGCCGCGGGTCCGAATCCAGGTCGTGCCGCTGTCGGCAGGTGCGTACGCTGGGCTCGATGGTCCCTTCGTAATCGCTACCACAGCGACCGGCGAAGATGTGGTCTACCTGGACGGGCAGCGCCACGGGCAGGTCATCGACCGCGCCGAGTATGTCCGGCAGATGGTCGAGGTGTGGGAGTCGATCCGCGGTGAGGCACTATCGCAGCAACAGTCCCTCGACCTGATCGCGGAAGTGGCGGAGACATGGAGCTGACCGGCGCCCGGTGGCGCAAGAGCACTCGCAGCAACGGCAGCGGCGGCAACTGTGTGGAGGTTGCCAGCAACCTGCCTGGGCTGGTGGCCGTGCGTGATTCCAAGGACCCGACCGGCCCCCTGCTCGTCTTCCCATCTGACGCGTGGCGCGCATTCGTCGGTTCCGGCGCCGTTCGCCGGTAGATAGCGGCCACGCCCTCAAGATCCACTCGGTTTTCAGGAAATCGGGGCATCAGGGCGGCTCTGACACCGCGACTTCCTGAAAACCGAGTCGATCAACGAGCGGGGCCCAGACCGACGTGGCGAAACCCGGACGACACGTCGGCGGGGTCGTCGTAGGGTGACCGGCGGTCTGTCGTACCCCGGGGGTAGACAGGTCGTGGTGGCCGGCGCGGTGGGCGGGGTGATCGGGTGAGTGTGGCGGGATCGGCGCGGTTCCCATGGGTGCCGGCGTACGCGGTGTTCGAGCACTACCTGGTGGGGCTGCGGCGCACCTGGCGGGCCGGGGTGTTCTCCTCGTTCCTGCTGCCTGTGCTGACCGTCCTCGGGTTCGGGGTGGGCGTCGGGGCCTACATCGACCAGGGCGTCGACGGGGTTCGTTATCTGGACTGGCTGGTCCCCGGGCTGATCGCTTCGACCGCGCTCCAGGTGACAGTCGGTGACTCGACCTGGCCGGTGTTCAGTAACTTCCAGTGGGTCAAGATCTATTTTGCGCAGGGCGCGTCACCGCTGCGGGTGGGCGACATCGTGGCGGGGCACCTGGCCTTCGTGTTGTTCCGGGTGCTCACCACTATCGCGGCGTTCCTGCTGGTCACCGGGCTGTTCGGGGCGCTGCGGTCGCCGTGGGCGGTGGTCACCCTGCCGGTGGTGGCGTTGCTCGGGCTGGCCGTCGCCGCGCCGACCTTCGCGTACGCCGCGTCGGTGTCCAGCGACAACTGGTTGGCGATGCTGTTCCGGTTCGCGGTCATCCCGATGACGCTCTTCGCCGGGGTGTTCTTTCCGGTCGAGTCGTTGCCCGAGGCGCTGCGCTGGCTGGCGTACGCGACGCCGTTGTGGCACGCCGTGGACCTGTGCCGCGCGGCCACGCTCGGCGTTGCCCCACAGTGGTCGATCGTCGGGCACCTGCTCTACCTGGCCGCCTGGGCGGTCGGCGGCTGGTTGCTGGCGGTGCGCGCGTTCCGTCGCAAGCTCGTCGTCTAGCCGAGCTGGTCCGGCAGCCGAGCTGGCCCGGCGGCCGAGCTGGTCCGTCGGCCGAGCTGGCCCCAACAGACTCGTCGTTTGAAGATCAAGCAGAGAGGGTGTCGTGGTCACGCTGATCCTGCCCCGACTGGTCGACGTTTCCGCCGCGTCCCGGCGGTCGGCGTCGGTGGCCGGGCGCAACGTCGCGGCGCTGAAGTCGGTCTACTGGCTGCTGCTGCTCTCCGGTTTCGTGGAGCCGCTGCTCTATCTGCTCTCCATCGGGGTGGGCGTCGGCGCGCTGGTCGGCGACCTGCCGCTGCCCGACGGGCGGCTGGTCTCGTACGCCGAGTTCGTGGCCCCGGCGATGCTCGCCGCCTCGGCGATGACCGGGGTGCTCGCGGAGACCACATTCAATTTCTTCGGCAAGATGAAGTACATGAAGCTGTACGACGGGATGATCGCCACCCCGGTACGGCCGTTCGAGATCGCAGTCGGCGAATTGGCCTGGGCGATGCTGCGGGGCAGCGCCTACTCGGCGGCGTTCCTCGGCGTGATGGTCGCGCTGGAGTTGACCAGCGTCAGCCGGGCGCTGACCGCTCTCCCGGCCGCGGTGCTGGTCGGGTTCGCGTTCGGGGCGCTCGGTATGGCGATCTCCACCTTCATGCGTAGCTGGCAGGATTTTGACCTGGTGGGCTCCGCGCAGTTCACGCTCTTTCTCTTCTCCGGCACCTTCGTGCCGGCGCAGGCCTATCCGACAGTGCTGCACTGGCTCGTCGAGATCACCCCGCTGTACCGGTCGGTGCACCTGATCCGGGGGGTCGCGCTGGGCAGTGGTGGTTGGTTCTGGCTGCTCGACGTGCTCTACCTCGTGGCGATGGTGGCGGTCGGCCTGACGGTGGCTTCTCGCCGAATGGCGAGGTTGCTCTACAAGTAGGGGTTATCCGCGCCCGTCGACGGGGCATGTCCGGAGGTGACACCGCCGACCAGGAGGAGGGGCGATGGCCTCGGACGAGTCTTCCGCCCAGCGTGAGCGGGAGCGTGATCCCGCCACCACGCCGGTCGGGCCCGACGCGGGCCCGGACAGCCCCACCGACCTGCCCGGCAGCGGCTGGAAGGCGGCGATGCGCCGGACGATCACCGAATTCCAGGACGACAGCCTGACCGACTGGGCCGCGGCGCTGACCTACTACGGGGTGCTGTCCATCTTCCCCGGCGTGCTGGTGCTGATCTCCCTGCTCGGCCTGCTCGGCGAGAGCGCCACCGAGGGCGTCAAGGACACGGTCAACCAGGCGGTGCCCAACGACAGCATCCAGAAGATCATCAACGAGGCGATCGGCACCGCGGACCGCAACGCCAGCCTCGCCAGCATCGCGGCGATCATCGGTCTGTTGGCCGCGTTCTGGTCCGCGTCCGGCTACATCGGCGCGTTCATGCGTGCGTCCAACACCATCTACGACGTGCCGGAAGGTCGGCCGATCTGGAAGACGCTGCCGATCCGGGCCGGTGTGACAGCGGTGATCGGCGTGCTGCTGCTGGTCTGCGCGGTGATAGTGGTCTTCACCGGCCGTCTCGCCGAATCGGTGGGTGATGTGATCGGCCTCGGCTCGACGGCGGTCGCGGTGTGGGACGTCGCGAAGTGGCCGGTGCTGCTGATCCTGGTCAGCCTGATGTTCGCGATCCTCTACTGGGCCTCGCCGAACGCGCGACACGGCGGCTTCCGCTGGGTCAGCCCGGGCGGGGTGCTGGCAGTGGTGATCTGGCTGGTGATCTCCGGCCTGTTCGCCTTCTACGTGAGCAACTTCGGTTCGTACGACAAGACGTACGGGACGCTCGCCGGGGTGATCATCTTCTTGGTCTGGCTCTGGCTGAGCAACATCGCGATCCTGCTGGGGGCGGAGTTCGACGCCGAGCTGGAGCGTGGCCGCGCCATCGCGGCCGGCCACGCTGTGGACGACGAGCCGTACGTCGAGCTGCGCGACGACCGCAAGCTCCGCAAGAAGCGCAACTCAGCCGGCCGCCGCTGACGGTCCCCGCACCAAACGCCCCGCCACCGAGGTTCGGCTGGCGGGGCGTTTGCGTGTCCGTCGATGGAACTGCGGGCGAGGGAGCGCGGGCCGTCCGTGATCCTTTACTTGATCGACTAGTAGCTTTTGTTCTTTCGGACAAAAGTTGGTCTCGGAACGGTTGAAGCTCTGGACAGGCGGCGTGGAACGCTCTTACTGTGTCGGACACAACACATCGGCATTGCGTCGATGTGAACGCTGCCAAAGAAGAGGGGGCCCCGGGTGCGCACCGTCGACCCCCTGCACGTGCGCCTGTTGCGGCTGCTCCGCGACGAGGGCGCCGTGTCCCGGGCCGAGCTGGGCGACCGGCTCCAGATGCCGCGTCCGCGCATGCTGGCCGAGCTGGATCGCCTGGTGACGCTGGGTTATGTGGCCGAGGCCGGGCTCGCCGCATCCCGAGGTGGGCGTCGCTCGACTCTTGTCGAGCTGAACCCGAAGCTGCGCTTCGCCGCCGTCGACCTCGGCGCCAGTTCGATGGACGTCGAGGTGGTCAACGGCCGCCTCGAACCGGTGGCCCACTACGCCGAGGCAGCCGACATCCGCAACGGCCCGAAGGTGACCCTGCAACGGGTCAACGAACTGCTGCACAAGGCCCGGGTCGACGGCGCGTACGAGCGACTGGACGCGGTCGGCATCGGCGTACCAGGCCCGGTCAGCTTCCGCGACGGCGTTCCGGTCTCACCACCGATCATGCCCGGCTGGGACCGGTTCCCGGTGCGTGAGCTGCTCAGCCGGGAGCACGGCTGCCCGGCGGTGGTCGACAACGACGTCAACATCATGGCGATCGGCGAGCGACACGGTGGGGTCGCGCACTCGGTGGACGACTTCCTCTTCGTGAAGATCGGCACCGGCATCGGGTGCGGCATCTACCTCACCGGCGAGGTCTACCGGGGCACCGACGGCTGTGCCGGCGACATAGGGCACATCCAGGTCGACTCGCACGGTCCGATGTGCTCTTGCGGCAACGTCGGCTGCCTGGAGGCGCTGTTCAGCGGTGCCGCGCTGGCCAAGGACGCCGCAGCCGCCGCCCGCAGTGGCACGTCGCCGGCGCTGGCCGAGCGGCTGGCGCTGCGGGGTGTCGTCACCGCGCTGGACGTCGCCGAGGGCGCCGTCGAGGGCGACGTGACCTGCATCCAGTTGATCCGGGACGGCGGACGGCGGGTCGGCGGAGTGCTCGCCGGCCTGGTCAGCTTCACCAACCCGTCCATGATCGTGATCGGTGGCGGGCTGGCCCAGCTGGGCCACATCCTGCTCGCCGAGATCCGCAGTGTGGTCTACCGCCGGTCGCTGCCGCTGGCCACCGGCAACCTTCCCGTCGTCCTGTCCGAGCTGGGCGGCCGTGCCGGTGTCACCGGCGCTGCGGTGCTCGCGAGCGACGTCGCCTTCGGGGAAGCCGCATGAAGCTGTTCGAGATTCCGTCGTGAGCGAGGAGGAGACTGTGGCTCTGCCCGAGGATGACCCCGCCACCGCGTCGGCCGAGGCCGTCGCCGAGGCGCCGCTGGTCGAGGCTCCCGCCGACACCGTCGCGGGCGAGGTGGTCCTGCGCCTCACCGATGTGGTGAAGACCTTTCCCGGCGTACGCGCGCTCGACGGCGTGCAGTTGGAGGTGCGTGCCGGCGAGGTGCACTGCCTGCTCGGGCAGAACGGCGCCGGCAAGTCCACTCTCATCAAGGTGCTCGCCGGGGTACACCAACCGGATTCCGGGCAGGTGGAGTGGCGCGGTGAGCCGGCCACGTTCGCCAACCCGCAGGCCGCCATGAAGGCGGGCATCGCCACCATCTACCAGGAGCTCGACCTCGTCGAGGATCTGTCGGTGGCGGAGAACGCGTTCCTGGGGCACGAGTACCGCAACTTCGGTTTCGTCCGGCGCGGCCGGATGGCCCGGCACACCCGCCAGATCCTCAGCCGGCTGGGCCACGGTGAGATTCCGCCGGGGCGGATGGTCCGGTCCCTGCCGGCGGCCGGCAAGCAGATCGTCAGCATGGCGCGGGCGCTGTCGCACGAGGCCCGACTGATCATCATGGACGAGCCGAGCGCGGTGCTGGCCCACGACGAGGTCGGCAACCTGTTCCGGATCATCCGAGAGCTGACCGCGCAGGGCATCGCCGTCATCTACATCTCCCACCGCTTGGAGGAGATCCGCGAGATCGGCGACCGGGTCACCGTACTCAAGGACGGCCGGACCACGGCGGCGAACCTGCCGGCGCGCGACACCCCGACCCGCGACCTGGTGAGCCGGATGACCGGCCGCACCATCGAGTACGTCTTCCCGGACCGGCCGACCGACGACTCCGCGGGTGCCGACCTGCTCCAGGTGCAGGGGTTGACCCGCACCGGCGAGTTCGCCGACGTGTCGCTGAACGTGCGTGCCGGGGAGATCGTCGGCATCGCGGGGCTGGTCGGCTCCGGTCGTTCCGAACTGCTGGAGACGATCTACGGTGCCCGCCTCCCGGAGGCCGGCACCGTGCAGATGGACGGAAAGGTCCTGCGCCCCGGTGTCGGCGCGGCGGTTCGCGCCGGCATGGGAATGGCCCCGGAGGAACGCAAGAGCCAGGCGCTGCTGCTCGGCGAGCCGATCTACCGCAACGTCACGCTGGCCACCTTCGGCCGGTACGCGCGGCTCGGCTTCACCAACGCCGCCAAGGAACGCGCCGAGGCGGACCGGATCGCGGAGACCCTTGAGCTGCGGCCCCGGGACGTCGACCGGCCGGTACGCACGCTGTCCGGCGGCAACCAGCAGAAGGTGGTGGTCGGGCGTTGGCTGCTCGGCGGCACCAAGTTGCTGCTTCTCGACGAGCCGACCCGGGGCGTGGACGTGGGCGCCCGGGCCGAGCTGTACCAGGTCATCCGGTCATTGGCCGCTCAGGGCGTGGGGGTGCTGCTGGTCTCCAGCGAGGTGCCCGAGGTGCTGGGTCTGGCCGACCGGGTGCTGGTGATGCGGGAAGGGCGGGTCGTCCGCGAAGCCGCGGCCGGCGAACTCGACGAGAACACTGTGCTTGACCTCGTGATGGCGGGGTCCTTGATGGAAGGCGCACCGGCATGAGCGACGCGACTCCCACTCCCACCGCGACACCGGAGCGCCCGCAGCTTCCGGCGCAGTCGCCGCCGGTGGACCCGGCGGAGACGGCGGTGGCCGATAACAAGGCAGGATCAGGGCGCAAGCTCTCCTGGTGGCGGGGTGACGGTGGCGACGGCGCCAAGCGCAACCTCGGCCTGATCGGGGTGCTGGCCGCGCTCATCGTGGTCGGCGCGATCACCAAGCCCGACCTGTACGGCGACCCGAACTGGGTCTGGAACAACGTCCTGGCCATCCTCCAGTTGGCCTCGGTCGTCGGCGTGGTCACCGTCGGGATGACCTTCGTGATCATCGGCGGTGGCATCGACCTGTCGGTCGGCGCGATCGTCGCGCTGGCCGGGGTCTGGTGCACCACTGTGGCCACCCAGAGCTACGGCGCCGGCGGCATGATCTTCACCGCCCTCGCTGTCGGCATCTGCGTCGGCCTCGTCAACGGTGTGCTCATCTCGTACGGGCGGCTGGTCCCCTTCATCGCGACGCTCGCGATGCTGGTGGCCGCGCGAGGGCTCGCGGCATCGATCTCCAACAAGCAGACGCAGGTGTCGAGCAGCACCTTCATCAACGACATCGCGGCGCGCAAGGTGATCGGGATCCCGATCCTGGTCTACATCCTCGGCGCTGTCGTGCTGGCCGGTTGGGTGGTGCTCAACCGCACGACCTTCGGCCGGCGGACCATCGCCGTCGGCGGTAACCCGGAGGCGGCGCGGCTGGCCGGCATCAACGTGCGGCGGCACACCATGCTGCTCTACGCGCTCTCCGGTCTCTGCTGCGGTATCGCCGCCATCATGCTCACCTCGCAGGCGACCTCGGCCCAGGCGGCGATGGCCAACCTGTACGAGTTGGACGCGATCGCCGCGGCGATCATCGGCGGGACGTTGCTCAGCGGCGGCCGGGGCACCATCGTCGGCTCGCTGCTCGGCGTCATCATCTTCGCCACCATCACGAACCTCTTCGCCATCAACGGCCTCTCCATCGAGGCGCAGAACATGGTCAAGGGCGGCATCATCGTCGCCGCCGTCCTGGTCCAGCAGTTCCAGTTCAAGTCCGTCACTCGGCTCCTCGCGCGGAACAGGGTCACCACCGCAACCTGACGCACCGCACCGTTGTCCTGGCGACGTCGAGAAACTCGACGGTGGCCGGGCCTCGCACACCCTCAATAAGTCAAATCCCGCTCCCAGGAGGTCATTAATGACCCAGCACAGTCGCGACCTGTCGCGCCGCCGGTTGCTCTTCGGTGGAGCCGCAGTGGGCGCTGCCACCCTCCTCACTGCCTGCACCAGCAACGAGACCCCGGCTGCCAGCACCCAGACCAAGGCCGCCGGAAACAGCGAAGGCAACAACGCCCCCGGCAAGAAGGTCGTCATCGGCTTCTCCGCCCCGGCCGCCGACCACGGCTGGATGGGCGCGATCCACGCCAACGCCAAGGCGCAGGCGGCTGCCTACTCGGACGTGGAGTTCAAGGAGGTCGACGGTGGGTCGAACTCCGAGGCCCAGCGCTCCACGCTCGGCACCCTGATCGCCCAGAAGCCGGACATCATCGTCGTGCTGCCGCACGACGGCAAGGAGGTCAACGCCGTTGCCCTCCAGGCGATGCAGGCGGGCATCCCGATCGTGAACCTCGACCGGGCGTTCCCCGACGCACTGGCCTCGCGGCTGGTCATCAAGGGCGACAACTACGGCATGGGCGTCTCGGCCGGGCACTACATCGGCAAGATGCTCAAGGACAAGGGCGTCGCCAACCCGATCATCGGTGAGATCGCCGGTCTGGAGATCCCGCTGACCGTCGAGCGCAGCGAGGGCTTCAAGGCCGCCCTGGCGACCTACGGGTTCACTGTGAAGAACCGTCGTTCGGCCGAGTTCACCTCGGACAGCGGCCAGCGCGAGGCGTCCCAGCTGCTCCAGGCGCTGCCGAAGATCGACGCCATCTGGAACCACGACGACGACCAGGGCATCGGTGTGCTCGCGGCCATCAAGCAGGCCAACCGGTCGGAGTTCTTCATGGTCGGCGGCGCGGGCTCCAAGCTCGCGATCGACGCCATCAAGGCCGACAACACCGTGCTGAAGGCCACTGTCACCTACAACCCGTCGATGGCCTCCTCGGCGGTCTCGCTCGCGCGGCTCATCGCGCAGGGTCGGGGCCTGGGCGACCTGACGGAGCTGCAGGTGCCCAAGGAAGTGACCCTGGCCTCGGAGACGATCACCAAGGAGAACGCGAGCAGCTACGACAAGCTCGGGTTCTGACATATCGGGGGGAGACCCACCTTGTCCACGACAGACAAAGAACTGCGGGTCGGCATGGTCGGCTACGCGTTCATGGGCGCCGCGCACTCACAGGCGTGGCGCACAGTGAACCGCGTCTTCGACCTGCCGGCGCGGGCCCGGATGGCGTTGATCTGCGGCCGAGACACAGCGAAGGTGGCTGACGCCGCCGACACACTCGGCTGGGACGCGTACACCACCGACTGGCGTGACCTGATCAACCGGGACGACATCGACGTAGTCGACATCTGCACCCCGGGCGACAGTCACGCCGAGATCGCTCTCGCCGCGTTGGCCGCAGGCAAGCACGTTCTGTGCGAGAAGCCGTTGGCCAACTCGGTGGAGGAGGCACGGGCGATGACCGCTGCTGCGGACGTCGCCCGGGCTGCCGGAGTGCGGTCGATGTGCGGGTTCAACTACCGCCGGGTCCCCGCGGTCACGATGATGCGCCAGTTGGTCGCCGACGGACGGCTCGGGGTGATTCGACACGTCCGTGCGACGTACCTGCAGGACTGGATCGTGGACCCGCAGTTCCCGCTGGTCTGGCGGTTGCAGAAGGACAGGGCGGGCTCCGGCGCGCTCGGTGACATCGGTGCGCACATCATCGACCTGACCCAGTTCGTCACGGGTCAGCGGATCAGCGGCGTCAGCGCGGTCACCGAGACCTTCGTCAAGGAGCGGCCGTTGCCGGCCGAGTCGAGCGGTCTGGCGGCTTCGGTGGACGGCCACGCGGCGCCCACCGGGACGGTCACCGTCGACGACGCCGCGGTCTTCGTGGCGCGACTCGACGGTGGCGCCCTGGCCACGTACGAGGCAAGTCGGTTCGCGACCGGCCGTAAGAACGCGCTGCGCGTCGAGATCAACGGCTCGCTGGGCAGTGTGGTCTTCGACCTGGAGCGCCTCAACGAGCTGGAGTTCTACGACGCGACCCGTCCGGCTGTGGAGCAGGGCTTCAGTCGCATCCTGGTGACCGAGGGCGAGCACCCGTACATGTCGGCGTGGTGGCCCCCGGGCCACATCATCGGCTACGAGCACTCGTTCACGCACGAGATGCGCGATTTCATCGAGGCGGTCGCCACCGGTGTCGACCCGACTCCCTCCTTCGCCGACGCGTTGCAGGTCCAGCTGGTGCTGGACGCGGTGGCCCGCTCGGCGGAGCTCGGCTCATCCTGGGCCGAGGTGGAACCGACGCTGACCGCGGCGGCCCTCTGACCATTGACCATCCGCGACGGCGGTGTTCGCACCGCCATCGCCCGACCGGCTTTCCGAAGTCGACCGGCGAGGGACCAGCCACGGATTGCGCCCCGTGGCCGGGACAGAGGTCGGCATCGGAGAGCGTGCAGCCGGGCCCCACGGCCCGGTGGCGCACGAGCAGGACGGTCGTCCGGTGCGACCGGACCGGGATTCCCCGGCCGCACCGGAGGACCGCCACCACCGGTGACCTCCGGAGGACCTGATGACACCGCCCGCCGCCGCCCCCACCCGTACCGCATCCGCTCGCCGGTTCCCGGCGGGTAGTGGTTCGGTCGGTGTTCCGGTGGGCGCGGCGGCCTGAGACGCCCGGCCGGGGCATGCCAATGCCCCGACCGGCCGGATGCGGGGGAGGCAGGGTCGAGACGCCGACCCGACCCTGCCTACCAGCCCCGTCTGCTCGCACCTGCCGGGATCCGGTCCGTCGTCGTCGCCGCCGACGCCGACGTCGGAAGCCGGTGCTGTTCCGGTGCGGGGCGAGCGGACGGGGCCCATCCACCCGGCCCGAAAACTTTACGAAACAAGGCCGTATCTTTCCGAAACATATTCTGATATTCCTATATTTAGCGGTACCGACGGTTCCTCGTGAATGGGGAAGGAGCACCATGCGAACAGGTGTCTGGCTGGTAGGAGCGCGCGGTTCCGTCGCGACCACCAGCATCGTCGGGGGGCTCGCGCTGCGGGCCGGCCTGGCCGGGCCCACCGGCTGCGTCACCGAGCTTCCCGAGCTGCGCGGCCCGGCCCTGCCGGCGTTCGCCGATCTGGTCTTCGGCGGACATGACCTGGCCACCACTCCGCTGTGCAAGCGCGCCGAGGCCCTCGCTGACGCCGGTGTCATCCCGTGGCGGCTGGTCGCGGCGCTCCGCGACGAGCTGGGCGTGGTCGAGCAGGAGCTGCGCCCGGCACCGGTCGGCGACACCCAGGCCGACCGGGCCGAGGCCGTGGTCCGCGACCTGATCAGCTTCCGCGAGCGGCACGAGTTGGACCGCGTCGTGGTGGTCAACGTCTCCGCCACCGAGCCGGCCCCTCGACCGCACCCCGCGCACGCCGACCCGGCCGCGCTACGCGCCGCCCTCGACGGTCCGGACGAGGTGCTGCCGGTCAGCTCTCTCTACGCGTACGCCGCAGTGCTCGCCGGCTGCCCGTACGTCGACTTCACCCCGTCCACCGGGCTGCGGCTGCCGGCGCTGGCCGCGCTGGCCGAGGAGGCCCGACTGCCGTACGCCGGGCACGACGGCAAGACCGGGGAGACCCTGGTCAAGTCGGTGCTCGCGCCGATGTTCGCGATGCGCAACCTGGCAGTGGGCTCCTGGTCCGGGGTCAACCTGCTCGGCGGTGGCGACGGCGCCACCCTCGCCGACCCGGCCGCGAACGCGGCGAAGGTGCAGAGCAAGCAGCGGGTGCTCGGCGAGACGCTGGGCTACGTCCCGCAGGGCGGCACCCGCATCGAGTACGTCGAGGAACTGGGCGACTTCAAGACCGCCTGGGATCTGATCACCTTCAGCGGATTCCTCGGCACCGGCATGCGGATGGAGTTCACCTGGCACGGCTGCGACTCCGCGCTGGCCGCGCCGCTGGTGCTCGACCTGGCCCGACTCACCGCCGCCGCGCACGCCGCCGGGCAGGTGGGGCCGCTGGCCGACCTGGGCTTCTTCTTCAAGGACCCGCTGGGCACGCCGACCCACTCGCTGGGCGAGCAGTGGGCCCGGCTGACCACCTTCACCCGGCAACTGCACGACGGCGGGGACGGTGACCATGGCAACGTTGGCTGATCTCGCCGAGCTGGTCCGGGCGCCAGCCGCGCTCTCGGTGCCCGGTGACGTGATCGCCGGGGCCGCGGCGGCCGGCGCGTTGAGCCCGCGTACCCCGGCCCTGGCTGGCGCCTCGGTGCTGCTCTACTGGGCCGGCATGGCCGCCAACGACTGGGCCGACCGGCGTCTGGACGCCGAGGAACGGCCCGAGCGGCCGATCCCGAGCGGGCGGGTCAGCCCCGCCGCCGCCGTCGGTCTCGCGGCGGGCCTCACGGCCGCCGGGGTGGGCCTGGCCGCCGCCGTGGGCGGTCGCCGCGCCGCCGCGCTCGCCGTGCCGCTGGCCGCCACCATCTGGGGGTACGACCTGCTGGCCAAGAACACCGCCGCCGGCCCGGCCGTGATGGCCGCCTGCCGAGGGCTGGACGTGCTGCTCGGCGCGTCCGGCGGCCGGATGACCCGGGCGTTGCCGGCGGCTGCCACAGTCGCCGCGCACACCTGGACGGTCACCGCGCTGTCCCGCCGGGAGGTCACCGGCGCCGACGCCACCCTGCCGATGCGTACCCTCGCCGGCACCGCGCTGGTCGCCGCCAGTGCCGCCGTCGCCGTGCCGGGCGCCCGACGCGCAGCCTTCCGAACGACGAACCAGACCGGGGCCACCGACCGGGCCGAGACCGTCGACGGGACCGGCGTGCGCGCTGGTCGCAGCCGATCGGCCACGATCGCGGCGGCGCTGCCCGCAGTGCTGGCCGGCTGGTACGCCGCCCGGTACGGCGCGGCTCAGGCCGAGGTCGTCCGGGACCCGTCGGCCGGGCGGGTCCGCGCGGCCGTCGGCGCCGGGATCACCGGGTTGCCGGCCCTCCAGGGAGCCCTGACCGCACGGGGTGGAGCGGGTCTGCTCGGGGTGGCCGTCGCGGCGGCCGCGCCGCTGGGTCGACGGCTGGCCCGGAAGGTCTCACCGACATGAGCGTCCCCGAGCCCCGGCCCGGTGCGTCGGCAGTCGACGCCACCACGCTGCGCCTCGGGTACGGCACCAACGGCTTCGCCAACCACCGCCTCGACGACGCGCTCGCCGTCATCGCCGACCTCGGCTACGACGGTGTGGCGCTCACCCTGGACCACGACCACCTGGACCCGTTCGCGCCCGGGCTCACCCGCCGGGTCGCAGCGGTCGGTCGACGGTTGGAGTCGCTGGGTCTGGCGGTGGTCATCGAAACCGGTGCCCGCTACCTGCTCGACCCGTGGCAGAAGCACGCCCCGACGTTGCTGCACGACGACCCGACCCGGCGGATCGAGTTCCTGCGCCGGGCCGTGCGGATCGGTGCCGACCTGGGCGCGGAGGCGGTCTCGTTCTGGGCCGGTGTCCGACCCGAGGCGGTGTCACAGCAGTGCGCCTGGGACCGGTTGGTGGCCGGCTGCGCCACAGTGGTCGACGCGGCCGACAGCGCCGGGGTCACAGTCGGCTTCGAACCGGAGCCGGGCATGTTGGTGCAGGACATCGCGGACTGGCGTCGGTTGCACGCCGCTCTCGGCAACCCGGCCCGTTGCGGCATCACCCTCGACATCGGCCACTGCCGGTGCCTGGAGCCCTGGCCGGTGCCGCAGTGCGTCGCCGAGGTGGCCGACCACCTGGTCAACGTGCAGATCGACGACATGCGCCGAGGCGTGCACGAGCACCTGGAGTTCGGCGTCGGCGAGATCGACTTTCCGCCGGTGCTGGCCGCCCTGGCCGAGGCCGGCTACCGCGGCCTGGTCGCCGTCGAGTTGCCCCGCGACTCGCACGCCGCACCAGACGTGGCCGCCCGGTCCATCGAATTCCTGCGCGCCGCGGCGGCCACCTCGACAAGCGGTGACCGTCGGCGGCAAGAGGTGCCTGCCGGCGTCCTTTGCTCTGCTTCAACGGACGCAACAGATCCGGCCACCGACCGTCGCGTGGAGTGAAGCAGAGCAAAGGACGCGCTCGGGCACCTACGGAGCCGCACAGCAGCACGAGGGAGGAGACGGGATGACACCGGATTCACTACGGGCCGCGCTGGGAGGCGTACCCGATCCCGATTGGCTGGACACGGCGCTGCGCCGGGTCACCACCGAGCCCACCGCGATCACCCGGCTCTTTCCCGCCGTCGGCCGACGCTGCGGGCGGGCCGCGCTGCCCGACGCCCCCGGCTGGACCGCCGACGACGCGGCCCGGGTGCTGCTGCTCACCAGCCTCCCCGGCGAGCACGCCGCGTACGCCGAGCGCCTCTACCAGCACGGTGACGCGGCCGAACGACGAGCCGTGCTGCGCGCCCTGCCGCTGCTGCCAATCGGCGCCGACGGGGTTCCGTTGCTGCACGACGCGATCCGGACCAACGACACCCGGCTGGTCGCCGCCGCGCTCGGCCCGTACGCCCGGCACCTCGACCAGGCCGCCTGGCGGCAGGCGGTGCTCAAGTGCGTGTTCAGCGGCGTCCCCCTGGCCAACGTGGCCGATCTGGACGCCCGGGCCGACAGCGAGCTGACCGCGATGCTGGCCGCGCTTGCCGCCGAACGGCACGCCGCCGGCCGGGAGTTGCCCGCCGACGCCAACGACCTGCTCCACCGGCTCACCGCCGCACTGCCCCGGGAGGCGTGAATGCGCATCTTCGACCCCCACATCCACATGACCTCACGCACCACCGACGACTACGAACGGATGGCCGCCGCCGGAGTGCGCGCGGTGGTGGAGCCGGCGTTCTGGCTGGGTCAGCCGCGCACCAGCGCCGCCTCGTTCACCGACTACTTCGACTCGTTGATCGGCTGGGAGCCGTTCCGGGCTGGGCAGTTCGGGGTGCGCCACTTCGCCACCATCGCCCTGAACCCCAAGGAAGCCAACGACCCGCGCTGCCGGCCGGTCCTCGACCTGCTGCCCCGCTACCTGGACAAGGACGCGGTGGTGGCGGTCGGCGAGATCGGGTACGACTCGATGACGCCCGAGGAGGACGAGGCGTTCGCTGCGCAGCTCGCCCTCGCTGTGGCGTACGACCTGCCGGCGCTGGTGCACACCCCGCACCGGGACAAGGCGCGCGGCTGCGAGCGGACCCTCGCCGTGGTCGCCGAGTCCGGCATCGACGCGGGTCGGGTGGTGGTCGACCACCTCAACGAGGTGACTGTGAAGCTGGTCCGCGACAGCGGCTGCTGGCTGGGTTTCTCCATCTACCCGGACACCAAGATGACGCCGCAGCGGATGGTCGAGTTGCTGCGGGAGTACGGCACGGAACGGATGCTGGTCAACTCGGCAGCCGACTGGGGTCGCTCCGACCCGCTGCTGACCCGGGCCACCGGCGAGGCGATGCTCGCGGCCGGCTTCAGCGACGACGACGTCGACCAGGTGCTGTGGCGAAACCCGGTGGAGTTCTACGGTCAGTCGGGGCGGCTCGACCTCAGCGACCTGGACGCAGCCGCTGCCGTGGACCCGCAGACCGGCAACTCGATCCTGCGCGGCGGCAGCTGATGCGGCTGCGACATTCCGGCGGCGAGACCGTCCACCTGAGCTACTGCACGAACGTGCACCCGGCCGAGGACCTGGCCGGCATCCTCGGTCAACTGGACACCTACGCGGTGCCGGTCCGCGAGACGCTCGGCAGCGACCTGCTCGGGCTCGGCCTGTGGCTGGCCGCTCCGGTCGCCGCCGAGCTGGCCGCCGACCCGACGCTACGCCGCCGGTTGCGCATCGAACTGGACGCGCGCGGCCTGGAGGTGGTCACCCTCAACGGCTTCCCGTACGCGGCCTTCCAGGCCCCGGTGGTCAAGCAGGACGTGTACCACCCGGACTGGACCACCGAGCAGCGCCTGACCTACACCCTCAACCTGGCCCGGGTGCTCGCCGACCTGCTGCCCGACGACGCCGCCCGAGGTTCGATCTCCACGCTGCCGCTGGCCTGGCGTCAACCGTGGGACACCGGCCGGGCCGACGCGGCCCGACGCCGACTGGACCAGCTCGCCGCCGGCCTGGCCGACGTGCAACAGGACACCGGCCGTGAGGTGCGCGTCGCCTTCGAGCCGGAGCCCGGCTGTGTGGTGGAGAGCACCGGTCAGGCGGCCGAGCTGCTGTCCGGGATGGACACCGAACGCCTGGGTGTCTGCGTCGACCTGGCCCACCTGGCCTGCGCCTGGGAGGAGCCGGCCGAGGCGCTGCACCGACTGCGGGCGGCCGGACTGCCGGTGGTGAAGGTGCAGGTCTCAGCCGCTGTCGAGGCCGCCGACCCGGAGGGCGGGGCCGAGGCGTTGCGCCGCTGGGTGGAGCCGCGCTTCCTGCACCAGACCCGGGGCGCCGGTTGCGCCGGCCTGGCCGACCCGGCCGACCCGACGTACGCGGCCGACGACCTGGACGAGGCGCTGGACCGGGCGCTGCCCGGGCCGTGGCGGGTGCACTACCACGTGCCGCTGCACGCCCCACCCGAGGAGCCGCTCGGCTCGACCCTGCCGGTGCTCCGCGCGGCCCTGAGAGCGCTCTTCGACGGCCCGACCGCCGGCTGCGACCACCTCGACGTCGAGACGTACACCTGGGGGGTGCTGCCGGCCGCCCGACGGCCCGGCACCGACGCGGAGCTGGCCGCCGGCATCGCCGCGGAGCTGGCCTTCGCCCGGGACGAACTGGTCGGCCTCGGCCTGACCGCAGAGCGAAACGTGACTATGGGAGTGACGCGATGAGCCGGCGACTGGTGGTCCTCGACGTGGTGGGGTTGACCCCCCGACTACTGGCGCACATGCCTCGACTGCGGGGGGTCGCCGACGGCGGCTTCCGGGCCGAGCTGGGCACCGTGCTGCCCGCCGTGACCTGCTCGGTGCAGTCCACCTTCCTCACCGGCGAGCAGCCCAGCGGGCACGGGATCGTCGGCAACGGTTGGTACTTCCGGGAGCTGGGCGAGGTGCTGCTGTGGCGGCAGCACAACGCGCTGGTCGGCGGGGACAAGCTCTGGCAGGCCGCCCGCCGGGCCGAACCCGGCTACACGGTGGCCAACGTCTGCTGGTGGTACGCAATGGGCGCCGACGTCAACTGGACGGTGACGCCACGCCCGGTCTACTACGCCGACGGGCGCAAGGAGCCGGACTGCTACACCGATCCGCCGGAGCTGCACGACGCGCTCACCGGGCGGCTGGGCACCTTCCCGCTCTTCACCTACTGGGGGCCGACGGCCGGGTTGCCCTCGTCGCGGTGGATCTGCCAGGCGGCCGAGCAGATCCTCGCCGACGTGTCACCCGACCTGACCCTGGTCTACGTCCCGCACCTGGACTACGACCTGCAACGCTTCGGTCCCTCGTCGGCCGAAGCCGCCGCGGCGGCAGCCGAGCTGGACGCGGTGCTCGGCCCGCTCCTGGACGCCGCCCGGGCCCGGGACGCCACAGTGGTGGTGCTGTCGGAGTACGGCATCACCGACGTGTCCCGGCCGGTGGACGTCAACCGGTTGCTGCGCGCCGAGGGCCTGTTGCGGGTGCACACCCAGGCGGGCATGGAGTACCTCGACCCGTGGACGTCGAAGGCGTTCGCTGTCGCCGACCACCAGATCGCGCACGTCTACGTCAAGGATCCGGCCGACGTTCCGGCGGTGGCGAAACTCTGCGCCAACCTGCCCGGGGTGGCCGAGGTGCTCGACGCCGAGGGCAAGGCCGCACACGGGCTGGACCATCCGCGCGCCGGTGAGCTGGTGCTGGTGGCCGAGCCGGACGCCTGGTTCACCTACTACTACTGGCTGGACGACGCCCAGGCGCCGGACTTCGCCAGGCTCGTGGAGATTCACCGGAAGCCGGGCTACGACCCGGCCGAGTTGTTCTTCGACCCGGCGAACCCCGGTGCCGCGAAGGCCCGCGCCGGGGTCGCCCTGGCCCGCAAGAAGCTCGGCATGCGGTACCTGATGAGCGCGGTCGGGCTCGATGCCGGGGCGCGGGCGGTGCGGGGCTCGCACGGGCGGCTGCCGGACGACCCGGCGGACGGCCCGGTGCTGCTCTGCTCCGACCCGACCGCTGCCCGGGACAAGATCGCGGCGACCGAGGTCAAGGCGCTGCTGCTGGAGCTGGCCGGGTTGAGCCCCGGCGGTGCCGGCGCGTCGGGGGAGGGCTCATGACGGTCACTGTCGCGCCCACCGACGCCAGCGAGCTGCGGGCGCGCTTCGACGCGGAGCTGGCCGGGTTTCTCAGCCGGCAGGGCCCGGACTGGCCGGACGGGGCGCCGCGGGGCGTTTTCACCGCGCTGCAACGGTTCGTGCTGGCCGGTGGCAAACGGTTGCGCCCGCTCTTCTGTTACTGGGGCTGGCGCGGCGCGGGGGCGGCCGACGGCACCCCGATCGTGGTGGCCGCGGCGGCCCTGGAGCTGTTCCACGCGTTCGCGCTGATCCACGACGACATCCTGGACGGCAGCGACCGCCGCCGGGGTGAGCCGTCGGTGCACCGGCTCTTCGCCGACCTGCACGCCCGCTCGTCGTGGCGCGGTGACCCCGAGGCGTACGGCCGCAACACGGCGCTGCTCTGCGGGGACCTCTGTGCGGCCTGGTCGGATCAGATGTTCCACGAGTGCGGGCTGAGCACCGAGCAGGTGCACCGGGGGTACGGCGTGTTCGCGCTGATGCGTACCGAGGTGATCGCGGGGGAGTACCTGGACCTGGTCTCCGGCGTGGGTGACGGCTCGGTGGCCAGCGCCCTCACCGTGATCCGGATGAAGGCTGCCCGGTACACGGTCACCCGGCCGTTGCAGATCGGTGCGGCCCTGGCCGGCGCGGAGCAGGAGCTGATCTCCGCGTTGGGCGAGTTCGGTGACCCGCTAGGTGACGCGTTCCAGCTCCGCGACGACGTCCTGGGCGTGTTCGGTGACCCGGCGGTGACCGGGAAGTCGGTCCTGGACGACCTGCGTGAGGGCAAGCCCACCGTGATGATGGCGCTGGCCCGTAGCGCCGCCGATCGGACGCAGACCATCCGGCTGCGGGAGCTGTTCGGCAACCCGGCCTTGGACGCCGAGGGCGCGGCGGAGCTGCGCGACATCATCGAGGCGACCGGTGCGCGGAAGCGGATCGAGCAGATGATCCGGGTCCGGACCGAGGCCGCGCTCTCCGCCCTGCAGAACGCCATGGTGGCCGATGAGGCCCGCGCGGCCCTGGTTGCGCTGGCCGGGCAGGCGATCGACCGACGCGCCTGACCGGCGACTTTCGATCAAATCGACAAAAGTTGATGCTGAACCGCCGGAAGGTATGGACACATCGACACGTGCGACTTAGTGTCGTGACCAACACGACAATGTTTCGTCGAGGTGAACCGGCGGCGCGGTAACCCATCGACCCCCCTCACCGCTACGGCATCCGGCGCGACGGCGCGCGCCCGGCCTGGCATTCACACGTCAGGAAGGGACAGCACAGATGTCCATGAAGGACGCTCCCAGACAACGGTCCCGACGATGGTTCTCCGCCGGATCCGCGCTGCTGCTGGCGGTCGCCGCCGGCACGGTCACCTTCGCCGCCGGCTCGGCCCCCGCCCAGGCACACACGATCGTCGCCAGCGACTTCCAGCAGGTCGAGCTGGCTCGTGGCGTGACCGACATGGGTGAGCCGATGTCGCTGGCGGTGCTGCCGGACCGCTCGGTCCTGCACACCGCCCGCAACGGCACCCTGCGCCGCACCGACGCCAACGGCACCACCTCCGTGGTCGGCACCCTGTCGGTCTACTCGCACGACGAGGAGGGGTTGCAGGGCGTCGGGGTCGACCCGGGCTTCGCCAGCAACCGCTACATCTACCTCTACTACGCCCCGCCGCTCTCCACCCCCGGCGGCGACGCGCCGGCCACCGGCACCGACTTCTCGGCCTGGAACGGCGTCAACCGGCTCTCCCGGTTCACCCTCAACGCGGACTTCACGCTCAACCAGTCCAGCAAGGTCGACGTGCTCGACGTCCCGGCCAGCCGGGGCGTGTGCTGCCACGTCGGTGGGGACATCGACTTCGACGCCGCCGGCAACCTCTACCTGTCCACCGGCGACGACACCAACCCGTTCGAGTCGTCCGGCTACTCGCCGCTGGACGAGCGGACCAACCGCAACCCCGCGTACGACGCGCAGCGCAGCGCCGGCAACACCAACGACCTGCGCGGCAAGATCCTGCGGATCAAGGTGAACGCCAACGGCACGTACTCCATCCCGTCGGGCAACCTGTTCGCCCCCGGCACGGCCAAGACCCGGCCGGAGATCTACGCGATGGGGTTCCGCAACCCGTTCCGGATCAGCGTGGACAAGGCCACCGGGGTGGTCTACGTCGGTGACTACGGGCCGGACGCCGGCTCCACCAGCTCCACCCGCGGGCCGTCCGGCCAGGTGGAGTTCAACAGGGTCGCGGCACCGGGCAACTACGGCTGGCCGTACTGCACCGGCACCAACACCAGCACCGAGACGTACAACGAGTTCGACTTCGCGACCAGCGCCAGCGGCGCGAAGTACAACTGCACCGGCGGGCCGACCAACAACTCGTTCCGCAACACCGGCCTGACCACCCTGCCGCCGGCCCAGCCGGCCTGGATCCGGTACGCCGGCGACGCCGGCACCCCGACCGAGTTCGGCGGCGGCTCCGAGTCGCCGATGGGCGGCCCGGTCTACCGGTACAACGCCTCGTCGACCTCCACCACCAAGTTCCCGCAGTCGTTCGACGGGCAGTTCTTCGCCACCGAGTTCGGCCGGGGCTGGATCAAGCCGATCCACGTCAACTCCGATGGCTCCCGGGGCGCCATCGACACCTTCCCCTGGGTCGGCAAGCAGGTGATGGACTCGGCGTTCGGCCCGGACGGCGCGTACTACGTGCTCGACTACGGCACCGGCTACTTCAACGGTGACGCCAACTCGGCGCTCTACCGCTTCGACTACGTCGGCGGCGGCAACCGGGCGCCCACCGCGAAGGCCAGCGCCAACCGCACCTCCGGCGCCGCCCCGCTCGCTGTGACCTTCTCCTCGGCCGGCTCGTCCGACCCCGAGGGCGGCACGTTGACCTACGCGTGGGCGTTCGGTGACGGGACCACCTCGACCGCCGCCAACCCGACGAAGACCTACAGCGCCAACGGCACCTACACCGCCACGCTGACCGTGCGGGACCCGCAGGGCGCCACCGGCAGCAGCAGCGTGCAGATCAGCGTCGGCAACACCGCGCCCACGGTCACGATCAACAACCCGGGCAACGGTCAGCTGTTCGGCTTCGGGGACACCGTGGCGTACAGCATCACGGTGACCGACCCGGAGGACGGCACCATCGACTGCACGAAGGTCAAGATGACCTACGTGCTCGGCCACGACCAGCACGGGCACCAGATCACCTCGAAGACCGGCTGCTCGGGCTCGATCACCATCCCGGTCGACGGTGAGCACGACGACGCGGCGAACATCTTCGCGATCTTCGACGCGGAGTACACCGACGCCGGTGGGCTGACCACGCACACCCAGCACACGCTGCCGCCCCGGCACCGCCAGGCCGAGTTCTACGGCACCTCGTCGGGGATCAACGTGTTCAGCAAGACCCCGGCCGAGGGCGGCAAGACCGTCGGCGACATCAACAACGGCGACTGGATCGCGTTCCAGCCGTACCGGCTGGGCAACGTGACCTCGTTCAACGCCCGGGTCTCCTCGGCGGGCGCCGGTGGCACCCTCCAGGTCCGGGCCGGTTCGGCCACCGGCACGGTGCTCGGCTCGGCCACGGTGCCGGTGACCGGCGGCTGGGAGACCTTCACCACGGTCAGCGGGACGATCAGCAACCCGCCGACCGGCACGACCACGCTCTACCTGACCTTCGCCGGGTCGGGCACCGGCGCGCTCTACGACCTGGACGCCTTCACCTTCGTCACCGGGACGCCCCCGGCCGGTGGGGCCGGGGCGATCAAGGGCCTCGGCGGCAAGTGCCTGGACGTGCGCAACGCCGCCACCGCCGACGGCACGCAGATCCAGATCTACACCTGCAACGGCAGTGCCGCGCAGACCTGGGCGGTCACCCCCAACTCCACGATCAAGTCGTTGGGCAAGTGCCTGGACGTGTCGGGTGGTGCCACCGCCGACGGCACCAAGATCCAGCTCTGGACCTGCAACGGGACCGCCGCCCAGAACTGGGCGGCCCAAGCCGACGGCACGCTCCGCAACACGTCGTCGGGCAAGTGCCTCGACGTCTCCGGCAACAGCTCCGCTGACAGCACGGTGGTCCATCTCTGGACCTGCACCGCCGCCGCCAACCAAAAGTGGACCCTGCCCTGAGCTGGCGGGAGGGGCCCTTCGACAACGCCTAGTGTGATGCGAGGGGCCCCTCCTAACCGCAATTAGGAGAGCGATATGCGCAGACGCCTGCGACCCGTCCTCGGTGCGGCCATGGCCGCACTCGCCGTCATCGCCTGTACCACCCCGGCCACCCCGGCCAGCGCCGCCGACGCCCCGTACGACGTGCTGGTCTTCTCCAAGACCGCCGGTTTCCGGCACGACGCGATCCCGGTCGGCATCCAGACCATCCGCGACCTGGGCGCAGCGAACAACTTCACGGTCACCGCGACCGAGGACGCCGCCGCGTTCACCACGAGCAACCTCAACCAGTACGAGGCGGTCGTCTTCCTCAACACCACCGGCGACGTGCTCAACGCCAGCCAGCAGACCGCCTTCGAGTCGTACATCGGCTCCGGCCGCGGATACGTGGGTGTGCACGCCGCAGCCGACACCGAGTACGACTGGCCGTTCTACGGCAACCTCGTGGGGGCGTGGTTCGCCTCGCACCCCGCGATCCAGCAGGCCAACATGAAGGTGGAGGACCGGGGCCACGCGGCCACCGGGCACCTGCCGCAGACCTGGACCCGCACCGACGAGTGGTACAACTACCGCACCAACGCCCGGTCGAGCGCCCACGTGCTGGCCACCCTGGACGAGTCGTCGTACTCCGGCGGCGGGATGGGCGCCGACCACCCGCTGAGCTGGTGCAAGAGCTACAGCGGTGGCCGGTCCTTCTACACCGGCGCGGGGCACACCCAGGCGTCGTACGCGGAGTCCGGGTTCCGGAACCACCTGCTCGGCGGCATCCGGTACGCCTCCGGTCGGAGCAAGGCCGACTGCCGGCCCGAGACCGGCTACACCCCGCTGTTCAACGGCTCGACGGCCGGCTGGTCACAGGCCGGCCCGGGCAGCTTCACCAACACCGACGCCACCCTGACCTCGGTCGGCGGCATGGGGCTGTACTGGTACAACGCCAAGCAGTTCACCAACTACTCGCTGAAGCTGGACTGGAAGCTGGCCGGTGACGACAACTCCGGCATCTTCATCGGGTTCCCACCGTCGAGTGACCCGTGGTCGGCGGTGGACAACGGTTACGAGATCCAGATCGACGCCACCGACGCGGCCGACCGCACCACCGGCGCGGTCTACACCTACAAGTCCGCCGACATCGCCGCCCGCGACGCGGCGCTGAACGCGCCGGGGGAGTGGAACACGTACGAGCTGCTGGTCGAGGGCGAGCGGCTACAGATCTTCCTCAACGGGGTGAAGATCAACGACTTCACCAACACCAACCCGGTCCGTTCGTTGGCCGGTCACATCGGCATCCAGAACCACGGCACCGGTGACGACGCCTCCTTCCGCAACATCCGGATCAAGGAGCTGGGCACCACGCCGCCGCCCACCGGCACGATCCAGGCCGAAGCGTTCAGCTCGGCCAACGGTGTCTCCGCGTTCACCAAGGCGGGCGCCAACGGTGGGCAGACCGTCGGCTACATCGACCCGGGCGACTGGGCCGCGTACAACGGGGTCAACCTGGCCGGGGTCACCTCGTTCACGGCCCGGGTCGTCTCCGGTGGCGCGGGTGGCGCCATCCAGGTGCGCACCGGTTCGGCCACCGGCCCGGTGCTCGGCACCGTCGCGGTGCCCAACACCGGCAGTTGGACGACCTTCGCCAACGTCTCCACGGCGCTGTCAAACGTCCCGTCCAGCACCCAGAACCTCTACCTCACCTTCACCGGTAGCGGCACTGGGCTCTTCGACCTGGACGACTTCACCCTGGTCAAGGGCACCGGCGGGGGCACCGGTGTCGGCCCGATCAAGGGTCTCGCCGGCAAGTGCCTGGACGTGCGCAACGCCGGCACCGCCGACGGCACCCAGATCCAGCTCTACACCTGCAACGGCAGCACGGCGCAGACCTGGACCGTGACGCCGAACTCGACGATCAAGGCGCTCGGCAAGTGCCTGGACGTCAACGGCAGCGGCACCGCCGACGGCACCAAGATCCAGCTCTGGACCTGCAACGGCAGTGGCGCACAGAACTGGGCCGCCGCGTCCGACGGCACCCTGCGCAACCCGTCGTCGGGCAAGTGCCTGGACGTCTCCGGCAACAACTCCGCCGACAGCACCGTCGTGCACCTCTGGACCTGCCTCAACGCGGCCAACCAGAAGTGGACCCTGCCCTGACCGACTAGTGCTGGAGGGGTCGACGCTCACGTCGTCGGCCCCTCCCGGCACCCGGCCCGAGTGCCGACGAAGCCCGGCCGGCGTGCCCCGGCGGCCGTCGCGACGACGCGGGTCAGCAAGCGGTGTCCCTCACGAGCGTGATGCCTCTGAGTCATCTTGATGATTCAGAGGCATCACGCTCGCACTGATTCGTCCGCCGACCCGCGGACACCCGCGGACACCCGCGGACCGACTCACAGCCGGCTGCCGTACCTTGACCTGCATGGGGCGGTTCGCGCAGTGGCGCGGGATGGTTTTGGCGCACGGGCACCGGCTGGGTGACGCGCTGCGCCGGGCCGACGAGCCCGACGACCCGTCCCAGCCGGCACCCAGCCTGAACCGTCTCGACGCGCTGGTGGAGGGCTTCACCGCCGGTCAACCGGTGCGGTGGAAGATGGCCGGGCAACCCCGGCCGCTGCCCGGCCCGGTCGACGTGGTGGCGTACCGGATCATCGAGGAAGCGCTGACCAACGCGTGCCGGCACGCGCCGGGCGCGCCGGTCGGGGTCCGCCTGCGCTACGACGCCGCGGGCATCACCATCGAGGTTCGCGACGAGGGCGCCGGTCCCGCTCCGTCCGGCGGCGGCACCCAGGGCGCCGGTCGGGGTCTGGTCGGGGTACGCAGGCGCGCCGAGCGGCTCGGCGGCACGTTCTCGGCCGGCCCGCGCGCCGGCGGCGGCTTCACCGTACGGGCTGTCCTGCCCGCGCCCGAGGAAATGATCGGATGATCGGCCGACCGCGGGGCTTCCCCGATGGGGCACTGCGGAAATAGGGTGGGGGTCGGCGACCGTGCTGGTGGCCGGTGACCCGGTGGGAGGCGCAACCCGCCGGGCTCAGGTGTGTTCCGCACCCACCGGTGACCGTTCGGGTGCCACGCACGTCCGGTCACCCTCGCCCCGGTCCGCACAAGGAATCCCCATCACAACAGGGGAGAAGGACAATGGCGCGACCCATCACGCTCTTCACCGGCCAGTGGGCCGATCTTCCGTTCGAGGAGGTCTGCCGGCTCGCCTCCGAGTGGGGCTACGACGGTCTGGAGATCGCCTGCTGGGGCGACCACTTCGAGGTCGACAAGGCGCTCGCCGACGACTCGTACGTCGAGCGCAAGCGGGAGACCCTCGCGAAGCACAACCTTGAGGTCTTCACGATCTCCAACCACCTGGTTGGTCAGGCGGTCTGCGACCACCCGATCGACGAGCGGCACCAGGACATCCTGCCCGCCCGCATCTGGGGCGACGGGGAGCCCGAGGGGGTTCGTCAGCGGGCCGCCGAGGAGATCAAGGACACCGCGCGGGCAGCGGCGAAGCTCGGGGTGAAGACGGTCGTCGGCTTCACCGGTTCGTCGATCTGGCACACCCTCGCGATGTTCCCGCCGGTGCCGCCGTCGATGATCGAGCGCGGCTACCAGGACTTCGCCGACCGGTGGAACCCCATCCTCGACGTGTTCGACGAGGTGGGAGTGCGTTTCGCGCACGAGGTGCACCCCAGTGAGATCGCGTACGACTACTGGACGACGAAGCGGACGCTGGAGGCGATCGGCAACCGGCCCGCGTTCGGGCTGAACTGGGACCCGTCGCACTTCGTGTGGCAGGAGCTGGACCCGGTGAACTTCATCTTCGACTTCGCCGACCGGATCTACCACGTGGACTGCAAGGACGCGAAGGTGCGTACCGGCGATGGCCGGCGTGGCCGGCTCGCCTCGCACCTTCCCTGGGCCGACCTGCGGCGCGGTTGGGACTTCGTCTCCACCGGCCACGGCGACGTGCCCTGGGAGGACTGCTTCCGCGCGTTGAACGCGATCGGCTACACCGGCCCGATCTCGGTCGAGTGGGAAGACGCCGGAATGGACCGGCTGGTCGGCGCCCCGGAGGCGTTGCAGTTCGTCCGCCGGCTCGCCTTCGACGCCCCGAGCGCCGCCTTCGACGCGGCGTTCAGCAGCAAGGACTGACCGCACGTCGGACAGACCACGGGCCGGTCGCCCTGCGGCGACCGGCCCGTCGACGTGCGGTTGGTCAGAGCGTGCTGGCGTTCGTGCCCGAGCCGGACGGCTTGGTGCGGGGGTTCGTGGACGACGGCGACCCGGAGGTCGTGCCGACCGTGCTGGTGCCCGCCTTGGCGCCCACCGTGGCGGGCGTGCCGGCGAACGCGTCGTCGGCGGCGGTCAGCTCCTGCTTGCCGGTGCTGCCGTTGCCGTTGCCGTTGCCCAGCTTCTCGCCCAGTTTGGTCTGGCCGAGCTTGTCCTTACCCTCGCTGTAGAGCTTGTTGGCCTGGGCCTGCGCGACCCCGGCCGCCTCCTGGACGGTCGGGTGGTCGAGCACCTTGCGGCCTCGGACCACTAGCTCTTCGTACTTCTCCCGGCCGGCACGGGCGCCCAGGACGAATCCCGCAGCCAGCCCGCCAAGAAACATGATCTTTCCGCGCATGGCGGCTCCTTCCGTACCTGACGCGCCGTCACCCCGGCGAGTTGCCCCGTCGGAAGGCGACCTGTTCGCGCCTGCGTCCTCTGTCCGCAGCTAACTACCCATCCTGCTCTCCGCTCAAGCATGGTTGTGCCGGGATGGCGATTTACCCCGATTGTCAATGCGACGGCGGGGAGGGAACCCACTGGACCATCACCGGGGAATGTCCTGTACTCTTGTCCCGTCGCACGGCGTCGGGGAGATCCGAGGTCGCGCGGAGCACGATCCCCTGTAGCTCAATTGGCAGAGCAGCCGGCTGTTAACCGGCAGGTTATTGGTTCGAGTCCAATCGGGGGAGCTTCCCCACGAACGCCCGTCGGCCTGAAGCCGGCGGGCGTTCGTCATACCCACCCCACCCCCACCCCAACTCCCGGGTCGATCATGGAGTTGTGGTGCCGGTTGCGTGCTGTTCTGCGCCCTTCATCCCCCACCACAACTCCATGATCGACCCGGGCGGGATGCCGGATTCGCACTGTCTCGGGAGGTTTCGGCGGCAGGATGGGCGATGTTGAGTCGCGTTCAGAGTGCGTCGACTGACGCGTCGATCCTTGGAGCGAGTGCGGATGTCCGGACGAGGCGGCAAGGCCACGCTGATCGCGGTGGCGGTCGTGCTGGCCTGGCTGGTGATCGGCGGCGTCTCCGGCCCGTACGCGGGGCGCCTCAGCGAGGTCGCCACCAACGACAATGCTGCCTTCCTGCCCACCGACGCCGAGGCGACCCGCGCCCAGGATCTCGCCGGCGACTTCGTCGACCGGCAGACCATCCCGGCTCTGGTCGTCTACGAACGGCCCTCCGGGATCACCGACGCGGACCGGCAACGGGCGAGCGCCGACGCCGCCCGGTTCGCCCAGATCCCCGGCGTGGTCACCCCACTGCCCCCGCCCATCCCGAGCGACGACGGCCAGGCACTCCAGGTCGTCGTACCCGTCGACGACGCCGAGGGCGAGGAGATCGGCACCGTCGTCGAGCAACTGCGCGACATCACCGGCGGTGACCGGGACGGCCTCACAGTGGACGTCTCCGGCCCGGCCGGCCTGCTCGCCGACCTGATCGAGGTCTTCTCCGCCATCGACGGACCACTGCTGCTGGTCACCCTGGGAGTGGTGCTGGTCATCCTGCTGATCGTCTACCGCAGCCCGGTCCTCTGGATCTTCCCGCTGCTCGCCGCCGGGATGTCGTACGCCCTCGCCTCGGTCTTCGTCTACCTGCTCGCCGACGCGGACGTGGTCAAACTCAACGGGCAGGCCCAGGGCATCCTCACAGTGCTGGTCTTCGGCGCCGGCACCGACTACGCACTGCTGCTGATCGCGCGCTACCGGGAGGAGCTGCACCGGCACGACCGCCCGTGGGACGCCATGAAGACCGCCTGGAAGGGCGCCGCGCCAGCGATCATCGCCTCCGGCGGCACCGTCATCGTCAGCCTGCTCTGTCTGCTGCTGTCCAGCCTCAACTCCAACCGGGCGCTCGGCCCGGTCGCCGCCATCGGCATCGCCGCCACCCTGCTGGTGATGCTCACCTTCCTACCCGCGCTGCTGGTGCTCGGCGGGCGGTGGGCGTTCTGGCCCCGACGGCCCCGAGCCGACCAGGCCGACCCGCGAGCCGAACACGGCATCTGGAGCCGGGTCGCCGGCTTCGTGGCCCGGCACGCCCGCCCGATCTGGCTGACCACCGCCGTCGTGCTGGCCCTACTGACCCTCGGCCTCACCCAGCTCGGCGCCACCACGCTCGGCCAGTCCGACCTGTTCACCCAGCGCACCGACTCGGTCGACGGTCAGGAGGTGATCTCCCGGCACTACCCGGCCGGCACCGGCAGCCCGGCCACCATCTTCACCACCGAGCAGACCGCCCGACAGGTCGCCCAGGTGGCGACCGACGTGCCCGGCGTCGCCGACGTCCGCCCCCTCACCACCGGCCCGCAGACCGGCCCACCCGAGGAGAACGCCGCCCCGAAGGTCGTCGACGGGCGGGTGCAACTGGAGGCGACCCTGGCCGACCCACCCGACAGCGACGGCGCCGAACGAACCATCCGGGAGCTGCGGGTGGCCGTACACCAGGTGCCCGGCGCGGACGCTGTGGTCGGCGGCTTCACCGCTATCAACGTGGACACCTCGGACGCCGCGAAGCGCGACCAGAACGTCATCATCCCGGTGGTGCTGGTGGTCATCGCGGTCATCCTGGCCCTGCTGCTGCGCGCGCTGCTCGCCCCGCTGCTGCTGATCGCCACAGTGCTGCTCAGCTTCGCGGCGACCCTCGGCCTCTGCGCGCTGCTGTTCCGCCACGTCTTCGACTTCCCCGGCGTGGACTCGTCGTTCCCGCTGTTCGCGTTCGTCTTCCTTGTCGCGCTCGGCATCGACTACAACATCTTCCTGATGAGTCGCGTCCGCGAGGAGTCGGTGAAGCGCGGCACCCGCGCCGGTGTACTCGCCGGCCTCGCCGTCACCGGCGGGGTGATCACCTCCGCCGGCATCGTGCTCGCCGCGACGTTCTCCGCCCTCGCCGTCCTGCCACTGGTGATCCTCGTCGAGCTGGGTACGGCGGTCGCGATCGGGGTACTGATCGACACCATCATCGTCCGGTCGCTGCTGGTGCCCGCACTCGCGTACGACATCGGGCCGAAGATCTGGTGGCCGGGCCGGTTGTCCCGGGCGAACGGTGAGCGGGAGGCGCGCGGTGCTGGCTGAAACCGATGTGGTCATCGTCGGCGGCGGCCTGGCCGGCCTCGCCGCCGCCCGCCGGCTGCACCGCGCCGGCGTGCCCTGGCGGCTGGTGGAGGCCGAGGGTCGGCTCGGCGGCCGGGTCGCCACCGACGTGGTCGACGGTCACCTCATCGACCGGGGCTTCCAGGTGCTCAACACCGCCTACCCCCGGCTCGGCACGCTGCTCGACACCGACCAGCTCAACCTCGGCTACTTCACCTCCGGCGTGCTGGTCCGCAAGGGTGACAAGCTGCTGCGGCTGGTCAACCCGCTGCGCGAACCGACCGGTGGGCCCGGCACCGCGCTCGCCGACGTCGGCTCCCTGCTCGACCGGCTGCGCTTCGCCGCGCTCGCCACCGGCTGCGCCACCCTCCCCGCGACCCGGCTCCTCGCCGCGCCGGAGACCAGCACCGAGACAGCGCTGCGCCGCGCCGGCCTCTCCGACGCCATCATCGAGGAACTGCTGCGACCGTTCCTGTCCGGTGTGTTCATCGACCGGGAACTCTCCACCTCCAGTCACGTGCTGGCGATGGTGCTGCGCTCCTTCGCCCGCGGCCGGATCGGCCTGCCCGCCGAAGGAATGGCCGCGCTGCCCCGGGCCATCGCCGCGCCACTGCCCGCCGACCTGCTCGACCTGGACACCCCGGTCGCGGAGGTCACCCCGGGCCGGGTCCGCACCCAGGCCGGCGACATCAGCTGCCGGGCCGTCGTGGTCGCCGTCGACCCGCCGGCCGCAGCCGCGCTGCTGCCGGCCCTGGCGACGGTACGCATGCACAGCTACACCACCTAGTACCACAGCGCGCCCGAGCCGCCCCTCACCGAGCCGATCCTGCTCGTCGACGGCAACCGACGCGAACTCGTCGCCAACACCGTGGTGCTCAGCAACGCCGCCGCGACGTACGCGCCCGCCGGACGGCACCTGATCGCCACCTCGGTGGTCGGCCCGACCGCCCCACCCGAGCCGACCATCCGGGCCGAGTTGACCCGGCTGTACGGCCGCTCCACCGCAGGCTGGACCCACCTCACCACAGTGGCAATCCCCGAGGCGCTACCCGCCGCGCCGCCCCCGCAGGGACGGCTGCGCAAGCCGGTGGCGCTGGGCGAGGGCCTGTTCGTCGCCGGTGACCACCGGGACAGCCCATCGATCCAGGGCGCCCTCACCAGCGGCTGGCGCGCAGCCGGCGCGGTGCTGGACGAGCTGCGCGCCGGCTGACAGGCCTACCCGAGCGCGCTGTTATATTCCTGTAGCCCATCGTGCTGGCGCAGGCGTGGGCACCGGCCGGCTCGATGCTGGCCGCTGACCGCCGAGCGGGATAAGATCCGGCGCGGTGTTCGGGGCGGTAGCTCAGCCGGTTAGAGCAGGGGACTCATAATCCCTCGGTCGCGGGTTCGAGCCCCGCCCGCCCCACCAGCACAAACACGGGAAGTTGATCGAGGACACGGAATTTGCTGGGGGCACGCTGGGGGCACGGCCCCCACTTCAGCACCCCGCCGGGCGTGTCCTCATCGCTCATCTACCGGGGCGCCGAAACTGTCGGACGTCGCCCCCACGGCCGTTGACGATCTGCTGCGTCTCCGCCATGAAGTCCCGAGCCGCCGCGTCTCCGTCGTTCAAGAACACGCCGATCGCCTCGCGGATCACCCGCACCTGCCGGTTGTCCTGGTAGTCGCGGATGCGGTCCGACTCGGCGGCCCGCCGCCGGTCCGCGCGCTCGGACACGTACACGAACGCGGACACGCACGCCGCCACACCCAGCACTGCCGAGAACGCGACCACCGCCGAGAACGCTCGGGTTTGCGGGGCGGCAGGGCTGCTAATCGCAACAGCCCCGATGACACCCCACAACAGCAGGGCGGCGGACCCCATGGTCGCGGCGGTCATGGCGTACACGAACGGCACGCGGGTGTCTCGGCGGGCACGGATAAGCGCCTCAATCTCGTCGTGCTCGTACTGGGCGCGGCGCAGGTCCTGGCTGTCTTCCGGGTGGGGCATGGTTGCGGTGCACATGGTGATGTGGCTCCGATCGTGATCGGGGGAGGGATCGGAGACTGCGCGGTGAACGGGTGCGCGTCTCCCCGCCGTGACGCCGATCGGTGGCGTGCGGCGGTTGCCTCCGTGCACGGTGAGGGTGCACGGATGCCAGGGGTGAAGCGCCGTGTCAGCCGGGCGGCGGGGACGGTGATTGGGTCCGCCCGTCGTGGTGCTCGGGGTGACCGTGGGCCGGTAGCCCGGGTGGTGGTGGGGCGGCCCAACCGCTGCCGGTGGTGACGTAGTCGAGGGTGCGGGTGGTGTCGCCGAGGCGGTGGGTGGTGCTGCACCCGTCGCTGGCTTGCGGCCCGTCGGGAATGGTCACCGTGGGGCGTTCGCGGGTGTGAGCCGCGGCAGGCTGTGTGCGGGGTTGCGATTCGCGGTGGTGCCCGGCGGTCGGGTGCTGGGTGGTGGGTGCGCCCGAGCTGACGCCACCGAGTGTGGGGGGACCGGGTGGTGCCGGCTCGGGCGCAGTCTGCGGGGTGCCGGCGGCGGGCGGTGTGACACCGGTGGGCTCGTGGTCGACGCCGGGCGGTGCCACGTCCGTGTTGGCGGGCTCCGGGCGGGCGGCAACGGCGGTGGTGGTGTCGACAACCCGGTCGGCGATGTCGGTGACGGTGTCCACGGTGCGGCCCACCACGGGCACAGGCCGGGTGGCCTCATCGAGCGTGTCGGTGACGTGCCTGACGGCTCGGCTGGTGTCCGCAACGGTTTGGTCCACGGCGCGGCGGGTGTGTGCGGTGAGGTCGCGGACGGGGCGAGGCCGGTCGGCGGGCTTGCGCGTCGCGGGTTCGGTGAGTCGCGCGGGCGCGTCTGTGGCGGCGCGAACAACACCTGCGATGCGGTGTGTGGGGTCGGGTTGGTCGGAGGCGTGGGCGGGGCTGCCGGCGGCGAGCGCCAGGCCGACGCCGGCTCCGACAGTGAGGCCAGCGAGCAGCAGGAGGCGTGGTGGTGGCCTGCGACTGTGCTGCTGGTTCATGTGGGTCCCTCCCCAGGGGCTCCGGTGGTACGTGTGACGTGTCGTTCACGTTCTCAGGGTTGTTGCGTCGGTAACTATCCGGTGTCTGGGTGTGTCTTTGCCTTAAAGATCCCTTAAGTGTGGTCCGAACGGTTGACGGCTGTTCGGGGGTCGTGCCACCTTTGACCACGGACTTTGAGTAGTTGATGTTGCGGCTGTGAGTAGTCGATAGTGCCCTAATCGACGCAGCGGGCAACTTCCACATGTGCTGACATGCACATGGCGAAAAGGTTCCGCGAATGCATATCCCAGCAGGCGGAACTCTCGTTAACGTCGCTTAAGCCTGTGCCGGCCCCGGCAACAACCAACGATCCCCAGGCAGCAACTCCGGCGTGTCCACACCCGCCCGGAACACCACAAACACGGGGACACCCTCATTCAGGCCGCCCGGCAACACATCATCCAACCGTTGCCGCTCCGGGGCCGTGGGCATACGCGTTTCGACCCGCACCACACCGGCCAGGTCGATCGGCTGCTTCCGGTGAACCGGCCTCACCCTCGTAGTTTGCGCCTGCCGTGTGACGACCAGTCCTTCACCACGGAGGATGCTGATGGCCCGGCGGACAAGGTTGCGGCTCACCCCGTGGGTTTCCTGCAACCATCGGTCGGAGGGGATGGGTGCGCCGGGGGCGAGTTGCCCGGTAAGGATTTGGTCGCGGAGTACCGCCGCCAGCTCTGCTGAGCTGATGTCTGGCGGCTCCCACGTGCCCACGCGGGCGATTGTGTGTTAACCGCCTGGTGGGGCACCGGCCGGGCATGTCAGTACAAGTTGGCCCTGCTTGCAGTGTTGCTCGCCTCGAACGGTTGCCGCATGCCGTGCGCCCGGTAGCCGGTCCAACCACCGCAGCGAGGGCAGCGCATTTGCACGTCGCTGGGTTTGGCGTACAGCTGACCGTCGCACGGCACCCCGTCGGGTTCACTTTCGCCGGTGCACGCCCCGACTTGGAGGGCGTATTCACGCCACCGGTTGGTGTACCGGTCGTAGTCGCCGGCCACCACGTCGTCGGGGTCGGTGACGGTGACGTAGCGGATCCCGGCGAGGCAGGCGTATTGCAGGCCGGCGCGCCGGGCGGTCGGCCAGTCGGGGTGGCTTTCGGTCAGGTTGTCGGCGCGGAGGTTGCCATTCGCCCGCCACGACGTGTGCACCGTCCACGGCCGGGCGATCTGGTCACCCGGCACGGACCGCACGACGAGGTCAGTCACGGGTGGGTCACCTGCGACCCGCAGCGCCCCAGCTTGTCGACCATCGCCTCGACCTCGTCGTTGTAGATGTCCCGCTCCTCGTCCGACGCCAGAGCGTCACGAGCGGTCGGCTCCCAGAAGTTCAGGAGTGCGCAGACCTCGCGGGTGAAGTCGCGTCGGGCAGTGGCGCGGATGTCTCTCTCGTCGCGCTCCGTCAGCTCTCGTTCCATGGGTCTCTCCTGTCGTGATCGTCTTGGTCTCTGTGGACGTCGTTAAATGGGAGGTTTCGGGTCAGGTGGTGCAGCCACCGCGACCGCGCCGCACACAGCGGTGGGCGTTTCGGCAGAGCGAGCGGTCAGGGTCACGTCGTATCCGAGCGCCGCCGCCCAATCGCGCAGGTTGGATAGCTTCGGCTCGTTGCTGCCGTTCTCCCACTGCCACACGGTCTGGTACGTCTGGCGTCCGATCGCCCGAGCCAGGTCTTGCTGGGACCAGCACCGCCGTTCCCGTTCGGCTTTCAGGACGTCGAGGATGGGGTCGCCTGTGGGCGGGTTCTTCTTTGGCATCACGCACCTCCGGCCGCGCCGATGACGGGGCGCGGGTTGTCGACCTCACCGCAGCGAGGGCAGTCAGCCCACATCCGGGACGTGACGCCGTAGTAAGCGCCCGGGTCGATGCGGTCTTCGCTCTGCACAGCCGTGGCGGGCACGAACCGGCCACAACGCGCGCACTGCCAGGTCACCGCGCACCGATCCCGTGATCGCACCGGCAGGTGACGACCCAGCAGAACGGGTGTGGATACGGACCGGGGCAGGCACACGGCTCGGGCTTGCGCCGGGCCCGCATTCGCTGCGGGATGACCCACATGCGGTCGATGAGCTTCAGGTGGCGGGCGTCGATCACCGGGCACCTCCAGCCGCGCCGATGACGTCGTCGCCAGGGATGTCGAGGGCGAACGCTTCGATCGTGTCCATGTGTTCGGGCTGCAACCCGGTTGCCGACTTCGGGCGGATCAGCAGCGCCCGACCGGTGGCAATCAGCTCGTCGTGCAGCTCCCCGTCCAGGGGCACCACGTCATCGTCCGTCCAGACCAGCCGACGGCCAGAAGCCAGCACCCGCCGGGCGGCGGCCACCTTCAACGCGTGCGCCTCCTCACCCTTGACGTGCTCGGTGAACGCCCGCGCGAGAGTGGGCAGCGCCCACAACCGCTCCAACGCGTCGGCGTCCGGGCACCACGTGGTACACCAGCGCACCTCCACCGTGCCCGACTTGTGCAGGTCGCGGATCCGGTCGACCAGTGGGGGAGCCCACCGCATCACGTATTCGTAAGCGTCGGACGCGGACCAGCAGCCACGTTTACGGGGTGCCGCACCCCACCCGGGTTTGCGGGCGTTAACCACACCGTCAACGTCAAGCAACCACACCGGGGGCAGGGCGGCCGGGTAGATGCTCGGCGGTGCGTCGCACGGCGAGGCCAACCCGAGCACGTTGTGTGGTGTGACGGTGCCGTCCGGTTGGATCACGTCGGGGCGGGAGCACGAATGGCAGGAGTTCGGGCCGAAGTCGTTGGGGATGGTCATCGAGCCTCGGACGTCCGTAGGTAGGACTGGGCGAACCGGACCAGCAGCCCGCGCACGCTGTTCGGCAGGCTGGCCCACACGCCAGCCGACTCGTCGAGCAGGTCCGCCAGCGCCTTCGACGCGACCGGGTCCACACCGGCCATCAACGCGGCCACCGCAAGGGACTGGGCGGGGGCAGCGCCGTCCGCACCATCCGGGTAGGCGAAGTAGGCGGCGCAACCAGTGCTGACGCTGCCGTCAGGGTTGACATCGCCGGGGCTGTACACGCCGACGACCAGGCCGTGGTCGGCGCTGCTGTCAACCATGTACCGCTCGCCGGGGACGACCTCGGCGGCCTCACCTCGGCGGCGCAGTGTGGCTGCTGCTTGCTCGATGAGCGACGTCGGGTTGTTGCTCATCGGCGTCGCCTCGGCCGGGTGGCGTACAGGTGCATGGACAGCGCCGCACCGAACATGACGGCGAAGATGAGGATGGCGATGGCGTAGTCAGGCATTCAGAGTTCCTCTCGGCGGTCTGGTCGGCTGCCGCTCGCGTCGGACACACGTTCCGGCGCGGCGGTACGCCGGTCAGGCCGGGTGCGGTCCGGGCACCTGACACGACACGTACACGGTCCGGCCCAGCCAGCGGCCGTACACACTGCCGGGGGCGTTGGTGCCGTACTCGTGGAACGGGGCCCCGACCGCCGGGGTGTACGTGCAGTCGCCGTATCCGACGGTCGCATTGACGTGCGCCGCCCACCGGTCGACGTCGGCTGGGGTGTTCAGGCCAAGGTTGATGAATGGGCCGTGGTTACCGTGGTTGACGCCGACGGTCTGCCAGGTCGGGCGGGGAAGGCCCTCAGTGGCAGCCTGGTTGATGGCGGTTTCCACCTCGGCGAGGGTGGCGATGGTGTCGGTCATGCGGTACCTCCGGTTGGCTTGTGCTGGGTGACGGCTGCGATGGTGTTGAGCGCCCCGAACAAGGCGGTGATCTCGCCAGGGGCCAAAGCCGCCAACTGGTCGGCGGTGATGTGCCGGTTGAAGCTCCACGCGAGGACCGGGTCGGGCCGCACGGCGGGAGGTTGGGGACGGGCGCCCCGCTGGGATGCCGGAACGGTTCGGGCCAGTAGAGCGGCGACGCGCGTCCGGTATACGTCCCGCGCAACCTCGCAGTCGGGGGTGTCCGGCTGGTCGAACGCGTCGGAGCCCTCGAAGTAGGCGAGGGCGCGGGCGGCTCGCTCGATCCGCTCGTCTACCGCCTCAGTGGTGGTTGCCACGGTCAGGCGTCCTTGCGCTTGGCGTGGCCGATGCCGTGAACCACCCAGCGGACGTCGCCGTCGAGGGTGGCCGTGTCGGTGCCCTCGTAGTCAGCCTGCTGCACGATCGTCAGCTTCGCGGAGCCCTGCACTAGGGGCGTGATGCGCCAAACGCCGAAGCGGCCGAAGGCGACGTGCAGGAGGGTGCCGTCGGAGAAGGCGAGCAGGTCGCCTTCGTTGTCGTTCTTGTAGGTGAACTCTTCGCGGATGTCGCCGTCGACCTCGATCAGGTCGTCGCTGGCACCGGTGATGACTACTGGCATGCGGTGTCTCCGTTCGTCGGTTGGGTGCCGCCCTCACTGGCGGCCTTGGTCTTCTCGGCGAGCAGGTCAGCGAGCCAACGCACCTCGGCGTTCGCTCGGGCGGCAGCCTGTTGCGCCTTGCGCAGGTGGGCGGCGACGGCTTCCGGTGCGGCGTACTCGGCGAACGCCGCGCGGTTCTTGATCACCGGCATTGGTCAGCCCTTCGCCTGGGTGACCGGGCGAGGCGCGTCAGCCGGGAGTGTCGCGCCGTCCGCATCCCGCGCTTCGAGGATCTTCCCGATCTTGATCAGATCGTCCATTCCCGGACGGACCTTCACCTTGACCGTCGCCCGGTTGACCTTGACGACCTCATACCAGGCGATATCGGTGCGGACGAACCGCACCCCAGCCAGCGTTGACGCATCGTGCTGCCCCGCCGGGCCGAGCCTCTGAGCGCCCTGGATGCGCAGGGCACTCAACTCCCGCTCAATCCGCTGCACGTCGCCGCCGAGCTGCGCTGCCCGCCTGATCTGCGCGTCGAGCCGAACCCCGAAACTCTTCCGCCGAGAAGACCCACCCACCGGGCGGTCGCACTCGGCGTTGAACGCTTTCAGTGCCCGTGCCAGTTCCGCTTCCTTCGCGGCGATCCGTGTCGCCTGGTCGCTTCCGGTTGGCAGGAACTCCGCCATGGTCAGTCCCACGTCTCGTCGTACACCTCGGCCGCAGCCTTGTGCCCGGCCGACTCGGCGGCGTGAACGTCCGGCGCGTCAACAACCCGCTCCCACCGGTGCGACAGCATCGACTCGCACCGGCCGTGCACCGTGTGCTCACCGGCAACGACAGCGAGCACGTTGTGGGTGGCGCAGACACCGTTGGTGGCGGTGCCAATGACCGTCCACCGGTCGGCGACGATCGGGCTGTGCATGGGGTCGCAGTTGGGGGCGATGTTGCCGGCGATCCGAAACGCCTCACGGACGACGTCGAACGCGGCGTCGGTGGTGGCGGCGTTGATGACGGCGGTGTGGATGTTGAACCCGGCGACCTCGGCGCGGCCTTCGATGGCGGCGAACGGGTGCCCGGTGAGGGCGTCGTCGAGGCCACCAAGGCGTTCGACGGTGGAAATCACGGTCCAGGTCGTCATGGTCAGCCCTCCCTGTTCGCGGTAAGCGCGTCCTTGAGCATCGTGAACGCGCCCCGGGACTGCGGCATGGTCGCCATGTACGCCGCCCGATCCTCGTGCGACGCCTTGGCGGCCTCGTATGAACGCGGGTCGACGTCGGGGTCACGCACGATGGTGGCCGGGTCGCGCCGGGCGGCGGCGGTGATGTGGCTAAGCCGAGGGTCGCCGTCGATCGCGGCGATGATCTCGGCGTCGGACATGTCGCGTGCCTGCTTCATGGATGCCTCCCGCTATCGTTGGCAGCGCTTGTGTACACCAGTGTACACTCATAGCCAACAGATAACATCCGTGCCATGTCAAAGAGGGCTAAGTTGACCGCCACCGAGAAAAGCGTCAGGGACACGCGTGAGCACCTAGCCGACGTGCTCTACGACGCTGCCGGCGGGAAGGTCACTTACGTCACCAGCAGAGGGCGGCGCATCGCCGCCGTTGTTCCACTCACCGTCGCCGACGAGGCGGTCAACGAGTCAGGCGAAGACGGGCAGTCGCCTACCTGACAGCCCGACATCCGGTCGGCGGGTGCCCAACACCCAACCCGCTCGCGAACATGAGCCGCCTGACCCCGGACACGACGAAGCCCCAACCTCAACCGAGGTTGGGGCTTCGTGTCACCTGAACTACCGAAGGCGCAGGCAGAAATCCGCCCAAGCCTCCCTGGCCGAAGCCGCCGACCCGTGGGCCGTCGCGATCTGCCCGGCGAACCACAAGTCATCCAACTCCTTGCGCCCACCGTGCGTGTACAGGTGAACCTGCCTACCCAACGCTCGCGCGTAACCGATCTCCACGAGGGTGCCGTGGCAGGTCGGGTCGTCAACCCACGCGAACACGTGGGTGGCGGAGCGGATCGCACCCAGGCAGCGGGCGGCCACCTCAGGCCGGGACAGGCCGGGGTAGACGGAGCAGGCCATGTCGCCTGCGGCCACGCCGTGACTGTTCTCGCCGTGGTAGCAGCCGTGGTCGTCGCTCATGAAATGCGGGCCCACGTACACGGCACCGGGCAGACTGCGGATGGGTGCGTCAGTCGGCCAGGGGGTGGCGCCGGGGTTCTCGTAATCGGCGTCGTCGATGACAGGGAACAGGCCGTGCCGCCACCCATTCTTGGTGATCTTCCCTGCGGCGTAGACGCGAACGCCCTTGAAGTCAGTCACGGGGCGGTGCTCCTCTCGGTCGGGGGAGTCCGACCGTAGTGGACGCGAGCCCGCGCCGCCGCCAGTTCCCGGGGATCGGCCAGGGGGCTATCTGCGGCCCGAGTCGACGATCGACGCGAACAGCTCCGACCCGTCCACGAACACCACCCGCATGCCGCCCGGCTTCGTGCTGCCACCCCACGCCGCGTACGTCTCCGCCGACTTCACCCGCGGCATGCCAGCCTCCGCGACGGTGCGGGTGATCGCCTCAGCGCAACCCGCCGGATCAGTCGGGGACGCCTCCACGGCAGGCACCACACCGGCGTCGTTGGGGTCGAGCGGCGCCGCTTTCTGGTCCCCGCCGACTAGTTGCAGGTGCACCCGCCCCGCCAGCGTCAACCCGACTGGTTTCGGGCCCTCGCCCGTCGACCATCGGGTCACCTGTTCAGCCCACGGTTGCGCGCCCAGCACCCCAGCAAGCCAGCCCTCAAAGCCGCGGACGTTCATGCTGTATGCCTCTTGCCCGCTTCTCTCGCCTCCGCCTTAGTGGAAGTCGTCACCACTGACCGCTGGCCGGCGGTACGAACGCCCTTGCGAACACTGGCACGCGGCATTGCCTTCCGCGGTGCGACCTGCGATATGCGTTGCGGCTTGACGCCGATAAGAGCTGCGGCGTCGCGCACCGACATGGAGTGGCGCGACACCATCTCTTTCGCCAGCTCAACCGTCTGCTTGGCTACGCGCTGCTCGTCGATGCGGACCCGGTCGCGTAGCGCCCGCAGTTCGGCGGCTGCGGCGTCCAGACGCTTATCGCCGGTGTGGTACTCGTAGACGAGCCGCAGTGTGGCTTCGGCGCCGTCGGGGAGGTCTTCGGTGAGGGCGATGGCTTCGCGGACGGCCTGATCGAGGCCGGGGATGTTGCGGGCGTAGGTGTGGGTGCCTTCGAGTTCGGGCACGTCGGCGAGCCATGCGCCATCTTCGCGGGTGACGACGACCCGGTATGCGTGTTCGTTCATCGCAGCCAGCCCTCTCCGAAGACGGGTTCCATATCTTTCTCGATGGCTCGTAGGGTGCCGTTTGGTATGTCGCCCGAGTGTTGGGCGACCGTGGTTTTGGCGGTCACGGTTTCCCCGTTGCGGGTGGTTGATGCCTCGTAGCGGCGGTGTGATCCGCGTTGGCGGGTTTCTTTGCCGCCTAGCTTTTCGATCCGCTGGTTGACTTCCCGCGCCCTCATACTTTACAGCCTAGTCAAGCTGCTTGACAACTGTCAAGCAGCTTGACACCTGTTCGGGTTATGCCTGCATCGTCGCTGGTCAACCTAATGATCGCCGGGCCTCAACCCGTCGCGGGGGGGGGGGGGCCCGGGGCCGCGGGGGGGCCCACCCACCCCAGGGGGGGCCACCACCCCCCCACACCCGCCCCCCCCAAACCAGAACTTACCCCCCCC
>NZ_JBFASO010000012.1:109792-274717 GCF_040677775.1 Micromonospora sp. NPDC053740
TCATGTTCGTTTTTAATCTATTGATCCGCCTGCCTTCACCCTGCGGCTCCGCGGCTCCGGCCGGAGCCGCGGAGCGACCCAACCATGCCGTGTTCGCACACCATGCACACACAGGCGGCGCCGCAAAACTTGCAGGTACCGAGCCGCAGGCTGTCGACAGGTAGACATGCGGTGCCTCGGGTGAGGGGGTGGTTGCCCCGCTCAGCAGTGTTCCAGCGGCAACTGGTCGTCGGTGTCGTCGTCGCCAGGCCATTCGAGGATGACGTGAACGATCGGGTCGCCGTCGGCGCGCTTGCGCTTCCGTCGGGCTGACTGCCGGGCAGCCTGGATGGTGCTGGCGCGGCGCGTCGCCCACACGTGGTACGGGACGGCGTAGGTGAAGCCATCGGTGCGCGTCTTCGTCGCCATGTGCTCATTGTGCGACCACAGAACGTGCTTTGTCTATTTCTTACGTGTTCACGTTCGCGGTGTCAGCGCAGGTCACCCACACAAAGACGTCCGGCACGGGACTGATCACGAGTCCGCACCGGCATCCCATCGAACGATCCGCCGCACCTTGCGAACCTGCTCGATCAGCATCCTCGCCTCGCCCTCCAAAGCCGCCTCCATGTCGGCGCGGCGGGCCGTCATGTGCGCCACCAACAAGTCCTCAGCGTTCGTCGGCAACCCTGCCTCCAACACCACCGCCACCTCAGGATTCCCGGCGGCCGGGGGAGTCCACAGTTCAACCGGTGTGCCGCCGTCGAGGACACGTTGGATGCTGCCGGCGTCCCACTGCAATGCGCGTTCCAGGGCGGCGGTGGTGCGGGCCCGCAGCGTCTCCGGGTACGCGTTTTCTACCTTCACGACGGTGCGGGGGGCAAGGTGGCCACGTGCGGCGATCTGCCGTTGGCTGAACCCGAGCACGATGCGCCGGTTCCGGACGGCGCGGGCCAGCAACGCCACCGGGTCGGGCTTGTTGCCACTGTCGGGCGCTTCGACGGCCACGACGGGGCAGGGAAACGGCACGGGGGTGAGGGGTGTGCCGTCAGGGCTGTAGGAGCAGCCGCGGCAGATGGGTGTGGTGGTGTCGGGAAAGTCGTGGGGTGTCCACGGGTCGTGCAGGGGTGGGGCCCGGTGCGCGGGTGGGGCGCTGCGGTACCTGCCGGCCACGTGCCACCCCCGAAACGTCTTTGTGATCAACGAACGGCCAGGTTAGCGGCTTCGCGGCGGCCACAACAGGTGCATTCGGGCTGCGCGGGTTGGGCGGGTCGGTGCGAGCGCCGGTCAGTCGTCGGCGGCGGGTACCTCAATGTCCCGCCACCGCTGGTGTTCGAGCACCAGGCCGAGGAACTGCACGGCCTTCCACACCCCGATGCCGGTTGCGGTGGCAGCCGCGGTGACGGGGATCGCCCAGTAAACGCCAAGGAAGGCGGGGCACAGGCCGGCGAGGGCGACTACCAGAACAGCGGGCCAGCTGATGGTGGTCGACAGGGGTTTGTCGGCGCCGCGTGCCATCGTGTGTCTCCTCACGTTGGGGATCGTGTCGGAAACACACGGTAGGTGGTGGAGGTCCGCGATCAGGTCAGCGACTTGGCCACGTCTCAACGCCGCCGGGTTTGATCACGGCGTCGGGTGCTGCGTTGCCGACCCGATCGGGCGGTGAAGGTCAGGCCGGTCGCAGCACACATCCCACCCGGAATGGGCGGGGCAGCATTCGGTGTCGCCCGAGGTGGGGCAGTAGTACGGGGTGCACGGCTTCCGGGTCAGACGGGCGTCGCGGATTGCGTCACCAATAGCCATGACCGCACGGCCGAGGGTGCTCGCCACGGCGGCGACGGCCAGGGCATTGCGAGGGGATTCAGCCACGACGCCACTCCTCATCCGGTACTGGGAAGTCGAAGAACGACACCTGCGACATGCAGTCCCGACCAGGCGGTTTGTGGCAGGCGGGGCACCACGGCGGGTGCGCCCTACCGGGCATGCGGGCCATCATCGGCGCCGCCGCTTCATGGGCTCCGCGTTCGGGTCGAGGATGTAGCCGAGCCCGACCATCAGCAGAAGCGCGACCATGCCGCGGGCCAGCCAGCGCATCTCCCAGTCGGTCACTTCACCACCGGTCACGTAGGCGACCACCCCGAAGCCGAGTAGTGCGGCGATGAGCAGCAACACCAGCAGGCTAAGCCAGCCTAGGAACTCGTTCAACGCCCCTCCGGTGCGGCGTTGAGGGGTGCCGCTCATTGGGTGCCCTGCGGGGCGGTGGCGGCAGCGGTGGTCGCTTTCAGGATTCGCGGCGCACCGAACACGTGGTCAAGCGCCTCACCGCAAGCGGGGCATTCCCGACCGTCGTGATCGCCGCAGCCTCCGCCGTCCGGGCAGTCCACCGGCTGTTCCGCCCACCGCTCGACGGGGCTCGCCACACCGCAGTCGGGGCACGTCCACGAGTCGGAGGCGGGAGCGTCCCACCATCCGGCGCGGTCCTCGGCGGTCACGCCTCACCCACCGTCCGCTCGGCGTGGCACTCGGTCATCCGCCAGGCGCGGGCCAACAGTCCACGATCCACCTGCCCGGTGTCAGCGTCCCACCAATCCCAGCCCTCCGACCCGTACGCGCGGACGATGTCGTCGAGCTGCCCGGCGTCGAGCAGGGTTTTGAGGGCGAAGCACGGGCCGCAGCAGACCGGGCAGCGGCGGCCCTCCGCGACCTCGATCGCGCGGGCGATTTCCTCGGCCACCTTGCGGCGTTCGTCGCGGCGGATCTCGTCCTCAGTACGGGTCATGGCGTCCCCCGTCGTGTACCGGGTTCGGGTTGTTGGGCATCTTCGCCAGGGTGCGCGCAACTTCCGCCCACTCCAAAGCCTTCGCGTAGTGGGTCACCCGCAGCTCGGTGACTTCGAAGTCGCGCTGCATCCGGTCGCAGGCGGCGGCAAGGTCGGTGTCGCACGCCCACGTGGTGGCCACGTCACCGATGCGGGTGATCGTCCAGCGGGGGTCGCTGTCACAAACCTCGCAGCGGAACGCGTAGCCGGATCCGGTCGGGGTGGTCATCCGGTCACCTCCGTGTGGTGCTTGAGGAAATAGTCCAGGTCGGCCACGCCAGCGCCAGCAGCACCGACCTCGTACGCCACGTTAGGCTTGTTGTTGATGGTGGTCAGTTCGGTGACGGTGACGGTGGTTCTGTCGTTCCGCTCCCAGACCGTGCCGGGCTGCGGGATGGTGTCAACGTTGCTGGTCATGGTCGTGCTCCGTTCGTCGTTGCTGTCAGGTGCTAGCACTTGCTGTGGCGTTTGCTATCGGGTTGCTATCGGGTTGCTATCGGGTTGCTAGCCGCGAGACACGGCGGGGGCGAGCAAGTCCATGCGGCCATGCTCGATCAGGCCGGGCATCACCGGAATCGCAGCAGCCAAGAAGCCGTCAGGCGACGGGGTGAAGTGCGGGGCCGGCTCGACCTCCCACCACGACCGCAGCGCCTGCACCGTCTCCACCTCCTGCGTGCGCTTGTGCGTGAACGTCACCTCGCGCTCGCCGGAGCGCTTCACCGCCACCCGGCCGCGCTTGCACCCGTCCGGGTAGTCGTTCCAGTTGACGCCATGCCCCGACCACAGAAGCTCCTGCATCTGGCTGGTGTTCACCCCGTGGAGCCGCTTGTGCGAGAACAGCGCCTGCGCGGCCATCGTGATCGAGTTGCGCACGCAGTCACGCTGCCGCCAGATGAAGTAGTTGGCGACCTCGCGCGGGTCGGCGATGGTGAACACCCGCGAGTCGAACAGGGCGGTCCGACCTGGCCTGCGTGCGTTCAGGGTGGCGGTGGCGACAGCGGCGGTGATCGAAACCACCTTCGCAGCCACCCCGCCGAACCACGGCTGCGTGCCCGGGGTGGCAAAGTCGCAGGCCAACAGGCTGATCTCGTCCGACTGCGTGTAGGCGAACACCGCGCCGGACACCTCCTGACAGAGTGCCTGGGCGACGGCGTCCATGTCGGCCATGAACTGCTGGTCGTACGGCTTGTCCGCTCCCCGCAGGTAGGAGTGGAAGGCGCGGCCGTCCACTCGGATGATCGTGTAGGTGCGGCGGGGCAGCAGGGTGAGTGTTGCCCGCTCGTAGCCCTTCATGCGGTCGCCGAGACTGTCGGTGTCGGTCGTCATCACGTCTCCCTCGTTGCTGGTTGTCATGCTGCCCACGGGTCAGGTAGGCCGCGCATGGGCTGCGGGGTGCGGCCATCCCTCTTCGCCGCCTGCTCGGCAAGGTATTCGGCTTTGACCTCTTTGATGCGAGTGTCAAGGCTGCCGTTTTCGTCGGCTTCGATCCACCACGCAGCCGAGTAGATGCCGTACTTCCGGTTCAGCTCTTTGATCAAGTGGAGCGCCTGCGGCTCGTTGTAGTCGCGAACGACTGTCAGCATCCGAAAGCCTTCGGCGTCAGCCCTCTGCCGCGAAGTGAACTTCTTCGCGGGCATCTCTCTCTCAACTACTGATGGTGGTTTTACTGATGGTCCTAATGGTTGCGTTCCACCGTCGGAACTACCAGCGACGGAAGCGGAACTACCAGATGCGATCTTTGGAACTACCGTGGTTCCGACGTCGGAACCACGGTCACTAGTTCCACCATCGGAACTACGGGCCGGGATTGTCAGCCGGTACAGGGTCGGCCGGCGGCTTGCCTCGCGGACAACGGTCAGCCACCCCTGAGCAACCAAGCTCACCACTGCGGCGCTCACGTTCGCTCGCCGACCGATGCCGGCCTTCACCATGAGCCGGGGATAGGTGAGCCAGGCCAGGTCGGCGGTCGCAGACTTGTCGTCGTCCTTGTCACGCGCGTGGCGGGCGTACGTCTCCGCAACGGCCTTCTCGGTAGCGCTCAAATCCTCGGACTCCCACACCGCGTCGCGGTAGACGTCGCGGAACCATCGGCCGGTAGCCCGCCCGTCCCCGGCCACGCAGTCACCGCCAGTTTTCAGGCTGGTTGACGTTCCGGACAACCCACCGACCGCGCTCTTGCAGTCGGTACGAGACCAGCTCGCGCGTCCAGATCCGATCTATCGCTAGCACGATGTCGCACTGGCGAATCCCGGCTTTGGTTGCCACTCGGACAGCGTGCTTCAGGTCCTCTCGCGCGCTTCGGATGTCGCCAGTGACGCCACCCTCCGCAGCGAGGTATCGGCCCTTCGCTTCCGTAAGCAACCGGAGCGCATCCGCCTCGGCCAAGAGTGGGATGTCGGGGACTGGAACCGGCAGGTAGTTGAGGCCGGCGCGCACGTGCCATGCCTGCGCCAGGTAGCCGGCAGCGGCAGGCAGGCGTTCCGGGTCGCGCCCCAAGGATGTGTTGCAAGTCCCGCACAGCAGCCCTCGGATGGCCCAATAGCCAAGCTCCGGGTCGTGGTCGATGACGAGCCTGCCGTGGGCAGTTTCGGCCTCGGGGGTCCCGCAGATCTGACATGCGTAGCCGACCTCCGCCCGCAGTCCGTCGAACTGTGGGCAGTGGAGCAGGTAGCGCCGGTGGGTCGGGCACTGGTTGTTCTGGTGCTGCTTGACCTGGCTGCGAGGGGATCGCGGCAGGCCGACAGGCGGGAATCTGCGCCCATCAGTCGCACTGATGTTCCCCACGTTCGTTGAGCTAGGGTGTCGCACGGGCTCGGGTACCTCCGAGTCAAGGGCCGGGATCACAGGAGCGCCAACTCCTGCCCGGCCCGCTTTCGTTGCGGGCCGGCGTCGTCCGGCCGAGCTGTTTAGTCGCTGTCGCTCTCGGGCTTCGGGGCGAACTTCTTCTTGAGCGCGTCGACCGCACTGCGGCTGTAACGCCTATGTCCGTGTTCGCCGGGAAGTCGCCGGCTGGGCGTGAGGACGCCGCGCTTCTCCCATCGGCGGACGGTCGCGGGCGACACGCCTAGTTCGGCTGCCACCTCGGATGGCGTGAGTTCGTCGCCTGCCACTTGTCCCCCTGTCGACGTTGTCAAGTCGCACAAGGTTAGCGAAGTGGTCGGGTCGGGCGACCGACCTCGGGGTGTCGTGTGAAGCACGGTGCTTGTCATGCCGATCATTATTGTCTTTCCCGACTTCCTTGTCAAACTTGTCAGACCGTGCAAGACTGTCTCTAGCAAGGCAAGCCGCTCCCGAGGTGTTGGCGCACCGATGGAGCCCAATCGGGAGGTACCCCGAGATGAGCACCACTGTTCTCAGCACGCCCGGCCAGCAGGTCGTTTACACGACCCCGAACGGCCGAATCACCATCACACTCCAGTACGTCCGCGAGAACGCCTACACGGTCACCACGATGCAGGGCACCCTCCGCATCGACGCGAACTGCGGCAGCTACGACAACGAGCAGACTGCTCGCTTGGTCGCCCGGGGCTACGCGGAGATGTACCGCAACGAGAACCCCGCCGAGCCGACCACCACGGGTGTTCGCCGCCGGCAGGTCCCGCCGACCATGGCGGGGGCGCACCTCACCAACCCGTCCGACGCCGGCAACCGGGTCCTGCGGGCCGCCCTGAACAACGGCGGCACCGTCAACCGGTCCGCTGCGGCGACGGTCGTGCAGCTCAAGTCCCTGGCCCGTAAGGGCCTGGTCACCCTCAACTACGCGTCGGGTACGGGCCTGCGCCGGGTTGTCGCCTCCGCGACCCTGACCGAGCGTGGCGTGAAGGCGGTGGCCTGAAATGGTCGCGCTGATGCTGTCGAACCCGGAAGACCGGGACGCCGTCAACAAGGCTGGCGACAACGCGCAGGTCATGGCGACGTTGATCCGTCTCGCCAACGACTACCGGGGTCGCGCCCGCTACGAGGGTCGGGTTGCCGAACTGGACGCGGCCATGGACCAGGTGGACACGGTCACCGCCGCCGACCTGGACGAGCTGACCGCTTACGTGCGGGCGGGGGTGGCCTGATCATGGACACCTCAACCCTGTCGTGGGTGTGGGCGGACCGCCCCACTGTGCCGCTGCTCGGCGTGACAGTCGCCATCGCCGAGAAAGGCACCCCCGGCAACCGCTACTACCACCGGACGCCGGCAGGTGTGTGGCACCTGATCGCGGTCACCGCTGGCGAAGCCGAGTCGGTGTGCTGGTTCAACCACCGCATTGACCCGACCGTGGTTCCCGCCGAGCTGGCTGTGTGGCTGGATTCGGTGGTGGCCCGATGAGCCCTCAGGCGAACACGAACACCCCGAAGGCGCAGGTTGCCCGGGTGCGGCGCCGCAACAACACGCTGCGGGTCACGTACACGGACGGCCGGAAGGTGACCGTTCCGCAGGCAGTGAATGGTCGGTTTGAGTCGCGGGTGTCGTACGGCTATGACCAGCCGACCGGCACGTACAACTCCGCGGTGGTGTCGTCGTGACCCGGCTGCGGAGGATCCTCGGCTTGCACGGTGCGCACCGCCCGGGTGTGGTTCGCCCGTTGTCGGACGTCCACCCGACCTCCGACCCGTGGGCCAAGGGTGAGGCTGACGACCCGATGACCGACACGATGGTCATGGCGGTGATCTTGTGAGCTTCTTCGACAGGATTCGCCCCGGACACGCTGGCCGCAACGACGGGCCCGCCTTCCACGACCTCAAGCCGCAACCCGTCACCGCCGACTACGGCACCCACCCACTGTGGTGCCACAACACCGGCCACGACGGACCGTGCCAAACGTCAACCGCAGCCACCGACCCGGACGGGGTCCGATTCAAGGTCACCGTGGTTTACAACCCCATCAGCAAGGACCCGCAGCCCCAGGTGGCGGTTGAGGTGGGCGGCCGTGTCTCCCGACTCGACGCAGGCAAGGCGGCGTCCATGTTCGGGCTGGTCGGGTCGTGGTTGGCGCCGATGTCGCTGCCGCACAAGCCGCAGGTGACCTCGGACGTGGAGCCGCAGTCGTGACCGCGAAGGTGGTCCGCCTGGACGAGAAGCGGGCCAGTACCCCCGCCGGGCGCGACGAGCAGGTGCTGATCGAAGCGGACCGGATCCGCGACGGGTTGACCACACCCGCCGACAAGCAGCGCAACAGCAAGTAGCAGCACCGCCGGCCCCGTCGAGGGGGCGGGGCCGGCACACCCACTCAAACCTGTTTCATCCTGATCTGAGGAGATCACCATGTACGCGTCCGCCACGATGGCCCACACCACCCGCGAGGTTCGTCGCCCCATCACCGTCGACGCCGGGGACGGTGTGCGCACCATCCGCGTCCGGCCCGGTCGCAGCACCGCCCGCCGTGCCGCCATCGCCGCATCGTCCGGGTTCGGCCGCTGATGGCCGGCGACCGCCCCAACCTGACCGGCCCTCAGCACGTCGAGTTGGCCCTACAACTCGCCGACCTCGCCGAGCAGCCCACCTGGGAAGACGGCAAGCCCAGCGACGCGCAGCGGGACCGGATGTTGATGCGCGCACACCTGCACGCCAACCTGGCCCGCACCGCCGCCATGGTCGACGGCCAACGCTGGAACGACGGGTCGGTAAGCCAGAACGACGACGTCCGCCGCGCCTGGCACGACGTGTTCTCCGTCAAGCGGTAACAGCTCCCGCCTGCCGGTAAGCCTGCCGGGCTCGGCCACACATGTCCGAGCCCGCGCAGGGTCACCGCAGCCAACCACCCGACGAGCAGGAGGAACCGATGGCCAAGGAAACGCCCAAAGCCACCGTCACCAGTTGGAATACGAAGCGAACCGTGGAGGTGGTCAGCCGCCCCTCCGGGAGCATGACCGGCCGGTGCAGCGACAACCGGTGCGAGCCCATCCAGTCGGCCGGCGGGAACGACGTCATGCAGGGCTCCCGCGAGCACCTGCGCTGGCAGCACCAATGACCGCCGACGACTACGAGCAGCCCGCATACCTCGACCCAGGCAAGATCGACGGCCACCCCGGGCTCAACTGGTACACCCGCGTTGAGAAGGTGCACGGCCGCGACCTACGGCCAGGACAGTGGCTGGATTCCCTCGACCACTCCGGGGCCCGCACCATCCACCACATCACCGAACTCGCCGCCGGATCCCGCCTCGTCTGGTTCAGCGACATCGACGGCGACAGCGAGATTGTGCGCACTGACGTCGAATACGACGTGGTCGACCCCACCTCCCAGGTCGCACCCGACGGGACACCAGTTGGCGGGATCGGCCCACGGCCACCGCGAGGCCACAACCCGGACGTGTGCGTCCGCTGCCGGGTCGCCCCGTCCCGGACAGCGTGGGGGTGCTGTGTCACCTGCCAGATGGCCGAGGTTATGGACGTGCCGGTCAGCGCCCTACGCGACTTGCTCGGCGACTACCGCACCGACGATGAGGTGCTGCGGGACTTGAGGCGCGATCCGGTGATCGGTCACGCGCTCGCCGATGCGGAAGCCCAACGGGCCGCCGTGGAACCGAAGATCATCGCGTTCGAGGCAGAGCGTGCCGCCGCGGCCGTCCAGTTGCCGCGCCTGCCGGTGCGGTTGCTGCTGTTCATGGTCGCCTGCGCTGTTGGGGCTGCCGCCGGCATTGTGCTGCTGGTGGTGCGCTGATGGGCCTGTTCAGCCGCACCCCGAAGCCGGCGCCGGTGGACCGCACCAAGGTCACGAACCTGATCAAGCTTGGCATGGACGAAACCGACGCCGCAGACCGGGACATCGACAGCCCGGAGTTCGACGTCGCCAAGGTGAAGTTCGAGCGGGCGATGCGCTCGGCGACACCGGCCGATCAGGCCGCTGCGTGTGACGCCCTCAAACGGCACGGCTACTGATAGCGAGCCCGCCATGACCGCCTCCGTAGGGCGCCCGCCCGCCACAGGGCGCCCGCTCGGAGGCCGCCAGACCCACTGACGGCACGACGAAAGGACCCAGACATGGGACGCAAAGAGATGGTCGACCAGGTGCGGCGCGACGACGCGCAGCTCAAGGCCGCGCAGGACGCGAAGCGGGACGCACTCCGCGACCAGGTGCGGCGCGACGACGCGCAGCGCCGAGCCAAGGCGAAGTAACCGCCACGACCGCGCGAGGGCGGCCCAGCCCTAGAGAAGCAGGCCGCCCCCGCCGATCCCGATCACGGAATCCACCCGGCCAAGGAGCACCCACTCGACGGCCGGGCCGACCGATCCATCCCGAAGGAGTGATCAACCATGGCCAAGAGTAAGCCGTCCTACGACATGCCGAACATGGATGCGGTGCGCAACGAGACGCGTTCCCTCAACGACCCGAAGGCCACCTACCCGCTCGCGCGGATCGCCCGCCAGGCGCAGGCCGACGGCGCGGCAAGGCGCGGCAAGTGACCGCCCCGCAGCGTGTCGACCCGGCCAGGATCCGCAAAGCCAACCGGGCGCAGACCGTCGCCGACGTGGCCACCGTACTCATCTGGATCGGGCTGTTCGCTGTCGTCGGCGGCCTGTTTACCGTCACCGCGTCTTTGTGGTGGGTCGGGCTGATGGTTGGTGTTCCGGCGGTTGCCGTGTCGATCGTCGGCGGGCATCTCGCCGGCCGGTACCGGGAGCCTGTCACCGACGGCGAGGTGCAGCGGTGAGCGACGGCCAGCCGCGCGCCGAGCTGGGCGACCGGGGACGCTTCGACGGCTTCCCGGGGCCGGCGCAGGATCCGGGCCGTGGTCGCACCCGCCTCGACGGTGGGCAGTACGTCACCGACCATTCGGGGCCGGTCCCGTCGACCAGCCGGTTCGTGCGCACCGTCGGCGGTGGCCGGTGACGGCGGGGGAGCAGATCGCGGGGGTGGCCACCTACGGTCGCCCCCGCACCACCCGCCGGCCTGTGCAGCTCACCCCGAAGCCGACGCGCTGCGACTGCGGAGCCGACACCGTGACCGAGACGCGCCCCCTGAACTGCCCCACCCGAGAGGATCACCAGCGATGATCAGCAAAGCCCTCACCGAAGACGACGTCGAGTTCTACCGCGACATCGACTGCACTGCCGTGACAGTTGAGGTGGCCGGCGGCCGACACTGGGTGGTCGACGGACCATCCGGCATGGTCAGCATCGTCGCCGTCGCCCGCCCCGAATGTGAACTGCCCAACGACACCCGGTACGACGGCAACGACGGGTGGGTGTTCCCGTCAGGGCGACCCATCATCCACCGGCCCGGCCACGACCCGTGCCCGCTCACCGATGGTGGGTGCGCGCACGAGGTGGGTGCTGAGATCGTCGAACCCTTCGAACGCGACTGGGGCGGGAACGACACGTTCAACGGCATGCTGTGGGACGACCTCGTCAAGCAGTACGAGGCGTTCGCGGCGGTGGCGTCGTGACCCCGCCCCTGCTCACCGCCCAGCCCGCCCGTCTGCACCGCCGTGTGACCCCGTCGCAGCCCGGTCAGGTGCACGTCGACCAGGCCGCCGAGATCCGCCGTCGGCTCGCCAAGAACGAGGCCGTCACTGTCACCATCACCGGTATGGGCCGGGGCTGGTTCGTGCTGTCCGTCGGCGACGGCACGTTCGAGGTGTGGCGGGACCGGTCGTCGCTAACCGTGCCATGGGCTGACGTGCTCGCCGACAGCATCTGAGATCGCCACGTCATTACCCCCGAGTGTTTGACACGGGCATCATCCGGGGGTAATGTTCGTGGTGTCGGAAACGACAGCACCACACAACTCCACAGCGGACCCGCGCGAGCGGGACAGGGGCCTCCCCAGCGCCACGGGCGCGAAGGGACGCGAGCACCACACACCCAACCCAGGGAGGCACCCATGTCCATCACCTTCGCTCCCGCCATCACAGGTGCCCCCGAGGTCAACATGGCCAACGGCAACGCCGCGCAGATCCTCGATCTGCTCGGCTACACCTTTGACGGTGACTGGGCTGACGCCTCCGCCGAAGACTTCCTCGGCCGGGTGCTCATCGCCCAGGCGCTCCTACCCGTCGCCACCGACGACGCCAACGGCCTTCCGGCCGTACAGGAGCGCAACTGGACCGACTGCGGGCGGCGCCCCGGCTACCTGGCCGACCGGCTCACCGACCTGCACCGGCTCGCCACGTGGGCGGTCGACAACCAAGCGGCCGTCGAGTGGCACTAGTCCCAGCCCGCGCGGGTCCGCTGATCTTTTCCCCACCCACCACGAAAGGACCACCGCCGTGGCCGGCTTCAACGTCCCCGCTGAAGAGTTGGACCGGTGGATGCGTCAGCTTCCTGCCGGCACGTACACCCTGTGGGGTGTGCAGTACGAGGGCGCCCGTGGCACCGCGCATGTCACTGTTGCGCGTGGTGCCAGCGGCGGCGAACTGTCGACCCGCGATGCGGCAGAGCGTGACGCTGCCGAGCTGATGGGTTGGCGGCCGACCAGCAACCCCCGAGTGGTATCGCGGACCATCACTGTCGTCGACGGGGGGTGGCAGTGATGCCGGCGATGGATCCGGTCGACCGGGTGCGGATGGCGCACGCCTGCGAGGACTACGCGGGCCAATGGGCAGCGAACCCGGCGACGTCCGGCTCACCGTCTTCGGTGAGTCGGTATGTGGCGGAGGGTTGCCTGTCAGCACTGTGTGACCGCTACACCCTTGCCGTGGTGTGGGCGGCAGTGCGCGAGCACCTGGACGCGCACCCGGAGATTCTGGCGGCTGGTCCGCTCACGGATGGGCAGCGCGCCGAACGGCAGGAGGCTCGGGCTGCGGCGTCGAGGGCGTGTCTCGCTGAGGCCGAGGTGCCGTTTCGCGAAGGCCGGTGGGCTGGTGCGTTGGCGCGGGTGGACCGCGCCGAGCTGGCGTCGCCGGGGCTGGTCGACTTCGCCCGGTACCGGCAGATCATCGCCGAGCATCGGGAGGCGTGATGGACGCTGCCGGCGATTACCCTGAGGTCATGAATCCTGGTGATGTTGATGTGCGTGAGTTGGCTCGGTTGATCGGCGCTTTGGCGAAGATGCCGCCGGCTAAGCGCGTGCCTGCCGCCCGCGAGCTGGTTGAGGTGGCGCGGGTGGTGTTGTCGGCTGCTGCTGATGAGGCGGTGGTGGAGTTGGCGTCGTCGATGACGTATGCGCAGGTTGCGGAGCAGGTGGGGACGTCGGTGGCATCGGTGAACAAGGCGGTGTCTCGGCATCGGAATCCGGCGTTGCGGATCCGCAAGAAGTAATTACCCATGGGTGTTGACACGTGACATCACCCCCGGGTAATGTTCGTGGTGTCGGAGATGCCAACCCGAGGGAGTCGACATGCAGGAGGCCCGCCACACCGCCGAGCAGGTCCGCTACCTGTACGGCACCCCTCAGGGCATCCTCGAATTCCGGTCGTTCTTCACCGAGAACGCCCGCATCGACACCCTGCTCGTGCACCTGCCCGCCTGCGACGGCGAGCAGTGCGCCCTGTTCGACTACGAGTGCGACGCCGAATCCGCCGACGACCTGCGTCTGTACTGGCTGGCCGGTGGCGATGAGGGCATCTGGTACGGGCTCGCCGAGTACGCGGTGAACCGGGAAGCCGCCGAACAGTCGCACACGGAGCACGAGCCGTCGCACGAGCAGCGGGCCTTCCGGGGCCAGCTGATCGCCGAAGGTCGCCGCATGTCCACCAACCCCAACTACTTCGCCTGAAAGGGGCCGCAGTGATGATCGCGCCGAAGCTGTCCAAAGCCGCCATCCGCGCGCTCCGGGCCGCCGCCGACGGCACCCTCGGTCGCAACAACAGCGGCGACGTCACCCTCAGCTTCGGCGGTGCCGCCGTCAAAGACCTCCACATCCGGCAGCTCACCGACCTGGACTACATCACCGACGGGCCGACCACCCGCTACCGGCGGATGTTCGCCATCACCACCGACGGCCTCGCCGCTCTTCCCGCCGACGACGCAGCCGACGCGCTCTGCCCCGGCTGCAACGCCCGCCTCAACGCACCCGGCGTGAAGCCGAGCCGCAAGCAGCAGGGCTGGTGCGACACGTGCGCCCCCGACCACCTCACTCACTTGATGCTCGCCGGGGATCACGTCACGTTCTGCGGCAAGCCGCTGTTTTACATCACCGCCGACCCGCACGCCGACGTGAAGGCGTACGAGTCGCTGTTCGGCAACAACGACACCAACTGCACGGACTGCGCCCGCAGCCTGCGCAACCGCAACAAACGCAACCGCTGAGCACCCCGCCGGTCGGCCGCCGAAGGCCGCAAGCCCGGACGTCATGGTCCGGACCGGCGACAACACCGAACATCCCGATCAGTAGCAGGGAGCACCGAGATGGACCAGCAGACCACCACCACCGACCCGGCTATCGACCTCCGCCCGCAGGCGGTCACCGCCGTACGCCAGGCGCAAACCGACCGGCCCGACAACCCCAAGTTGTGGGCGGTGAAGCTGCTCCGCGGCGCCACCGGCTGCTACCTGGGCGACGGGGCGCGGGCCGTGGAGTGGGCGATCGCCCACCTGGCGGCGATGCGCCTCGACGAGCACCGGGTTCCCACCACTCAGGGTTGGCGGTACGAGTTCCCCAACGGGCACGACGCCAGCGTGATCAACGACCCGCACCGCCTGTTCCGGTTCGAGATCCTGTCGGACGCTCTCAACGCGCCGGGCGGTCAGGTGGTGGGGCTGACCTCGGAGCAGGTGGAGGCGAAGTTGCACACCATCGCCGCCCTGCCCGCCAACTGACCACCTGACTGACCCGGAGGCGACCATGCGCAAGGCCGACATCCAACCCGGTGCCGAGGCGTACTACGCCGAAGGGCGTGGCGCCGACTGGCGGTACGCCCCACCAACCCGGGCCGTGGTCGTGACCGCCGACCCGTACACCATCGCGCGCCGCCGGCAGGGCCCGTTCTGGTTCGTGTCATGGCACCCCGACCCGGACGGCACTGCCGTGCTGGTGGACCTGCACGAGCGGGGCCAGGTGCGCCGTGCCGCAGTGCCGGCCCGACTCCTGCGCGGCCTGTGGAAACCGACGCTCGCCGCGTTGGGCCGGGCGGAGGCGGACGTGAAGGCGTACGACGCGCTGCTCTCGGACATCGCCGCCCAGCCTGGGGCTCTCACCGGCGGGGACCTGTTGCGCTTGGCCGCCGCCGACCCGAACGTCAACCACGACACCCTGACCGTGCTGGCCGACGCCGCCGACCCGAAGGAGAAGTGACGTGCCGTACGAGACGAAGACCGCCAAGGATCTGCCCGTCGGCGCCGAGGTGCAGACGTTCTGGACCACCTGGACCAAGGGTGACGTCAACGCGTGGACCAACGGGTTGGACGACACCATGACCGACGCTGAGATCGACGACCTGCTCGGCAACGGCGGAATGGTCACCCGTGTGCCGGTGGGTCCGCAGGCGAAGCGGGAAGCGCTCGCCCGGATCGCACAGAAGGAGAACTGACCGATGACCTCACGCGAGCCCGACCGTCCGTACAAATACTTCGTCTCCTACAACTGGGGCGGCGGATGGGGATCCCACGAGCTGAACCTGTCCCAGCCCATCCGAGGGTGGTCGGACATTTCCCTCGTCACCGAAGTGCTGGTGCGGTCGGTCCGCCGTGACAAGCCGTGCATGGAGAACGCCAACGTGGTGATCGTCAACTACCAGTTGATGTCCGGGCCGGAGGACGTCGTGCCGTCCACGCCTGCGCAGCTCGTCGCCGAGCAGTCGTTGCGGGATCTGCTGGCGATGGTCGACCAGTTTGACACGCCCCGCGACCCGGGCCGGGTGTCCGCGTTCGTCAGTGACGTGCGGCGGGTGGCGTTCCGGGGGCTCGGAGGTACCCGTGGCTGACCGCAGGCTCCCTTACGCGCGCACCCTCGCCCTGCTGCGTGTCCTGTCCTGGCCGTACTGGTACCCGCCGCTGTCCTGGTTGTCCAGAGGTATCGAGTGGTTGTCGGCGACCCCAGTCCGGTTGGCTGCGACCATCGCCGCCTGCGCCTACGTCATCGTGTGGACGATCGTCATCAAGGTGGTGATCTACGGTGGCTGAGCAAACCGACGCGCAGCGACTTGCCGACGTCAACGACACGCTCATCGGCACCGTCGAGAACGGCCCGTGGGTGCTGATCGTGGATCCCAACCTGCGGAAGGTGGTCGGCGAGTACGTGGCGGACGCCTGCCACACGGTGGCGTTGGACGCTGGCCTGGACGAGGCGATGGAGGTTGCCCACGACGCCACCCCCCAGCGGTTGGACACCACAAGCCGACTGGTGGCCCCGGACGCGCGGGAACGCCTCGCCCGGCACCTGTGGCTGGACTCCCGCCCCAACGACCTGTACGCCGCCGGCCAGCGCGCGGATCTGCACCACCTGCAACCGCTCCGCTGTGCTCATCGTGTCGAACGGCTGCCGCGCCAGCACCTCGTTCAAGTCGTCGAACGACTCAGCGAACAAATCCACGCCATCCCCCAGCCTTGCGCCTACGCGGGTAGCAGGTGCTCCCGCCAGCGCCACGCTAGTTCGAGGCAGCCAGCACCCGCCGGGGCGACACGCCCAGAGCTGAGCAGCCCTCGCACCCCGCCCTCAGTGAACGGGAACCGCTCAGCCACCACCTGGCCCTCATCGTTGCGGTCCACAAAGTCCGCCGCGAGCCCATCGAACACGTCGGCGTTCACCACCAGCACCGTCAGGATTTCCCCGACGAGGGTGAGCGCGTCCAACGCCACCCCCAGGCAGTGCACCGACAGTTGCCCGGACGCCCGCGCCTCATCAAGCACCGCGAACGGCCCGGAGGTGTAGTCGACCGGCCTGCCGTGCCCGTCACACTCGGGCATGCCCAACAGCTCCTCGGAGAACTCCCGCTGCACATTGCGCCACAAGTCGAAGTCCAAGGCGCGGGCCGCCGGCAGGATCGACGACGGTTGGAAAATGCCAGACGGGATCACCTGCAACATGCCGCCGGCCGCAGCCACCGCACGCGGGTCACGGCGGTGCATCAGGAACTCAGCGCGGTCGCCGTCACGGCGGACCGTCAGGGTGGAGATCGCGGGCATCACCGGGCGGCGGGCGAACGTGAACGGTGCCCCGATCAGCTTGCGGTACGGCAGGTCACGCAACGTCGGACGCTCGGCCAAACCCCCATCGGCGTCCAACGCCACATACGCCAACTCGTGTGCGGTCGGCTCGAACACATCCACCGCGGCGAAATACGTGGTGGCGGCGAAGCCCATCCGGCCGGCGCCGTCCGACCAGTCCACCCCGGTCATCCGCCACGACACCCGATCCTCAAACAGCCGCGGTCGGGCAAGGTCCCGGACGGCTTGGGTGTACCTCGGGTAGGGGCGGGTCAACGTCAGGTCGGGCAGCATGCGGGCCGCTTCCCGCTCCGTGCCATCCAACACAGGTTCCGGCGCCCCCGGCAGTTCGGTGAGCGCGATGTCCGCCAAGTCGACCGGGGCGTCGGGAATCCACCCAGGGCCGGTGATCAAACCCGTCGCCCCCAACTGGTGATCCGGGTACAAGCCGGCGGCAACCTGCGACAGGCGGTGCCGGTTCTGGTTCAACAGGGTGCGGGTTGACTTCCACGACCGCTGCGAGTCAACCACCCGCTGGTCCTGCTCAACGTCTGGCATGAAGTCCTCTGCGCTCGACCGTGGACGGGGAACCGGCGCCGCCGACGGGACACCCAGCTCGGGCACCTTCACCCCGAACACGTCCGCCAACGCACGCCGGAACACGGGCAGCGGAGACACACCGTTCTCCCACCGCGACACCGTCCCCGCAGTCGTCGACACCTTCCCGCCCGTGCTGGTGGCGATGGCGTCGGCAACTTCCTGCTGAGACATGCCGGCCGCCTCACGGAGCTGACGGATCCGGTTCGGTGGTGCTGCCTGCTGGCTCATGGTGCCCGCCCAACTGTGTGCTGCGAATCGGCTCGCACTGCCCAGCGTATGGGCGGTGTTGTGCACGAGCCCACTGGTGGCCGTGGCAAGGCCGGATAGAAGCCGTTCCATCCCCGTGTTGCCTGGATCACGCTGGCCTCAGCAGCACGACAGGTCAGCGAAGGGAAGCAGGCGATGCGGCTACGTCTGGTCGGGCACGCCATCAGGGTGATCCGCGTTCCGAACCTTGCGGGACTCCACCAGCACTTGGGCGATGTCCTCAGGGTTGCTGTACCGGTCACCCGACGGGTCGGTGGTGTAGCGAATCACGATGCGGGTCTTGCCGAACGTCGCCCCGTTGCGCAGCCAGCGGTCCACGCTCGACCGCCCGGCGGGCTTCCCGTTCGGGTTGGCGAACAGAACCATCAGCTCGCCGATCTTCAGCCACTCACCGGCGTTGAGGCGCCGCTCGATGTCGGCCCGCTCCTGCTCGTCGACTCGCTCTTGCCCGCCCACGTTTCGCCCCCTCGCCCTCGTTCGCGGTGATCGTAACGGCGAATCCGAGGCGAGTTGCCCATCTGGTTCCGGTGGTGAGGCAACCTGCACGCCTTAGACCATACCTTGTACCCCTAGTGACCCGCATGGCCCTAGTGGCCCTAGTGGCCCGATCATCCCGGACAGTGCTAATGTCTACGAGTGACCTTGGCTGATCGAGAGAGCGTGAGGAGGTAACGCGATGAGCAACGACCAGCAGGAAGCGGACGGGTTGGCCGTCTGGGGGCAGCGCATCGCGCTCGGCGCCGCCGTGTTCCTCACCGCAAAAGGTGAGTTCGACCTAGCCGTCATGGCGAACTTCGCCTGGTACGTCGCCTGGATGTTCCCCGTCATGATCGACGTGTACGTCATCACCGCGTTCCACAAGCGCCGGTGGCTCGACGTCGTCATCAGCCTCACCCTGATGCTGTTCTGCCAGATCGCTGTTCACCTCGTGCCGGTGTTCATCACCGACGACGAGCACACCCCGTGGGGTTTGGTGATGGCGGTCGTCTGCATCGCACCCGTCGTCATGGTGCGAGTCAAAGCGCTCACCGGGAAGACCGCCGCGCAGGTTGAGGCGGAAGCGGAAAGCACCCGGCGGGCGGAAGACCTCCGGAAGGCGCGCGCCGACCTCGCCGACGCCACCCGGAAGAACGCCGACATCACCGCGAAGCTGCGGGCGGAAGAGGTCACCCGGAAGACCGCCGAGGGTCAGGCCGAGGCGGAACATGCCGCCCGCACCAAGGCGGAAGCCGATGCGGTGCGCGCCCGGAACGAGCACGAAGCGTTCCGGCTTGCCGTCGCGGAAGAGCAGGCGGAAGCCGACACCGGATTCCGGGCGGAAGTCGACCGACTCACCGCCGCCCACAACGACACCACCGAACGGCTCCGTTCCACCCTGGACGAGGTACGCGCATCGGCCCGCGACGCCCGCGCGCAGGCCGCCGAAGCATCCGAGCATGCGGCCAGAACCGCAGGTCAGCTCGACGAGGCGCGGGCCATCGCAGAGCGGGCCCTCGCCGACAAGTTGACCGCCGAGCAGCGCACGGCAGCGGTCCAGGAGTCCCGGCAGGCGGTTGTAGATGAGCTGGAAAGGGTGCGCGCCGCGCACGACCGGTTGGCCCGGAAGGTGGACGACGCCGCCCGGAAGAACACGCCTTCCGCTGTTCCGGCCCCAAGGCGGAACACCCGGAAGGGCGTCACGGCGGGCCCTGCCCCCATTCCGCTCGCGGCGGTGGAAAACGTGCCGGCTGTGGACGGCGTCAACCCGGAACTGGTGGCCCGCGTGATCGCGGCGTGGAAGACCGAACCGGACGCGAAGAACCCGCGCTTGGCGCAACTCGCCCGCACCTCGGACCGGACGGTCCGGAAGGTGCTGAACAACGTGCCCCGGTCGGTTCTCACCGACGACGGCGACGACTTGGAGGCCGAAACAGGTGCTCGACCCTTCGCGGATGCCCGATGAGATCCGCCGCGACGCAGACCAACTCATCCGACTTGCCCGTGCCGCCTGGCACGACGGACCGAAGCTACTCGACCAGCCCAATGACGAGGAGGAACCCGATGACGACTAGCAACCTGCCCGCCGTGCGCACCAGCGCCGCCCTGGCCGTGCCGCAGCAGCGCACCACCGCCGAACCTGCCCAGCCTGCGCCGCTGCGCCTGTCCACCGGCCTGCTGATCGTGTCCGTGATCGCCGCGTTCCTTGCGGTGGTGTCGGTTGTCGCCGACCGGGCGGTGCAGGCCGTGCTGGCCAGCGGGGTCGCGCTCGGGCTGCTGATCGTGGCCGGCGTCGAACGGTGGCGGGAGGTGAATCGATGAGCGGTCGAGTCGTCGCGCGTGTCCTGCTGGCCTTCCTGGTCGCCTTTGCCAGCGGGCTCATCCTCGCGCTGGCCACCACGTGAGGTAACTGTCCGCACTGTCTGTCAGCGGACAGACAGTGCGGACCAGGGGTCCTATGAGCAGCGCAAATGGGCCCTCTCCTCGACTGTCGTCGACAGTCGACACCGACACAATGACAGTCACCCAAAGTCACCGGAAAGGAGGCGACATGACTAGCAGCGCCCCCACCACCACACTCACCGTCCCGGCGAAACCCGCCGCGATCACCGCCGCGAACCTCGCCACCCTCGCAGGCACCGCCGCTGTCGTCGCCGGCCCGGTCGGCTGGGCTGTCGCAGGTGCCGCCGCCGCGGTACCTGTCGCAGTGGCCGCAAAGAAGGCCGCTGGTCGGCGGAAGGAGAACCGGCAGCGGCGCACCACTACGACCACCACCGCGCAGCGCACGGCCAGCAGCCCGCGTGTGCCGCGACTCGGCGGCAGCGGAGGTGGGGCTGGCTCCGGGCGGCACCGGGCGGCGGGTGCGCTGCGTGGACTCGCGAGCCGCGCCACCGGACGCAACGCGAACGCGGGCGGTGCTCCCCGGGGTGGGCGTCCGAGCGGCGGCGGGTCCACTGGCAAGCAGGGGATCCTGCGCAAGCTTGGCATCGGCAGTTCGACGGCAACGCCGGGCAGTCGCAAGACCAACCCCAAGGCGAAGGCGGGAGGGGGCGGTCAGGGCGGAGGGCGCCGCGGCGGCAGCGCCAGCCGCAGCCGTCTCGCCCGCGCAGCCGCCGCCCCCATGCGCAGCCTGGGTCGCTTCGGGCGTGGGCTTGCCACCCGCCCCGGAAAGAAGGCGACCACCGGATCCGCCTACCAGCGGAACCGCAAGCGGGGCTTCGCTACCGCCCTCGGCGCTGCCACGCGCGCAGCTACCCGCAACGGATGGCGTGCTGCCGGCGCATGGTTCCGCCGGTTCGTGTTGCGCCGCAAGCCCAAGAAGAAGGTCAAGAACGCGGCGAAGAAGACGGCGCCGAAAAAGACCGTCGCCCCGACTGTCGACCGGGGCACCCCCACCCAGACTGCCAAACCGAACCAGAACAGCAACCCAACGGCCGCCCCCGGCCGACCCATCATCCCCGGCGACAACACGGCCGCCGCGAAGGAGGACACCATGAGCAGCGCAGACACGCCGAGCGGCGCCCGGGAGATGGCGGCCCGTATGTGGGCCAACGTCGAATCGTGGCAGCCGCGAGGCATGCTGGTTGTTGTCGAGGAGTACCACGACCTGCCGCAGACGTTGGAGTACATGCGCGCCACCATCGGCGTGCTGATGGACCGGTCGATGAAGCGGTTCCCGGTCGACCCGGAGATCGCCCAGCAGATCGGCAAGATCGTGGAGGTGTTGGACACCGCCGCCGCCATGTCCCGGAAGATCCCCGAGGCGGTGGAAACGATCCACGAGAAGCAGCTCCGCCGGCTCCGCAACCCGGGTGTGGGTGAGGAGATGTGGGACATGTCCGCGAACGGGCGGGCCTGATGGCGGGGAAGAAGAACCGTCTGATCGAGTTCGACTTCGCGGGCCCTCACGGCACCGCGTGGGGGGCGTTCAACGCCGGGCTGACCACGGTCACCGCGACCACGGTCGCGCACTTCACCACCCCCCACGGCGGTGCCATCATCGGCACCGCCGTGGGGGGTGCCGTCCTGTTCAATCTGGTGCGGGCCGCGTTCTCCCGCAAGCGGATCCCCGGCTCCACGGTCCTGTACCGGCTGGGCTGCTGGGCCGGGGCGGGAACGTGGGGGATGTGGATGCTCGACAACCCCGACTGGTCGTTCCGGTCGTGGGCTGAGGGCGTGCTCTACCTGGCGGGTGCCGCCACCGGCGCCGGGGTCATCGTCGGCTTGGCCACCGAGCCGAAGGACGACGAGGAGGACGACAAGCCGGTGTTGCCGTCCGACCCCGGCGAGGCGAAGCGCGTCACGATCGCCCTCGACTGGGAAGCCCGCATCGAGCGGGTCTGCGGCATCAAGGTCGAGTTCCATGGCCTCGACGAGTGGGAGAAGGGCAACGGTTACACCCTCGCCGGCCGGCTGCCGGAGGGTGGCGTACTGCTCGACCGACTCCGCGGGCAGGCCGCGAACCTGGCGTCGGACATCGACCTACCCCCCGGTTGCGCGATCAACATCTACGCGAAGGTAGGCCCCGACGCAGGACGCCGCGACTTCCTGATGGACGTGCCCACGGAGAACGCCCTCGCTGACGACCAGAAGTACCCGCAGGACGTCACGCGGTTCACCATCAACGACCCGGTGCCATTCGGTGTCCAGCCGAACAGCGACTTGGAGACGGTGGAGATGCGGTCGAAGTGCCTGCTCGCCGTCGGTGAGACCGGGTCAGGAAAGACGAACCTCGGCCACGGCCTGACGGGCGGGTTCGTGCGGGCCGTCGACACGCTGGTCATGCAAATCGACCTCACCGGCGCCGGCCTGTCCCGCCCCTGGATCAAGCCGTGGTTGGAAGGCCGCGCGGGGCGTCCAGCCGTCAACACGGTCGCCGACACCCCGCAGAAGGCCATGCAACTGTTGCGGGCGCTGCTGCGGGTCGGCCACGCACGCAAGGCCGGCTATCAGGATCTGATGGCGCAGGTCGACGACGACAAGCTGCCGATTGGGCACCTCCTGCCGGACGGCAACATTCTGTCCGAAGTGATCCTGATGGTCGACGAGATCGCCAAGATCACCGGTACGCGGTCGGAGTGGCCGGACCTGCGGGACCTGATCGTTCAGGTCATCAATGAGCTGCGGGCGTCGGGCGTGCGGGTGGTGCTGCTCGGTCTGCGGGCCACCGACGATGTGGTGGCGTCGTCGATCCAGGCCATGTGCGCCATCAAGATCGGCATGAAGATGACCAGCAAGTCGGAGATGTCGTACCTGTTCGGCTGGTCGGAGGGCATTGCCCCCGAAGACGCCCCCTACCCGGGCTGTGGGTTCATCCAGCACGATTCGGCGACCAAGCCTCGGCCGTTCCGGGCGTGGCGGCTCACACCGTCCGTCATTGACCGGATCGCCGTAGCAGCGGACGCCTGGATTCCGGAACTGGATCCGATCTCCCGCGCCGCCGCGAACGGCCGGACCATCGATGGCACCCCCCTCAAGGGTGTACCGGACGAGGATCTTGACTGGTATGAGCGCCGGTGGGCGGGCTGGGAGCGCACGAACCGTCCACGCGAGGTGGAGATGGCGCAGCCCGCGATCCCGCCGGTGCCACCCATGCCGGCCCGGGAAGGCAGCGTCGCGACCGTGGACGACGTGTTGCAGGCCGCCCAGGAAGGCGACGCTGCTTTGTCCGCCCGGATCGCCGAGTCGCAGGGCATGACCGTCGGCCAGTCGGAGCAGGTCAAGGACGATTTCGCCCGCGTACTGCGTGAGGCCGGGTTTGACCCTGAGGAGGAGGATTGGAACGACCCGGCGGTGTGGTCGCGCCCGCCGGAAGGCGCGACCGTCCCGGTGTCGGAGGACGAGCAGGCGCTGATGCTGTCGATCCTCGGCAACGCCGGGCCGCAGGGCATGAAGCCGAAGGAGTTGCGGGAGAAGTTGACCGAGCAGGGCAAGCCGATGTCGCGCGACAAGCTGCACCAGATGTTGAAGGCAGCCAAGGAGGCCGGCGACGCCTTCCAGCCGCAGTACGGCAAGTGGGCCCGTGGGGTGAAGCCGTGAAGCCCCTCACCTACCTGTACTGGCTCTGGGACCGCGAAGGGCAGCTCATCTACGTCGGCATCACCGACGACGTTGAGCGCCGTATGCGCGACCACGCGAAAGACAAGTTCTGGTGGGGCGACGTCAAGCGCACCACCAAGATGGCTTTCCAGACGCGGCATGAAGCGGAGTGGGCGGAGTGGGCTGTGATCGCCACGTCGCGACCGGTGTACAACCGAGCGCTTTCGCCTCCACCGATGCCGCGCCCGGCTGAGGTAGACGGAGTTGCCCCGGCTCCGACCTACGATCCACCGTCGCAGCCGACGCCTGTGACACCTCCGGCTGGGGGTGAGCTAGATCGAATGGAGATTGACCTAGCGACCGGACGGCTGCGCCAGCACCCACGCGACCGGGTACGTGAAATCGTCAAGGCTGCTCACATCTCGGGGATGGGGCCCGGAAAGGTGTTCAAGAAGCTTCAAACTGAGGGGTATCCGACGACTTTTCAGACTGTCAACGGGTGGCTCAAGGCCGACGCTGCTGCGGGCATTCTCATTCAGCCTGGCGGAAGCCGCACTCCCTACTTCCCAGGACCGAGGCTTGGCTACCCCTATCCGGCCCGGGTGTCCTGAGGTGGTGTCGTCGCAGGTGCGCGGGTCGGGGCGGTCGTCTCGGCCCGCGCCGCATGTGCGCCGCCGCAGCGTCGTCTACGGCATCCCCACCCTCCCGGTGGACGAGAACGGCCGCGTCATTCCCGGCGCCCCACCGATCGTCGGGTACATCGGCAAGAGCGTGCAGACCGTCTACCAGCGGCAGGAACAGCACCGCGACGATAAGCCGTTCTCCGACCTGATCGTCGGCGGGTCGTGGGTGATCGAAGAGGGGTTCTGGACGGACGCGGAGCTGTCCGCCCGTGAGCAATGGTGGATCCGCAACGGGGCGGTGCTGCTGCTCGGGGGCAAGCCGCAACGGCCGGTCTACAACTACGAGTTCAACCTGGACAACCCGAACCGCGTCGAGGTGCGGCGGGCCGTCGAGCAGCGGCAGGCCCGTGAGCCGGGTTGGGTGAAGCCGGTCAAGGGTTCGTTTGTGCCCCGGCAGCGCACGTACGGTCCGCCGCAGAACGTGGCCCGGGTGGTGCGGCGCCGACCCCGGTACCGGTGGACGCGCCGCCGGGTCCGCGCTGCCGTGCTCGCCGTGGTGTGGCTGGTCATGTTCGCCGGGTTCTGGTGGGCGGGCTGGGATGTGTGGCCGGGCTGGTACGGGCCCCGCAACTCGGCGGTCGGCGCGTCGGTGGTGATGGCGTCGGCAGCCGCGGCGTGGCAGTGGGCGTCGAAGCCGAAGAGACGTCGCAGGCGCCGTCGGTGAGCACCTGGGCGTGGGAGGTGTTCGACGCGTCCGGTGTGCTGCGCGGTGGGAACGTGCTGTCGGATCCGTGGGCGGACACCCCCGACAAGGCCGCCAACCTGATGTTGGCCCGTTGGATGGTGAAGGCGGCACCCGAGTACCGCCGGTTGTCCGGGTGGCGGGTGCGGGTGTGCGGGGACGGCGTCGAAACGTGGGCGGACGCCGATGAGTGGTTGCAGGCCAATGAGGGTGTGCGCCGCTAACCTGCGGGGATGGCAGCGCATCCGTTAACGCCCGGGGTGACGGTGATCTTCACCCGGCACCTTGGCCCGTTCAAGTGGGTTCTGTGGCGGATGCTGAACCTTGGCGATGCGGCGCAGCGGTCAGCCGCCCTGGATCGGTGCCGCCGGCAGGCCGAGAATGAGTAGGTCCATCGGTGTGCCGTCGGGCATCTGCGATCCGGCGACCGGTCGCCACCCGGCGCGGGCGTACATGCGTCGCGCCGGTGCGAGCGGGTTCGATGCGAGGGTCGCCACCCGCTCCGGTCGATCGGCGAGAAGCCGCCGCATCAGCCCAGCGCCGACACCCTCACCGCGGCGGGTTGGGTGCACCAGCCATTCCATCACCGCGAACTTGTCGACGTCGCGCAGGTCGTCGGGTGGTTCCTGGTCGGCGCGACCCCACCACCTGCCGGCGGGCATCGTCCACCCGTAGGCGGCCCCGATCAGCGTTGAGGCGTGTTCGGCGGCGACCAGCGTGAACCCGGGTCGAGCGGCCTCGTCGGGGAGCCCGTCACGGAACCGAGCCACCTGCTCCGGACCTTCCTCGTACGGGGGTTCCGCGTACACGACCGCGTACAAGTCGGTCAGGGCGGGGAACAGGGGTGCGGCGGACGGGCCGGTGTGGGCGGTGAACGTGACGGCCATCCGCCGATCGTAGAACCCGGCTCACCCGGGGGTGGGGTGCTGGTGGGGCGCCCACACGTACACCCACGGTGGCCCTGTTCCGGCGACCGGTTCCAGTTCGTACACACCGTCCATGTCGGCGTCGAGGAGTTCGCCTCCGTACTCAACCCACAGCCACGATTGGTCGATGAGCGGGGGCGGTACTCCGTCGTCGTCGAGGGGCACCAGCAGGTCACGCCCGTCGACCGGTCCGCCGACCGCCGGCACTTCGGTGCGCTCCCACATGCTGCGATCATCAGCCGCCTACCGGTGGGGGTGGGTGCGTTTCGTGAAGATCGCGTTCAGGCGGTGACCCGGTCGGTGAGTTCCCCGAACGCCGGCCGGCGCCGCTCCGACGCGGGTACCGCATCAACGACTTGCCGGGCCACCGACCGCAGCAGGTGGTTGTGCTGCTCCACGGGCAGTCCGTCGAGCAGGTCGGCGGCCAGGCGCAGTCCGTCGGGGATGTGCCCGCCCCGGATGAGCCGCGCCGCCTGGTGCAGTTGAACTTGGGCTCGCAGGCGGGCTTGCGACCGGGGGTACAACTCCAACGCCCGATCCTGCGCCTGCTCGGCGTCACCCAGCCGGCCGGCGTGCGTGTACACCCACGACTCGGTGTGCCGCAGCCGATGTTCGGGCCACCCCCACAGTGATTCCACATCGCCCACCACGGCGGCGGGCAGCCGGCCGGCGACGTCGGCGAGTTGCCGCACCGTGTCCACCGCCTCGGTGTGCCGACCGGCCAGGGACAGGGCTTGCGCCCGTCCGGCGAGCAGCCCGCACGCCGCCGACGTGGCCTGCCCGCCCAGCAGCGGCAGCACCTCATCGGACAGGGCCACCACCGCACCAGGGGGCCGCCCGTCGTAGCAGCCGTTCACCACATCCCACGCCCTGACAAGCACCTGAGTGTCCGCGTCCCCGGACTCGTCCGCGACCCGCTGCGCTGTCTGCCACCACCGGCGACCGAGCACTGTTTGCCCGGACGCCACCAACCCCAACGCGACGATCACGGACAGGCGGCCAGCGGCCCGCAACAGGCGGGGCCGGTGGGTGCCCGTGTCGGCGGCGATCTGATGCTGCAACACGGTCAGGTCGGCGTTGAGCTGGGACATGAGCAGGTGGTGGGGTTGGGCGTAGTAGCCGTGCCCGTAGTCGGCGACGATCTGCTCCCACTCGTCCACATCGCTGCCCACGGCGGCGCCCAACCCGTGGCGCAACGCTTCCAACCCGACCAGGGGTGCGACGGCGGGTGCGGCGGCCAACCCGGCCATGGCTGCGAGCATGGTTCGTCTGTGCATGTCCGTGTGGCCTGCCCGCTCGTTTCGGTACGCCTCAATCAGCGCACCGCCAGCGTTCAATTCACGGTCACAGGCAGTTGCCATCGCCTCGGTGGGGGGACGGATGCCGCGTTCCACCTGTGAGATGTGGCTGAACTGGAAGTTGATGAGCGCGTCGAGCTGCCGCAGGGACAGCCCGGCTGTTTCGCGGTGCCGTCTGAGTGTCTGCCCGAATCTGCCCATTTTCGCCCCCCAGCGTGTGTGCAGGAGTGTGTGCACACACGCCACTCCTGCCGTTTCCCCAGCGTATCGGCAATCCTGAACTTGTCAGTACATGTGCTGACCGAATGGCGCACTGGCTCGCAGCCGGGACGGCGGGGGCTGGTGTTGCCGACCTTCGGTGTGGCGGCCGGTTGGACCCCCAGCCTGACCGGCCGCCACCCCACCCACCTTGGGGGCGACGTGGATCAGTGGCGGTTGCACAACGGTCGGGCGGTGCGCGGTGACACCACACCAGCAGACAGCGCCGACGACCACGGGTTGAGTGTGCTGGATGGGCGGCACGACTTCGCGGTGGGTGTGTCCCGCGTCAACCGGATCCGCCCCAACCAGCCCCGCCAGTCTCGGTGGGCGCGGCGGTGATCGCCGAAGCGGATGTGCCGCGCGGAACGTGCCTGCGCTTGCCTGCCGCTGCGATTGACCCCAACCCGACCGGCCGTGATGAGGTGGTGTGGGCGGTCGCCGTGTACAGGGACGCCGCCGCAGGTTGGGCGCAACTTCAGGCGCACGCGTGCGGGCCGGATGGTGACTGCGCGGCCGGCTGGTGTTTTGAGGCCCGGGTGTTGGTGTCGGCGATCCGCGCGAACGTGGACGGTGCCCGGTGAGCCGCATGGATGAGCCCACCGACCCGGCGTTCGTCGCGCACATCGCCCGGCAGGTGATCGACAGTCATGAGCGCGGTCAGCGGTGTCAACGGTGCACTGATGTTGGCTGCACGGAGCCCGGGTGGGCACAGACGATGTTGCGGGAGATGGCTGCGGCGTCGGGGGAGCGGCGGGTACTGATCGCTGATGGACGTCCGGCGGAAACCCGATCCGCTGGCGAAGTTGAGGGAGCCAAAGCATGATCACCGAAGCGTGGGCGAAGTCGACGTTCTCCGGCCCGAACTGCGACAACTGCGTCGAGTGCCGGCTGAACGGCGACGGCAACATTGAGGTGCGGGACAGCAAGAACCCGGGCGGGCCGGTGTTGGTGTTCACCCCCGGCGAGTGGGTGGCGTTCGGCGCGGGTAGCAAGGCTGGCGAGTTCGACATGCCGGGCACTGTCTGATCTTTCCTCCCACCCGAACGGAACCGGCCCGGACTCTTCCCCCGTTGAGTCCGGGCCGGTTCTGTGCTGCCGGGTTACTCGGCCGTCTTGCTGCCGCTCCGCTTGGAGGGCTGGGCTTCGCCGAGGATGACGCGGACCTGCTGGATGGTCTTGTATCCGGAGCGTTCACGGATGTCGTTTTGGGTGGTGCCGGTGGCGCGTTCGGCGATCATCGCGGCGTGGAGTGGGGCTTTGAGTTCAGCGAGGTCGCGCAGGAGTTGTTTGTGGCGTTGGCCGAGGTCGTCGAGGTCGCTCATGGGTTGATGCTAGCGGTAGCACTAGCGCGATAAATCAGCCGTTCGGATGAGTGCTAGTGCTTGTGCTGGTACTAGCGCTAGCAGTAGGCTAGTGGCACAAGGGACAGCGAAGCAGGGGAGACGGACATGACCTACACGGTGCGCATCGAGATCGAGTCGGCCAAGGGCATCAAGCGGCGCACCGTCCGCAATGCCACCACCGAACACATCACGCACCTGCGGAACTGGGCGCGGACCAACACCCCGGCCGGCGCGAGCGCCACCGTCACCGTCAACTGACACCCACCGGGGGGCCGGGCAACCGGCCCCCACCCCCACCCCGCCCCACCCCCACCCCGCCCCAACGCCAGAGGAGCCGACATGCAAGCCACCGCCGCCGCGCTCACCATCGGCACCCGTCGCATCGCCGTTGCCGGCGGCTACCGGCACATCGGGGTGCTCCGTGCGGGCCGAGAAATCGTCGCCGAGTGTCCCACGAGCACACCAACCGGGACATGGGCAGCCGGCGCAACGGCACCTCCGCCACCGACTGCATCCGTTACATCGCCCGCGCTGCCGCGAAGCTCCACACTCACCCGGCCATCCGGCAGGGCCTCGTGCAGGCGCAGCGCGACGCCTGGCAGAGCCTCACGCGTGGCCCCTTCGCCACCTCTGCTGACAGCATCACCCGGGCTCGGCTTGAGTGCGGCGAGCGTGCTGACGCCCTCGACGTGGTTATCGGTCAACTCGCTGATGTGCTCGGCAGCAACTCACACCGAGCAGACCGCGACCGCTTCGCCCGCTGAGCTTCGTTTCCGCAGGTCACGGGTATAACCCCACCGTGGATCGTGAGCATTGGCGGGCGCTCGCGGCACGACACGGACGCTGCGACAGCGAGCCTCGCCGATGCCGCGACTGCGCCGCCCACTGGCCATGCTGGTACCGGCTGCGCGCCGAAGCTGAGCTGCGCCCAGCAGCCGTCACCCCCTGAACGACAGAAAGAAGCCGCCCCCGCATCTCCGGCCCGCACCAGGGGGGCGCGTGGAGATGTGGGGGCGGCCAGTGGCGTCGCCTGCTGGGGAGGAAGGCGGGACGCCAGATCAGGGGAAGTGCGTCAGACGACGTCGCTCCCGGTGGGGCCCGGAACCACCACACCGTCGATGGTGCGCGGGTCGGACTTCGGGGTGGACTGCGGGCGGATCACCAGCGCGGTCAGCAGGGCAACCGACGCGGCGGCAATGGAACCCACCTGCGCCTGGTTGAGGGAGAATCCGTACGCGGCGGCCAGCGTCGCGCCCGTGGTGATCACACCCACCAGCAGGGTCGGGGCGACCGGGCGGACCTTCGCCGCGATCCACACCGCAGCCAGGGCGGTCAGGAACGCCTCCACCGCGCCGGCCTGCTTGGCGGTGAGGAAGTCGAACCCGAACGCCACCAAAACGGCGGCAACGGAAACGACACCACCGATCAGGACTGCGGGCTCGCGGCCGAGGATGGTGCCCTTGGTGGGCGTTGAGACGTCGGACATGACCCCTCCCGGGGTGATCTTGGATGTAAAGGAAACCGCCCGAAGCTTTAAATCGGGTCGGCGGAATGAAAGTCGCCCTACGATCAGCGGCGTGGCAGGCGACGGGGATCAGGTGCAGCCGTGGTTGCTGTCTGGCCTGCGACGGGTCCGCCGCTGGCAGCACGGGCACACCTCAGGCTCCGACTCCCGCCACGTCACCCTCGGGTTGATGGCCGACGGCCGCTGGCTGGTTGAGCACACCGACATCCGGGTCGGCTCGCACGCCTACCGCAGCCGGGAACGCGCCGAACAGGAAGCCGCCAACCACATGCGGGCCTGCGACTGGCAGGAAGTACCCGCCGCGCTCGACGCCAACGGGCACGCCGAAGGGTGGGTTAGGCGCGGCAACACGTGGATGCGCGACGAAGGCATCGGGGCCGGCTAGCAGGACTGCGACGGGGGAGGCGGCACCGGGTTCTGCTTCCGAGCGTCATCGTTGCGGGCGCGAGTCTCGTTGTTCGCCACCCGGGCGGCAGCGGACTCCGCCCGAACCTGCGCAACCTCCGCCCGCACCTTCAACAAGTCACGGAACGCCGCCTGCGTGGCCGCCTCATCACGGCGGGCCATCGCCAACAACACCCGGTCCAACGCGTCATCAGCCCGCGCCGACGCCGCCCGGTCCCGTTCGTTGACCCTCCGGTCCGCCTCATCAACCGCGCGGTCTTCACCCGCTGCGGTGGCACGCGCCGCCGTCGACCGGGCTGACGCGTCCGCGTACTGGGCGAGACACCCCGACACCCGGGCGTACCCGAACACCAACGCGCCGATGAGGAGCGCGTACACGACCATCCCGGCGGTGATCACACGCACCGACCCGGGTGTGCCCAGCCACGTCCACACCCGCCGGGGGGCGATAGCGTCCGGCACGGTCATCGGGGTTCTCCTTGTTCTCGGCTGTAGTAGTAGGCGCGGCGGGCAAGCCGACCGGCACCCCAGTAGATGACTCCGCTGCCAACGGCAAGGAGCACGTACAGGACGGGGCTCACGGCGCGGACTCCGACGGTTGCGGCGGGACAGGCGGTGATGGTTCCACAGGTGGTCCTGTACCCGCTGACGTGCGCATCCACGGCGTGTACAGGGCCGAATATGGCGCGAGGGGGATCCCCCAGAACCAGAACGGCGGCAGCGATTCGAGGACTTTCGCGCCGGAGAGGAACAGTTGTGTCACGGCCGCGCCCGCGTAGATCACCCATATCGCCAGCACGAGGATCATGATGAGGTCGCGGACCTGTTCGGGCCGACTGCGGGCGGTGCTCACGCTGGCCCCCGTGTGTGTTGTTGGGTCAGGCGGTGAGGCGTCGGGCGAGTTCGTCGGCGACCTGCTTGGCCATTGCCGCCGGGATCGCGGCGGCGATCTTCTCCGGGGTCAGCGACGCCAACACGCCCTGGACGATGGCGGGCTCGTCGGTGAAGTCCCGGCCGGCGAGCGCGGTCAGCGCGGTTTGCAACGCGGTGAGTTGCTTGCCGAGGGACTTGAGCGTCGGCGTCTCCGGCACGTACTTCGCGTCCGTGGCGTCCTCGCCCGTCGACATGCGGGTGTAGATCTGCCCGATCGGGTTGCGGCCGTCCAGCACTGTGAGGTTCTTGTGGACGGCGGCCAGCCAGTTGTGTTCCTCGGGGGTCATCTCGTCGCCCTCCGTGCTGGTGGTCGGGGCCTTGATCAGGCCGATGGATTGCAGGTAGCGGCGGAACAGCGCCGTCTGGTCGCGCCCGGCCTTGATGGCGTCGCGGAAGTAGCTGATGTGCGTGTGCCGGCGGTGCGAGCTGTCGCCGGTCGACCGCTTGCCGAGCCGGTCCCACCGCTTCACCGTGCTGCCGTCGGGGCTGTAGATGACCTCCCGGATGTCCCGGGTGTCAGGGCTGTTCGCCTTGCACTGGGCGACCAGCCAGATGCTGAACGACGCCAACGTGTGCCGCTTGCCTGCCACCGACACGGCGAAGTCGCCAATGTCCAAGCCGGCGGCGAGCTCACTCAGCCCGGCCTTATCCCGGGGCGACTCTGACACTGAGTAGCCGGTAGAGCGCTGCTCCGGCTTGCCGAGGTGATACGAGTCGCCCTGCTTCTGGTGGGCGGTGTCGCCCACCACGCCGACCTCGGCGGGCTGAAGCCCGTGAGAGCCGAGGTGGTCAAGCAGCAGCTTGCGCGCCCCGAGGAGCGTTGCGGGTGCCTTTGTCATGCATGCTCCCATCTCGATTTGCTTCATAGCGGCGCTGATTGATGACCTTGCACTTGCGGCACTGCCGGCTCTTTCGCCCACCAGCCTTGAGCTGGAAGTACGTGTTCTCCGGCGTGAACTCGTGGCCGTTCTTGCAGTGCGTCACCTCGACCGCCGGCTGAGGGACGTACCGGCGACGGTTGGCTTCCCGGTTGCAAGCCCTGCACCCGGGGCGTCCGGAGGCATAGCGATTCGTGGCACGCCTGTGTCCGCTCGGGCAGTGCGTCCTATGGTTCCTGCCCTGCCGCCTCACGTTCTCCGCGTGGGTCACCGGCTCCAAGTGGTCCGGGAACACGCATCTGCGGTTCAGGCAGAGGTGGTCAAGCTCAAGACCGTCAGGGACAGGGCCGACCAAGGCAGTCCACGCATAGCGATGGCTGCTCACCGTGCGGCTGCCCGTGTTGAAGGTTCCGTATCCGGCCGCATCGGCGCTGGCGGTCCATTCCCAACAAGCGCCGTCCGCGTTCACCTTTGCCCAGAACCGCTGCTCTGGTGAAAGGCGAGGGCGGACGTTGATGAGTCCGCGCCGACGCTGAGGCTCGTAGTGCGGCTTGCACATGTCGCGGCAGTCGCGCGGCTGGTTGCACTCCGGCAGGCAGCAGGTAGCATCGCCCATCGCGGGCACCTCCTAGATAGGTGTTCCGTCAGGCCCCGGGCGACTGCAATCGCGCCGGGGCCGCCTAATTATCGCAGTTCAGAGCGCCTTCCGCACCTCTGTGGACCCCCCACCACGCCGACCTCACCCGGGTCCAGGTCGTCTGGGCCAGGGGCGTTGTCCAGGTGGGTGAGGAGCAGGTTGCGGACAGCCAGCAGGTTCGCGGGTGCGCGGGTCACGGGAAAATCACCACCGACAGGCTGGTGTGCTGCGCGTTCAGCTTGATCTGCCCTGTTGCGCTCGCCGCCGCCGCCCGCAGCTTGAACGTGTGATTACCCGACCCTGACAACACCACCGTCATGGACCCGGACGTGGTGCCCCGCGAGTTCGCCTGAACCGCCAGGTTGCCCGGCCCCCACACCGACTGCGGAAACGCCTGATCCACCCCGTCCACCATCACGTTGACGACCGCCAGCAGGGACGCGGTGCCGGCGGAAGTGAGCACACAGTCCGCCGTCCACGTCAGCAACGCGACCGCGCTCGCCCGGGGAACGTTCTTGGTGATCGTGCAGCCGGACAGGTCGGTGGTGGTGGTCGTCAACGTGTACTGGCTGGACAGGGTGGCGGTCGCCTGAATGGGCTGCTTCGCCAACAGCAGCGCCTCAACAGCCTCCGCCAGTTGTTGACCCAACACAGGGCCGTTCGGGGCGTCGCCGGTCGTCTGATAGGGCAAACCGTAAACGCTGGTGGTGCCGGACATGCGCGCCTCCTGTCACAGGTGGTACGGGGTCGCTACCGTCAGTCCCGACACCAGGTCAGGGGGTGACAGTGAGGCGGATCGTTGGCTCAGGTGTGATAGCGGCGGCGCTCACCGCGGCGGCTGTGGTCGCGTGGGTGAACGTCCTCGCCGGGCCGCCAGCCAAGGGCGGCACCGCACTGGTGGTGGTGTACGCCCCGCCAACCATCGAAATCGACGACCGTGTTGGCCTCACCCACGCTGAGGTGGCCGCCGAGGTTGGGCGGCTCGTCAACGACCAGCGGGGGTGGCGCGCCGACATGGACCTGTTCACGCTGCGGGTCGTGCAACCCGGTGTTGGGGGCACCACCCGCATGGACAGCACCGGTTACATCGGCATGGCCCACTTCAACGCGCGGATCGCACTGGTCACCGTGGAAGCGTGGACGGTCCTGGGTTCAAGGTTCGCCGCCGTCGGGGGCACCCTCGAAGATCAGCGGACCTGGATTGTGTTGCACGAACTGGGGCACATGCTCGGCCACCGTGAGCACACCGACTGCCCTGCCCCCGGCCAGCCGGCGCCGGTGATGCGCGGCACCAACTGGAAGTTGGGTGGCTGCGCGTACAACGTGTGGCCGAACCCCTGATCAGAGGGGGAAGACCACGATCACCCGGTCGGAGAAGTCGGCGGTGGCCCCGTTCTGCGCCCCGTACTTCATGGTGAACGTGGTGGCACCCGGGTTGAGCCCGTCGAGGTAGAACGTGGCCCCGAACTGGTCGATGCGGTAGGTGCTGGGTGCGCCGACACTGGACACCATGTTGATGGACCGTTGCCCTGAGGTGGCAATGGTGTTGGCGCCTGAGGCGACGAACGACGCCTTGCATCCACCGATGGACCCCGCGGTTGCGTAGCCCATCTGTGAACTGAGGATCACTAGGCATTTTCCGGTGGCCCGGATTGTCACCGTCGCCGACGGACCAGGCGTGGCCAGGTCTGTGTAGGTGCCGGAGGTGGTGCTTTGCTGGGTGTTGATGACGGCGGATGCGATGCCACTGGACACCTGCGACAGCAACGACTCGGCGGCGGGGGTGCCGGGGGTGGTGGCCCGCCCGAGGATCATCCACGAACTGGCTGCCGCCCCGGTGGTCAGGATGCCAACCACATCGTCGGGGGCGAGTTGGAGGGCGTCGTTGTTGGTGTTGAGGATCGTCAGGTTCTCCACCAACGTCCCATCGACCTCAACGGTGTTCTCCGCGTTCGTCGGATTCCACGCACGAACGATGCCCTGTCGGTAGCCGAGGGTCGCGGCCGGCTGGGCGGCGAACAGGGGTGTCAGGTCGTCGGTGGGGTACGTCATCAGAGCCCCCGGATCAACACGGTGGTCAGTTCCCGGGTCGACGCTTTCAGTGGTGCGTCCGACGTCAAAGGGATGGTCAACCGGTCAATGGTGTGCGTCTCCGACCGTCCCGGGTACGCCACCCGCACCGGGTCGCCCGGTTCCAACGCCGGGTTGGGGACGGCAGTGAAGTCCACCGCGTACGGCAGGCCCAGTTCCTTTGACAGCATGTTCCTGGCCGCGTCCCACGCCTGGTTGTAGGTGGTGATCAGGGGTGAGCTGTAAAACTTGGGTACCCGGCCGAACGGCCCACCCCAACGGGTGGGTGACTGGCTGCCGCTGTCGAACGCGACCGCCCGCACGGGTGCCGCCCTGTCCGCACCCTCGCCCGTCACCACGACCGCGTTGTAGACGCCCTCCCGGGTCAGTCGGCGGCCCAGCGACACGAGCACACCGTCCTGCCCGGCGTTGACCTCCCACACGGGTGCGGTGGCATCCGCTGGCGTGCGGACCACCAGGACGCCGCGGTGGTCCCACCACCAGGACTTCCCGGCCGTCGTTACGAGTTCGTCGCATGCGGCGTGGCGGTCCTGCTCGACGATGATCTGCCGGCCGATTGCCCCATCACGGACCGCCGGTTCGTCCCACTCGATGGTCGCCCACGGGTAGATTTCGGTGACCAGCGCGGCCAGCATTGCCCCGCGGGTGGTCGGGGCTGGGAATGCTCGGGCTCCCGGCAGCCGTCCTTCGATGATCCCGGACATCCGGTCGCGGCCGGACAGTCGGATGGGCCCGTCAGGGGCGTCGTCCTGCTCGGAAGTCTCAATGCGATGAAACCCGAGGGACACCCATTCGGTGACCCCGTTGCCGTACGCGATGCCCCGGCGGACGAACACTTCGTTGCCGTACGGGGCGAGAAGCGAACCGGAACCGGTGGGCCACATGTTGGTGCCGTCGGTGGTCAACTCCAGGGTTGACCGGACGTCGGCGGTGCCGTCGAGCTGCACATCCCCGTCAAGGATGACGAGCTGTGTGCCGTCAGGGTCAACGCCGGTTTGCCCGGGGGTGACCACGCGGGCGTCGAACACAGCCCTGTGAGAGCCGCGGACGGTGGCGAGAAAGGCGTCAGTTACCGGGCGCATGATCCCACCCCCGGCCTGCTGAGGTTGGCACCGACCCGGCAGGGTCAGGAAACAACGACCTCGGTGCCGTCGCCGATGAGTTCTTGCAGATCAGTCCACGACGGGTGCGCGGCCATCACCTCAGCCCACGTGGCGTACGTGTTGAGGACCGTCTGCCATGTGCCGGTGGACCCCACCACGTCAGGGCCGGGTGCGGCGACCTCCGTCATTGGTGTGGAGAAAACCCGCCACACCAGTTCCGCCGTGGGCGGTGTCGCTTCCCGGGTGTCGCCCACAGTCACGTACCCGCCCGGCACGGCGGAGATCCGCCCGGCGTTGACGGGCACATGAACGAGCAGGATGTCCCCGGCGGCCAGCAGGGAATCCAGGTCGGTGCGTTCCTGCTCGTCGTAGGTGTTGACGTCCAACGTCCACTGCCGGGAGCTGCGCACGTCGGTGACCGCCACCGGCATGGTGCGGCCTTTCACGTCGAACACCCCGGCGCGGGAACGGCGGGACACGTCCGAGAAGTCCCGCACCACCACAGCCCTGTTCAGGAATGGGCGGGCGATCGACTTCAACCACACCGTGTCCAAAGCTGGGACGATCGACCCGGTGAACGCCGCCGCGAGCGGTGACGTGACCACGAAACTGTCGACGGTGATCGTGACCGCGCCGTTGGTGTTGCCCGATTCCAGGCGGGTCAACACCCCAGCTTGGGTGCCCACGGTGATGTCCGGGTCCGTCATGGTGGCCTGCCAGTCGGGCACAAAGTTGCCCTGGAAGGCGAGCGCCCGCACCGTGGAACCCTGCCAGTTCACCCGGATCTGCCACCGGAACGCCGTGTTGTTGGTGCCCACCGGCACAAGACTGACGGGGAAGGTGAGCGTCCCGCCGACACGTTTGCCGAGGGACAGTTTCACCGAACCGTCGGTGCCGAAGGTGAGATGCGCGGCGTAGTAGTCACCGAGGCCGGTCGCGCGCACCGGCACCCACACGGTGATCGGCGCGACGGTGGGTGTGACTGGGACGTTCACGTCAACGCGGAGGGTGCCGGAGGTGACGCCCACATCCACCAGTGAGGTGAGGAGGGTTCCGGGGCCGGTCTGGAGGTGTTGGGCGACCCCGCCAGGAACGGCGTAGTTCGCGCCAACGCCACCCGAGTGGACCCACGTGCCGCCCCACCCGCCGGTCACGGTGCGGCTGAACGTGTCCCACCAGGTGGGGCCCACAACCCGGTAGTGGTTGGTGACGTTGGGGGAGAATTCGTAGTCGTCCACCTGCACCGTGCCGGCGACCGGTGTGAGCTGTGAGCCGCCCCGCACGGTCGCCCAGCGGATCAGGTCGGTGGACCGTTGCACCGTCCACGGTTCCGAGTCGAGCAGGCCCGTCGCGGTCAACCGGACCCGCGACAACACAGGGTCGTAGTACAGGGGACCGGTGGGGATGACGGGTGGGGTTCCGCCGCCTGCGGGAATCGGCACAGGTTCACCCCTGTTCGGTTAGCGGGGCAGGATGGCGGTGGCGATTTGGTCGGCGATCCACCCGTGGCCTTTGTCGCTGTAGTGCACTTCGTCGGCGTACAGACCGAGGGTGGTTGCCTCCGAGGTGCCCTGATCAGGCATCCGCGCCCGCAGGTTCAGGGTGGCCACGTCCGGGTCGGCGGCGGCGATGGCGTCGATCTGTGCCAGGTAGTCGGCCCACACCTGCGGGTCGGCGGTGCCCCGCTTCGGCATTTGCACCAGCAGCACCGAGCCTGCGAATCCGGCGGTGCGGGCGGCGGAGATCAGCGTTTCCACGCCGGTGCGGAACGCTGCGACGCTGGTGCCGGAGGTGGAGTCGTTGGCACCCCACGGCATGATCAGCAACCCTTTGCCCTCCACGGCGGTGAAAGCTGTTTGCCACACCGTGCTGCCGGTGAACGTCGCGAGGGTCGCGCCGTGCCGGGATGCGTCAACAACCCGCACACCCGACGACTCGTCCCCGTTGTAGGTCATCAGACCCTCCGGGTAGACGGGTCCGGGGCTGGTCACCGTGGACGCGGCACGAGCAACCACCACCGTGTGCGCACCCACGGTCAGCGCACCGGAGTCCCAGATGAGTTGCCCGCTGACCACCGAGGCGTTGACACCGTCCACGACCGTTTCGGCGCCACCGTTCAACTTGATCGAGTACTTGCCGACCGACGCGCCCTTCGTGCCGAACAGGCGCGCCCGGGTGCCAGTGAACGTGAACGTCACCGACTCGCCGGTGATGACAGCGGCAGCGCGGATACCCAACCCGTACGAGGCGGTGGTCACCCCAGCTGTCACCGTGCGCGGGTAGTCACCCGGCAAAGGGCTCAGGCGCGGCGACGCGGAAATGTACGCCGTCGTCGCCCCCGCAACCCCCGACGGTTGGAACCGTGCCCGCAACTCCAACTGCAACACCTGCTGCCAGCGGCGCCGCAGCGCGGTCACCCCTGATCCTTCGGAGTTGCTGTCACCGATGACCACCACTGAGGCGATGGATTCGTGGCGGGCGGCCAGAGCCCCGTACCACTTGCGCAGCGACCGGTTGTGGCCCGCCCCATCCACCGCAGCGGTGAGGGCGTCCAAGCGGCGGTTGTTGTCCGCGTCCACCGGAAACAGGGGGCCGTCGCCGACGCGCACCCACAGCTTGTCGAGCCCGTCGGGGAACCAGAACAGTTGAAGTTGCCCGTTTCCGTCGGTGGTGACCTGTGAGGCGAGGATGACCGCGCCCGGGGTTTCCGACCCGTCGTAGGTGCGAATGTCGGCGAGGAGGGTGCCCGCGCTGTCCGTGTACGCGACGGCGTTGGCGTTGGCCGCCGGTGCACCTGATGGTAGGTAGGCGTAGCGGGTGCCCCCGTCGGGGCCGAGGAGGCGTGCCATCTATACCCTCCCCGCCCCGGCTCCGAGCTTCCGCTTCAACTGCCGGTTGTTGCCGCTGATCTCCGTGCGCACCACCCGCACCACCTCGTCGCCGATGTAGATGGGGATTTCCACGGGGATCACGGGTCCGCTGTCCTGCGGTGCGGTTGCGGCGGCAACACCGATGCTGCCGGGGTTGCCGGTCAGCCAGCGCTTGGGGACGACGTCCATGCCGTACCACTCCATGGCCCGCCGGCCGATGCTGATGGACCGGTCCCGGTTCCCAACCTTGGGGATGAACGCCTCGCCCTGCGTTTCGGGTTCGGCGATCATGTACCGGCCGGGGGAGCGGGGCCCGAACATGGCTGCCTCGCGCAACACACCGGTGGCGGCTTTCATGTAGCCGCCTTCGTGGACCCCACCCCACCGGTCTTTGAGCAGGGTGCCGCCGGGAACCTTGAAGTCACCCTTGCTGGTCCAACGGACAGTGCCGGAGATGTAGACGTGCTTGTCTTTCAGGTCGTTGATCTTCGCTTTGAGGGCGTTGACAGCCGCCGTCGCCTCACCAGTGGACGCCCAAAACGGCACCGTCTTCGACGGCGGCACGTTACGCACGGCGAAGTTGAAATCCTCCGCCTGCCTCGTCGCAGTCGTCGCACCCGGCGCCGACACCTCCGTCTGCTTCACCGGCGGCATCTGCGCGTACGTCGCCAACAATGTGGCAATCTCGGCGTCGGTCAGGTTCGTCTGATCCAGGGTCCTGCGCAGCGCCGCAATGTACGAGTCGTACGCGGCATTCGCGACCTCAATCGACCCGGTTTCGTCGTACTTCTTCTGCGCCGCGGACGCGGCAGCCTGCGCGGCCTGCCCCACAGCGATCCGGTTCTCCAACGCCGCCCGGGAGTTACCGGTGACCACATCCTTGTTGTCCTTGAACGCCTGCGTCACCTGATCGATGGCGTCCTTAGCCGCCAACGCCGACTCATCCGACGACAGTTGCGCCCCGTTCAGAACCTCCCACGCCCGCGTGTACGACCCCATGGTGGTGATGGCGTCCTGCATCGACCCGGACAGCAGTTTCTGCTGCACGGCCGCACCACCGGCGGCCTGCTCGGCGTCCTGCAACGCCTGCGCATACCCGGGAAACAGTTTGATCAACTCGTCGGCGTTCATGCCCGACTCGGAGAGCACCCGGTTCCACACCTCAAACGACGCCGTCTTACCCGACGTTTCCACCAGCCGCGCCAACGACTCATCCAACGCTTTGATGTCGTCGGCGTGAGACGAAAACGAGGACCCGAACACGCCTTCGCGGATGTCCCGCAGCAGCGGGATCGACCCTTCAAGCTTCTGGTTGAACTTCTCATACCAACCGGTCGCGCCAGCGGCGGCCATCCCGATGCCGTCGAGGTCATCGCCGAAAATCCGCTGCGCTTCCCCGGTCGCCTTGCCGCTCACCGCCAGTTCCTGAAGCGACTTCGACAGCCGGTCCACGTCGGCGGCGTCCCGGCGGAACCCGGACAGCACAGCGGAGGCGACCTGCAACGCGGCGAAGACCGCCACCGCCTTCCCCGCGGCCTTCGCCGACGATTCGAGTCCCCGGGCGGCACGCTGCCCGGCGGGACCTGCGTCGTTGAGGCGGCCGGTCAACCCGCCGACAGCGGTTTGGGCTTTCCCGAACGCAATGAACAGCCGCCCGGCGAGCAGCACCAAAGCGGCACCGGCGAGCAGCACCGCCTGGATGGGATCGGGCAGCAAACCGAACACCTGCGCCAAACCGCCGACGATCTGAGCGCCCATTTTCAACACGTCGAAGAACAGGGCAACAGCGGCGGCAGTACCAGGGTCGGCGAGGGTTTCCCCCAGCGTTTCCCCGAGCACCACCAGCACATCAACCACCCCGGCGATGGCGGCGTTGCCGGTGCGGATGATCCCTTCCACGGACTGCATGTTGTGGGCTTCGGCGTTGAAACGGGCGAGCGCGTCGGCCATGTCCCGCAGCAGGGTCGACCCGGACTGCATGCCGCCGATCCGCCCGATCAGGGTGAAGATTTCCCGACCGATGTCAAGCAGCGCGTCGGCTTGCTCCGCGGCGTCCTGGAAGAACCGGTCCAACTGTCCGGTGCGGGCGGTGCGGTCAATCCACGCGTTGAACTGGTCGCCGTATTCGAGGATCCCGTCACCCCAGGCGTTGACCGCCGGGACGGACGAGGTGAACAGCAACCCCAGCGAACGTCCTGTGGGGGCGATACGGGAGTTGACCCGGTCGAAGAACCCGTCTGCGGTGTCGAACGCCGCATCGAGACCGGTCAGGAAACCGGGGTCGCGGCCCAACGCGGCGACCTCACGGAAGGTGGTGTTCCAGGTGGTGCCGAACCGGATGACCTGGGTGCGGGCGAACGGCAACGCCACCGACGCCAGGTCGTTGATCTCCTGGTCCAACCCGGCGAACACGGTGTCTTGGGCAAGGTTCCGCAACCCCATCAGGGCGTGGCGTTGCGCTCCCAGCGAGGTGACGAACTTTTGCCCGCTGCGGGACAGTTTCAGGTATGGGTCGCGGTCGTCGGCGAACGTTTCTTTGATCGCATCACCCAAGCCGGCGGTGGCCAGCTTGACGGTGCCGATGGACGCAGCCGAACCAGCGGCGAGGGTGGGGATGGCACCGAGGCCGCCGCCGATCGCCGCCAACAGTGGTGGGATGCCTTGCAGCGACACGGCGGCGGCACCGGCAACGGCTGGGATGGACGCCAGCCCCTGCCATGGGGCTGCCGCGCCCGCACCGAGGAGTCCGCCGCCGAGGATCCCGGCGACCTTCCCGAGCCCACCCTGGGCGCCCTTCTCGAAGCCGTCACCGAAACCCTTACCGGATTCCTGCCCGGCCTTGACGAACCTGCCGCGCGAGTCCCGGAGTTTCCCGTCCGCACCCCTGACGATGCCGTCGCCCAACTGGCGGCCAGATTTCTCCCCGACCGCGCCCAGCCCGGCGACCTCACGTTGCGCGGCGACCGCTTCTTTCTTGACGTTGCGGACCTCGTCGGCACCGGAACGCATGTCCCGCTTGAAGCGGACGAGTTCGGCGACGAACTGCACGCTGATGCGACGCACCCCGCCACCTCCAACCGCTCAGATGGCGTTCTTCGGCTTGGGCGAACCCCGGCGCACCCGAACCACCCGGGGAATCAACGCCCGCTTGTCGTCCGGGTCCTGCTCGTGCAGGCGCATCGCCGTGGTGACAGCGCATTCGGCGGGGGTGATTGGCCAGTAAATCCACTGCGCCCGGGGGTTGTTCCGGTCGGCGTCCTTCGACTGGCACACGTCGGACGGCCCACCGCAGTGCGGGCACACGTCCGTTTCGTATTCGGCGAGGGCCAACATCCAGGCGCGTTCCTGCTCATCCCACGCCGACTCCACCCATTCGGTGGAGCGGATGACACGCCCGGCGTCGTCGTACTCGTAGTCGGTGACCCGGTCGGGGGTCCAGCCGTCGAACTCGCGGAGGCTCAGCCCGAGCCGCCTCGCAGCTTCAACCCTCGCTAGGAGGGCTGGGTCAGCCGTGAGGCGGCGAACGAGTTTGGGACATCAACCTTGCGCACGTTCAGGGCGAGGGCCGTGTTCTGTAGCTGGGCGAACTGCCACTCGGTCAGCTTGCCGTCCTCGACGGGCTCGCCGGCCTTCTCCGAGCGGGAACGCTCGTCGTCGTTGTCACCCAGCAGTTCCCGCCACGTCTCGTCGTCGAGGTCGTCGGGGCTGTACGTGCACGTCCGGATGAGCGCTTCCATGAAGGTGTCGACGTTGTAGCCCAGTTGTGCGTCTTCGTTGTTGTCCTTGCGCGGCGGGTGTTGCTTGAGGAGGGCGTCCCAGCCTTTGCGGCCGAGGGCCCGCATCCGGAACACGATGGTGTCGGCGCGCATCTGGTCCTGCACGGCGGTGATCTGATCGGCGATGGCCTGCACGGCACCAGTGCTGTTCAGCCGCTTGTCCTTGGCGGCGGCCACCTCCGCGTCAGCCAACTGCCGGTGGAGGTCTTCCCACTCGGCTTGCAGGTCACCGCGCAGGCAAATGTCAACGGTGCGTTCGGGTAGCTTCGCCGCCTGCAACCGGTCCTTCGTGCTCGGCGGCGGAGGCGCCGTCTTGGCGGTGCGGGTCACGACAGTCCCTCCACCACGCGCACGATCGCGTCCGGCAGGTCGAGGCGCAGATTCGACGGCAGCAACTCGACTTCAACCAGTGGGCGGCTTCCTTCCCACCGCACGTAGACCCCCTTCTCCTTGATGGCGGGGCCGATGTCGACCCCATCCACGAAGAGGTGGTATTCACCGCTAGCAACGCCTGCTTCGAGCACAACTTTCGACATGGTCAGCCCTTTTCCTGTCAGCCCTTGGACACGGTTAGGAGGCGGTGTGGGCTAAGGGCTGTAAGCCCACACCGCCAGCTCAGGGGGTTGCGAAGGTTAGGCGACGACGACGGCGTCCTGCACGACCGGGCCGGTAATAAACGGCTTCTGGTTCACCGTCAACACCGCGTTCCCCGTGCCTGGGTTCTTCGTCCGCCAGCCCATCTTCGCCGGGTACACATCCACCTTGTCGCCGGGCGCGATCGCCTGGTCGTAGGGCACACCGATGCGGGCCACGAAGAAACCCGTGGTCAGGCGGGTCAACGCCAGGTACAACTCGTTGTCGGCCGGGGAGTCCGGGTTGTGGACGTAGCTGACCGCGAGGGTGTGTTGGAGGCGGCCGGGCTGCTCGTAGTCCGACGTCGAGCACAGCCGCTGATCGGTGACAACCTGCTCATCGGTGGACGGGGTCCACCCCTCGGCAGTGAGGTAGCACGACGCATCGACCACGGAGGGGGCGGTGAGTTCGGCGACGGTCGGGTTCTCGGGGTCGGCGAGGGCGGGCGCCCACCAGACGGCTTGATTACCGTCAGCCGGCACCGAACTGGGCATCGTCACAGGGGTTACTCCTTCGGTGCGCTGGTGTCAGCCGGCGCGTCGGCCGGGGTGCTGGGGGTCTTGCGGCGGGTGCGCCCACCATCGGCAGGGGCATCCGGGCTCTCGGCTTCGGCGTTCGGCGGCTGCCCGTCGTTGCGGGGGATGAACGCCTCACCGCCGTCGCCCGGTACGCCATCGCAGAGCCGGGCGGGGGTGGCGGCCTGGCCGTCCTTCCCCACGAACGGCTTCGCAGGGCGGGGCCCTACGCGAGGCCCCTCAATGTCTGGCCACCGCTCCGGATCGTTCACCGGTTCCACACCACGACGGTGTTCCAGCGAGCGGGCTTCCACGTCGAAAAGGTGCCCGGTTTGGGTGTCACGCACCCTGATCCACTTCGGCATGACAGCCCCCTTACCGCTTCACGACGATGCGGGTGACGGTCGTCGTCGACGACCACGTCAGGTGCGCCAGCCGGTCCGCCGGATCCCGGTACACGTCCAGCAGCGGGATCTCCCACAACTGGCCTGCGGGGATGGTGAACACCTTGTCCGGTGCGGCCACCCCGTACGAGGTGTTGCCGGGCACAGCGATCGTCACCGTCATCGATGACCCGGAGCCGTTGTTGACCAGCAGCCTGTAGCCGGGGCCGCACTTCGCGGTGTCGCTCGCCGCAGCCGCAGTGAGGTTCAGGTTCAGGCCCTCGTAGGAGGGTGTTCGGACGGGGATCTCAGCCATCAGGGCTCCGCGATGAGTGCAGGGTGAATAGGGCGAACGTGAAAAACGGGGCGTGGCCGTCGGGGGTGCGGGCCTGCTCATCCCGCTGGGGTTGAGGCGGACCCGCCGCTTCCGCGTTGTGGGTGATGACGGAACAAGCCCGGCCGGGAATGGTGGGGCGCCTGCGGTGCAACAGCGCTGACGCCCGATCCAAGGCGGTGATCGCCTCGCGGGGGTCCTGGCCCACCGCCGTGATCTGGGTGACGGTGGTGACCTCACCGCCGTACCCGTTCAACGTGACCGCGGGTCGGGTGGCGGGCGGCGGCCACAGGATCAGGTGCGGGTACTCAAGCGGGCCGTTCTTCTCGGTGACCTGACCGATGTGCAACTGGTACGGCAGCGGTTCGAGCAGGGCCGCCAACCCTTCGGCGTGCGCCCAACCGACGTCGGTGTCAGCCATCCAGCACCTGCCCCGCCAGCATCTCGGCGGCGGCGTAGAACTGGGGTTCCACCACATCGGCGGCAGGATTCAGGAACGGCTGCGGGGCCATCCGCGACGTGCCGTGCTCCAGGAAATGGGCGTACGAGGCGGTTGGTCCCGTCTCGCCGGTGATGACCGCCGAACCCGGCCCGCCGTCGAAGTCTGACGAGATCGACGAGCGGAGGTGGCCGGTGAGCACCGGCGCGCGGGCTTTAGCAAGGTGCTCCGTCCGCAGCGTTGCCGACCGCACCAGATCGTGGGCGTCCCGGCCGAGCTTGTCCCCGGCGCCGTCCATGTCGTCGGCTAGGCCGTCGAAGTCGTCCACGGCGCACCCCCCTGCTATCGGGTGGTGGGCTGCCTCAACTGGCAGGTGAGGTCCCGCTGCCACGAAATGGAGCTACCCGACACGGCGGTCACTGACAGGGTCCGTTCGACAAGGTCAGGGTTCGTGGTGGTGGCGGTGATGGTCACAAGGTCGTTGGCCTGGTACACCACCGTGCCGACCGAAAGGGTGACCCGCACATCGGCGAGGGGTGTGGTGGTGTCAGCGACCACGGGTTGCCCTGCCGGCGACAGGTACTGGTAGCGGCACGGCCCCACGTACAGCAGCACCGGCGGCGGGTACACGTTCTTGCCCGCCTCGTCGTCCCACACCGCCTGCGTGGCCGGGCGTTCAACCCGACACGTGGCGGTGGCCTGCCGGTCCGCGACTGGCCGATGGTGCTGCTCGAAGCGCGGGTGGATCAGGCGGGTGTTCGGCAGCGGCACCACATCACCCCCGCTCAGAGGTAGCTGTCACCCCATGGGACAGGCGCCGGGAACGAGTAGAGGGGCAGTAGGGCTTGCGTGGGGTCGAGGCCCCCATCCGAACGATCCTTCGCTGCCTGCTCCCGCAGCGCTTTCGCCTGCGCGCGCAGCTCGGCGGCCACGGCGGGTCCGTCGGTGGACAAGTCCTGGGTGGTGATCTTCTTGGAGATCAGCACCTCAGACCGGGAGATGATCTCTAAGGCGGACGCTGCCGCCAGCTTGACGACGTGGCCTTCCATCGCCAGCAGCGCCGACAGTTGCTCATCGGTGAACAACTGGTCGGCCGGCACGTCGGACGTGTCCGTGATCAGCAGCCGCAGCATGCCAACCGGTTGGGTCAGGTCGTTGCTGAAAATCAGCTCGTCGCCACCTGCGGGAACCGGCACGACAGCCCTCCCTACACGGGGGTGACGGTGATGTCGTCGAACTGGATGGGTTGGGCGACGTTCGCGTCCCTGCCCAGCTCGATGCGCAACTGCATGGTGGCTGGGTGCAGGGTGGTGTTCCACCACACCTTCTGCCACGCGTTCAGCGCTGAGGGTGTGAACGACCGTGTTTCGTCGTACCGGGCGGAGTTGGTGTTGTCGACCAGCCGCATGGTCCCAGTGGCGGGCAGTGCCCCGGTTGCCCGGATCCACGCCTCCACGCGGAACGTGCCGCCCTGCGACCCGGTGTACGTGAGCGCGGACGTGATCTGTTGAAGCTTCGACGTGCCCGAGGTGGTGAACTCGACGAAGTTCGCGCCCGTGTGCCCGGTCGTGGTCCGCAGCGACACCCCGGCGCCGTGGTTCCAGCCGGTCCAGAACGCCGCGTAGTCCGGGTCGAACGAGCTGTTGCCCAGCAGGTTGAGCTTGCGGGAGTGGTTGGGGTCGGCGGCAATCAACCCGGTGGCGGTCATGATGTCGAACTCCCCGGCGTCCCGCTTGGTCGCCAGCCAGTCCAGAACGCCGGTCAACGCCGACAGGCTCATGTAGCCGTTGAGGCCGATGTACCCGGGGTGCAGCATCAGTTGGATGCCCGACCCGTACGCCAACGCTTGGGTGACGGTGGACTGCACCGCCGCCTGCGACATCAGCTCGATGGTCAAGTGGTTGAGGCCGTGGTACGACCGGTGTGGCATCGACCGCCACGTGCTGCCGAGGCTGTACCCCTCACTGAACGGGTACGTCTGGGCGATCAGCCTGCCGGCCAAGCCGGCGAGGTGGTCGTTGGTTTCCAGCCGCCACGACGGGTCCGTGGGCTCCAAGCCCGGGACCTGCCAGCCCCACACCTTGATGTCCTGCGCCTCGATCTCCTGCTTGGAGGTGACGATTTCCTCCACCAGCCGCGCCGGGGTGGCCGCGTCAGCGTGCGTCGCCGAATGCGACCACACCTCCAAACCCTGCCGGCACATGGCCCGCAGATCAGCCCACGTGGTGCCCGTTGACAGGCTGTCACCGGTGGGCCACCGGGACACCACACCCACCGTGGCGGGCATGCCCCGCGCGACCAGCAGCGGCCAAATGGTGTTCTTGAGGTTCGTCAAATGGTGATCGAAGCGGATGCTGACGACGGGTTTGCCGCCCGTCCCGATCGACCCACCTTTGGCCTGCAACGCCACACCGGTCAGGTTCGTGCCGGCGACCTCGATCGGCGCGGCGGCGGCGGCCTGCACATCCGCGATCGCCGTGGTGAGGGTGCCCTGCACCAGGCTGATCGCCGTCTGCTGCGCCGTCGACACCGGCTTCGCCGAGTCGGGGGTGTTGTTCACATTGCCGAGGCCAAGGTTGGTGCGGGCGGTCGCCGCGTTGGGCAGATCGGCGAGGTTCGCCGACTTCGCCGGAACGTCCGCGATGGCCGTGGCCACCTGCCCCACCACACCACCCACCTGCGCGGCCAGCGATGACACCCGGGCGTCCGTGCCTGCCCGCAGCTCCGTCACCGGGCCACCGCTGACCGCCGTGTACACCACATCCAGCCCGTCCGGGTACTGGAACAACGGGATCCGGGAGTACTCGTCGATGGTGACCGTGGCCGTGGGGATTGGCTCCCCATCCACGGTCAACACATCCGCCGGGATGGTGCACGCCTTGTTCTGCCACAACGGCACCAACAGGCCCTGCGCTCGGGCTCGCCCGTCACGCAGGTACACCAACCGCATCGCCTCGTCAGGCCCGATAAGCCGCGCCATACCTACACCCCGCTCCGACTAGATGTAGGTGATGACCTGGACGATGCCGGGAGCCCCGTCGCCGCCCTTGCCTGAGTTGTTGCCGTTCAGCGACGCACCACCACCGGCACCGGCAGCCCCGTACAGGCCGCCGTTGCCACCGGCGCCGGCCGCAGCGGTGATGGACGCAGCACCGCCGCCACCACCACCACCGGGCAGGGGTGTGCCAGCCGGGACGGACCCGCCGGCCAGGGCGACTGCACCGCCAACAACCTGACCGCCACGGTTCACCGCACCGGCAGCGGAGGCGAACACGATCTGGTTCGCGCCGCCGCCGTTCGAGGCCACATCGGCGGTGCTGATGCCGCCACCGCCGGGGCCGCCGGACGGCCCGTATGAGGGGTTACCGGACGACACGCCCACACCGGTGCCACCAGCGGAACCGGCGGCGTTGAGGCCGGAGAAGTTGCCGCCAGCGGTACCACCAGCAGTGGTGCCACCACCCCCACCGAGACCGCCGTACGCGGTCACGAACCCGGTGAACACACTGTGCCCACCGTTGGAGCCGTTCTGGCCGCCGCTGTCGTCAACAGTGACCGCCGGCCCACCAGCACCACCAGCGCCGATCGCCACCGCAACAGTGGCCGGGAGCGACGACGCGGGCAGGAACACCGCAGGCAGCATGTTGCCGGACGACCCGCCCCCGCCACCACCACGGTTCGTGGTCGCCGCACCGCGCCGGCCAGAACCGCCACCGCCACCACCGCCGATCGCGATGATCTGCACCATCTTCGCCCCGGCAGGCTTCGTCCACGTCCCATCGGCGGTGAACGTCTGCACATCCGGTGCCCCAGCAGCCGCCGCTGCGGCGACCGCCTGGTTGATCGCGGTGACCTGCGGACCCGATGCCGGCTTCGCCGAGTCGGCGGTGTTGTCGACGTTGCCCAAACCAAGGTTCGCGCGGGCTGTCGACGAGTTCGCCAAGTCACCCAAGTTCGCCGACTTCTGCGCCGCCCCCACAATCCGCGAGTCGTTGCCGGCTGCGACCGTCCCGTTGGCGGTGCCCACAGCACGCAGGGCGGCGTCACCCAAGCCGGTGATCGTCGTGTACGACTGGGTTCCGGTGTGCGACGACCGGTCCAACGACGCCGCGACAACCTCACTGAGGGTGTCCATCCGGTCGTCGGTGCGCGCGTACAGCGGGACGATCGGGCCGCCGTTGATGGACGTGTACACCACGTCCACGCCCTCCGGGTACTGGAACAGGGGGATGCGGGAATGGACGTCCACAATCAGCGTCGACTCGGGGATGTCATCACCGGTCATGGTGAGCACATCGGCGGGAACCGACCCGCCCTCGTCGGCGAACAACGGCACCGGGTAGCCGCGGGCCTTCGCGCGACCGTCTTGCAGGTACACGACGCGGTACGCCTCATCCGGCCCGGTGAGCCGCGACGACGCGCCTGACGGGTTGCCTCCAGCGGGCACGGGCATGGTGGGACTCACTTTCGGGGCATGGTGGGATGGCCGCGCGGTGATCCGGGCGCGGCTGGGTGAGGCAAGAAAAAGTGGGTCGGCGGGGAAGTCCGCGCGGCCGGCGGGCTAGGCCAGGGCGAACCAGAACTCGAAGACGCCAGGGGTTTGCGCCGCGAACGACGCCGGGGCGGTGGTGGTGAGACCGGTGTCGGCGGTCGCCGCTTCGAGGCTCGGGGCAGTCAGGCCGGCGTTCGTGACAACGGAGCTGACGCTTCCCGAGCGGATCAGGGACGGGCCGGTGGCGCCGTTGAACCACACGCCGACGTAGTAGTCACCAGCCGCGATCGGGTACGGACCACCAGCCAAAGGCATCACCTTCAAGCCCGTGGACGCCCACGCCGAAGCCTGGTCGGCGGTCTGCGCCACCCGAGTTCCGGACGCGGTGAACAGGGCGGCGAAACACTGCCCGGCTGTCAACGTCACACCGGCGACCGCGACGAACGCGACGATGCTGGACACCGACCCGGCAGGCACCCGGCGCACCCGGCGCAAGTTCAGCACCCCGGCGGTCGGGATGACGCTGCCAGCGGTGACCGCGTACGGGGGTTGCGTCCAGGCCAGGTAGCCGCGGTCGGAGGGTTGGGACGGCTGCGAACCGCTTGCGCCGCCGTAAAACGCGCGGGCGGTCACCACACACGCACCGACACTCGGGGGGTGCCGGCGGAGATGAGCCGCACAACGGTGTCGCCCGTCGACTCGTCCGCCGCTTCGCAACTGTTCACGGCCGCCGGCAGCGGGTGGCAGTTCGCCCCACCAACCGTCGGGTTGGCGCCGTCGGTGCGGAAGTACACCTCGGCGGCCCCGTCAACGTTCAACACCTCGACCTTCGCGCCGTTCGTGGTGAAGGTGAGTGTGGTGACGGTGTTTGCGACGAGGGTCGCGTGTTGCACGTTCGCCACCGCGTGTGCCTCCGATCGGGGGTGAGGGTGGTACCCGGCCGCCCTGCCAGAACGGCGGGCGGCCGGGGCTCACATGGGGTTACGCCTGGCGGGACTGCGCGAGCTTGATCAGCTCCGCCTTGTCCTGCTTGACGAGGTCGTCGTAGTTGCCGCCCTTGGACACGTGGTACTCCACCCACACGTCCTGGCCGTTGCTCGACTTCGGGGCGGAACCGTCTGCCGGAACCTTCGCCCGCGCCGCAGCACGACGCGTTTCCAGCTCCGGGTCAGCGACCGGCTCGGTGGGGGTGTTGACCGTCCCGTTGTCCGTCTCCGACTCCGGCACCAGGCCGGCGTCGCCTACGGTCACCGGGTCGCCCTTGTCGCCGGTGTCGGTGTCCTCGGCGAGCACGAACGACTCACCCTTGCGCACCACCACGTCGAGGAAACCCTCGTCGATGAGGCGCTTGCGGTCGTCGGCGTCCACGGTTTCCGGGTCGAGCAGGCCGCCCCGGTAGAGGTGACCGCCCGGCGCGCCGTTCGCACCCTGCCACAGTGTCAGTGGCGCCTTGCCGCGCAGAAGCTTCTCAGTCATGGTCAGACCCCCGATCAGGTGGACGTGATCTTGACGGCGGCACCCGGCTCCTGCACGATCGGCACACCGATCCGACGGCCCTGGATCTTCCATCCGTCGTTCTCTTCCAGCCGGATCCGCTTCGACTGGACACCGTCGGCGCCGCCGAGGTAGCCGCCGCCCTGGTCTTCCCAGCCGATGGAGCCGAGCTGCCGGGAGTCGATCAGCATGACGTCCACGGACGGCGGCATGTTGGTGGTCTTCCACACGTTGAGGCCGGCGATGCGGGCGAGACGACCGGTGAGCAGCAGCGAGTCGCCGTCCTCACGCGGAGCCCGCTCGATGATCTTCGCGGAGGCGATGAGGCGAGCCCACCGCGTCGGGGTGGCGAGAACCGTGTCGACCTCGTAACCCTGGTTGAGGGAGTCCACGACGGCCGCGCCGAGGGTGATGTCGGCGAACGGGTCCGCGCTGGTGGTGTTCCACGTCGCCGTTGCGGCGCTGGTCTGGGTGACCGCCGACGCGACCGCCGACAGGATCAGGCTGTCGAAGCCGAACGCGATCCGGTTCGCCAGCTTGATCATCTTGCGGTTGACGATGTCCACCCGGTTGCGGGCCACCAGCTTGTCGGAGATCAGAGTCGACAGACCCCAGTTCTCCGCAGCCGCCATCTGGTTGACCGCCGACGGCTCCGCCGACAGCGGGTACTCCATCAGGTCATCGATGCGCTCCGCGAGCGAAGCAGCCATGATGGCCTCGGACACCTCGTAGTTGACCGCACCCGTACCAGTCAGGTCCACCGACCCGGTCAGGATCTTGTCACCCACCAGACGCATCTGCGCGAGAGTGCGGAGCGCCCGCTGGATCAGCACCGGCGAATTGACCAGCCGGTTGACGGTGATGTTGTCGCCGGACACCGTTGGGGCGGCCGGCGCGTAAACGTTAGGCATCTGTCAGGGCTCCTATCGGGCCAGCTTGACGGCGATGACGTCACCGTCGGCTGCCGCCGCTTCGAGGGCGATACCGACAAGCCGGTCGTAGGCGTCGGAACCGGCGGTGAGGGTGGCGATCTTGCCGGCTGCCGCGCACTTGACGCGGTCACCGACGGCGACCGCCGCCGACGCGGTGAGGCGCTGCACACCGTCGGCGTAGACGCCCATCGTCTGCCCGGACACGGCGTCACGGGACGCCACACCCAGCCAGGTGGTGGAGTCAGCCACGGCGACAGCACCGGCGACGGTGACCATCTGACCGGCGGTGATCGTGGCCGTGGCGGTGCGGGTGATGGCCTGGCCCGGCTTGAACTTGGGCAGGTAGTCGTTAGCCACGGGACAGCTCCTTCGCGTCCACGCCCAGCTGGTTGGCCCAGCTACCGAGGGCGGTGTCGTTGATGCCGAGTTCGTCGACCTCCGGCTCACCCGGGCCGGCGGTGCCGGCGGCGGCCATCGGAATGAGGCCCGACTCCAGCGCCGACAGGGTGGCCTTGGTGCCCTCCGGGTCGGCTTCCCACGCCTTCACCCAGTGGTCCTTGCGGGCCGGGGCGAACTTGCCGTCGTTCATGGCGGCGGCGATGGTCGCGTCACGGTCGGCGACGCGCTGCCGCTCGTGCGCGGTGGCGCCGAGGGTGGCGTTGCGGCGCAGCTCAGCCAGTGCTTCCCGATCGATGGTGACCACACCGTCCGGCAGGGCCGGACTGGTGGACGCGGCGACGGGGGTCGGCTCGGCGGGCGTCTCCGGTTCGGTGACCGCCTCCGGGGTGGCGTCGGTGGTGTGTTCGGTCGGCTGGCCGCCGATGGCGGCGAGGACAGCGGCGGAAACCGCCGCCTCGTCCGCGTCGTCGGGCAGGCCGAGCCGGGAGCGGACATCGCTCATGGTGGACACGGGGTCCTCCTTCGGTTCGGTTGTGGGCTCCGGCTCGGCGGCCGGGAGTTCGGGGTTCGCCAGCGGTTCGGCGGGTGCGGGCTCGACCGGCTCTGCGGTCGGCTCGGCCGGTTCGGTGGGGGTGGACGCGGTGGGCTGCTGTCCGGGGCGTGACTCGGCCCGTGAGGCGTAGACGATCGGCTGGCCGACGGAAGCGGCGACCTGCTCGGGCTTGTCGACGTAGCGGACCAGCACCTGCACCGGCTCACCGAACGTGAACGTGTCGTCTCCGGTCACATCCACGGGGACACGCCACCGCTGGCCGGAGTCGTCATCCACCACGATCAGTTGCAGCGGGTCCAGGTGCACCTCAGTGATCCAGTGGGACCAGGGCGCCTTGTCGTAGTAGTCGCGGCGCACGTCCTCCACGGACACGCTCGCGGCGACCTTCGCCGGGCGCGGGTTCGGCATGATGCTCCTTCCATCAGTTACCGAAGCGGCAACCGGTTCGTCGTTGGGGAGGGCGGCGCGTTCGGCGGCGAACGCCACGGTGACGGCGGTCCCGGTCGGATCGGTGCCGTCGGCGAGTTCCACCCCGTACACGGCGGCGAGGCCTTGGAGCGACGGCAAGGTGCCGACACCGGGCCGCTCCACGCCGAGGAGCGCCACCGCGTGCACCACAAACGGGTGGTTGTGGCCCAACTGGCATCGGTAGTCGAACTCGCCCTCAATCGACCGGTCCGGGTAGGCGGACGACAGCACCGAGCTGCCCGTGCTGTCGGGCGTGGCCAGCCAGGCAGGCATGCCCACGAAGTCACCGACCAGCGCCCCGCCGTCGTCGTCCAGCGCCAGGTTGTCCACCCACCCGATCGCCGGATCCCCCGCACCGTGGTTCCCGTCGTGCCCGAACTTGAGCACCGGGCGCCGCACGGCAGGGCAGTCGAACGCGCCCACCGCTGAGGCCAGGTCGTCGGGGGTGAACGTCACCGGCCCCGACTTGGCGTTCCACGAACCGGTGTGCACCAACTCCACCCGGTTGACCCGCGCCAACGTGGGCGGTGCGGGAACGGTCAACGTCATAACGCCCACCCCATCCCGTGCTATCCGGCGACGATGGGTAGGAGCGGTGCGATGAGGCCGCGGCAGCGGTGACCGCCCGCGCAGTCTTTGAACCGCAACCCGGTTGGGTAGTCGACGAGGGCTGCGGTGAGGCTGTCGTATTCGGTTCCGGTCACGTCGCCGCAGGGCCCGCAGCGGTTGCCGTCGTCCAACACCTCGTTGGCGACGAACCGTGTCCCGGCAGGTGCCTGCTCGAGGACAGCCCGTCGGGCTTCCGCCTGTGCGGAGGTGACAGCGGCGGCGAGGTTTCCCGCCACCAGGCCGGAGCCTTTCGCAGTGGACAGGTCGATGAGGTGATCCCGGACCGCCTGCCCCACGGTCGACGCCGGGGTGTCAGGCCCGGTCTGCGCCATCGCGACCCGGCCGGCACCGGACGCGTAGCCGGCGACGATGAGGCCAACGGTGGCTTCGGCGATCTGCTCAATGCGGGTGGTGTGGTCGTCTCCGAGGGCCGTGCTGGCGACGATGCCGAGTGCGGCCAGTTCGGCTGCCGCGCCGGCCGCCGCTAACGCTGCGCCTGCGGACAGGGTGGCGATCAGCGCCGCCGTCAAACCCGCGGTCACCACCGGTGGCACCGCCAGGGAGCCAAACCCGACCAGCATCCCTGCGGACACCTCGGCGGCTGTAGCCTCCGTCAACGCGTCCACCAGCGGCGGCGATTCCTGCTCCCACACTGCGGAGAGGTCCGTTACCGCCTGCGCGTGCTGATCGGCGAGATCCTGGTAGTTCGCAGGTTCGACAGGTGCCGCCGCTGCCACCGCACGCGGCCGACGTGCCCCCGCCGCAACAGGGCGCGGCACCGGCTCAGGGGTGGCCTGGCGTTCCGGTAGCCGCCACTCGCGGCGGATGTGCGCCTCCAAAGCGGGGTCCGCCGACAGGGCGCCGGAGCGCAGCAGCAAATCCAATGACTGGGCGGTGATCTCCCGCCGGTCCCCGATGCCCGACACCGTCACGGCTGGCACGGGTTCGTCGTCGCCGAAGTTCCAGCCCACAAGGCGGGCGGCGGCCTGCCGGGTGATGGTGTCCGCGACGGTTTCCGCCACCGACTGGATGGACATCATCAGGACGTCCACGAACGACTCGGCGAGCGCCCGCGACCCCGACTCGGAGGTGCCCAAGTCGAGGTGGCTCATCAACGACATGCGCGACATCTGCTGGTCGAGGTAGCGGATAAACGCCAACGTGTCCGGGGTTGACCCGGTCATCCCCACCAACTCGAACGTGAACCCGGGTGGAACGGCGGCGCCGCCCTGATCCCCAACCCGCGCCGAGGTGGCCAAGCCGAGGGCGGCGGTCATCTGCCCGTCGGTGGGGCTGGTTCCCGGTAGGGCTTTCACCGTCGGGACACCCATGCCGAAGCGCCGCGACGACGTGGCCAGCACCCGCTGAAGTTCCCGCTTCAACAGCCAAGGCCCGTACGCCGGCCGGAGCAGGCTTGTGCCCTGCCACGAGTTGCCTTCACGCTCGTGGCAGTACCAGACCATCCGGTCCGCTTTGATCTGCGGCACATCCAGCCGGCCCGGAATGTCCTGGGTGACGCCCTGGAACGCACCCGACCGCTGGTCGGCGTAAATCGCGGTGATGGTGTGCGCGGGCCGCTCCGCCAACATCGACAGCCGGGCCAGCCCAGCGCGCATTTCGGCGAGGATTTCGAACCCCGAATGCCCGTAGGTGAGGCACGCCAACGCAGCCCGCAGGTGCTCCGCCCACGACACCCCACGCACCCGGGCGGCCCGGGGGGTGTCATCACCGGTCACCGGCAAACCCAGGTCGTCTGCGACGAGCTGCGCCACCTCCGGGCGGCACCCGGCAGGGTTCACCGACCACGAGGCGCGGCGGATCTGCAACGTGTACCCGGCCAGGATCGCCGCCAACTGCGGGTCGCGGCGCATCTGCGCATACGTCTCCACCGACAGTGGGTAGACGAGGGCGGGCACCTGCTCCAGTGCCTCGCCGAGCCACGCGTCATAGGTGCCGTCGGAAACGCTGCCGTGTAGGCGGGTAGGGAGGGCCATGGCGACCACCCCCGGCAACTACATCGGCTCGTTCATCAAATCGATGGGCCGCTCAGAGGTTCGCTCCGGTACGGGTTGACGCTTCGGAGCGGGTGGGGCCCAAGCTGTCACCGACACCCGCACCGCGTAGGCGAGGGTGTCCACTTGGTCATCGTGGGAGCCGTTGGGGAAAGCGGCATGCTCATCGACCCAAAGCTTTGTCCACCACGCCCCTGCGGGCAGCCACACCCGGCCATTCGAGCATCGGGCCGACGCCGGCAGTGCCCGGGTGAGCTTGTCCGTGTCCGCCTTCAACGGCGAGATCGGTACCCCATTCTGGGTGGCTTCCTTCACCAACGTGGTCCCGAACTGGCTTTCCTCCACAAACAGGGTGTCCAACCGCCACTGCTCAACCAGCGGCCGGGCAGTTGCGAAATGGTCAGCCTCGCCGATCCGCGCGCGGGTGCGGTCAAGTAGCACGAGGTCCCCGTCACCTGTGCGGGCCCACGCGGAGATGACCGTCCAGTCACCCGACGTCTTCGTGGAACTCGCAAGGTCGATCGTGCCGAACCGCCAGCACGCGTCGAGGGGGAAAATGCGACCAGCCAAGTCAAGGCGAGGGCCGACACCGCCAGACGGGGCGGGCGTCCAATACCGCCACCAGATCCGCTTGAACAGGTTGCCTTCGGCGGGCGCCGGCCGCTGCTGATAGAGGGCGGAGAAAACGTACTCGCCGACCGCCTTGCGGATCTCCGCCCAGTTGCGTTCCCCCCGGGCTGAGATCATCCCCTCGCCGACCTTGCGGCCGAGGATGTCGTTGTCCTCTTCGGCGACGGCGGGGATGCGGATGACCCGCCACCGGCCGCCGTCCTCACGGACACCTTCGTTGGCGATGATCTGCTGAATGGGCTCCGACTCGTGCCACAGCGTTTGAATCCACGCCAGCTTCGAGTTCGGGGAACCCATGCGCGGCACCAACACCGACTGGTAGGCGCTCATCGCCGCGTCGCGCATCTTCTCCGACTGCGCTTCCCGCATGTTCTTCAACGGATCATCAACGACGATCACATCACCCGGTTTGCCTGTGATCGCTCCGCCGGACAGGCCAGCGCAGTACACCTGCCCCCGGTGCCCGGCGATGTTCCACCGACCTGCCGCCCGGGAGTCCTTGCGCAGCCGCAAACCCAGATCGGTTTCGCCTTCGTCGCCGGACCACCGTTCGAGCGCGGTCTTCAGTTCGGCGCCCCACCGGCGGGCCATCTCATCCGAGTACGAGACGATGAGGATCCGCAGGTCCGGGTTGACGCAGGCGAGCAACCACAGCGGAAACCAGTACGAGACGGTGGTCGACTTGCCCTCCTGGGGGCTGACGAACGCGGCCATCTTCTTCTCGCGGCCCTCGGCCAGATCCACCAGCGCCGCGTTGATCAGATCGAGGGCGGGAGTGCGCCACACCCCAACCCGGTCGCCGTTGTCGCCCAAACGGGGCGGATCCAACGCGGCGCCCATGTCGAGTGGGCTCGGCCAGCGTTCCCGGTTTCGGGTGATCTGCTGACGGGCCTCCGCCTGCCGACGCTGCTCCTTCTCAGCCTTCAGCGCCCGCAGCGTCCGCAGCCGCTCCAACTTCATCTGCGCCAAGCTCGGCAGCGAGTCGCGCGATTTCAGCATCGAGCGCGTCAACGGTGATCGCCTCCACCTTCGTGGGAGCGTCCAACCCGAGATACTTCGCCCGCCGTTCCTGAATCTTCAGCAGCGTGGAGATGGCCTGCAACACCGGCCCGTCGTCCAGCAGCGGCTTTGCCTCACCGTCGGCGAGGGTCCGTTCGTCATAGACGACCTTGCCATGGGAGACGGTGATGTGCTCGCGCTTGAGTACCGCCCACGCGTCAGCCCACAGGATGTCCAGGCGTTGCAGCTCCGTTTCGCGGTGCACCTCTACGGCGGTGCGCTGCTCGGCGAGGTTGGCTTCCAGCGCCCGGTTGACGTCTTGGCAGGCGGCACCGCGGCTGTTGTAGGCGAGTTTGTCGGCGATGTCTTGGAAGCTCGCGCCGGCCATGCGCATGGCGACGGCTTCGGCGCGGCGTTTGGCGACGTGGGCGCGTTGGGCGCGGGATGCGGGCACGTTCACACATCCTTTCCAGGTCACGGGTGCTGTGGTGTCGTCCGGGTGGCCCCGGGGCAGCGTGCTGGGGATGACGCACCTCGGGGCCGCCTGTGTGGGGTCAGCGATGGTTGCAACTGCCCGGGGAATGCCGAAAGCCCGCCGCGACCTTTCGGGTCGGGCGGGCTTCGAAGACACGTCTCCTGTGCGTGACTGTGACGGATCACGAGGATCTTGTCAACTGTGCCTTTCGGTGTTTCGCCTGGCTCACAGTCCCGGCGGCGTCGCGGACGTGTCGGGCCAGGTAGGTGCGGGCTTTCCCCCGCCACCCGAAGCGGGGCAACAGGGGTTCGTCCGGGTTGTGGGGGTGGGGGGTGCAGGCCCATTGGCGGATGACGTCTTCGCTGACGTTGACGAGCTGGGCGGCTTCGGCGGTGGTGACGGCGTCGGTGTCTTCAACGGTTACGACGGTGGGCGTGACCCACGTTTCGCCGAAGTTGGCTGCCACCTGGTCGGCTTGGTCGCAGGCGTCGGCGTCGAGGGCGCGCAGACGGGCCCGGTACATGTGGGCGATCTTGCGTGCCCGGTCGGCGGCGTTGTCGCCGGGGACAGGCCATTCGCCGCGGCGGCCTTGGACGTCGATGTCGGGGTTCACGCTGCCACCCGGGCGCGGTTCGGCCACACCAACTGGGTGACGTACTGCTGGTAGTCGGTGTGCGGCCAGGTGGTGTGGCAGTTGGCGCAGTACACGTCGCAGGGGTCGTCGGCGTGCCGTGGGTCGTCGCGGTGGAGTTCGCCCAACCCGCAGGTGGAGCAGGTGCCGGGCAGTTGGGTGGTGCGGTGGGTGCGCCCGAGCATGCCCCTCGCGCGTTGGTGGAGGTGTTGGAGGTGGTGGATGGCTTCCCACCCGGTCATCTCGGTGGGTTGGTCTTCGCATCCGGTGGGGTACACGACGGCGGGTTCGAGGGTGGCGAGTTGGCGGAGGCGGGGGAGCAGGACGCGCACGGCGTCGTCGAGTTGCCGGCCGGGCCGCCGTGGTTGGTCGGGTACCCAGGTGCTGAGGCCGCAGTGGTCGCGGATGACGTCTTCCCACGTGGTGGCGACGTGCACGATTTCCGCCTGCAACGCCTCAGCCGCGCCGTTCAACGGCATGGGTGGGGCGGCTTTCCCGGACGGTTGCATGTTGAGCGCCTGCGACAGGGCCGGGGCTTGTAGCTGCTCCAAGTCCACGTAGTCGTACACGAGGCTGCGCACGTCCCGTTCGGCTGCGGTCAAGCAGTCGTCGCACAGGGGTGTCGTGGTGACGGGTGCGGCGGCGGGTGGTTTCGCCAACCGGTCGTAGGCGCGGCAGCGGGTGTCGGAGACGCAGTGCCGTCCGCCGGTGTCGTCGTGGTCGTGCATGTGGCTGGTCTCCGATCGGCGCAGTTACGCTGGCGGTAGACCTCATGGGATGTTGGGGTGGCGGGATTGGCGGCGGCCGGGTTGTGGGACCTGGCCGCCGTCGCCGTGTCAGGTGACGGTGATGTTGCGGAGGATGCTCGCGCTTGCCGGGTCCACCACGAATGCTGCCGCCCGGTAGTAGGCGAGCGCGTTGCGGAGAATTCGCTGATGGTCCTCGGCGCGGCGGCGCAGGGGTGTGAAGTAGATGACGCCGACCGTCCCAGCGGTGGCGGGTTCGGCGTGACGACTGTCGGACAGTTCCCGTTCCAGCCGCTGCCAGGTGTCAACGATGCGGGCCGCCAGTTCGGGGCTGATTGGCTCGTCCCGGCCGCCCACCCCGTCAAGGTCGAGACCGACGAAGCGGTGCCCGTCGTCCAACCGCAGATGCCACGTTTCCGGTGCGCTGGTCCGCTCGTACACCTGGGCGTTGAACCGGCCCGTGTAGCCGCACGTCTGGGAGCCGATGGGCAGCAGGTCACTGTCGTCGGCCGCCGTCACGAGGTCGGGCCGCCAGCGCATCGCGGTGGCGAGGTCCCCTGACATGCGCTGGTCGGTGTGCTCGGCGATGTGGGTGGGTTCGCAGTCGGCCGAGCAGTAGGGGGAGCCGTCGCGGGGTGTCGCGCCGCAAGGGCACAGGCCGGAGATCGCGCGGTCAATGCGGTCGAGGATCCCGCTACCTGCGCCGTCCGCCGGGTGGGTGGAGTCGGCGAGGTAGGGGGTCAGGTCGAGGCCGTTGAATTCCACCCGGGCGGCGCCGTTGAGGTGCATGGTCATGTCGCGTCCTCCATGATTCGCCGCCAGGTGGCGTGCCCGTCGTCTTCGAGCTGCTGCGCAGTGGGCGGGGTGGCGTTGTGGTGGTGGTCGCCGCCGGTGGGCCACACCGGGATGAGGCGGGGTTCGGGGTCGCCGAGGCGTTGGTCTTCGATGGTCTGGTCGGGTTCGACACCGCACATCCAGCAGCGCACTCCGGTCACCCCCGACCCTCCATCAAGGCGAACATCCACGACGCGGTGGCGTGAGAGTCGGCCAAGTCCAGCGTCCAAATGTCATCGTCGGCTTCGACCTGTAGCCGGCCGTCGTTGAGGACGCGGAACGTTGCACGTATCTGTCCGCCGTGGTCTGCTGCGACGTCGAACTCCCGGCCGTCGTCGGCTGGTGCCGTCACCGGGGTTGCCGCTGCTCGGTGTCGAGATCCACCAAGAGTTCGCGGTTGCGCAGACCACCGGTCAACACCGCAATGTCTGCGAGGTCGCCGCGCCGCAGATGCCCGGGTGGACTCTCCACCACGTCCGACTCGCCGAGATCGATCACAGTGCGGTGGGCTTCCGTCAGGTGGCTGGCGGCGAGCTGTTCCATCTGCGGGAGGCTGGTGCCGTTGCCGATGCGCGTTTCCCACCAGCACCAGGGGTCGGCGGCTCGGAAGCCGTTAGGCGCCCAGTGTTCGAGGGTGAGTTCACCGTCGCGGTCGGCTTGCACAACGAACTGTCCTGCCTGCTCGCCGGTCACGACTGCCATTCCTCGGAGTAGCCGGGCTTGTCGGCGTAAGCCAGCGCGAGCGCGAGCCGCGTCGGACACTGGTCGATCCGCCACACCGGCAGGCCGATCGCATCGAGCCCGCACCCTGCGCAGTCCTCGCGGTCGTCTCCCCGGTGGACGTCGAGGATGCGGCGCTTCGAATCCGCGTCGGCCGCCAGCGTGTCAGCGATCCCGGTCAGCCACTCCACTGTTTCAGGGGCCGGCATCGCAGTGGCGAGGGCTTTGAGGGCTTGTGCGTCGTGGCGCTGATTCTCCACCTGCTGGTCGAGCCACATCCCCATTTCGTCGGTCACGGCTTCCATTCAAGCCGCCCTTCGCTCATCACGCCGCCGTCGGTGTCGATCAGCCGCCACTCGTCCGGCAGCAGGTTGTCGTTCTGGACGATCGGTAGGCCGGGCACCGCAGGTTGGGGCATCCACGCCGGGCGAGGTGGGGTCTTCGTCGCGACGTTGCCAATGTGTTGCACCACCAACGCACCTGCTTCGAAGCGTCCGGCTATCCGCCGATCAGGGTCGAACTGGCGGGCGAACTTGCGGAGAGCGTCCCGCAGTCCGTCTGCGGTTAGGGGTGCTGCGGCGGCAGCGGCGGGTGTCCACGGTTTGATGCAGGTGATGATGCGGTCCGTGACCTCGTCGTGCTCGCTACGGCCTGAGGCTTGTTCGCTCACTGCGTTCCCCATTCAGGTCGGTAGCCGGGCTGGCCGCTATACTCGTCGAACATCAACCGCACCGTCGAGCACGTGTCGCCTTTCAGTACCCACGCGCAGTTGTCGACCTCACCGTGGTCGTCGTACACGGAGCATTCGTGGTCACGGTTGTGCAAGTCCAGGGCGCGGCGGGCGGCGGCTACACGGCGCAGCACACGGGCGGCGGAGATTGCGATGGTGTTGTGCTGGTGGTCGTCGTCGATAACGAACAGGTCCGAACCTTGCGGCCCGGACACGCCCGCTTCCTGCGCCACCCGCTCATCCTCGTCGAGCTGCGCGCGCAGCCAGTCCACCAGTGACAGCCCGTTACCGGCCTTGGGTTGATGCTTGTCTAGACCCGCGATCTCGGACACTTGGCTCCCCCTCCGGTAACGCTCCGTACATCATGCCTGATCAGCGACACCACCTGCCGACCTGCCTGGCCCGCAGCTTGCGCCGATACAACCTGCGGTGCCAGTTGACGATCTCGGCGTGCCTCCACCGGGCCGCCTCATCCCGCTCAACCACCGGCCGCCTCCCGTCGCTGTTGGGCTTGACGCACGGCTTCGTCTTCGGCGTCGGTGCGCTGCCGGCACACCACGTTCCCCGGCGACCCGATCACCGTCCGGGCGAGAAGGTCGAGCAGGGTTGGCCCGTCCTGCCCGTTGGTGCGTGGTGTTGGGGCGGGGGACAGGCCGCGCTCTCTGGCGCAGTGGGAGCCCCACCCGTGGACGAGCGGACCCTTGGGCACGGGTTTCCCGCACAGGCATTCGCGGGGCTCGGGCGGGCCGGGCAGCAGCGGCAGGGTCATGGGGCTGACGTGGGTAGGGCCGCGAGTGTCGCCTGTGCCGCAGCGAACCACTCATCCTCCGAACCGGCGAACGCCCACGGCTCCTGACCGTGGCCGAGCAGTCGCCAGCCGACGATCTGCCCGTCGACCTGGACGAGGGCCAGCGCGAACCCGCGCGGGTGGAACACCTGCCGGTTGATCAGCCAGAGCAGGCCGCTGTCCCGCAGGTCGTCCCATGTGCGGATCTCCGCTTCGCCGGGCGTCCGCTCGGTGGCGGTGTTGACGTGCGTTGTCACTGGTCGGCGTCCTTACTGATCGGCTCGATCTCGTGCTCAGGGACTTCAAGCATGCTGGCGATGTCTTCCCCTGCGGCCTCAATGCCCCTCGCGAACGCCCGATGCATGGCGGCCTGCTTCCGGTCGTTGGCGTCACCGGTACGCCCGCGTTCCTGCGCGCGCTGGTACACGTCGGCATTGCGGTACCCGGAGGCGTGTTCGCGCAGCTTCCAGTAGGCGGCGGTGAGGGCTGACCGGGCAGAGTCATCCAGTGCCGGCGGCTGGGGCACAGGGCGCGGGGTTGCGTCGGGCACGTCAAGCATCGGAAAGCCCGTTGGACATGTGGGCACGGAGACGGGTCATGGTCGTCTGCGGGTTGGGTGTGGCGTCGATCGCCCCGGAGAGAAGTTGCGTTGCCACCAGTAGCGCGAACTTGGCGTCGCGGCGGGCAGCCCGGTCGCCTGCGGCAATGCGTTGGTCAATGGGTAGGGCTGGGTCTACCGCGTCGCAGACGTCGGCGGCGGTGGCGACTTGCTCAGCGGTTAGCGGGTTCTGCGTGGTTGGTTCGGGTGCTTCGCTCATGGTTGGCTCCTCTGGTTCGGGATCTTGCTGGTCTTCGCCTGCTGGCCGCGCCTGTTGTGCTGAAATCCGGCCTTGCGCAGATCCCGCAGCAGTGCCTTGAGGCTGTTGGTGTCGGAGGCGCTGGACGGGGTGGTGGTGATCAACCGGCCGTGCGGGTTCCACACTTTCCAGTGGCCTGACTTGCCCATCTCCACCCGCCATCGCGCCCGGCGCAGGGCAGCGAACAGGCGCAGGCGGGCCGAGCCGTCGCGGCTACTCACCGACCCACCCCACCCGGACTTCGGCGGCGTAGACGGCTCCACAGGGTGCGCATGAGCGGCCCTGGCACGGCCTCGGTCGTGACCCACCCGGTGTCCACCGGGACGCCCATGCTCTGCCGCGCCAACCACTGGTTGTGCACGTAGGCGATGTGCTCGGCGATCTCCCGGGTCATCACCAGGTCGGCAGCCATCCTGCCCCCATCGAGCGGGCCAAGTCCGTTGGTGGTGACCGCCCACCCGCCGATCTCATCGTTGGAGACAGCCGACCACCGGGCGGTGAGGGCTTCGGCGTTGTAGGCGGTGGTCGCGTCGGTCACGACGGCAGCTCCACCCGAGTCCACGCACCCACGAGCCGTGACCCGTCCGGAAATGACGTCACGGTGCACTTGCGGATCCGCACAGGGGCGCGCCTGAAACGCTCGGCGGCCCGCACCTCGCGGGTTAGCTGCGTGTCGAACTCGTCCGCCGGCCATACATACGACCTGGACTGAACGTCTGCGCCGGGGCGACTGGATCGGAGATCAGTCCAGTCGATGTCGCATCCAACCGTCTGCGTGCCAGCGGGCAGCACAGCCCCGGCGGCGAGCCGGTCGGCGAGGTCGCGCAGAGCCTCCCGGATGGCGGGCACGTCGACGTCGGTGGCGGACAGGTGCGAGTGCCGCAGCTCGTGGTCGTCGTAGTCGAGGCGCAGCAGACGGGCAGCGAAGTTGAGCGCGGCCCGCTCAGGTGTGGACGGGGGTGCGACGGTCACGCGCGGGGGGTCGATCACGGGGTCACTCACCTGGCCACCGCCGCCCCTTGGTGATCCGACGGCGACGGCCATCCGCCGCCTCGGCAAGGAACGGGTACAGGTCGTCCATCGCAATGCACGCGTCAACGACCTCGAACAGGACCGCCGAGTCCTTGGGGATCTCCGTCATGCGTCCCTGATGGGCGTCCGCACGTCCAGCCATCGTGCCGCGCACATAGCCCATGACGGCGGCTTCCCGCACTAGCCGCCGCTCGTACGGGCGAAGGGTGGACAATGCCCGGCTGACGGCGTCGGCGCGCTGCTGCCGACGCTCGGCGAAGTACTGGATCAATCCCGGGGGCAGCGTGGGCGACAGTTCGGCCGCCGGGTTGTCGGTCACCGTGTCACCGGCTTCTTCGGCGCGATCTGGTCAGCGGTCGCCCGCAGAATGTCCCCCGCCAACTGCGGCAGGACCGTCGCGGAGATGACGTCGACAGGGGCGGGGGCGTCTGCGTGCCGGTTGCGCTCGCTCGGGTGGATGTCGTGCTTGACGACGGTGATCGTGTACCAAGGCTCAGACATGGCTTGCCTCCTCAGGCGGTCTGTGACGGTCCGAAATGGGTGGGGGTGCCGTGCACTGGGCATCGGGACTGCGTGGCCCTCACGTAGCCGCTGACGGTCGGCAGGAGGGTGCAATGCCCGCACCGGTCGGCGAGGTTGCCGTTCACATCCGGGCGGATGATGTGCCGCTCGAAGCCGGCGGCCGTGAAGTCAGGGTTGGTCAGGTGCCTGCCTGCGGCTGCTGCGTCGAACGGGCCGGTCTTGACGGCATCGATCGCCGGCTCACATGCGCCCGCAAGGGCACCCGCGGCCATGTCAACATCGTCACCGGCGGTGTACGGGTCGGCGGCGATCGTCCGCACTGCGTCCCAGTCGGCGCGGAGGATCGCGTCGTGCAGGCCCTGCGACTGGCCAGCCTGGTAGTGGTCGATGCCGCCTGCGTAGATCACGTGCGGCGGGTAGGTGGCGGCTTCCTCGGCGCGGGCCTTGCGGATGCTCTCGGGCAGGTGCGTCTCGGTCATGGGTGCCTCCTCAGGCGTCGATCAACGGTTGGGGGCGGTGCGGGTACAACAGGTCGGCCAGCCGGTCACGGGACGGCATGGTTGTGGTTCGGGCTTCCGGGTTGACGAGGATCACCGGACGGCCGGCGCGGTGGGCTTTCTTGAGCGCCGAGAACGTGCCCCCGTCGCGCTTCGACGGGCACCACACGGCCACCACCGCCCCGTTGGCCTGCGCAGTGGCGTTGAGCATCCCGTCGTTGCGCTCGTGCAGCAGCTTCACCGCCACCCGCTTACGGGCATGCTCGGCCAGGCCGGCAAGGTCCCCGTACGGCACCACCGAGGCGGCCAGGGCGCGCAGACGATGCCACTCGGCCACCGCCTCCGGGTTCGACTCCCGCCACGGGTCCGGCTGCTGCGGGAACGGAATGTGCGCCACGAACGGCACGGCGGCCTTCACGAGGCTGTCCGCCCACCACAGGTCCGCGCCGATCGCCATCCCGGAGATGCCGCACGTCATGCCGTGCACGTCGCGCAGCTTGAGCGCCAGGCGGTCCAGCTCGGAACGCACCCAGACGTGCAGCGAATCGGGGCGTAGGTGTTGGGGGCGGTGACCGGTCACCATCACCGTCGGCCACACCGGGGCGGTCACAGCAGCCCACCACCCCGCCGCGCCTTGTTCTCCCACAGCAAGTCAGCGGCGGTCGGAGACAGCGACGCGCCCCCACCGGACAGATCGCCGCCCAGACACGTCCCGCGAGCGCGGTAGCCGCAATCAACGCTCGGCCGGGCGTAGGCACCCTCGTTGCCTGCCAGTACCACCCGATGCCAGCACGGCGCGTCCTGGCGGTAACCCGCAGGCCCGTGCAAGCCCGTGCAGAACGCGCCCGCCGTGCACTCGACCCGCTGCTCCGTCGGCATGCTGTGCTGCTCGTGGATGAACCGGATCCCGGGACACGACGCGAGACGCGGAACGTCCGGGTTGTCGACGAGGCGGCCGGCGCGCTCGTACTCCTCCGCCCCCTGCCAGGAGGCCGCACGGCCAGCGTGGAACGTCGGCCCCGGGGCACCCGGAACGAACCGTGACTCCTCCGGGAACGTCACCGTCTTTTGCCGGGTGGTGATCGGCTCAAGGCAGTGCGCGCACACCCCCGGCTGGGCGGTCGCCATCAGCCGGTCCATCTTCCGCATCTGATGCTGGGTGAGCACCATCCGGTCCCGGTCCTGGCACGGCCACGGATGCCCGTGGCACGAACACGCCTGATACGGGTCGGGCAGCCGGTGCCACTGGGTCTGGCGCGGCCACGACGTGAAACTCACCTCGCGGGTGCCGTCGTGCAGGCGGATGAAGCCGCGCTCCTCCCCAGACTTGATGATCAGCGGGCCGGCTTGGTGGCGCAACACGATGTGGAAGGGCCGGTTCCGGGACAAGGCGAGCGCCCGCTTCTCACCGGTCAGGTTGGCAACCGACGCGTCGAGCTTTTCCCGCTGCTTGTCGGTGAGGTCAACATCCAGGTACGAACGGATCTCGTGGACCAGCCACGCCGCGTACCGCCACGCCACCAGATCGCCGGCTTCGGGGTGGGTGCAGCCGTACGAGTCACGCCGGTTGCTCGTTGATGGGGCCCACCGGTCGGGGTCCTGCGCCCCGTTGTTGTGCAGGCTCGGTAGTGGAATTTCCTCCATCACAACACCTCCCCGTCGAACATGGTCAACGCAGCCTGCGCCGACTCGCCCTGCGCGACCTCCGCCAACAACACCTGCCGCACCTTCGCCAAGCCCTCCGCGAACTCCGGCGCTGTCGGGTCCGTTGGGACCGGCCACCAACCCGAGCCCGCATCAGGGCGGCCCATCCGCACATAACCCCGACCGCGGCCGAGGACCGCGAACCCGGCAGCCTCCAACGCGGCCACCATGCGGTGACCGTCGTTCACCGGGCCGCTCACGCAGCGACCCCCAGCCAAGCGGCGCAGCCCACACAGCGCGGCAGCCCGAACCGATCACAGTCGTCGGTGGCGTCCTTGCAGGTCACGCACACCCCGGACACGCCCTCCGGGTCGAGGAACACGGCGTGTTCCTGAACCGTCCAACCGAACGCGAACGCCAACGAGTACCGGTCGGGCATCTGCGGGTACGGCGACCGCCACGGCGACGAGTCGCTGCAATACAGCGGCCTCCACCCGAACGCCATCAGGTACGCCACCCGCTGCGCGCGAACCACATGCCGGCCCATCCGGTTGGGTGGCACACCCGCGGCCAGGCAGGCGGCAACCGTTCGGGCGGCGTCGGCCGCAACATCCGCCTCCGCGATCCGCTCGGCGGTGACCCGGGCCGCCAGCTCAACCCGAGGCGGGTGTGCGGGCACGCTCCGACCACCGCTGAGGCACGACCGTCGGGGGTCAGCCGAGCAGTCCCGGCAGTGAACGTCGGTGGCGCCAACAGCGGGCAGCGCCGTGAGGTACGCCGTGCGGGCGGTCGCGGCGTAGTCCTCAACCCCGGACATCAGCAGCACGGCGCCGGTCACCACGCGCCCGCCGACTCGTGCGGGGCGTGTTCCTGCGCCAGGCGGTGCACGAACGCCACCCAGTTGGTGGCGTCGAACCACGACTTGTCGTACAAATGCGCCTGCCACCGCAGCAACGCGGTGAACGTCGGCACCTGGCTTAGGCCGATCTCGTAACACCCACCGCAGTCATGCTGCTGTTGCAGGCACTCGCCGCAGGTCACCTTCCACTGAGCGCGGGCCGGCATGGTGAACACATCCGCCAGGTCAAACGCGCTCAAGGAGTGACTGCGTGCGTCCCACTCCTTCGCGGCCTGCTGAGCTGCCACCACCGACCCGAAGTCGACGTGCACGGCACCAGATTCGGCCGGTTGGCCGCAGGCACCGCACACCCACCGGATGGTCGTTGACGTTGACGCCGCCGCCTGGGTAGTCGTCATAGGGGGTCGCCTCCTCACGGCATGGCCATGGACACGAAACGGTTCAGGTGCAGTTGGGCAGCGACCTCGACGGTGCCGCGAGCGCCACCGCGGTTCTTCTCCACGATCAAATCCGCCTCGCCGAGACGCTTCGTCTTGTCGAACTGCTCATCCCGGTGCACGAAAATCACCACGTCGGCGTGTGCTTCGATGCCGCCCGACTCCTTCAAGTCCGTCAGGACAGGCCGCTTGTCGGCGCGCTGCGCGTACGCCCGGTTCATCTGCGCCAGCAACACCACCGCCAAATCCAGCTCCCCGGCGAGGTTCTTCGCCGACCGGGCCATCTCGTCGATCTGCTGGTTACGGGGCGCGCTGGTAGCCGACTCGATCAAACCCAGGTAGTCGATGACGACCAATTCCAGGCCGTGCTGCTGCTTCAACCGGCGGGCACGAACCCGGATGTCAGCCATCGTCAAACCCTTGGTGTCATCAATCCAAAGGGGGGCGTTTTCTGTCTCCCCGCACACCCGGGCGATGGCCGTCCAGTCGTCGGTGTCCAACGTGCCGTCAACGACCCTCTGGGATGGCACCCGGGAGGCTGCGCAGATGAGCCGGTTGAACAACTCCTGCTCGGTCATCTCCATCGAAAACACCGCCGTCGAATGGCTGTGCTCGAACGCCGCCGACCGCACGAAGTCACCGGCGCCCAACGTCGACTTGCCGCCACCGGGGATGCCGGCCACCACGTACAGGCGTTGCTTCTGCAACCCGTGGATCAGCCGGTCAAGGTCGGGAATGCCCGTTGGGACGCCGGGTGGACCGGATCCCTCCTCAGCGGCCAACTCGATTGCGTCCAGGCCAGGACGGATGATGTCCCGCCACCGCGTCGGCCCACCATCGCCGGCCGCCCGCATCCCAAGGTCGGAGATCATGACCCGGGTGCGCTCCAGCAGTTCAGCGGGGCTCGCAGACCCACCCGTGCGGATCTCCGACCGGGCACGTTCCAAGCCGGCGTCGAAGTCCCGCAGCAGCGCCTTGTCAGCAACCACCCGCGCAAAGTTTGTTGCCTCCGCCGCCGTCGCTGTGACCGGCGCTGCAAGCAGCTCTTGCAGGTAGGTGACACCGCCGGGGATCCGGTTGAGCAGCTTCTCGTCCGCCAGGAACCCGGCCACGCTGTGCGGGTCGGTCAGCCGGTTGCCCTCCCGCAACTCGGTGATGGCCTTGAACAGGATCGGGTGGCACGGCTTGTGGAACGACCCCGCCGACACGATCGCCTCGACCTCGCCGATGGTCTGCGGGTCGCTGAGCATCGACCCCAACACGACCTGCTCGGCGCCGTGGTCGTAGAACACGGTCACCGGGTCGGCGCGGTCCAGGGTGTCCGTCACGGCAGGTCCCCGCCCCGACGCCGGTCGGTGCCCTTCAACCCGACCTGCACGCTGGTGGACAGCCGGGACACCACCCGCTCATCAACGTCGGAGCGCAGACCGGCGGCGTCCAGGTTGGTGGTGGTGATCGTCGGCAACTGGTTCGCCCAGCGGGTGTCCATCAGCCGGTACAAGGTGTCCTCAGTCCAGTCGGTCGACTTCCCCGCCCCCAGGTCGTCGAAGACCAGCAGGTCAACGGTCTGGAAGTCGTTCAGGGCGCGCAGGTGCCGGTCATCCGGTTGGGGGCGCATCGCCGCGTTGAACTCCGGGTGGCTGGTGATCGCATACGTCATCCGCCGGCAGCGACCGGCCGACTCCAGCGCTACGCGGCGCAACGCCCCGAACGCCTGGTGACTCTTGCCCGTGCCCACCGGGCCGAGCAGCAGCAGACCGGGGCATTCCGCCGGGTCACGCAGGTACGCGTCAACCCACCGTCGCACCAGCGGATGATCCGGGTCGGCACACCGAAACCGGGGCGCGAGGATCAGGTTCAGGGTCGCCTCCGCCTGCTCGGTGAGATGGTCGGCGAGGTCAAACCCGGGCCGTGGGGGGACGGTGGTCGGGTCGATGCCGTGCCGTTCCATCACTTCGCGGGCGAGGCCGCCGAGGTCGGTGCTGCTGATGTCCACTGGCCCTCCTTCCGTTAGAGCTTCACGTCGTAGCGGTCTTGGTTCTCATGGCTGTTCCGCAAGATGCGGGGGTTGGCTGGCTTCATGCCGCCGTCCATGCGCCCGTTCTGCTGGTTGCGAAGGCGCGTCAGCGTCCGGTCGAGGCTGGCGGTACTCGGAATGCTCTCGCCGACAGCGATAAGGCCGTGCTTCACCTCGGAGTCGCTGTACCCCTTGATCAGGAATGGCTCGATGAGGTTTTTCAGCTTGTGAACCTCGGGCTCTTTGCCCTTGCCGGTGGCGATGACGGGTGTGCCTTGCTCGCGTCGGTAGGTCACCCAGTCGCGGGCGACACCGAATGCTCGTTGCGTTGGAGTGGGCTCATTCGATGCCGCCGCCTCTACTTCGTAAGAAGTAGAGGTATTACCGGGTACGGGTACGGGGCTCACGCCAGCAAGGAGCAAGCTGCTTGGTTTGCTTGAAGCACTTGCTTGACAGCTAACCTCCGTTTCCGCAGGTCCAGGCGTTTCAGCGTCGTCGAACAGAGGCGGCTCGTCCGCGCTCGGCCGATCCGGCTTCCGGCGACCGGCGGATTGCGTCGGCTTTGCTTGGCCGCTTGAAGCACTTGCTTGATTTGCTTGCTCTTGCTTGGCTTCGCCCTGTTTACGCCGATCCGCCGAGGCGCGGCCACCCTTGCGGCCAGCCTCCCGACGCTTCTCCGACAGATCCGCCGGGGTGCCCGGCGTCAGCCTGTCCCGGGCCGGCGGGCGGTACTCCTTGGCGTGGTGGAACACGAACCCGGCCGCGTCTGCTGGCAGGTGGGCGTAGTCCTCCGCGCAGTCCGCGCACTCATTGCCCCGCTCGTGCCACAGACCGAACCGCACCAGGGCAGCCGCCCACCGGGTGCCAAGTTCTCGATCGCACAGCAGTGTCGCCGGCTGGTGCGTCGGCACGTAACCCGGCCACTTCTGCTTGGCCGTCCACGTGTTCGCCAGCAGATGCAGCGACAGGGCGCCAGGCTCGTCGAACACCACCCCGGTCACCTTCGGGTTGGTGTCGAAGTGGTCGTCGTAACGGACCCACGCCATCAGCCCACCGACCAAGGGTCCGGGTTAATCGGGGCAACTCGGGAACTGAGTACAGGAATCTCCGCGCCAAACGCGTCCGAGAAGACACCCCCGGCCATCTTCGTAACTGCGGCGTGTACCTCGCAGCTCATTAGGTGACCCGAGCAGTTGCCATTAGCGGACCGCGCGCACGTGAGGCATCCCTTGAGGGTCAGAACGACGGTGGCCCTGTCTGGACAGATAGGTGCGCTGTCCGTGAGCCCGGCGCAGTACCCCAGCGGGATCGCGCGGTGGACCTTCACGGAGCGCGCGAGCTGTGCGGCGGGAATGAACAGTTCGTCACCTAGGAGGTCCGGGCGCTTGTTCATGACCGCGCGGATCCAGCCGTTGCGCTCATGATCTGCCATGCCGCGCAAGTAGTTGCGGTCAACTGTCAGGCCGACGTGGCGCACGGTGTTCCAGAACTCGTCCTCGGCGTTGAAGTCCGGCATGTTGGCGCCGAGTTCGGTGAGGGCGGATGCGCGGGCGCTCGTGAGCATCTTGACGTCGATGCGGTCCAGGAGTTCGCGCACCTCGCTCTTGAGCCGGTAGTAGTCCGACATGAGCGCGTCTACGGCACCTTCAACACCAAGTGCCAGCCTGCCGCCCTCGTCTGGCTGGTCTTCGTCCTCGTCAAGGAGGCTCACCGCAGTCGCAGCGTTGCGTTGAACAACTTCATCGTCGAACCGGTCGGCGAGAGTCTGAGCAAACTCCTCGATCCCCGCTTGGTGGGCGGGGATCTCCACGCAGTCCCGCACTGCCTGTGGAACCTTGCCCCAGTTCTCGGTCAGCCACTCTGCGGTGATGCTCTCGGGGTCAAGTGCGGCAGCGGAAGCGGGCGGCTGAGACGGCAGGTTTACAAGATCGTTGTGGGTGACGTTGTAAAGGGGCCTCTCCTTGCGGATCGCCTGCGCCTCGGCTGCCAGCGCCTCGTCTCTGGTGCCGAAGTGTTCGATCTCGATACGAGCCGAGTTCATCCACCACGGCTTCTTGCTGCGGTGGTCGTGGAAACGAGCGCCGATGTCGACGGTGATGCCGACGTACAAAAGGGTGTCGGTGCGGTCAAAGAACCGGTACAGCGCGTGCGGCTTATCGGGGAGCGCCACCAGTGCGCTGCTGACCCTCTGAGTCATGCGGTTCTCCTGAGCTTGGTCGAGCGGTTTGAGCACGTCACGGGCCTGGTAGCTCACCGGTGGTGGCGTCGCCCTGATCATTACCTTACACTGAACCTTACAGTAGAGCTACCACCCCAACTTACGGGAGCGTCATGACCATCGCGGTACACCCCGACCTGCAAGGCGGTCCTTACGCGGGGCCGTACACTGCCGACATGGCAAAGCGTCCGATCGTCGGTGCACAGCAGGCGCGAGAGAAGTTCAGCGACCTGCTCGACACGGTTGCTGAGGACAACCACCCAGTGGTGCTCCGTCGCAGCACGCCAGCGATGGTCTGCGTGCCCCCGGCTTGGTACAAGAAGGCGGCCGAACTCATCGGCGACCCCTGGGACGACTGGTCCCCGCCGCCCCCCAAGGACGACTAGCCCTCTCACGCCACCTCACCCGACCCCTTCGCGGTGTCGGGTTTTCCTGCTGCCCGCGGCGCGCACTCGTCGCACCGCCACCCGCACGCGTACAACCGGGCCGGTTCGGCACCGCACGCGGTCACCCCGGCAGCACACGGCTTGGTGGGCGGGGCCGGACGTGCAACGGCGGTGCGGCGCCGGGAGTCGAGCTGGATCACCTTCGCGGTCACGCCACCACCACCTGACGCCGCGCCGCCTTCCGCAGCCGATCACGCTCACGCTCCACCGGCCCACACAAGTCACACGGCCGCTCACCGCGGGTCCGATGCCGACGCGCCGCCGCCGGAGTCCCACACGGCTGCACCTCGCGGCGGTTGTTGCGGCGATCCGGATGCCGCTTCGCCACCTGGCGGGGGGTTTCGTGCTCCAACCACCACCGCAGACAATCCCGGCGGGCAACCTGCAATCGTCGATTGAAGGCCGACAGGTTGACGCCCAGCGAGCAGGCGGCGGCGTCCCGGTCCGTGTGCCCCGACCACCGCCGCCCACAATGCCCGCAGTCGTGGTCGGTGATCGCCCGCACATGCTCGTTGCCGGCGTGCGCGGCCAACGCGACGACGGCCTGCCGGTACGGCTCGCCGAGGGCGGCGAGCAGCCGGGGCAGGGTTTCCTGCTCCACGATCGGGCCTTCTGGGCTGGGTGTTACCTGTCGCTGCCCGAGCCAGTAGGCGCAGAAGCGGGGCGCCGACGCCACACCCGCATCCCATTCACGGTCCCTGTAGCCGTAGACGGTGCGGTGGGCGCGGACGATGGCCCAGATGGCGGCGCGGCCGGCGGCAAGCAGGTCATGCTCGGAGGGCCAGTGTTCGGCGGTGTAGATGTGCTCGGCGATCGCCGACCAGGCGGCGTCGTACAGGTCGCGTTGGTCGGCGGCCATGGTGCGGTTGGTGCCGGCGGACTGCCGGGCGAGGCGGGCAATGTCGGACAGCCGCCAGCCGTGGGCAAGCTCGTGGTCGTGCATCAGGCCACCTCCGGTAGGTGCGCATCGGTGATCGGCCGCCCCCGGTAGGTGGGGCCGGTGGGCTCGCCCGGGGTGGGGTTGGCGTCGAGCGGGTTGGCTGCGGCGTCTGCGTCGGCGTCTACGCACTGCTGGTGGTCGGTGCACCAGTGCATCCCGGCGAACGTGATGCCGCCTGGCTGGAATGCGGCGGCGGCGAGTGCCCGCGCGAGGGCATTGAACACCTGCGCCGCCTCACCCTTTTTCTTGCTGCCGAACTGCAACGTGTCGCCCCGGTAGGCGATCTCGTCTACGCCCTCTACGGCCCAGCGTTGTCGCGTGCTGTCACGTGCGGGGGCGGGCAGATGGGTGAGGGTGAGGATGTGCAGGGGCACGGCGGCTTGGAGCGCGGTCGTGAGCAGGGTTCCGGGGTCGGCGATCATCAGGCCGCCGCCCGCGTCGACTCAGCCAGTTCGAACAGGGGGAGCTGTACGACCACGACGGCTGGGACGACCTCGGGCGCCGGTTCGGCGTGGCACTGCTGCCGGCAGGTGTGGGCGATCAGGTCTCGGTGGAACGCGATCGTTGCCTTCCATTCCTCGAAGCGGCTGCGCTGGCGGTCGCGGACGCCTGCCACGCTTACGTCGTAGGGAGCGCCGGAGCCGTGGGTGATGCCGAGCGTTCGGGGGAGCCGGTAGTCGAGCCACCGGGCGCGTTCGGCGCTGCACGGCTGGCAGATCGGCGGGGCGTCAGACATGAGGTAGCTCCCTTCGCGGTTGGGTGGGTGCGGCGTGCCCCCTCGACAGGCCGCACCCGGGGAGATCAGGCGGCCTCTCGGCCCTCGTTGATCGGCATGATCGCCCCCGCGAACCGTTTCCCGATCGCCACATGGGCGATGGTCTTCGAGCCGGTGAACGACATCTGCATGGGCGCCCGCGGCCGAACCTTCCCGAAGTCGGCCAGGAATTTGGCGTTGAACACCAACCCCGGCACGGACTCCACCCGGTCCGAGTCGGCCAGCAGTTTCCGCACGTCGGGGAACTCGGCCAACTGGTCGGGAATGTCCAACCGCAGGGCGGTGTACCCGGTGTCCCGGTCGCGGCGGACGGTGACTTGACCGTTGGCGAAGTCGACGCTGAGGGGCACCCGCTGCTCTTTGACGGGCAGCTTGAACACCTTCACCAGCTCTTTGGCGTCGTCCAAGGTGATGGTGGCGGTCCACGGGTCGTCGGCGCCGCCCCAGTTGGTGAACAGGTCGTCTTGGGTGTCGATGTCGGGGTCGTCGTCGGGGTGCCATGACGCCCAGGCGATGCGGTGCCGGTCGGTGGACAGGGCGTGGAGCATCGACCCGTCCCATTCGACGCGCACGCAGTTGAGGGCGGGAAGGTCGTCGTCGGGGAAGGTGAACGGGATGACGTCGGAGAGGACGCCTGTCAGTTCACCGGTGGGGATAAGGATCATTGGCTGTCTCCTGTCGGGGCACCTGCTCGGGCTTGCCGCATGTCGGCGGACCGGTTGTTGTGCGCGACCCGGCACGCCTCGTCCACGGGTTCGTTGCGCCGCTTGTGCCGCCGGTAGGCGGCGTACGTGCCGCACGGCTTCACGTCGCTGGCGGGCCGGTTTCGGCCGCCGCCGTTGGTCCACGCGCTGGGGATGCTGTGCCGCTCACGGCACGTTTTGATCTTCCCGATGGGCCAGTCGAGCCGTTCGCCGATCTGCCGGTCGGTGAAGCCGTCGGCGGCCATGCGGGCGATGGCGTCCCGGTCGTCGTTGATGTTGCGGCCGTCGGGGTCGGTGGTGCACCGGTCACAGCGGGCACGGTCAACGCGGTCGGGTACGCAGTCCAGACCGCAAGTGCGGCAGGCGCGAGGTGTGCGACCCGTGGCGAGGCGTTGCCGTTCCGTCTCGGTGTACCCGCCCCACAGCCCCCACGGTTCGTCTGCTTCGAGGGCGAGGGTGAGGCAGTTGTCGCGGGCCGGGCACCCCTTGCATGCCGCCTTGGCTTCGGCTTCGCGGCTGCCGTCGTACCAAAGTTCCGGGTCGGCGGCGCACGGCAGGACGGCGGTCCGCCGGGACGGGATGAGGGCGACGGCGACGACGGCGCTCCCGGTCATCGGCTGACCCGGATCGGCATGATGAGGTACCGGTGCTGGCCGGTGGGTTCCCCGTCTTCGTCGGCGGGGGAGATGACCGCCGGCTTGAATGCGTCGACGAAGCCGATGTGCGCGTGTTGGGTGCCCAGGCTGGTCAGGCCGTCGATCAGGTATTGCGGGTTGAACCCGATGGTGAGCGTGTCCTGTCCGGCATACGAGCTGATGCCGAGGGCTTCCGACGCGCGGGCTTCTTCCGCCCCGCCGGCTTCCACGGTCACCCCGTTGTCGCCGTCGGTGAAGGTGAGCAGCACGGGCGTGGTGCGTTCGGCGACCAATGCGACCCGCTTCACCACCTCGATGAGGGAGGCGACGGGCACGACCGCGGCCGATGGGTGCGCCTCGGGGAACAGCGAGCGCACGGGCGGGTAGTTGGCGCCGTCGAGTAGCCGGGAGGTCATGGACCGGCCGCCGGCCTCGAAGCCGATCATCCCTTCGCCGTGTCCTTCGGTGGCGAGGGCAACGGTCACGTCACCGCCAGCCGCACCCAACGTCTTCGCCACCTCGGCGAGCGTCTTGCCGGGCACCAACGCGGACGTGTTGACGTCGGGGTTGGTGGGCTGCCATGCGATGTCGCGGACGACAAGCCGGTACCGGTCGGTGGCCAGCAACGCCATCCGAGCCCCGTCCAGTTCAACGCGAACCCCGGTCATCATGGGCAGTGACTCGTCACGGCCTGCTGCGACGGCGGCCTGCGCGACGGCTGCGGCGAACACTCCCGCGTCGATGGTGCCCACCGGTCGGGGCATGACCGGTAGTTGCGGGAAGTCCTCCACCGGCATGGTGGGCAGGGTGAACCGGCCCGACCCGCACACCAGTTCCAGGTGGGTGCCCACGCTGGTGAGGTCGACGGGCTTGTTGGGTAGCGCCTTGGTGATCTCAGCGAACAGGCGGCCCGACACCAACACCGAGCCGGGGTCACCGCCACCCTGAATGTCCACGTGCGCCCGGGTAGACACCTCGTAGTCGAACCCCTCCGCCGTCAACACCGCCCCGTCGAAGCGGAGCATGATGCCCGCCATCACCGGCACCGACGGGCGCTGCGGCAAACTCCGGGCAATCCAGGTGATGATGTCGGTGAGCTGGTCACGTTCGATGCGCAGTTTCATGCGGTGGCCTCCTCAGTTGTGGGCCAGGTACGGAAGTTGATGTGCGAACGGGACTCGGTCGGACCGCGTTGCCCCTGGTAGTGCGAGCCGACACCCTGAGTGCCGTATGGGCAGCGGGCCGGGCCGGACAGTTGGAACACACACAGCTGCCCGATGCGCATCCCCGCGTGGAGTAGCAGCGGGCGGGGAGCGTGGTTGACCAGTTCTAATGTGATGTGACCTTGGAAGCCCGGGTCGATGAAGCCGGCGGTCACGTGCGCGGCCAGGCCGAGCCGTCCCAAACTCGACTTGCCCTCAACGCGGGCTGCCAGAGTGGCGTCCAAGCTGATGTGCTCGATCGTGGACGCCAGCACCATCTGACCGGGGCCGAGCGGGTACGTGCCGCCAAAAGTGCCCATGTCCACGGGCAGCATCGGGTTGTCGGCGGATGGGTCGATGACCCCGCCGGTGTGCGGCCACACCAGCAGGTGCCGGTCCAACCGCACATCAACCGACGACGGTTGGATCAGAGACGGCTCGTGCGGTTCGATGACGAGCCGGCGGACACCGATGGCGCGGGCAAGGTCTTCGTCGCAGAGCAGCATCACGACACCTCCGCGTGCGGGCTGGCCGCTACCTCGGTGCCGTCCGGCAGCGTGGAGATCACGAAGTCGGCGAACACGTTTTGGGCGAGACCCTGCAACTGGCGCAGGCACTCCACGGCCAGCTCACGGATCTCCACGTCGGCGTGCTCGGTGGCCCGCATCGCGATGAAGTGCCGCCAGGCCCGGTAGTTGCCGGTGACCACGATCCGCGTCTCGGTGGCGTTGGGCAGCACCGCGCGGGCCGCCTGCCGGGCCTGCTTGCGGCGCAGCGTCGGGTTGGGCTCGTCGGCGAATCGGGCTTCCAGTCCGGCGAGCAGGTCGTTGTATGCGGCCCGCGCCGCGTCGGCCGCCTCCACGAACTTCTTGTGCAGATCCGGGTCGTTGGCGATGACCGCCGGCTCGACCATGGCCGCGTCCCGCTCCGGGACGTAGCGCTGGGAGAGTTGCGAGTACGAGAAGTGTCGGTGCCGGATCAGCTCATGGGTGAACGACCGCGACACACCCGTGAAGTAGAAGGTGACCGAGCCGTGTTCCAGGACGGACAGGTGCCCGACCTCCACGATGTGCGCGAGGTACCCAGCATTGGTGGCGGTGGCTGGGTTGGCCTTCTTCCATGCCTGGTAGCAGGCCCGGCCAGCGAACTCGGCGAGCGCCTGGCCGCCGTCGGCGTCGGTGCTCCACCCTTCGGCAACCGGCCCGGCCGCAGCCGCGTCGAAGTGGGTCCAGGCGATCAGCTTCGCCTGAGGGCTGACGATTTCGGTCATCACGCCACCCGCCCGTCGCCGGTGCTGAACGGGTCGGTGAGGGCACGCCGCTCTTTGCTGGTGTCGCCGGTGCGCCGTCGCGGCCGGTCCCGCCACTCCTGCCCGGCCTTCGTCACGACGACGGTGCCGTCCGGGTACAAGTCCACCCAGCCCAGGTCGTCCAGCTCGTACAACGTGGTGGTGACGTCGCGGCTCTCGTTGCGGTCGTCGCCGTACGCCCACGTGTGCGGGTTGCGGCGGATGTGCCCACCGTTGATGGAGTCGATGAGCCGTTCGTGCTTGTGGTTGGCGGTCACACGCGTTTCCTTGGGTGTGGGGGCCGCCGCCGTGGTGCGGCGGGCCGTGGTGCTGGTGGTCATTGGGCTGCCCGCAGGACACGGAGGCCACCACGGCGTTTGACGGCGCGGCGCTCCTCCTCGGACATGCCGCCCCAAACGCCTGCGTCTTCCCCGGACTCAAGGGCCCAGGCAAGGCATTCGTCGGTAACCGAGCAGCGGCGGCAGACAGCCTTGGCTTGCTCAATCTGGAGTAGCGCCGGGCCAGACGTCCCGATCGGGAAGAACAGCTCCGCATCTTCGTCCCGGCAGATCGACTTGTGCCGCCAGTCGTCAGCGGGCTCGCTGTCGATGCGGGTGCTGGCGAACTTCGCCGAATGCCGGGTCACAGCGCACCCCGTCCCAGCAGCACATCCGCCTCGGCTGGGTTGGCGCGCAGCCACCGGAGTGTCCACGTGACCGCGTCGGTGGTGGCTCCGTTGTAGGGGAAGCCGTTGACGGCGACGATCAGGTTGTGGAACGCGGCCTTCATCTCGTCGCAGTCGGGCAGCTCGGGAAGGTGCCGCGCGTCGTACGGCTGGGCGCTCACGCGGTCACCGCCACACGCTCGGTCGGGTACTCCCGGATCCGCAGGTGCTCCGGCCACGTCGACCAGTCCCCGCCCTTGCCGGAGCCAGCCCACACCTTGCCCAACTGCTTCACGAACACTGCCGTGCCCGCGTCGCGCGCCTTGCCGATCAGGCCCTCAACCCAGGCCAACTCCATCGGGCGCGACCCGGGGCCGGACTCCCCGCCGATGATCAGCCAGTCGATGCCGGTCAGGTCGAGCGACGGCAGCGGCCCGAGCAGCGGCTCAGCGGAGATGAACCGGACAGCGGCCGGGGTGGCGCGCAGAGCGTCGGCGCGGCCAACGTGCTTGTCCAGCTCAATCGACGTGCCCAACCAGACGTTCGGCAGCGGCCACGGCCCGGTCAGGATCGCGTCGTGGATGCTGTCGGCGTTCTCGCACCGCTGCGCGCCCTGGTACGCGACCTCCGCGAGCAGGCCCGGTGTGGTGAAGAACTTGGCCATCCGCTCGGGTCGCTTGGTGAGCACCTGGTAGGTGTGCCGATCGCTGGTGGCGGCCATGACCCCGAACGCGCCGATCAGGAAGTCGGCGGGCACCCGTGCGTGGAACAGGTCGGACATGGAGTTGACGAACACGGTGCGCGGCTTGCGCCACCGCAGCGGCGTGCTCAGTTCGTCGGGGTGGGTGGTGAGGGCGAAACCGGGGCCGGAGGTGACCGGGTGGCCGTCGTTCTGGTACTTCGCCTGACCCATGGCCTTGAGCCGGCGGGCCATGCCGAGGGCGTAGCAGTTGTCGCAGCCGGCGGAGATCTTGTCGCAGCCGGTGGTCGGGTTCCAGACGGCTCCGATGGTGCCGGGACGCTGCGTCCATTCGATGCTGGTGTCAGCCATGGTTGGCCTCCGTTCGGGTGGCGTGGTTGGGGTTGGTGTGCTGCTGGACGGCGACCGCGAGCACGATCGACAGGTCCAGGGCGGCGAGTTCGCTGATCTTGTGGGCGTTCAGGTACAGATGCCCGTCCACGCGGGTGACCGTGAAGCCCTCCGCGTCCAGGTACGGCAGGGCAGGGCGGGCGGCGATGATGTCCGCCACCGTCAGATCAGCCACGGGACACCGCCGTGCACGAAGATCCCGCCGGGCCAGCCGGGCGAACCCAAATCGTGGCCCCCGGCTGCTCGCCCGGCAGGCAGTGCCGCTTCCCGCCGGACACCCGCACAACCCGCGAGTCATCCACCAGCACGCCACCGTCGACCAAGGCGTCCAGCAGGTTCCGGAGGTGCTTGTCGACGTCACCGGACGACCGTGTGGCAGGCCAGGTGATCAGCCGCTTCGGTGCCGACTTGGGCACCGGCACCCGGATGTCGAACGACACCTCGGCCGGCTCGTTGAGGGCGGCCCCGTGGTGCTGCTGACGGCCAGCCCAGGCGACGCACTGCCGCCACGTCTTCGACCCGGCGACCTGCTCGGCCATGCGGCCCCGGCCAATGTGCTTGAGGCTGCCCTTCGGCTTCGGCTCACCGACGACCTCGATGCGGATGACGGTCACCGGGTCACCACCGTCGGGATCTGCCACATGACCTGCGCGGTCACGTCCTCCGGCGGCGTCCACAGGCCGAGCGCACCTCGGCACGGCACCGGCTTGGCCAGCGGACGCACGTTCGCCAACACCAAATGCTTCGCCGGGCGGGCGCTGTGCCACCGTTCACCCCACGGGGCGCAGCAGGAACCCGGCCCCCCGATCAGGGCAGGAATGGTGACGGCCTCGTGAACGCCGATCAGGTCAACAACCGCGATGACCGCGCCCCGCTCGAAGGCGAGCTGTGATCCGTTGGTGATGTTGAGGGCGTGCCGGACCCGCACGTCGAACAGGGCTGCGTCGTCGGTCTGCTGGCTGGTGTGGATGAACAGCAGGCCCCGCCACTTGGTGCCGGACGCCCGATTCTCGACCGTCTTGGCACCAGTGACGATGCACGAAGCCCAGGGTTCTCTGACTGTGATGGCCTTGATGGCGCCGGTCATCGGTTCGACTCCTTACCGGCCTGCGGCAAGTTGTCCACGTCCGCCGCCGCAGTCAGCACCTCCGTCAGGGCCTCGCCGTCGCCGGTGAACGCGCGCTCCATCAGCGACGGCGTCCGATCCGGATTCTCCGGCTGCACGGGCAGCACCTTCGAAAACCAGGTGCCGCAGCGGGTGCAGAACCCGGCGCCGTTGGTGTACTGGCGGGCCTCGAACGGGCCGTGGTCCGGGTGGGCGGGGCAGGCGGTCAGCTTCTCGTACTGCGCCCAGCAGGCGTCCTCAGCCTCGGCGACTGTCGCGCCCTCGCCGCGCAGGAACGTGCCCGGGTTGCGGGGGAACGCCTCCACGAAGGCAGTGCGGTAGTTACCTGCGGCGGAGAAGGTGATGCCCCGGTTGCCGCCTTGCAGGAACATGTCGTCGGGCCACGGGTGCTGCGCGGCGTGGTCGGTGCGGAGAATCACGCGGCCGGTCATCAGGCGTTCACCGCCGTCGGCAGGGCATCCACGGCAGCGGCCAGCTTGGTGCACGCGTCACCGAACGCCTCGCTGGTGTTGCCGTAGTGCTGCCGCCACACCTTCGCGGCCTCAACGACCGGCCCGGTGTCGGCCAGCTCGGACCGCAGCCGCGCGTTCTCGGCGGTGAACGCCCGGTTGGCCCGGCGCAGCGACTCGTTGTCACCGCTGACACGGCCAGTCTGAACACACGCCAGGTTCTCGGCGGGGGCGGTCACGCGGTCACCGCCGAAGCCTGCTCACGGGCCTCGCCCAGCGCGCGGCGGATCTCCCCAACGGGGATCTCCTCAGCGTCATCGAGCAGGTCACCGTCGGTGCTGGTGAGCAGCAGTTCCACGGCCAAGAGTTCGGCGGCGGTCGCGTGGCGCGTCTCGATCAGCGGGCAGGCCGAGTCGTCGGGCGCGTTGTCGTCGGCTTCGTAGGCGTGGTCGCAGTCACCCTCCATGCACGGCCGCGCGCCGTACTCGTACCTGGCGGCATCGGCGATGGCGGTCAGCTCGTCGAGCTTGGTGAGCAGGACGGTTGCCTTCTCCGCGATCTCAAGCGCGAGGTGCCATTGCCCACCGGCGGTCGCAGTCTTGTACCGCTCCACCAGAGGGCGGAGGGCGTCGATGTCGGCGGTCACGCTGCCACCGCCGCTCCGAAGGCGCGGACCACCGCGAGCGCCGTCTTCTCGACGGCATCCATGCCCGACCAGCCGTGCTCGTCATGGTTTGCGGACGCGACGACCTGGCCGTTGACATGGATCTCGACCGTCTCGTCGTCCGGCCGCTCCACGGTCACGGCAGGGAGCCCGGCAGCAGCGTTCAGCCCGGCCGCCATCGCCTTGGCCTGCGCGAACCGCACCTCCGCCGACTCGGCCTCGTTGCCCTCGCCGTCGATGTACGTCTCCAGCTCGAACACCTGATCCCCGGTCGAGTAGGTGCCGCCCGGCAGGCGCAGCGCGCCGTCATCCTCAACCGGGGCGCACGTGCCACGGGCGACACCGATACGCACCTCGCCATCGACGCCCACGTCTTCGGCGGCGTCGTCGGCGCTCTGGTACACCCAGCCGTCAGCGGACGCCAGGTAGGCGACCCACGGGCTGTTGGTGGTCTGGTCGTTGGTCATACGGACACCTCCGTGGTGTGGTCGTGGTTGGGGGAGCAGAAAGTCAAAGAGCCGTCGTCGGCCAGCAGCACCAGCCGGCCCCGATACAAGGCAGGACACTCGGCAGGGCGCTGCCACTCCTCAAGCGCCCACCCCACAGTCGGGGACTTCGACGCCTCCGGGTTGTCCGTCACGAAGTCGTGGCAGCGGCGGCACGCCCACATCAGGTTCGACAGCCGGTCATGTGCGGTCTTCGCCTCACCGTGCCGGCCGCCCGACTTCTGGGTGATTCGGTGGCTCGGGTCGGTGCCCTGACCGAGGCAGCCCGGCCGCTGGATCTCGCAGAACCCGCCGCCCGCCCGCTCGATCAGGGCGTCACGGACGGCCGGCGGGACAGCGGGACGCTTACGCGACGGCTTCGGCGGCTTCCGGTCCAACGTGGTGAACCGGCCACCACCGGTGGTGCTGCGGTTGATCGGGGCACCAGCAGGCAGTGTCGTACGCGGGTTGGTGTTACCCGCCTCCGCCAACTCCCGGCGGCGCTTCTGGCTCATCGGCTGCAACGGGGTCCGGCGCTCCATCAGCGGGCACCAACGAACGGGCGCACAGGCCAATCCGTGGTCACACCGTCGGCGGACTGCCGCAACTCCTCAGCGTCCGCCAGCGACGTGGCCCGCACCGCATCATCGGTGGCGCGGTGGGCCTCCGACTCCAACTGATTGGCCTGGCGCCGGAAATACTGGGCGAGCCCCGCCGCCTGCTCCGCGTACCAGCCCACCTGCGCGGCGTGCACCTTGGCCAACGTCAGCTTGGCGAACTCTTGGAACCCGCGAACGATGCGGTCCGGGTAGCGGCGGTCCGAGTACACGTTCACAACCGACAGCGGATCCGCCAACGCCTGCTGCGCACGCTGACCCAGGCGGAACGCCACCCGGGCCGCCGCCAGGGCGTCAGCGGTGCAGTCGTGCGCGTCAGTGATCTTCGCCCCGTACGTGGCGCACAGGTCGGTGAGCTTCCGCTTCCCAGGCCGGTACCGGTCGAGTGCCTTGTCAATGCACATCGGGTCGATGACCGGGCCGATCGGCTGACCGTTGAGCCGGTCAGTGAGGGTGGGCAGGTTGTGGCGGCGCAACTCGCGGTCAAGCAAGGTCAAGTCGAACGGCGCGTTGGCTATGACCACCGGAATGCCCTGGCTGAACGCATCCGCGAGACTGCCCGCGATCCAATCCAGCTCGGGTGCCGGCGGCTTACCCTCAGCGCGCACCCGCTCCGTCGTCCACCCGTGCACCTCCGCCGCAGCCTCAGGCACCTCCACACCCGGGTCGATGACCGTGGAGCGGACCAGCGGCTCACAACCCGGCTCGATCCGCACCACGGCGGACGTGACGATCCGATCCGACTCCACATTCACGCCGGTCGACTCGCAATCCCAGGCCACCAGCACGCCCTGATGCCAGGTCACGCGGCACCATCATTGGCGTCGGCGGGCTGCGCAACCTGCACGTCATCCCACGCGCTGTCGTCTTCACCCAGGTCGGGCTGCTCGTGGCGCAATTCGGTAGGCGGCCCGCTAACTGGACGCGCTGCCCGCTTCGCCGTCTCCGCGTTCGCCAGAATCTCGGCCGTGTCCACCCGCGCCGTGACGCGAACAGGGGTCGGCTCGGCGCTTCCGTCGCTCAACTCCTCGGAGTTGTACGGCATCGCGTACAGCACATCCGCAGCGACCAGCCGGCAGATTTCGCCGGTGGCGCGGGCCGTCAGCATCGTCTGCGGCTGCTTCTTCCACTCCGCCTTACCCGTCAGCCCCATTTCCGCCGCCCGGGGGATGTCCCACACGGACTCCTGGACCTCGCCGTACGTGCCATCGGCCTCCCGCCGCTGGCCCTTCATGACGACCTTCTCCCGAGACGCGCCCGCCTCGATCCACACCTTGTGCCCGTGCGACTGCACCAGACCGCGCTGGGCGTGCGCCCGCAGCGCCGGGGTGCCCTGAATGACGTCCATGGAGCGCAGCGACGCCATGGGCTGAAGGCCAAGTTCCTGGCCGGCGAGGATCGCCGCAGTCACGTCGGCTGGCTTGTTGCGTAGCGACTGCGGCACGAACGACGTCTTCGCCAGCGAGTTGGCGATCTGCCCCGCCTGGCGGGCTTCGAGGGCCCACACCATCAACGCGGACGGGGTCTGCGGCATCGGCGGGTAGCCCTGCTGCGCGGCCGGGTTGTGGGCGGTATCGGGAACGGCAATGTCAGTCATGGTCGGTTCCTCAGCTCTCGAAGTCGTTGTTGTGCTGGTAGGTCGCGTACGAGGGCAAAGACACCTCGGCGATCTCGGTATCGGTAAAGCCGGGCCACACTCCCGACTCAAGGCAGTCAGCGAAAACGCGGCGGGCTTTGCGGTTGCGTTCGGCGCCGATCCGCAACGCTTCCTCGTCAAGCCGGATCAGGCTCACAAGGTATGGCGGGGTTTTCATCTGCACGACGAACACGAAATCGGGGTCTTCCTCCAGGTCGAGCGCGCGAATCCCGTCCAGGTACCACGGGTTCTGCATGCAGTAGCCGTAGTTGTAGGCGGCTTTCCGAAAGTCCTCCGGGTTGGCCGACACTGAGGACTTGTAGTCGCCGATGACGAGGCGGTTGCCGTTGCGGTTCGGCAGCCAGTCGACCAGCGCCCGGCACGCTATCCCCGTCTCCGTGTCCTGCCACACCAGGGTTTGCTCGGCCTTGCCGCCCTCCGGGGTCAGCAGCGCCGACGCGATGGGGTGCTCTCGCAGTGCCTTACCCATCGCCTTGATCTGCGCCATCTCGGACGGTTTCAGGGGGATGCCACCGTTGTGACGGACAGCAGCGACTTCGGCCTTGACCGCGTTGCTGCGCCACTCCTCTGCATCGATCTGCACGAGGTCCGGGCCAACGCCGAGGACCATCTTGTGCGCGGCCGAGCCGATGTCGAACGCCTTCTTGTGTGGCTGGCCGTTTTCCTGCTCATGCCTGAACAGGGCAGGGCACGACGGTGGGAGGAGCTTCTTCGCACCCGAGCAGGACAGGGAGCCCCCGGGGACAGGGTCAGAGTGGTACAGGGTTTCGGGGATGTTGTAGACGCCGCCGGGGGCGATCAGGCGCTCACTGGTTTTGATCATTGGCGGGCCTTCTCGACGAGGCGCTTTGAGATCACATTGCGGTGCCGGATGATCTGGCAGCCGGTGCACATACAGGTGTCCTGCGGGTGATTGCCGACGATGTCTTCGGCCGCGAGTCTCCAAATCTGTTCCTCGATCTTGAATTCGAGGATGTCTTCTCGGAGATGCGCCTCACGGCAGTCGCAGCCGACGTGGTGATCCGAGCAGTTCGCGTAGCGTGGGTCGACCGTCATGAACGGCGGGTTGTAGTCGCTGGTGGAGCCGTCGGCGAACGTGACACGGTCGGTGGGTATCGCCTGCTGGTGCAGGGGGAATTGCGACAGACGCATTACTGGTCTTCCCATCGGACGCAGAGGGCGTCGTAGTCCAGGTCATTGGTGCGGCATGCCGGCTTGGTGCAGCCCGCGAGCAGTCCCGGCACCGGGGCCTTGCAGGTGGGACAGGTGGCCTGCTGGCGCGGTGCGCCCGGCCACGGCGGGGGGAACGAGTCGCCCGGCTGCGGCTTCGGCCTCGGGGTGGCGATGACAGCGGCGGTCACTGGCCAACCTCGTCGACCAGGAACCCGCACGGCGGCAGGTCGTGCTCCACGCAGCCGTCCGTGTTGCGGGCACCATCCGGGTCGACCGTGCACGTGCACTCCGGGCGGCCCACAACAGCGCTGGCAACGAACAGCGCGTGGTCCAGGTCGTTGGGGCTTTCGCAGGCGAGACGACTACGGCTGTGATCCAGGTCGGTTGCCTGCGAGTCCAGCCAGTCGGCGATCCTGCGATCCACCTCGGGTTGCGCCCACGGGTTCGGGTTGCCGTCAACGGCCTGAGCGCGCAGCCGGCGGGCGGCCTCACGCAGCAACTCCACCTCGGCGGACATCAGCACTCACCGCGCGGACACGGCACGATCGGCTGACCCGAACGGGCCGCCGCCCGCTCCAACTCCGCAGGCGTCGCATGACAGGCACACACGTGCCGCACGAACATCGCGTTGGGCCGGTGCGCAATGGCCGGATGCCCGCACAGCGGCTCACCCAAAGCGCGGCGGTCCTGGCAGTCAGCCTCGAACCATTCGCCGAGAGCTTCTACGAAAACCCGGGGGCCCATCACTCGCCACCGCGCGGGTGAGGGTCACCGGGGGCGGGGGTGCACGTGCAGTTGCCGACACCGCAGCACTCACCCGCGCAGTCGTACTCCTCGCACTTGCACTCAGGGTCGGCTTCGTAGCAGTCGTCACACCACGACGCGGTCGCACCCTCTGGGCCGCAGTCCCAACACGCCGACGCGAGGTGGGCCGCCCACTCGGCGCGCATGCTCGGCGGAAGCTGCTCGAACCGCAGCCGGTCAACGCCCTTCGACGTGAGCGTCAGCGGCCCGTGCTTCTCAAGGGCGTACCGGGGCAGACAACTCGTGTTGCCCTCGCGGAAGCCGATGATGGCGTTGTCGCCGGGGAGCACCACGATGTCCGCCAGCCACTCACGCCCGTTGCGGTCGGTCCAGATGTCACCGTCGAACGGCGGCCAGTTCGGGGTGTTGCGGCGGGCGGCGATTAAGTCGAAGACGGTCACAGCCCCGCCTCAGTGGAACCGGACGAGGCCGCCGTCAGCGGCAAGGCGGAAAGCGCGGGTCCAGTCGGCGTACTTGTCGCGGCCAGCCTGCCCCCAACCCTCAGGGCTGCGGTACGTGGCGGCGTTCCGCTCGAAGTCGGCGAGCAGGTCGCGGGCGGCGTCGGGGCCGATGGAGCCCTCGTTGTCGGCGAACCAGATCAGCTCGTAGAACGGGCCGTCGGGGTGACGCTCCGGGTTGAACTGCTCTTGCAGGTCGGCACGCCACTGGCCGTAGCCGGTGTATGAGCCAGCCCGGAAGCCGTGACTCTCGGTCGCGTCGGTGATCTCGAAGCAGCCGCCCTCAAGGAAGGTGCTGCCGTAGGAGGTTCGCGTGCCGAGTACGGGGATGCCCCGGAACGACTGCGGAAACGTGTCGTAGGCGAATGCCTGCACGTGGTTGTCGTAGTAGCACCAGTCGTCGAATCCGCCGGGCTCGCCCTCGTTCTTGGTGGTGTCCTTCTCGTGCTTGCCGACGTGCTTGAGGTTGCTGTACGCGGTGATGTCGAGTCCCATCAGCGGGCTCCGTCCAGGTCGTCACGGTTCGATTCGACTGTTGGCCCGACTTGGCCGAAGGGCTGGTCAACAGACCAGCTAGTCACATAACTAGTCAACACCACCTTGCCCCCATAGTCAAGAGACAAGTAGTCTCAGTCCTATGTTCGCGACCATGACGAAGCCGCTGATGGGTCAGGCCGAGATCGCCGACCGCCTCGGCGTCAGCCGTCAGCGCGTCCAGCAACTGATCGGCCGCCCCGACTGGCCCACGCCCTACGTCACCCTCGCCATGGGCAAGGTGTGGCGCACGGAAGACATCGAGACGTGGATCCGCGACCACCGGCCCAAAGACACCGGACCCGAGGAAGACACCGGGGACACGACGCTCGGGCGTCGGCACGGCCGCAAGCGCGACGACGCCTGACGCGTTCACCGCGCGCCCGCCATCTCGGCCACCCACCCGGCCAGCAGCCCTCGCCGCTCCGCCAACCTGCCCACGCACGCCGGGCACCACGACAACCCGGCAGGCGGCACCAACGGCATCGGGTCCAAGACGATCGGCTCCGACCGGCGGCCAGCCCAACCCTGGGTGCCGCACAACCCCTGCCGGCCAGCGAACGCGCCGTCTTCCCGCATGATGTGCAGCCGGGTCACGCGCCGAGACGCGTAGCTGCGGTAGAAGGCGCGGGTCACGGCTGCTCACCCCGCCAACGCCGATTCCGTTCCCGGATCCGCTCGGCCGCAGCCTCCTGACGGGCCGCCCGCCACGGGTCCGCCGCGTCCAGCTCGGCTTCGCGCCGCAGGGCGGCCTTCACGATGTTCAGCAGATGCCCGCGCGACTCCTCGTCCAGCTCGCCCGCAACGCGCACCGACGCGACCACCTGGCCGTCGTCGTCGACCAGCGGCACACACCGCACCCGGTCAGCCACGGCCTTCACCTGCCGGAACGTGCTCGTCAAAGTCGAGCTGACAGTCCGGGTAGTGGCAGGAGTTGCCGTACGCGTTCCACTCCTGCCACGGGTGAGCATCAGCCGCCTTGGTGATGCCGTCGCAGGCGCTCCGGCCACGGCTCCACCCGGAGTGCACGCCAGCCTGCATCAGGCAGTAGATCGAGGCGAGCAGCAGCGGAACGGCGAACAGCGCGTACCCGGCGAACGACAACACGACCGCCGCTAAGCCGAAGACCGCGCCGGCCACGAACAGCCATCTAGCAGTTCGCAACGCTGCCTCAGGGGTGCGAGTTCCGTCAGCCACGACGCGCCGCCTTGCTGCGCTTGCCCGAGTACCACGGCAACGCCAACCCGTCGTCCGCTCGGCGCGGCACGATGTGCAGGTGGAGATGAAAGACGCTCTGCGTCGCCTCCCGACCAGCCGAGGTGATGATGTTGAACGCGCCTGGGCAGAACATCGGGGCGAGCACGGCGGCGAGCCGCATGACTTCGGCGGAGACGTGCGGGTCTTCGGCTGCGTCCCGGACGTGTTTCACCGGGAGCACCAGCAGGTGTCCGGTGACGACGGGGTTGAGGGGTCGGATGGCGATGGCGTCGGTTCCGGCGGCGACCTGGGTTGCAGGCTCGCGGCCGGCGACGATCTCGCAGAACACGCACAGGTCAGCCACGGCGCACCGCCCGCTGCTGGGGGATCAGCACCGTGGCGTCGGGCTCATCCGCGCACCGGGCGAACAACACCGTCGCCTGCTCCCGGCGCGGGCCCTGCGACGGATGCCAGCGGGGCGGAACCGGGGCCGGCGTCGGCCTAACCTCGGCGACCGCCTCAGCCTTGGCGCGGCGACCCGTGAACAGCAGCCACAACAACGCGACGGCGCACACGATCAGGACTCCGCCGGCCACAAACCCCACCGCACCCGGGTTGATCCACTGAACAGCGGCGGTCACCGGCGTGTCCCCGCCGGCTTGATGACCACCGTGTCGTCGGCCGACCGGTGGTACACCGGACCGTGCAGGTTGCCCGTACGCGGACCCGACGACCGGCGGCGCACCTCCTCCGGCAACTCCACCGTCTCCGCAGCGGCCCGCGCATCAACCTCCGGCGGCGTCGGCTCGGACCCCGTACCCGCCGAGAACACCCACGCCGCGAACCCGGCAGCAGCCAACACGAGGACAAACCCCACCGCCACAGCGGTCAGGTAGTCGGCGGCGGTGATCGTGTACACCTCAATGGGCGTGGCAGCGTGGAACTCAACCGGCACGAGAAGCCTCCTCAGGCGTTGGCGGGAAGGTGAGGGCAAGCCGCCCCCGAAGCTCAGCCGCAACATCCGGCGACAGTTGGTCGGCGAACCTGTACGCGGCGGCAATGCGGTGCGCCTGCCTGCTGCTCACGACGTCCGCCCACCGGATTTGCTCGATCAGGGTTTGGTTGCCGGCGTCCAACGACTCCGCTTCACGTCGGCAGGCGGCCACGTCGGCGTCCCGCATTTGCAGCTCAAGCTGGTGGCAGGCGTTAGCCCGGCGCAGGGTGGCGGCAAGGCGGTCCCGTTCGGCCTCCACCTCGGCCAGCAGGGCAACCAACGTGGCCTGGTTCGACAGCCACGCCCGCAACCGGCGCCACCACATCACCGGGCACCATCCGCTGCGGACACAACCGGGCCGGGCAGCAACGTCGTGTCCTCAACGTCCGCCGCCGCCCTGAACCGCCCGTGCAGAACGTCATTGCGGTCACGGATCTGCTCATCGAATGGGCGGTTCACGGGGGCGAACCCACGCACGGCCTGCGCGAAGATGTCGTCAACCGTTCGCTCCGGGTCCAACACCCCCGGCGCAGACGGCTCAACCCCTGCGGGTGCGGCGGCGGGCGCAGGTGCGGTCAACGCAGCCCAACCCGCCAGAAAGCGATCCGCAAACCTGGGCCGCCGCGGTGCCGTCCGTGTTGCCGCGTCCGACGCCGACGACCACCGGGCCAACGTCGGCCCGAACTCGGCTTCAACCCGGGCGTCGTCCTCTGCTTTCTCCGCACGCTCCCGGCGGGCAATCTGCACCGTCAGGGTGCCCGCCACCCCCGCCAACGACCACAACACGGCCATGGCCAGTTGCTGCATCACGGCAGCGCCCATCTCAGGCCACCTGCTGGCGTGTGAACCGGACCGGAACCTGGTTGCGGTCGGGGGAGCGGTCCCGGCCAATCACCCCGTCGGGGCGGGTGTACCGGTCGCCTTCGTTGACGCCGGGCGCTCCGGGCAGAACCATCTGGACGGTGGGGCCGTCGATGTCGCGGGCGCGAGGCTGGTACCCCTGGGCGGGTCGGGCTTTGCCGCGTGCGGGATGCCAGCGGAACGGCGACGCCGGGGTTGGACCATCCGCCACAACGTGAAAGCGGATTGCGTTGTGCAACATGCTGGCCAGACGGGCGAACAAGAACATGGCACTGCTCCCCTCAAAGGGACGATCAGGGATTAGAGGTGGTGGTGGCACGAACCGGGGCGGCAGCGCGCTCGGCCTCGGGTTTGCGGTTCACGTCCGACCAGTCGCGGCGGTCACCAACGTCGGGCATCAGCGGCACATCACCCGCGTACCGGCCGAGATGCTGGCAGTCGTAGTGAAAGATCGCGTGGTCTTCCAGGTCGGTGATCCGGGCGTCCTTGCGCTCAACCTCAGCGCGCAACCCCGCAACCACGGCGTCACGGCCACGGCGGCGATCCCACCGGCCCGCCAGGTAGGCGACACCCACCAGCAGGCCGGCGGCGACCAGCGGATGCCCAGCGGCAATCAGGGCGGCAGCAGCCGTGAACAAGGATGCGGCGAAGAACCAGCCGAGACGGGCGCTCACAGCCGCCCCCGAGTCCGCGGCCGCGTCGTCCGCACCGGATCCCGCAACACCGTCGGCTCGGCAAACTCAGCCACCGACAACAACTCCTGCCGGGTCAACTGGTCGATGCAGTGCAGACGGTTCGGTGTGTGCAACCACCGCGACGGTGCGACCTGCCCGTCAACGCGCGAACGCACCACCGGCTCCGCGCAGTTCTTGCACGGGCCGCCGCACTCGTAGCGGGCGCCGAGAGGCGGCTTCGCCAACAGGCGGGTCACCGGGCACCACCATCGGCGGGCACGATCTCCACCCGGCGACGGCCCGACCGCACCGACTCCTCAACCGCGAACCGGTCCCGCAGGCGCAACGCATCCTGGACGTCGTCCGGGCCGAAGGGCACCAACACCGGGCCCGACGCCCGCTCAATACGCAGCAGCCCGGTCACCGCCACTCACCGCCCGACAACGCGAGCAGCGCCGACACCAACACCGCGGCGCCCACCGCCCAGCAGACGGCAATCCACCACCACTGGCGGCGGGACTCCAGCCGCCGCCACTCCTCACGGGACGCGTGGGCCTCCGACTCCAGCATCGACGGGATAGCGTCCCGGAAGCGGGCGGTCACGATGCCACCCCCAGCCCGGGGAACAAGTCACCCTGACCGTTTACCTGCTTCGGCGGCGCCGGCAACCGAGCGGCCTTCGCGCGCTGCCCGGGGTCAGTGGTGCGCCAACGGGCCAACCGGCAGTAATCCGCCGACATGTCCACGCCGATTCCATGCCGCCCCAGCGCGCTTGCCACCAGCGCAGTCGTCCCCGTGCCTGAGAACGGGTCGAGGACTACGGCGGGGCGGGTGGGCGCGCTGCTGTCCGAGCAAGCGCACACCTCGCCGACTATGGAGGCAGCGCGGCTGAGTCGCAGCGTCGAGCCAGGCTCACCGTGACGGCTCAGCGGGTGGCGCCCCTCCCCGGGTATCCGCCGCTCCGGCCCCTTGCCGTGCGCAGCCGCGTACTCGCCCCGATCGGTGATCGGCCTTCGGCCTTCACCGCACGCCGTGCAGAAACCCGATGGCGACCAGCCCTGGATGATGCGGCGGGGCCATTCGGTCGGAAAGGCGGCGAAATGGTCAACGCCTAGTTCGGCCGGCACCTGTAGTGGCTCGGTGGCGATCTCCCAGACGCTGCCCGGAAGTCGCCCGAGCGGGTTGCAGGTGTCAGCCATAGCGCGGGCCCGCTGCCCGCCGGGCGTCCGCCGTTCCGCCGGATTGGGGCGCACGTAGCCGCTTGGGGGCTCGCGAATCTCGTCGACCGCTGCGAAATAGCGAGGCTGCTTCGTCAGGTGAACCCAGTCTTCGTGCGAACGTCGCACCCGATCGGTAACTGCTTCCGGCATACCGTTACTTTTGGACCAAATGATCACCGCACGGGCGATCAGGCCCAACTGGTCGATGGCAGCGATGCGATACCGCTCCGGGAGCAGCATCAGCGACTTGCCGGGGATACCCTCGACGGCGGACGGCCGCGACCTGCGGTTACCGTCCCGAGCGCCCTGCCGGAAGGTGGAAGCATCTATGCCCAGCACCGACGTGCCCTGCCGGCTCTGCGGTGAGCCGTTCTCGCCGTTTGGCGACGGATGGGACGGACACTGCGGCAACTGCGCCGACAAGCTTGAATCGCAGGATTTCTGGTCGGACGACAACCCGGGCGAACCATCCGCCGACAGCCTCCCAGAACCCTGACCGGCGTACTTATCGCCCAGATTCACGAAGATGGACCCGGATGGCTTCAACACCCGCGCCCACTCCCGGGTGCACTCGATGAGAGCGGCGATGTACTCCCGCGGTGTCGGCTCCGCGCCGATCTGCCCGTCGTAGTGCTCACCGCCATCGGTGTACGAGCGGAGGGCAAAGTAGGGCGGCGAGGTGACAATCAGGTCCACGCTGGCGTCGGGCATCGGGATGGCCCGAGCGTCGGCCCGTAGAACGGTGGAGTAGCCGGTCACACCGTCACCTCGTGCCGGACGGGCGACACCCGGGCGTCCTCACGCCACGTCAGCTCTGCGGACGGATCCCGGTAGGCGACCTCCGCGCCCGCGCACGACCCGTACGGGCAACCCCACTGCGGCACCGGGTGGGCGAGGGTGTGCGCCACCTCATCGGGGGTCGTGCGGGCCAGGGCGGCGACCAGCGGCAGCGTCCACGCCACCTCATCCGACGGGCCGGGCAGAACCCGGGGGCTAACATCGACCGTTCGGCTGATGTGGTCTACTTGAATGGTCATCGTGGCCGATCTCCTCTTATCCAGGAATCAGGTCAGGTGGCGGAGCATCGAGCGCCCCCGGATTCCGGCCGTGGGGCGTTCTGCTCGTTCAGGGGGAGCGGAAGCTGTCGCCTGCGGGAACCGTTGGCGCGGTCACCGCTTCGCCCGCCCGCGCTGCAACGCAGGTGGCAAGGCCGGGCGTCGGCACCTCACCCGACGGGAGGATGCGGGTGGTTCGTGGGGTGCGGGCATCGAGCACGTCACGGGCTGCGTCACGGTTCGGCGCCCACGTCGGGTGCGCGTCGCCCAAATCGACGGCCCAACCGCCGGACAACAACGGGCGTGCTGTACCAGCTGCATGCACGATCACCGTGGCGGTCATGCGGCGTTCCGCAGAGGCTTGCGGCGGGCGTTCAGCCGCCTGGAAGCGGCACGGGCCTCAGTCAGGGGGTCAACCGGTTCGACCGTTGGCGGCTGACTCACATTCGTCAGCGGCTTGGTGGCGCCCTGCCTGCGCGCTTCGAGCAGCTTCTTCACCTGGTGCGGGAACATGCGCCGGTGCTGCTTGATCGTGCCGTCGCCGATCGGCGTGTGCTCGATCGTGCCGTTGCGGCAGCCCCGCTCAATCGAACGCAGGGACAGGCCGGTCATGGCCGCCACCTCGGGCAAGGTGAACGGGCCGTCGGGGTTCATGCGGCCACCTGCTGCTTGTGCAGGGCGGTGCGGTCTTCGATGCCGAGCGCGTCGCAGATGGTGATGTAGCGGGCGGGCGGCACGGTTGGCCGGTCGCCGCGTTCGATCGCCGCTAGGTAACTGAAGGAGATGCCGAGTTTTTCGGCTAGTTGGACGACGTTGAGCCCGGCGTCCTTGCGGAGTCGGCGGAGTTTCCGTCCGTCGATCTCTACGCTGGCGTGCTCGTAGGTCATGTCCAACACTGTACAACAGTGTGCAACGCTTGAGCTAGAGACGCGACCAAGCAAGTTGCATCAAGTTCAACACAGGCCAAACGCGTCCAACCTTCGCACCCTGCCTTCCATTGCACATCCTTGTACTGCGACGATTCGATGTGTGGTTAACGCTGGGGAGTGGCAACCAACACTCGGAGCCATCGTGCGCGAGCGCCGAGAGCGCCTGGGCCTGACCGTCAACACCGCCGCCGAACAGGCGGGCATCGCCCGTGGAACATGGATCAACCTCGAAGCCGACGCGCGCAAGACACTGCCCCACAACTACGCCGGAATCGAACGCACACTCCAATGGGCGCCCGGCAGCATCCGCGACATCCTCGGCGGCGGGCAACCCACACCCCTCGAAGGCCCAACCCTCAGCCAACTCGAAGAGGCCGTACGGGCTATCGGCGCCAACCCCAACAGGTCCGGGCCGCTCCGCCAATGGGCCGACTCGCTACTCGAACAAATCACCCGGCTACGAGAAGCCGAACAGCAAGAAGCCCGCGAACGCGGGGCCTAAGCCGCCTCGTCATCACGGAGGAGCTTCGCGCGGCGGCGCTCCGCCAACTCGTCGAGCATCTTCCGCTTCGGCCCATCCCACGCGTGCCCGTAGATTGTCAACGTCGTCACCGGCGAGGCGTGCCCCAGGCGGCGTTGCACGTCGTGTAGCTCCCACCCGTCGCGGATCAGGTCCGTGGCGTGGGTGTGCCTGCCGTCATGCAGGCGGGGCCGGCGGCGCAGCACCCCCGGGCACGCACACGTCGACACCTCGTCGTGGCGCAACTTCCGAAGCGGACCCCGGGCCGGCTTCGGCGGGTCGGGCGGCGGGTGCTCCGAACACCGCATCGCCTCCGCAACCGCTGGCAACCAATGCCGGCGGTACAGGTTGTTCTCCGACCACGTCTGCTCCGCGCCCTTGGTCTTCTTCTTGCCCGGACACGGGAAGATCAGCCCCCGGGGGCCTTTGCCCTTGCACCTGGCCGCAAGCACTGCGGCCACCTCCGTTGACACTGACACCGCCCGAACTGACGTCTCCGACTTCGGCAACCCTATCGACCCGTCGCTTTTCAACGCCCGCCGCACCCGAACCTCAGGCTCTTTGCCTTCCACGGTCACGTCCTGGACCCGCAACACCAACAGCTCACCCAGCCGCAGGCCGGTGTTGACAAGAACGAACCACAGGTCGCGGATCTGGTCGTCGCAGTACTGGGTGATCCGCTCAACCTCCCACACGTCCAGGAACATGCCTTCGAACGCCCGCGCCTTCGGCAAGCCAAGCCGGTTCTTCCGCTCACCGCCCTGCCGGGCGACCGGGTTGAACGGGATGAATCGCGGCACCGCCGCACCGAGCACCATGTGCAGAACAACGTGGGCGGCACGGACAGAACTCGCGGATATCGGCTTCCCGCCCGGGTTGTTCTTGGTGCGCTTCACCCGAGACTTCCGCAGCGCCCGCACCCACTCTTTGAGTGTCGCCTCGCCGCTCTCTTCGGCGGTCAGTTCAGTCAGGTACTTGTGGCCCAGGTACGGCAGCACCCGCGACTTCATGATCTGCATGTACTTGTCGAGGGTGTCGAGCTGGATGTCATCCATGCCGGGCACGTCAGGGTTGACGGGCTTGCGGTCCTCGTACCAAAGCTTCACCCAGTCGGCGAGGATGATACCGCCGGGGCTGGGGGTCTCTTCCTCAGGCAGGACGACCCGCAGCACCTCCTCACGGGTGATCCGGTGCCCGTACGCCTCGACGAGTTTCTTCGCCTGCTGCGCCAAAGCGAGCGCGTCCGCCGGGTCGGGTGCGGCGAACGCGGCGGACATGCGCGCACCGTCACGGGTGCCACCGAGCCGCCAGCACACCCGCACCGATTGGGCTCGATGCTCGATCGTCGCCATGCGGTGGAAGGTAGTCGAATCCGGTGACCCCATGGGGTCACGGAATGCGCCTCCCAGGTCGTCTCATGTCGTCCCGCGTCGTGCCAGCACCCCGACTGACCTGCGGTGGAGCATTCTCGCGCAGGTCACGACCTACTTCGGGCACCGACTCATAATCCCTCGGTCGCGGGTTCGAGCCCCGCCCGCCCCACCATTCGTAGCGTGGCCAGTTCGCCCCAGCGCAGGCTGCTCCGAAACGCGACGCGCGATTGTCAGGTGCGTCAGGACCAGTTGAACATCCGTACTGGTAGGAGTACGAGAACGACGGTCGCGGCGACGGCCAGCAGAACGCGCACTGTGCGAAGACCTCGCCACCACGGAATGACCCAGAGCAGCAACCACATGCCGCCTGAGATGACCACATGTACGCCGACCACCCCGAGGCTGGTCTCCTCGCACATGTTTTCCGCCATGGCCTCCTTGCACAGGGCCGGTGGGCCGTTGTGGTCCCCGAGGCTTCCCAACACCCCGACGAGGCAGGCCAACACTGGAGCGGCTACCAGGGTGAACAGCGGCGTCACCAACCACCCGGCGAGATCACGGTGCCGGTCCACTAGCCGTCCCACTGGGAGAACGCTACAGCTGGACATCGGCGCCTCTCAAGCTGACGCTTCGGGCCCCCGCGCTAACGGCACGATCCTCAGACCACCATGGGCCCAGCTTTGGCAGCGCCGTAGAAGTGTGGCTCGGTCATGTCACCTCGACGCCCGCACCGTCGAGCCGACTAGGAGATCCCCCAAACCGCTGTCGCACCCGAGCTTCGGAATCCTGATCTTGACCATCGCCGTCGCGGTGTCGGAGGGTGACCTGATGACGTCGAAGGTCTGGCTCGACCGTGACGAGGACTTCCGCCCGGGTGTCGAACTCTTCCGCAGCGAGCGGCTGTTCGCGCTGTGGTCGTACTCGGCGACGTACGGCCAGCTTCTGCTGCGGGCGGACCAGATGCCCGAGGGTCGCGGCCGGCTTCCGACGACGATCGAGGTGCTGTTCAACCCGGTCGATGCCGTGCAGATCCAGGCGGCGTACCGCGGGCTGGTGATCCGGTGCGCGACCAGGGACGAGGCCACGCGGATCTGCGGTGACATCAGTGACGACGGCTACCGCTCGGAGAATGCCAGGGTGCTCGTGCTGGAGAGTGAAGGGGTGACCGGCCACGTCATCACCGTCAATGTCGGGTGGTGCGAGGGCGAGCTGTCGGACGTACAGCCCTCGTTCTTCAACACGTTCAGTCCGTACGACCCGATGTGGCCAGTCAAGCCGCTCAGCGGAGTCGGCGGCGAGCTGGACATCGCCTCGCCACAGAAGGTGGCGGATGCGTTCCTCACCGGTCTACCAGAGGGCGTACGCCGGGAACGACACCGCTACCTGCACCTGCTGACTGCATTGACCGAGCAGGACGGCCGTCGGAGGTGGCACAACCTCGGCGTCTTCCTCACCGAGAAGGATGCCGAGGAGGCCAAGCGACTGGTTGAGCCCCACGTGACGATGTGCGGCATCGAACTGGTCCCGGTGGTGCTGTAGCGGGCCGCAGCCTAGTGGACCGAATGAATGACGCCTAGCATGAGCCGATGATCGAGCAGAGCCAGCGACGCATTCCGATGCCGGTCGCCGTCGCCGCCGTGCTTCTGCTTGTGGGCGCCGTCATCCCGGCGTCGATGATGTTTGCGAATGGTCCATCCGTTGCCACCGGGTTGATAGGCGTACTTCTTCTCCTGGCGTTGGCTTACGGCTTGTGGCGTGGGAGCGGGCGGGCCCGGTTTTGGACGACCGTCTTCTCGACTGTCAGCGTGGGGTACGGCGTCGTCACGATCACCGAGGCTGGTGGGTTAGGGCTGCTGCAGATCGTCGCTGCGGCAGTCATCGTCGGCCTGTTGCTGGTGCCCGCCTCGTCCCGCCGGTGGTTTCACGACTTGCCGGCGGAGGGGTAGCGCCCCCCGCCACGCACACCACGAGCCTGGAGTATCGAGGTCCGGCGCACCTGTGCGCCGAGTGTCAGCGTGTCCGGCTGACGGATGAGACCCTCGGGTCCTCGGAGTAGCGGCGGACGACGTCGTCGGCGTCGCCGTCGGTGGCACCGGGGTCGAAGAACACTTCCAGGCACGGCGCTTGCGGCCCTTCTGACCCGAAGCCCGCAACCACGTTGTTCGGGTCGAAGCGGTGGCTCTCGCGCACCAGCTCCTCAGCGGAATCCCCCTGCGGCACGCAGACCACCGCCTCGGGCTGACCACCATCCCAGGCCAGTGCTGGAGCCGACACGCCGATGGTGAGCGCCAGCGCCGAGCCCACGCCGATCACCGTCGCCCGGCCGAGCCCTGGCCGGCTGGCCGGCGCGATCACCGCGACCAGGGTGGACAGTGCGTACACCCAGAGGGCCCGCTTGTCGGTCGAGTCGTGGAGAGCCAGCGCGACGACGCCGGCTCCGACGGTCTGTGCGACCAGGCTGATCGGCCGGAACCTCGGCGAGTCGACCAACGCCGCTGGTATCGCGGCAAGCGCACCGAGCAACAGGAGCAGCACGACAAGCCCGTACGCACTCCATTCACGGCGCGCGTCCAGGGTGAGCAACACCAGGGCAACCAGTTGTCCGCACACGACGAGCGGCGGGCGAAGGTGCGCCAGGATCCGTGCCATCATCGCCAGACCGTACGTGATGTGAACGACCTTGATGGATGCCGTGAGGACGGGGAGTCATGGTTCAAGGCACTCGTGACGAGTTGCTCGGGCACCTGGCTGAGGTGGTCGGGTCCGTCGCTGTCGCCCACCCGACGCGGGTCGCCATCGACGGGCCGCCCGCCGCCCGGAAGACCACCCTCGCCGATGAGCTGGCCGTCGTCCTGCGCGAGAAGGGCCGCGACGTCATCCGCGCGACTATCGACGACTTCCTCTTCCCCCGGGCGCAGCGTTACCCGCGCGGTGAGTACTCGGCCGAAGGTTGCTACTACGACACCCACGACTACGCGGCGCTGAACCGGGTGCTGCTCGATCCGCTGGGGCCGGGCGGAGATCGACGCTTCCAGCCCACTGTCTACGACCGCAGCGCGGATGCCGTGCTGTCCCCGCCGGTCACGGCCGCCCCGGCCGACGCCGTGCTCGTCTTCGACGGCGTCTTCCTCCTGCGCCCGGAACTGGTTGATCGGTGGGACCTGCGCATCTTCGTGTCGACGGCGCTGGAGAAGACAGTGGATCGTGCCGTGATCCGAGAGCGCCGGGTGTCGACCCGGGTAGATATCGAGCGGCGCTGGCGCGAGCGTTACATCCCCTCGCAGCAGCTCTACTTCGCTACGGCTCGCCCCATCCGGCACGCCGACATCGTCGTGCACAACGACGAGCCCCAGCGGCCGGTCTGGGAGACTGCGCGGCGAGGAGACTCCGAAGTCCTGGCGGGCGGTGGGTGACCGCGCTTACGGGTGGTCCACATACTCGCCAAACGGTTCGATGGACCCATCCCAACCGTTCCAACCCTGTTGGGTGATCTGCCCGTTCGCGTAGGTGTACGACCAGCGGGAGCGGTCCTCGCCCTCGATCTGGACGGTTCCCGAGCGAACGAACGGCGCAATCGCGACGTAGAAGGCCGTCGTGTGGTTCGACCACTTGGGGTCGCCCTCGTCGTCGTACCCGAACTCGATCCAGTCTCCGTCGCGGACGATTGTGGCCCTGGCCGGATCCGCCAGGTCGACCAGGGTGCCATCCGACGGAAACTCACCCGGCCTGTACCAACCACCGCGTTCAGCCAGGGCGGCCTGGACAGCGGCGACCGCAGCCGCGTCCTCCGACTCCGGGAGGTGCAGACGGCCTGAGGGCATCACCGAGTATCCCACGGCAGCACCCTACAACGGTCGATGCCACCACGCGGGGCAGGAGTTGGCTCTACACCTGTGGGTCACCCTGACTCTGTTCGCGGACGCGCTGAATGCTGCCGACCTCACCTTTGATCGGCAGCATTCAGCCGATGTTGAGCAGCAACACCTGGTCTTCGCGGAGTTCGGAGATGCTGTCGCGCAACAGCCTCAGCGTGTCCAGACCGGCCGTGCCGCTCTCCTCGAAGGCCACCCCCATCTCCTCGAAGTGCGCGGCCAACTCCTCCTCGCGGTGCGCGCCGGGGTCGAGCTGATCCGGTAACCCTGGCGCTGGAGTGATGAGCGTGGTCAGGCCGTGCGCGCTGTTGATGGCCTCGGACTCGGCATTGAACTCCGGCGGTTCCAGGTCGATGCCGCGTTCCTCCAGATAGGTCAGGACGTACAGCATGCAGTAGCCGGACCAGTCGTACTCCTGCCGCGCCCTGCTCCCGTGTTCGGCCAGGTACGCGCGGAACGACGATGGCGATGTGCGGGCCAGGCGAGCCAGCTCGGTGATGCTGTCCCTGGGGATCACTGTCAGTGACGCGATGGCAGACAACGCATCCTCCGTCGGTTCAGGAGAGCACGCGGTAGGTGACGTGCAGGACCGTGCTCGCCGCACGCGCCGTCACCTGTTCGAGGTTCAGCGGCGGGACGCCCTCGAACAGCCGGACGCCGGCGCCGAGGGTGCCCGGCACGATGTGCAGCCGCAGCTCGTCGACCAGACCGGCGGCGAGGTACTGGTTGATGGTGGTCGCACCGCCGTGGATCAGGATGTCGCCGCCACCGGCCGCCGCGCGAGCCTGCGCGAGCGCCGACTCGATCCCGTCGGTGACGAAGTGGAAGGTGGTGTCGCCCGTCATCGGCTGTGGCTCGCGTGCGTGATGGGTGAGCACGAACACCGGCTTGTGGAACGGTGGGTCGTCACCCCACCAGCCGTTCCACTGCCGATCCCATCCGCCGCGCACCGGGCCGAACATGTTGCGGCCCATGATGACCGCTGAGGCGGTGTTGCTCAGTTCGAGCTCGGCCTGGTTCTCCTCGGCGGCGTCGAACATCCAGGCGTGCAGCCCACGGCCCCAGCCGTCACCACCGTCGTCGCCGAACGGGCGTTCCTCGCTCTGGTTCAGCCCGGCCGAGTACCCGTCGGCGAAGATGGTCTGGTCGGCGATCACCTTGCCGTTACGTGTGGTCACAGCGCCCTCCATCGGCGACTCGTGGGCGAGGCCAGCCTACGGCCATCCCTGATCCAGATCGTGCATTGAAGTTCTGGCACCTATCGGAAGGACGGGGACGGTTGGACGTTGCCGCCTTCGGTCGTCGGCCACGGCACGACGGGGTCGACGGCAGTCGGACGGTCGGGCTGCGCTCGAACGAACATGAAGAGCAGCGCGGCGACCATCACCCCGGGGGCCAGCGCGCACGCGACACTCACCACCACCGCCGTGACCCGAGAGCTGGAGTCGGTCTCGGTCTCGCGTTTCGGGAAGGCATACACGCCGACCAGGAGGAGCACGAGCCACAGGGGCACCAGCAGGGCAGCGAGAGCGGGCCAGACGGGCCAGACCGGCTCGGTGACGATGCCCGGGCCCAGGGCCGTCCAGGTGAGGGCGACGCCCGGGAGGAGGCCAGCCGTCACCAGGGTGCAGACCAGCAGGCGTACGGGTCGACGTCGCCGTGCCACCCACCCGAACAGCGCCGCGCCGGCTGCGGCGCCCGCGAGGGTGCCAGCGACCGTGCTGGGTAGGAACTTGCCGGGAGCGGCCGGTGCGATGGTCAGCTCTGCTCCGCTCGCCGAATAGTCGAGCGTGACCGTCAGTCCGTCGCGCTCGGCCCGCCAGCCGTCGCACAGGTAGCCAGGGACGCGGCGGAGGCCCTGCCACCCCTGCGTCACGGCGCTGCGCCGCAGCTTCTCGGCGAGCCCACAGTCGTCACCATCGTGGTACCAGAAGGACGTGTGGCCCGAGCCCAGGTCGTCGGCAGCGAGACTGACGCCCCACCGGTAGCCGTGCTCGACCAGACTCGAGTCGCCCGGCACCGCGCCAGGAAGCAGGTGCGCTGCCAGGCTCTGCGCCTGGTCGTCGCTGGGCGGCGTGACACCGCGACCGCCGTACCAGGAACCGAGGCTCAGGCCGACCGTACCCAGCAACACGGCACCGAGCAGCAGCATCGCGACGCGCCGCAGCCGATGGCCCATTGGCGCACCTCCCAGCCGTAGTGCGCTAGACGGTAGCTCCCGGAGTCCGTTTCTGGTGCCCCGTGGATCGTGTCCATTACGCGACGAATAGATCGAGTTTGCTGGGCTGGGGACGTTAGTTTGATTCGGTGATTTCGATGGTTGGTACGGGCGTGCGCGTCAGGCTGCTCGGGCCGGTGGAGGTGGTCGTCGGCGGCAGTCCGCAGGCGGTGAACGGCGTGCGCCGCAAAGCGGTACTGGCCACGTTGGCGCTGCACGCGGGCCGTGTCGTCAGCATCGACCGGCTCATCGACGTGGTCTGGGGCGACCAGCTACCGGCCACCGCGGCGAACACGTTGCAACGCCACGTCTCCTACCTACGCGGGGTGCTCGGCGAGCCCGGATCGATCGTCGCGCGGCAACCCGGATATCTGCTCGACACCGGGCCGGATTCCACTGATGTCCAGGCCGCCGAACGCCTCATCGAGCTGGCCCGGCGCTCGACGGACCGCAACGAGCAGGTACGGCACCTGACGGCCGCCGTGGCACTGTGGCGGGGCCCACCGCTGGCCGATGTGGCCGGGTCGGCCTGGCTTGAGGAGCAGGCCGAACACCTGGCACGCCTACGGTTGGAGGCCGAACGATCGCTCGCCGAGGCCCGGCTGTCCGTCGGTGAGCACGCCAGCCTCGTCCCCGGCTTGGAACGGCTCGTCCGACAGCACCCCTTCGACGAGCACCTGCACGCGCAGCTGATGCTCGCCCTGTACCGCGACGGCCGACAGGGGGAGGCGGTCGCCACGTACCGGCGGCTGCGCGACAACCTGCGGGAGAACCTCGGCCTCGACCCGGGTCCGCGGCTACGCGACCTGGAGTGCGCCATCCTGCGCCAGGACACCGCTATCGCCGCACCGGCCACGGCGGCACCACCGCGGGTCGCGGCGCAGTTGCCTCCCCCCGTACCCACGTTCACCGGACGCGACGCGGAGCTCGCGGCCCTCGACGCGCTGGTCGACCGGGGCGGCGCCGTCGTGGTGTCCGGGACCGCCGGCGTCGGCAAGACCGCCCTCGCCGTGCACTGGGCGCACCGCGCGGCCGAGCGCTTCCCCGACGGGCAGCTCTACGTCAACCTGCGCGGCTTCGACCCGGCGGGCACACCTACCGAACCGGCGCGAGCGCTGCACGGCTTCCTGGAGGCGCTCGGCGTTCCGGTGGCCCGGATGCCCCGCGACACGGACACGATGGCGAGCTTGTACCGCACGACGGTGGCGGGCAAGCGAGTGCTGGTGGTGCTGGACAACGCCCGCGACGCGGAACAGGTCCGGCCGCTGCTGCCCGGCTCACCGGACTGTCTCGCCATCGTCACCAGCCGCGACCAGCTCATCCCGCTGGTCGTCACCGAAAGCGCCCAACCGGTGCCGCTCGACCTGCTCAGCCCCGGCGAAGCCCGTGACATGCTGGTCCGCCGGCTCGGGGAGCGCCAGGTCGCCGCCGAGCCCGCCGCTGCCGACACCATCGCCGACCGGTGTGCGCGGCTGCCCATCGCCCTGGCCATCGTGGCCGCCAGAGCCGCCACCAACCGGCACTTCTCGTTGGCTTCCGTCGCCGACGAGCTGGGCGACCTGGACGCCTTCCGGGCAGGCGACGAGGCCACCGACGTGCGGGCGGTCTTCTCCTGGTCGTGTCGGACGCTCAGCCCACCTGCGGCGCGGCTGTTCCGGCTGCTGAGCCTGCATCCCGGCCCGGACGTCTCCGCTCCGGCCGTGGCCAGCCTGGCCGGTGTCGACGGGCAGGCGGCCGGCTCCCTGCTCACCGAGCTGACCCGGGCGAATCTCTTCACCGAGCACACGTACGGGCGCTACGCGTTCCACGACCTGCTGCGCGCGTACGCCGCCAGCCTCGCCGACGAGGCCGAGCCGCCGGCCGAGCGTCGGGCCGCCATTCACCGGCTGCTCGACCACTGCCTGCACAACGCTCACGCCGCCGACCTGGCACTGCACCCGCACTTCAGCGAGATCAACCTCCCGCCACCCTCGGCGGGCGTGACCCTGGAGCGCCGCAGGAGCCGGTCGACCGCGGCGGCGTGGTTCACCACCGAGGTCCCCGTCCTCCTCGCCGCGGTACCGCTCGCGGCGCGCTCCGGGTTCGAGGGACACGCCTGGCGGCTCGCCTGGACCATCGCCGGTTTCCTGCACCGGCAGGGGCACTGGCAGGACTGGCTCGGCACGCAACGGATCGCGCTGGCCGCCGCGTCCCGCATCGGGGATCAGGCGGGGCAGGGCCACGCGCACCGCAGCCTCGGTCTCGCCTGCTCCCGGCTCCGACGGTACGACGAGGCCGACGACCACCTGCGGCGCGCGCTCGACCTGTTCACCGACCTCGGTGACGACGCCGGGCGGGCGCACACCTGCCTGAACCTCGGTCAACTGGCCGAGCGGCAGGGGCAGCACCAGCAGGCGCTGCGCCATTCCCGGCGGGCGCTGACCCTGTTCCGGGGGACCGGAAACCGGGCCGGGCAGGGGTACACCCTCAACGCTGTCGGTTGGCAGGAAGCGCTGCTCGGCGACTACCACCATGCCCTCGCATCGTGCGGCGAGGCGCTGCGGATGTTGCAGGAGGTGGACGACGTCCAGGGGCAGGCCGACACCTGGGACAGCCTCGGCCACGCCCACCACCAGCTCGGCGACCACCGGCGCGCCATCGCCTGCTACGAACACGCCCTCGAACTCTTCACGCAGGTGAACGACAGGTACGCCGAAGCGAGCACGTACGTCAATCTCGGCGGCAGCCACCGGGCGCTCGGCGACCTCCCCGCCACCCGTGCCGCGTGGCGCCGGGCCCTGACCATCCTCGACGAGCTGGGCGACGCCGACGCCGACGCGATCCGCGCCGACCTCGACCAGCTCGACGCCACGCGGCTGCACTGACGTACGCCGCTTTCAGCGCCGTTTCCGGGCCGCTTCAGCCTTCCCCGCCACTCTTCGGACACCAGTTTCTTCCGCATCAGGAATGGAGCGTTCGATGAGTCGTTTGGCACACCGCCTCGCGGTGATCGGGGTGGTCAGCGGGACGGTGCTGGCCATGTCCTCCGCCGCCGTGGCCCAGACCGAGAAGCCGCCGCAGAAGGGCGCCGACTGCGTGGTCCAGCACGTCGACGAGCGCGGCGAAGTCGTCCGTACCGACACCGCGCCCGAGGGCCGGGAGTACGGCCAGTTCCGCTGCGTCGCCGGGCAGTGGACGTTCGCCTGGGCGCCGTTCTCAGCAGACGACATGATCACGGCCGGCGAGATCCGGATCGACCCGGCGGGTGCCGTCTCGGTGCGGCGGTTCACCGGGCCGGCGCTCGGCAACGACCTCACGGTGGGCGAGATGACCGGCATCGCCCAGGCCGTCAGCGGCAGTCGAGAGGCGCTGATCGACCGCGCGATAGTGGCGGTCGACGACGGCAAGGAGCGGACCCCGGAGCAGGTCGAGGCGCTGCTGGCCGGCAAGGACACCACCGGGGTACGGGTGCTGGACATCATCGAGAAGCCCAATGCCGCCATGTCGACGAAGGACGTCATCGACGAGGCCGGCGGCACCCCCGAGACGACAGTCGTCTACTTCAGCATCTGGGGCGCGATCAAGGCGGCGATCGCCTGGATCGTGGACACCATCAGCGACATCGGTGAGTGGATCGACGACCACTGCGACCTGGGGTCCCCCAACGACTTCGGCGACATCGTCACGTGTCGCTGGTAGCCCGGCCCACCCCGCCGACACCGATCACCGAGATGAGGACAGGATGACAACTCTGCGGGACATCACCAGGCGCGCCACCATCGTCACGACCGCCCTGATCGTCGGGCTGACCGCTTCGTACGCACCGTCGCAGGCCGCCGAGGGGGAGGCCCGGACGACGATCACCGACCACCCCGGTGCCCCGGGCACGATGCTTCAACAGTTCGAGGACCTGACCGGCCGACCCGTCGGCGACCTGGACAAGGTGCTGGCCGTCGACACCGGCGGGCGGACCCTCACCGGCGACCAACTCGAAGCGCTCGCCGCCGGCAAGGAGGTCGACGGGGTCACTGTCGTCGGCACGATTCCGGGCAGCCGGGGCGTCCTCGGCACCACCATGGCCGACCTCGCCGACGGGGCGTACGACGGCAGCGGCGACAGCGGGACGGCGACGTCACTGCTCTTCTCCTCCTCCACCCCCGACGGCCGGGAGTGGTGTCTGACCATGTGCGTCGCCTCGGGCAAGACCATCTGGCAGTGCCTGTTGTCGCGCCGGACGGGCGATGTGATCCTCACCCTCGACCTTGATGGCGGCACCACTGTGGGCGGGACGAAGGCTGCCTTCGAGAAGGCCAACGGCGTCGCCGCCGACGGGCCGTACACAGTGGAGACGCTCATCGGCGAACGTGAGCCCACGGCGGACGAAATCAAGACGCTGCTGGACGGCAAGGACATCGAGTCGATGCGCCGGGTGGCGACAGTGGACGGGCCGGACCCCGGGTGGGCGCTGGCCGACATCGCCGAGAAGTCCGGCGTCGTGTACGCAAAGACCCGGGGCCACCTCTTCACCCTCAACCTGCCCATCCTCGGCAAGATCCTCATTTGGTGCGTCTCGCAGAACGGCGGGAAGACCTGGAAATGCTCGGCCAAACAATGGGGCGGGTTCTAACCGGTAGCCCGTCGACGGTCCCGCTCCGCCTCGACCTCCCTGGTCGAGGCGGAGCGGGATCCCGGTTCGCTTGCCACCGGACGGCAGCGCCGACGAGTGTCTGACAGGGACGGATGGTGACCGGGCGTGTCCCCGATACTCGGCAGGTGATCAGTAATGACCCTCGCGTCCCGTGGTTGCCTCGCGCGTCCCACCCAGCCGACGGCTCGACACTGCCGCTCTACATGGTCTTCTTCTTTCTCCTGGGCCTCGTCGGGTTCATGATTTATGGGCTGAGCGACGGCGAGGGAGCGCTCATTCTCGCGAGCATCATCTCGGGAGTGTTCTTCGCATGCTTCCTGATCCTCTTCGCGATCTACTGGATCGGATACCTGCTCAAGGGACACGCCATCTGGCTGGCCGAGCGCCAGGCCGGGTCCGACGGGCCGTCGACGGGTCAACAACCAGAGGACTGAGCCGTAGGCGCGAGCCCGGCGTGCGATCCTCCACTCAACCCCCGAGGCCACCGGTGGCGTCTCACTCTGCGTCCGCAGTTAGACGCGAGGTGGACGCGACCTGGAGGTGGCGTGAGTCGGCACGACGACGACGAAGAGTTTCGGCTGTTCGTCCAACGACAGTGGGGATCGCTGCTCCGAACGGCCTACCTGCTGACCGGTGACCGGGGGACAGCCGAGGACCTGACGCAGTCGGCGTTGGAGAAGACCCATCGGCGCTGGGGCCGGGTGCTGCGCAGGGACGCGCCCGAGGTTTACGTACGCCGGGCGATGGTGAACACGGCGATCTCCTGGCGGCGCCGACGGCGGCCGCTGGAGGTGCCGCTGCTGACCGGCGACAGCCAGCCGACGCACGACGCGTACGTGCAGGTGGAGCAGCGGCAACTACTCCTCGCCGCGTTGCGGCGATTACCGCCTCGGACACAGGCGGTGCTGGTGCTGCGTTACTTCGAGGATCTCAGCGAGGTGGACACCGCAAAGGTTCTCGGCTGCTCGGTCGGTGCGGTGAAGAGCCAGGCGTCGCGCGGGTTGGCCCGGCTGCGGAGCGACTTCGCCGCCCCACCCGCCGCTCAGTCCCCGGTACGGCTCGAGGAGGAACTGGCATGACCGGAAGCTTCGCCAATTCGACGCTCAGTCCGGCGCTACGGCAGGCCGCGCACGGCGTCGACGTACCCGAGGACCCCTGGCCCGGGTTCGCCCGCCGGGAGCGACGGCACCAGCGGACGCGGCTGATCCGCACGGCGTTGGCCGCCGCGGTCGGGGTCGCGCTAGTCGGGGTCCAGACCAACGTGGTTCCGTTGCCCGGATGGGCACCGGGCATCGCGGTCGCCGCCACTCCCACGGCGCTGCTCGACGCGCCACCGCGGGGCGCGCTGGCCGCAGACCGGGCCTGGCTGGACACGCTCCGGGCGCGGATCAGCGCCGATCCGCCGGTGCGAATCGACGCCCCGGTGGGTGCCTGGAAGATCGGCGACCGTGACCGGATCCGGCTGATCTACGGCAGTGACCAGCCGGGCCACCGGGTCGCCCTGGTCGCGGTGCCGCTGCGGTTCGGCCTGCTGACCAGGGAGGCACTGGTCTGGTACGTGGGTCCGGCCGGAGCTGGTGCCCAGCAGATGCGGTACGGCGGCCACGGCGAGGGTGACGACGACCCGGTGATGACGCTGATGCAGGCATACCCCGACCGGGCCGGGTTTGCGGTCGCGGTCGGTCCGCCCGATTCCACAGTGACGATCAGTGGCGACCCCCGATACACGTCGAGGGGGACTGTGGAGTACCAGGACACCGCCAGGGCGGACGGCGGCGGGGTCGGGCTCGCCGTGCTGCCACCCGAACCCCTGCCGAACGAACCCGTCGTCCGGGTCAGCCGCAGCGACCGGGTGTTCTTCCAGGTCGGTCTGGGCGGCGGTCCGTACGCGGGGATCGATCCGACCGGGCCGGAGATGGACGCCCTGCTCGCCGGCGCTCGCCAACCCGCCCGAGGTGCGCCGCTCGACGACGCCAACCTCCGCAACTTCGTCCAGACGGCACTCCAGAACAGCCACCTCCCGGCCGTCGACACGACCGTGCGGGTGCGGTGGTCGGGCCGCGAGCACGGCCAGGCCGCCGCGCTGCTCACCGTGCAGCCGGCCGGCGGTGGAGTGATCGCGTACGCCATGCACGGCGACGATCGGACCGGCTGGTGGATCGACCTGCGGCTGCTGTTGCCAGCCGAGGGCGTCGACAGGCGACCGATCGGCTGGCGGGTCCGGACCGAGGACGGCACCCGGCCTCCCACGGGCGAGGTGCGGGTGATCGCCCCGCCGGACGCGGCCCGCGTCACTGTGACGGTCGGAGGCGCACCCCCGGCCACTGTCGCCCTCGACGCGTCGAATGCCGGCACCACCCGGGTACCGCCGAACCAGGCGGCCACGTTCACCGCGTACTCCACCGACGGCGGCGTCCTCGGGACCACCCCGCTGCCGCCGGTGGAAACGGTCAGTGACGCGGGAGGTCTGCCGGGCGACAGCCCGGCCACCCGGGTGACACCCTGACGCAGCGACAAGCGGGCCGAGCCGTTTCCCGGACGGCTCGGCCGCGCCGCCACCACGTCGGCCTCGAGGATCGGCAGCCTTGGTGGCGAAGGCGGCCTGCGGGAGCGCATGGTGACAAGCGAGGCAGAACGGCCACCCGACCGGCTCGCCGACTGGGAAGACGCGGGTACGTGGACGACCAGCGGGCCAGCCGAGTTGTTCGACGCTGGTGCTGGTGCACCTGGTCGCGCAGACGCAGCCGGTCTGAGCGCCTCGAACAACTCCGGACAGCCCCGTGAGCAGCCCGGACAGGACGCCTCTGTTCGGAACAGGCATCGACCGTAGCGGACGCCGAGTTGGCGTCAATACGCTGATGTCCAATCACCCAGACGCTGGCCAGCACAACTGGGTGACGAATCTCGCCGACACGTTGGGGCCCCGACAATCCGTCAGCGCTGTCGTCTGTTCATCGGCAGCACACCCTTTGAGAGGGAGACCTTGATGCGAATCCGTCGTGTTATCTACGCAACGGCCCTCGGAGCCATCCTGGCGGTCACCTGGATGGCCGCGCCAGCTCAAGCCGGTTGGGGCCACGGCTGGTAGTCGGCTTCAGGCGAATGCGGGCGGGCCGCTCCCAGCGGGACCGCGGCCCGCCGAACCGCAGGCACTACTCGGCATCACTCAACGGCCTCGCCGGGGCCGCCCATGCGCCGCTCAGGAGACGGCTGCACGGATCTCCGATCGGGTCGGGACGACGCGGTGGCGGCGGACCGGGTACATGATCGGGTGCGCGATGCTCCAGGCCGCGCCCATGCAGACGAACTCCTTGTAGCGGGCCGCCAGCTTCCCGGTGAGGAGGGCCGGCCTGGCCCGGTCGTCGGCGGTCACGTACTGGATGATGCCGTCGCGGCGGCCGAGGCTGATGCACTGGTTGAAGTAGCGCAGCGGGGCCTTCGGGAACTTCGCCCGACCGGTCAGGCGTGCGGCGATGGCGTCGGCGGCCTGCCAGGCCATCGGGATGCCCGAGGCGCAGGACATCCGCAGCGGCTTGCCGCCCGGTCCTGCGGCGATCGCGGCGTCGCCCACCGCGTACACCTCGGGGTGTGAGACCGACCGCATGCTGTCGTCGACGATGATCTGCCCGGTGTCGGCGACCGCCACTGTCGTGGCGGCGGCGATCGGGTGCACGGCGAAGCCCGTCGTCCACACCGTCACCTGAGCCGGGATCTTCCGGCCGTCGCGGGTGACAGCACCGTCCGCCTCGACCCGCGCGATGTCGCTGTGCTCGTGCACTGTGATGCCGAGCCGGTCGCAGACGCCACGCAGGTGCTGCTGCGCCTTGCCGTTGAGCCAGTCGCCGAGACCGCCGCGGGCGGCGAGCGCGACATCGAGGTCCGGCCGGGTCTCCGCGATCTCGGTGACCGCTTCGAGGCCGGTGAGGCCGCCGCCGACGACGAGCACGGTCCCGCCGGCAGCGAGGTGGGCGAGGCGGTCGCGCAACCGCAGCGCCGAGGGCCTGCCGGCGATGTCGTACGCGTGCTCGGCGACCCCGGGGACGCCATGGTCGGCGGTGACGCTGCCGAGCGCGTAGACGAGCGTGTCGTAGGTGATCTCGTCGGTGCCGTTGTCGTCGACGAGCGCGACGGTCCGGCTGTCGACGTCGACGGCGGTGACCCGCGCCAGTCGGGGCTTGACGCCGGTGCCGGCGTAGACCTCGCTCAGCGGACGTGGTTTGAGGTCCTGTCCGGTGGCGAGTTGGTGCATGCGGACCCGCTCGACGAAATCCGCGTCGGCGTTGACGAGGGTGATCTCGGTGTCGTCGGTGTGCAGCCGCTTGGCGAGGCGCCCGGCGGCCATGGCTCCGGCGTACCCCGCTCCGAGGACGACGATGCGGTGCTTCATGGTGGCACTCCTGTCTCGGTGGGTGGTCGCTTCCTGAACCGGACAGCGGCGCGATTCCTGACAGGCCGCGGCTATGACCTGGGTCACCAGCTTTCGATCTCACTCGCTCGCGCGAGGGAGGAGCTCATGCGTGCGGGGGAGGTGCCGGACGGCGGCAAGATCGCCGGGCGGAGCGATGTCCGCGCGGCGGCGAAACGGCAGGCTCAATCACGTCGAACACACGACGTGAACGCCTCCCAAGGAGTCACCACAATGCAGTTTCGCCCCGCATTCGTCGCCGCCCCGGTCCTGGTCATGGGCTACGGCATCGTCCGTCTGATCGACGGCCTGGACGGTGTTCGTGGTCCCGGCCCGGCCTGGACCATCGGGCACCTCGCGTTCCTCGGCGCGCTCGTCGCGTTCATCTCGGTGTTCTGGCAGATGCGCCGCATGGCTGGCGGCCGGGCCCTCGCGACGGTGAGCGCCACGGCCGGCACCTTCGGGGCGTTGGCGCTGATCACCCAGTTCTCGATCGACCTCGTCGCCGGCTTTCTGGCTACCGACAACTACGGCATGAGCATGATCATCCACGACGTGCGCACAGTGCCCGGCATCGCACAGCTGGCCTACGACTTCGGGCCCTACGCCTTCTACCTCGGCCAGCTCGTGCTGGTCGTCCTGCTCGCCGTGCAGCGCCGGGTCAAGCTGTGGACGCCGATCCTTGTGCTGGCCGACCTCGCCACGCCGTTCATCGACAAGGACCTGATCCCGCTGGGCTCGGCCCTGCTGCTGGTCTCCTTCCTCCCGCTGGCCCGGGGCGCCGCCGCCACCCCGACGCAGCCGGTGCCCGCCCTCGCCTGAGCGGCGAGTCCCGAACCGATCCCCCCACCACCGGGGGGATCGGGTGCCAGTGGGGGAGGAGGTCAGGGGCTGTGAATACTGTCGCGATGTCGCTTGCCCGCCTCGTGCGTACCACCAATCCGTACCTGGTGGACGCGGCGATCACCGTGTTCGTCCTGATCGCGGTGTCAGTGCCGTTCGTGCTTCCCGGACCGGGTGGTGAGCCAGGGCCGTTGGCCTACCTGCTGACCGCCGGTACGGCGATCCCGCTGATCTGGCGCAGACGGGTGCCGCTCACGGTCCTGCTGGTGGTGGCACTGGCCACTATCGCGGGCAAGGCAGCGGATGCGCCGGGGCAGCCGCTCGCGTACGGCGGGCTGGTCGCCCTCTACACCGTCGCCGCGCTCGGTGGTCGCCAGCAGCGCTGGTGGGCACTCGGCGCGACCTTCCCTGGGGTGGCCGCAGGGGTGGCGTTCAACTCCAACCGCGTCAGCGAGTACTTCTACACCTTCCTGGTGTTCTTCACCGCGTACGTGCTGGGTCGGCTCAGCGCCGCCCGGCAGGAGCGCGCGACAGCCCTTGAGGACCGGGCGCTCCGGGCCGAGCGGGAGCGCGAGTTCGAAGCCGATCGGGCCGCCACACGCGAGCGGGCCCGGATCGCTCGGGAGATGCACGACGTGCTGTCCCACGCGGTGAGCCTCATGATCGTGCAGGCCGAGGCCGGGCCGGTCGCCGTACGCACCGCACCGGAGCGGGCCGAGGCGGCGTTCGACGCGATCGCCGCCGCCGGCCGCGACGCCATGGTGCAGCTGCGCGGCATGCTCGGCCTGCTGCGCAACGAGCCCGGTCCCCGCAGCCCGCAGCCCACCCTGGCCCAACTGCGGTCGCTGATCGACCGTGTACCGGTGGCCGGCCTGCGGGTGACCGGCGAGCCGCGCCCGGTCTCGGCCGACGTGGAGTTGGCCGCGTACCGGATCGTGCAGGAGGCCCTCACCAACGCGGTCAAGCACGCGGCGGCCAGCACCGTCGACGTACACCTGGGCTGGTCGCCCGATGCCCTCACTGTCACGGTGACCGACGATGGCGCCGGAACCGGCGGCCCGGGCGGCGGGCACGGCCTCGTCGGCATCCGGGAACGCGCGATCGCCTGCGGCGGTACGGCGAGGGCCGAACCGGTGACAGGTGGACGCGGGTTCACAGTCGAGGCTCGGCTACCGTTCCCAGCGTGACGATTCGGGTGGTGATCGCAGACGATCAGGAGCTTGTCCGCAGCGGATTCTCCATGATCCTCGACGCCCAGCCGGACATCACAGTCGTCGCCGACGTCGGTGACGGTGCCGCGGCCGTGGCCGCCGTCCGGGAGCACCAGCCGCAGGTGGCGCTCCTGGACATTCGCATGCCGACGATGGACGGTATCGAGGCCGCCCGCCGCATCTGCGCGGAGAGCGCCAGTCGGGTGATCATGCTGACCACCTTCGACCAGGACGACTACATCTACGAGGCGCTCTACGCCGGCGCCAGCGGATTCCTGCTCAAGGACGTACGCCGCGACGACCTCGTCCACGCGGTACGTGTCGTGGCCGCCGGCGACTCGCTGCTGGCTCCGTCGGTGACCCGGCAGATCATCTCGGACATCACCGGCCGCCACCGACCCGGGCCGCCCCGGTCGGCCGCCGCGCCCGACGCCCGCCTCAACGTGCTCACCACCCGCGAACGGGAGACCCTGCACCTGCTGGGCCGCGGCCTGGCCAATGCGGAGATCGCCCAGACCCTGGTGGTCAGCGAGCACACGGTGAAGACCCACGTCAGCAACGTGCTGACCAAACTCGGCCTCCGCGACCGCACCCAGGCAGTGATCTGCGCGTACGAGACCGGCCTGATCACCGCCGGCGAGAACTGAGCGGCGTCACCGCAGGTCACCACACGTGCAGGGTGGGCTCCTCGTGCTCCGAGGCGGACCACTGCCGGGTGGCGCGGACGAGCTTGTCGGGGTTGACCTGGTTGTGGATGGCCGTGACACCCTCGGGCGTCACCTCCAGCGACATCACGCCGATGACCCGGTCGTCGATCACGACCACCACCGCCGGAGCGCCGTTGGCGGTGGTGACGTACATGGCCGGGCTGCCACCGACCAGGTCCCGTTTGACGTCGGCGGGCCTGAACAGGCCACGCAGGAACTTCGCCACCGCCAGCGCGCCGACGATCGGCGCGGCCCGGGCCGGGATCTTGCCGCCGCCGTCGGCGGTGCTCGTCGCGTTGTCGGTCAGCAACTCCACCAGCCGCTGGATCTCGCCGTTGTTGGCCGCAGTGAGGAACTCCGCGACGATCTTCCGGGCGGTGGCCCGGTCGACCTCCGCGCGGGCCCGTTCGGCGGTGACGTGCTGCTTGGCACGCCGGTAGGTCTGCTGGCAGTTCGACTCGGTGATGCCGAGGATCTCGGCGATCTCACCGTGCGAGTAGCCGAAGGCCTCCCGCAGCACGTACACCGCGCGTTCGTTCGGCGACAACCGCTCCAGCAGGGTGAGCACCGCCATCGAGACCGACTCGCGCTGCTCGGCGGTGTCGAGCGGACCGAGCATCCGGTCCCCGGCGAGGACCGGTTCGGGCAGCCACGTGCCCACATAGGTCTCCCGCCTGGCCCGTGCCGAGGTCAACTGGTTGAGGCAGACGTTGGTGAGGACCTTCGTCAGCCACGCCTCGGGCGTCTCGACGTGTTGCCGGTCCGCGCCCTGCCAGCGGAGAAAGGTGTCCTGGACGGCGTCCTCCGCGTCGCTGGCCGAACCCAGCAGGCGGTAGGCGATCGCCTCCAGGCGGGCCCTGGAGTGCTCGAACACCTCGACCTCGTCCGGACTGAGCGGCATGACTAGACACTATCCACGAGTGTCGCGGCGCCGTCCCGGTGCCCGTCACACCGGCCGCGGCTGTGACCGCCCCGGCCGCCGGGTGTGGGCTGCCGGGACACCGGGCCGGGGTCAACCCGTCCCACCGCTCGCACCATGATCAAGTGATGAAAAGTAGCTTTGAGCGCCGTTCCTGACCTATTTTTCATCACTTGATCAACGGATCGCACGGCGGTTGGTCGTACCCTTGCCGCGGTGACGTCCGATTTGTTGCGCCGTGCCCTCACCGCACCCGCGGACCCGCCGCTACGGCCCCTGCCCGACCAGGCCGTCGCCCTACTGGAGGCCCTGCACGCGCCGCCGCGCCTCGCCGCGCACCTGCGGGCCGTGCACGACGTGGCCGCGCAGCTCACCGACGCGATGGCGAACCGGTTCCCGCAACTCCCGTTCGACAGCGAGGCGGTGCTCTTCGGCGCCGCCACCCACGACATCGGCAAGGTCCGGCATCCGGAGGAGTTGTCCGGGCCCGGGTCCGCGCACGAGCCCGCCGGTTACGAGTTGCTGCTTCAGCACGGCGTCGCCGAGGCCTCGGCCCGCTTCGCGCGCGACCACGCGTCCTGGCACCGGGACGGCATCGGCGTTGACGACCTGCTGGTCAGCGTGGCCGACAAGGTGTGGAAGGGAAAGCGGGTCACCGACTGGAAGAGCTGCTCGTGGACCGGCTTGCCGACGCCACCGGCCGCGAGCGCTGGTCGGTCTTCCTCGACCTGGATGACATCCTCGACCGGATCGCCGCCGACGCGGACCGTCGACTCGCCTTCCAGGCGACCCATCCGGTCCGCGGCTGACACCGGTCAGCGGCTCGCCGGACCCGTTCCCGCCGTTCGGCGTGGTGTGGAAGCGGTAGGAGTTTCGTCGGGTGGCGTCGACCGGCGGCGGATCGTGGCCACCACCACGGCGGTCAGGCAGATCGCCGCGGCGGCCATGAGCGGCGGGCGGGCGCCGAGGTGGACGGCCGCGGAGCCGAGCGGGATCGCGACGACGAGTGGTCCGAACATCGCGGTGTTGGCCGTTGCGGAGACCCGGCCCAGCAGCGCCGACGGCGTGTGGGTCTGCACGGCGGTCACCGCCGCGACCAGGGTCCAGGGCAGCCCGACGCCGGCCACCATCGCCCCGACGACGGTGGCCGGCCACCACGGCAGGCAGCGCGCCAGGCAGCCGATCGCGAACAGCGCCGTCCCGGCGACACCGACGGCACCGGGACCTCTCGCCGCGATGAGCCGGCCGACGATCAGGCCACCGAGAATGGAACCGGCGCCCTGCGCGCTGGCCAGCACACCCAGGAACGTCGTCGGCAGGCGCAGCTCGGTGACGACGATCGCGTAGATTCCCGCGGTCGTAAGGCCGGACATGGCGATCGACACCGCGGCGAGCACGACCGGCAGTCGGGTCGCTCGCTGTCCGAACAGGACCACCAATCCGGTACGCGGCCCGTCGCCACGTTCGGTGGGCCGGTCGGTGGGCGTCCGGTCCAGGCGAAGGAGCGCGTACAGGGTGGCGACCAGGACCGGCATTGCCGCACTGAGGGCGGCGGCAGCGTGGCCGCCCCGCCACGCGTAGAGGCCGGCCCCGGCCAGGGGAGCGACGAGCTTCATGCCCTCCTGCGCGCTGGAGCGCCACCCGTTGACGTCGCCGAGTTCGGCTGGCGCGAGTGCCGACGGCAGCAGCGCCGTCTCGCCGGCGTCGATCAGCACGTAGCTGACGCCGTAGGCGCACGAGACGGCGAAGATGAGCCAGGTCTGCCCCGCCCCGCGCACCGCGAGGAGCGCCAGCAGGGAGGCTGCCAGCACGAGGTTGACGGCGATGACCAGCGGTCGCCGGGGTGCCCGGTCGAGCAGACCGCCCAGCCACGGGCCGGCGAGCACCGGGGCGTAGACGCAGAGCCCGGCGAGGGCGGCGAGGCTGGTGGAGCCGGTGAGGTCCAGGATCCAGATGCCGGCGACCAGGGACATGGCGCTGCTGCCGAAGCCGGACAGCAGGGAGATCGCCACGAACAGGCAGGCGTTGCGACGCATGAGCACTCCGAGTTGAGTCGAGGTGACTCATCCTCAAGCTTGAGCGATGTGCAGGCAATGCCGCTGTGTAATGTCAACGATCCATTGACAGGGCGAGGTTGATCTTCGTTGCGGCGCTCCGGGCGGGCGCTGGCAGTCGCTCACCCGCTTCGGCGAGATCGGTGGCGAGGAGCACTGCCAACGCGTGCAGCGAGCCCGGGGCGGCGTCCAAGGCGGCGTCCACCGTGCTCCGGACGAGCGCAGCCCGACGAAATCGGCTGTCCCACCGCTGATCGGCGCCGATCCACCGGCCGAGATCGGCCACCGCCGCCCGCAACGCCGCGATCTGCGCAGGCATCCGCAGGTCGAGCTGCTGCCGCCGCGACCACCGCGCCGCCACCAGTCGTTGTCGACGTTGCTCGGCGGCCTGCCGGCTGCCGAGGCCGAGGGCGGTCGCGATCTGGGCCCACGTCGCACCGTCGTGGCGCGCGCGGTCGATGATCTCCAGCTCCTGCTCGTCCAGGCGGGCGCGGGCAGCGCGGACCTCCGCCAACCGAGCCAGCCCCGACGTCATCTGTCAACGTTACATTGACACTGGCCGGTCCTCGGCGGTGATCGTCCTGGGAGCGCGGACCATGAACACGTCCACCGGATCCTCGGTGTCGACTGCGAAACCGTGCCGCTCGTACAGCCTTCGGGCCCGGCTGCCCCGCAGCACGTTCAGCCGCACCGGCGTGCCGGCGCTGTCGCACCGCTCCAGCAGCTCGCGCAGCACCGCCGTGCCGATGCCGCTGCCCTGTAGCCGCGGGGCCAGGTAGAAGTGCTCCAGCCAGTGGGCGTCCGCGTCGGGCCGCAGCGCCACGCAGCCGGCGAACGCGCCGCCCACCTCGACGACCCAGCTGTACGCCGGTGCGAAACCGTCCCGCAGGCGCTGCCGCACCCGCTGTTCGTCGTACCGCCCGAGCCGCTCCAGATCGGCCCGCAGCACCACCGCCCGCAACTCGGCCACCGCCTCGACGTCCGCCGCCGAGGCAGGCCGAAGCTCCCAGTCCTTCATGATCAATAAGTTAGCGCGGCCCGGCGCTCTGGCGTTGGCGCAGCCCCGCGACGAGGAGTTCGACCATGCGACGCGCGTCGTAGCGGGGTTGACCAGCGCCGATGCAGAGATTGCCGACACCGCGCAGCAACTCGAAGGCTGTCACGTCGGGGCGGATCTCGCCCGCTGCGGCAGCGGCGTCTAGCAGTTGGGCGCACACCGGCACGAGGCGGTCCAGGAAGTAGGCGTGCAGCGTCTCGAAGGCCGCGTTGTCGGACTGCAGCGCCTCGGCGAGGCCGTGCTTCGTGACCAGGAAGTCGACGAAGAGGTTGATCCATTGCGCGAGTGCGGCATGCGGTGTGTCGCTGTCGGCCAGCAGTGTCGGGCCGGCCTGCGCGCATGCCTCGACCTGGTGCCGGTAGACGGCGACGATGAGGTCGGCGCGGGTCGGGAAGTGGCGGTAGATGGTGCCCACACCGACGCCGGCCCTGGCGGCGATGTCGCGTACCGGCGCGTCCACGCCCGCGCTGACGAAGGCCGCGGCGGCGGCGTCCAGCAGCGTCGCTTCGTTGCGCCGGGCGTCGGCCCGCTTCCGCGGGCTCGGCCGTCCTGATCCGCTGTCGATGTCGGCCACCGCGCCGTTACCCCCGTCACTCGCCTTGGCAAACGGAACGCTGTTCCGTATTGTTCTTAGCGGAACATGGTTCCACTTGTTCAGGATGCCAGAGCCTGTGGGCCAGCGCCACATCACCCTTCAGTGGAGGAACAGCCATGCAGTACCGCACCCTGGGGCGCACCGGCGTCCAGGTCAGCACCCTCGTGCTCGGCGCGATGAACTTCGGCAAGCTGGGACACACCAGCCAGCGCGAGGCGACGGCGATCGTCGACGCCGCGCTGGAGGCCGGAATCAACCTGATCGACACCGCCGACATGTACAGCCAGGGCGAGTCCGAGCAGATGGTCGGCACTGCCATCGCCGGCCGTCGCGACGACATCGTGCTGGCCACGAAGGCCGGCATGCCGATGGGCGACGAGCGCAATCAGCGGGGCAGCTCGCGCCGCTGGCTGGTCACCGAGTTGGACAACAGCCTGCGCCGTCTCGGCGTCGACCACGTCGACCTCTACCAGATCCACCGGTGGGACCCGACCACCAGCGACGAGGAGACCCTGTCGGCGCTGACCGACCTGCAACGGGCGGGAAAGATCCGCTACTTCGGTTCCTCGACCTTCCCCGCGTACCGCATCGTGCAGGCCGAGTGGGCCGCGCGGGAGCACCACCTGAGCCGGTACGTCACGGAGCAGCCCAGCTACTCGATCCTGCAACGAGGGATCGAGGCCCACGTCCTGCCAGTGACCGAGCAGTACGGGCTGGGCGTGCTGGCCTGGAGTCCGCTCGCCTCGGGCTGGCTCTCCGGCGCGATCCGCGCCGGCCGGGAGATCACCACCAGCCGCTCAGCGATCCTGCCCGCCCGCTTCGACCTCAGCGTCCCGGCCAACCAGGCCCGGCTCGACGCCGTCGAGCGGCTGGCCACCGTCGCCGACGAGGCGGGGCTCACCCTGATCCAACTCGCACTCGGGTTCGTCACCGCGCACCCGGCCGTGACCAGCGCGATCATCGGCCCCCGCACCATCGACCACCTGCACGCCCAACTCGCCGCCGCGGACACCGTGCTCCCGGCCGACGTGCTGGACGCGATCGACGCCATCGTCGCACCGGGGGTCGATCTTGCCGCCGACGAGAAGTTCGACACCCCGCCCGCCCTGCTCGACCCGGCGCGGCGGCGTCGCTGAGCCTTCGGGTGCGGTGGTCGGCGCCAGTGGTCCCCTAGGATGAGACCCATGAGCGCTGAGGCTGTCGGCATGCACATGCCAGCCGTTGTGACGCTCGACGACGTGGCGGCGATGAACGCTGCCGATCCGAACGGTCACCGCTACGAGACCAGCCCCGAGGGGGTCCTGTCGGTCATGCCGCCGCCAGATTCGGAACACGCCATGATCGCTAGTCGCCTCTTCGCCTGGCTGATCGTGGCGGGGTGGCCCGCCGAGCAGGTGCTTCAGGCAGTCGGTGTGCGCATCTCCGGACCGGACGGTGACGGTGGTCGTATCCCTGATGTGAGTGTCTGGCGTAAGCCGCCCTCCCGCAGCGTCTGGGCCACGGTCACCGACGTCGTACTCGTCGTGGAGATCGTCTCGCCGGGCTCCGAGGCGATGGACTCGGTGACCAAGGTCCGGGAGTACGCGTCGGCGGGGATCCCGCAGTACTGGGTGGTCGATCGGGACGCCGCGCAGACGGTCACCCTGCACCGGCTGAACGGGGATGGCACCTACGAGGCGCAGGCACGGATGCCGCTGGCCTGGCTGCTCCAGACCGCCCCCGCCGACCATCTCGACTGAACGCCGGCATCGGCAGCCCCGGCCTGTCGTATCGTTCCGGGATGGTGCAGCCGGTGTGGGCGAACGGTGACGCGTACGAGGCGTACGTGGGTCGGTGGAGCCGCCTGGTCGCTGTGGACTTCCTGCGCGGGTTGGCCGTTGCGCCGGGGCGGCACTGGCTCGACGTGGGCAGCGGCACCGGAGCGCTGACCTCGACGATCCTCACCCACAACGATCCGGCCGAGATAACCGGCATCGACCCGTCGGAGGGTTTCGTCGCGGTCGCGCGTACCCGGGTCACCGACCCCCGGGCGGCCTTCCAGGTCGGTGACGCCCGGGCGCTGCCGCTGCCCGATCGCGTCGCGGACGTGGTGGTCAGCGGATTGACGCTCAACTTCGTGCCGGAGCCCGCGCGGGCGGTGGCGGAGTTCGCCCGGGTGGTCCGGCCGGCCGGGGTGGTGGCCGCCTACGTGTGGGACTACGCCGAGGGGATGGCGATGATGCGGCACTTCTGGGCCGCCGCCGCACAGCTCGACCCGACCTCGATCGAGCGGGACGAGGGCAGACGCACCACTGTGGGCCAGCCCGACACGCTCCGCACGCTGTGGGAGCGGGCCGGATTGCGGGACGTGTCGGTCTGGCCGGTCGACGTACCGACGACCTTCACCGACTTCGCCGACTACTGGACGCCGTTCCTCGGCGGTCAGGGGTCGGCGCCGGGGTACGTCGCGACGTTGGCCGAATCCGACCGGGCCGCGCTGCGCGAGTCGCTGGCCACGCGGCTGCCGGTCGAGCCGGACGGGTCGATCCGGCTCACCGCGCGGGCCTGGGCCGTGCGCGGGACGCCGCCCGAGTAACCGTCGCGCCGCACCCTTCCGGGCCCTTGTCGCAATTCGGACAAGACGGTAAAGCCCCTGGTAGAGCACCCTTGGGGCAGGTGGAGGTAGACGGGTGGCGGGCCACATCCCGATCCTCCGGCCCGGTGGGGACAACATCGTCCGCACCGGTGCCGCCCTCACCCAGCCCGGCCTCGAAGCCGTGGCGGTCACGGCACAGCCGCCGTGCCGATCGCGCGTACGACAGGGCGTGGCTGTCACCGACACCCCTGCGGGCGCCCGCAGCGGTGCCTCCGCCCATCGGGACAGGGACGTCTGCACCACAGGCAGTCAGGCAGCGCCGTCCGCCGGTAGTGCCTATCGTCCCCGTGCCCCGCCGGCCTTTCGCACTGTGGACCCCGCCGGGGTCCGGCGTAGCTCGACCGCGCGCCGAGACCCGGCGACCGAGCAAGAAAGGGCCCGACATGGCCGCTCCCACGGCAACCGCAGCCTTGAACGCATCCGTCTTCGCGCCGGGTGACCAGATGCTGCTGACCGTCACCTACTCAGACGCCGACACCAAACCGCTGACCGTCACCATCGTGGTCACCGACGCGCAGGGCAACAGCAGCGCGCCGGTCAAGGTCACGGCGGTCATCGACCCGCTCACCGTGACCGTCACCGACAACTCCGGACGTACCTGGACCCGGGTTTCCGACAACGGCTCCGTGGCCGTGTATCGGTCGGTGGCGTGATGCCCCGGGTAACCGTCCAGGTCCGCGACGCCGCCGGCAACACCGCGACGGCCGCCGCCGACTACAGCCTGGGCCAACCCGTGCTCGGCGGCTACTACCTCTCCGGCGGCGCCGACCCGACTGCCGACATGGCCGGCGGCAACTTCCGGTCACTCACCCAGTACCGCAGCCTCGCCGACGGCTTTATCTTCCCCGGCTACAACCGGCCCTGGTTGGTCAATCTGGGCAAGGCCGGTGTGCAGATGAACATGGTCCTGGAGTTGAAGCACTACGGCACCCAGAATCAGGGGTCGCAGAGCTTCACGGTGGACGGCGCCACCTACACGGTGCCGCCGCCATCGATGACCATCCAGCAGCGAGCCGGTACGACCTGGCCGAAGGCGTACGGGTACGACCAGGTGCTCAAGGGGCAGTGTGACGGGTTGTTCGCCCGCGCACTGTCGCAGTACCGGACGCTCGGCTTCGGGGTGAACATCCAGCTCGCCTCGGAGTTGGACACCGACCACGAGTTCGGCACCACCGAGAACGGCAAGGCGTACACCTGGGCCGAGTCGGACGCCCGGGCGGTGCAGGCGATGAACTACATCGTCACGTGGTTCAAGGCACGGACGCTGCCGGCCGGGACGACCTTCTCGGTGGGGCTGGGCGGCTTCGACCGGGCCTGCTTCCAGCGCACCCACCCGGAGTCGCTGATGTCCCGCCTCGACTATCTCCAGTGGAACGCGTACGGCACCAACGCCAGCCACACGGCGCTGGCCCGGTTTCGTCGTACCAAGGACTGGGCGGTCGCGGATCTCGGCCCGGTGGCGCTGTCCCGACCGGTGATCATCGCCGAATGGGGGGTCAGGTCGGCCGAGATCCCGGACCAGGCGGCCTGGATCGCCACAGTGCCGGCGGCGATCGCCCAGCTCAACGCCGAGCGTGGGCCACGGATCGTGCGCACCAACTACTTCAACTCCGGGTGGGGCACCCTGACGCCGAAGGCGGTCGGGTTGGCCGCGCTCCGCGAGGCGTACGCCAAGCGGCCGTACGTCTGACCGGGTTCCGGCGGCTCCGGGCTCCGGGGCCGCCGGAACCGCGCCGGTCAGCCCTCACCGAGCCGTTCGGCGTACGCGTCGCGCAGCTCGGGCCAGCCGTGGTCCTTGGCCTCCGCGCCGCGGATCGGGCCGACCGGGGCGCCGTCGAGCAGCCGGTCGGCCACGTCGAGGCAGAGGTGCCAGCCGGCCGCGACCATCGGCAGCATGCCCCGGTCGGCGACTGTGTGCCGAAGGGTGAGCCGGGTGCCGCTGCCCAGCGGGCTCAGCTCCCAGCGCAGCAGGTCGTCGCCCCAGGTGTACTCCAGCAGGTGCGGCGGCTCGGCCCGGCGTACCGTCGCCGGGTCCTCCTGGGTGGTCTCGCCGTCGACGAGGGTGAGCACGGCCGCGCCGGCGTTGCCGAGATCGCGGTCGGCGAGGAACGGCGCCCACTGCGCGAGCTGGGCCGGGTCGGTCAGTGCCGCCCAGACGGTGGCTGGCGGATGCCGCAGGTCGCGGACGAAGACCAGTGTCGCGCCGGCGTCGGTGGGCTCGGCGCGCACGTCGGCGGGTGGGCTCGGGCGGAACGCGTCGCGGTCCATTCACTGCTCCTGACTGTCGAGGTGCCGTTCCAGGGCGTCAAGGTGTCGGGCCCAGAGCCGTCGGTACGGGTCGAGCCAGCCGTCGACGTCCCGCAGCGGGCCGGGGTCGAGGCGGTAGATCCGCTGTCGGGCTGCTGTCCGGCAGGTGACGAAGCCGGCGTCGCGAAGCACCCGCAGGTGTTTGGAGACGGCTGGCTGGCTGACCCCGAGCCCGTCGACCAACTCGCCGACGCTGCGTTCGGCGTCGAGGAGCTGATCGAGGATCCGGCGCCGGGTGGGCTCGGCGAGGACCGTGAAGGCGTCGGTGGACACCTGCCCAATATGCCTTCTCCGTCATATGACTGTCAAAGCATACGACTACAGCCGCCGTCCCGACGCGGTACCACCGATCGGCTCCCTATGCTCGGATCATGGAACTTCGGATCTTCACCGAGCCCCAGCAGGGCGCCAGCTACGACCAGTTGCTCACCGTCGCCCGCTGCGCGGAGGACGCCGGCTACGGCGCGTTCTTCCGGTCCGACCACTACCTGATGATGGGCGACGTGAGCGGTGAGCCCGGCCCCACCGACGCGTGGACCACCCTCGCCGGCCTGGCCCGGGAGACCAGCCGCATCCGGCTCGGCACGCTGATGACCGCCGCCACCTTCCGGCTGCCCGGCCCGCTGGCGATCACAGTGGCGCAGGTCGACCAGATGAGCGGCGGCCGGGTGGAGCTGGGCATCGGCACCGGCTGGTACGCCGAGGAGCACAGCGCGTACGGCATCCCCTTCCCGCCGCTGGCCGAGCGGTTCGACCGGCTGGAGGAGCAGCTCGCCGTCATCACCGGGCTCTGGGCCACGCCTACGGGGGAGCGGTTCGACCACGACGGCCGGTACTACCCGGTCCGTGACTCGCCCGCCCTGCCCAAGCCCGTGCAGCAGCCGCGTCCACCGATCCTGCTCGGCGGGACAGGCCCGAAGCGCACGCCCCGGCTGGCCGCCCGCTACGCGGACGAGTTCAACCTGCCGTTCGCCTCGGTGCCGGACACTGCGGCGCAGTTCGACAGGGTCCGCGCGGCCTGCGTCGAGATCGGCCGGGACCCGGCCGGGATGGTCTGGTCCAACGCGCTGGTGCTCTGCTGCGGACGCGACGACGCCGAGGTGGCCCGCCGGGCCGCCGTCATCGGCCGGGACCCGGACGAGCTGCGCGCCAACGGTCTGGCCGGGACGCCCGCTGAGGTGCTGGACACCATCGGCCGGTACGCGGAGATCGGCAGTGAGCGGCTCTACCTCCAGGTGCTGGACCTCAGCGATCTGGAGCACCTGGAGCTGGTCGCCAGCGAGGTGATGGCGAAGCTCTGAGTCAGCCCGATGGCGGTGGGACGACGCCGCCGGTCAGGCGCGGTGCGTGCCCGTCCCGACCGCGTTCGGGTCGCCCAGCACCGTGTCCAGCCGCCCGTCGCGGTCACTGTCCACGTAGGTGATGTCCGGGATCCCGTCACCGTCCACGTCGATCTGGACGACGTCGGCGACGCCGTCACCGTCGAGGTCGGTGACCACCTCCACCGAGCCGTCCAGGTGACGGGTCACGATCGACTGTGCGCCACCGGCGCGCGGCGGCGGGCCGGGTGCCGGCACCGGCGTCGGGGCGGGCGCCGGTGCCGGTGTCGGTCGAGGACCGGGAGTGGGCGACGGGTGGCTCGGAAACCCGCCGGCCGGCGGCGCGCTGGCCTGCTCGACCTCGGTGCCGGTGGGGTCCAGCTCCTCCTCGGAGGGGAAGACGTCACCTCGTGCGGCCGGATCGCGGTAGCTACTCATGGGCGTAGGGTTCCCCGACGACGACGAGAACAACCGTGCCCGATCGACCGGTGTCCCTGGTGCCCGGTCTGGCGGAAGATGTCGGGACCGACGCCACGGTCATGAAACGGGGGTCCGAGCGTGGAACTGCGCCGGAATCGGGGGGCCCGTGTGCTCGCCCTGGTGTGCGTACTCGGTGGAGTGCTGCTGTTGGTCTATCCCAGCGACGGCGCCCTGCTACGGACGATCATCGCGGTGGGGGCGATCGCGCTCGGCGCGGTGGCGCTGGTCAGCGCGATGCGGCCGTTCCGATTCGGGATCCACGCGGACGGGCTCACCATCCGGCGGCCGGGCCTGCGTCGGGAGATCGGGTGGGCCGAGGTGGACGTGCTGGTCCTCGACGAGCCGCCCCGGCGCGACGGCCATCCGGAGCCGCCGCGACTGCTGATGGTGCCGGTGCAGGGTGTGCCGCGTGAGCTGGTGACCGCCCGCCACCCGCTCGACGGCCGAGCGGCAGTCGAGTTGCTCGTCCTCGACCAGGTCCGTGAGCAGCCCGAGCAGGTGTCGGCCGCGCTCACCCGCTATGCCGGCGACCGGTTCGTCGACCTGCTCGCGGTGCGCCGCGCCGCCTTCGAGGCACCGGAGCTTACGGTCGGCCTGCGTGGCTACCAGATGGACCGGGTCGACCGGTTGATCCGACGCGGCCAGGACGCGCTGATGACCGGGGACACGTCAGCCCGGCAGGCGGCCCGGGGAGAGATCGAACGCGCCACCACTGCCGGTCTGCCGATCGCCCAACGTGGTTACAGCACATTCCAGACGGATACCGTTCTGGACGCCCTCGTCACCGCGTTGGCCGACCACCAGAGCACCGATCGGGAGACCGCCACATGACCGCGCAGGGATCGCACGCCGCGTCGGCCACCGACGTTCCGCGCCGCAACTGGGCCGGCAACGTGCAGTACGCCGCGAAGGCGTTCCACAGCCCCACCTCAGTCGACGAACTGCGGCGGCTCGTCGCCGGCAGCAACCGGATCCGGGCGGTGGGCAGCGGGCACTCCTTCAACCGTCTCGGCGACACCGACGGTGACCTGGTCAGCCTCGCCGGCTTGCCCCCGGTCGTCGAGGTGGACCACGAGCGGGGGCAGGTCACAGTGAGCGGCGCGCTGCGCTACGGCGACGTCGCCCGACAACTGCACACCCAGGGGTACGCGGTGGCGAACCTCGCCTCACTGCCGCACATCTCGGTGGCCGGCGCGGTGGCCACCGCCACCCACGGCTCCGGCCAGACCCACGGCAACCTGGCCAGCGCGGTCGCCGGCCTGGAACTGGTCACCGCCGACGGCGATCTGCTCCGGGTCGACCGCGGCACCGACACGTTCGCCGGCATGGTGGTCGGGCTCGGCGCGCTCGGCCTGGTCACCCGGATCACGCTGGACGTCGTGCCGACCTTCGCGCTGCGCCAGTACGTACGCCTCGACCTGGACCGGACGGCGTTGGACGAGGCACTCGGCTCGGCGTACAGCGTGAGTGTCTTCACCGACTTCCGTGAGCCCCGGCTGCGCGAGGTGTGGCGCAAGCAGTTGGCCGACCAGCCGCCACCCCCTGCGGACTGGCTGGGCACCACAGCCGCCGACCAGCCCCGGCACCCGGTGCTCGGGATGCCGGCGGAGAACTGCACCCCGCAGCTCGGCGAGCCGGGCCCGTGGCACGAGCGGCTGCCGCACTTCAAGCTCGGCTTCACCCCGAGCAGCGGCGACGAACTGCAGTCCGAGTACCACGTCGCGCGGACGGCGGCGGCCGACGCGCTCGCCGCGCTGGACGACCTGGCGGACCTGATCGCCCCGGTGCTGCTGGTGTCCGAGCTGCGCACGGTGGCGGCCGACGAGCTGTGGCTCAGCCCGAACTACCGGCGGGACAGCTTCGTGCTGCACTTCACCTGGGTCGACGACACCGCTGCGGTGCTGCCGGTGGTGGCCGCCGTGGAGGAGCGGCTGGCGCCCTTCGCGCCCCGCCCACACTGGGGCAAGGTCTTCGTCACCGACCCGGCCGAGCTGTCCGCCCGCTACCCGCGCTACGCCGACTTCGCCGCCCTCCTGACCAACCTGGACCCAAAGGCCAAGTTCCACACCGACGCCCTGGACCGCTACTTCCCCCGCTGACCGCCCTGGCCAACCAGGGTGCTGCGTTGGACAGCGCGGCTGATGTCGCTGGGGGAGACGATCCCGGTCAGGTGGCCGTTTTCGGTCACCACGAGGGCGCGGCCGTCGGCGCACTCGGAGAGTCGGGGGAGCAGGTCGTTGAGCTGTTCACCGGGCTGGGCCAGCACCAGTTCGTCGGCTCGACAGGCCACCTCGGCCAGCGTGGTCGACGCCCGCCGCTCCGGCGGCACGCCCCGCACCCGGTCGACGGTGACCAGGCCGGTCGGTCGGCCGTCCTCGGTCAGCGGCAGCGCCGAATGCCGGTACGCGAACAGGTAGTGGTCGACGAAGTCCGCGACAGTCATCTGCGCCGAGGCGGTCTGCGGCTGCGGGGTCATCACATCGCCCACCCGAATCCCGCGCAGCGCGTTGCCGGTGCGGGCCTGACGCTCCTCCATCCCGGCCGCCCCGATCAGGAACCAGCCGATCAGCGCCAACCAGAGCCCACCGAAACCGACCCCGGACAGGAACTGCCACAACCCCAGGCCGATCAGCAGCACACCCAGCACCCAGCCGGCCCGGGCGGCGACCACTGACGCTCGGGTCCGGTCACCGGTGGCCTTCCAGACAGCGGCACGCAGCAACCGACCACCGTCCAGGGGCGCGGCCGGCAGCACGTTGAAGACGGCCAGCAGCACGTTGATCCCCGCCAGCCAGGCCACCGCCCCGAACAGCAGCCCGCCCTGCCCGGCCAGCGCGAGCAGCGCCGCGATGGCACCGAAGAACGCCCCGATCAACAGGCTGACGAGCGGGCCGACGCCCGCTATCCGCAACTCCGCGCCCGGGTCACGCGGCTCGCCCCGCAACTCGGCCACACCGCCGAACAGCCACAGCGTGATGCCGTCGACCTCCAGCCCGTTGCGCTTGGCCACCACCGCGTGCGACACCTCGTGGGCGAGCAGGCCGACGAAGAAGACCACCGCCGCGGCCAGCCCGGCAAGCGTGTACGCCACCGGCGAGCGGTCGGGGTACGAACGGGGGAACTGGTTCGCGGCCAACCCCCACGCGATCAACGCGAAGATGACCAGCACGCTCCAGTTGACGCCGACCGGCACTCCCGCGACCCGGCCAAGCCGGAAACTGGCCCTCATCCCAGGCTCATACCCCTACTTAGTCTGCCCATGCCAGCCGACGAGGTGGCGTCTCGATGGGTGTGATCGGTTGCCCGTGCCGAGCGAACATCTGCCCAAGTTCCGTCCGACCGCGCTCAACGACCTCAAGCAGTGGGCCAGGGTCGATGGTGTCCGGCAGCGGAGTGTCGGTGGTCAGGTCTCGAACGGAGATGGGGCGGCACAACCACTGGTGCAGCGCCCGCCGATCGATGGCAGCCTTCTCCCGGTCGCCGAGCATCCACACATCCGTCTTGTACGGCGTGCTGTCGCTGCCGAGCGCGGAAAGAAGACCAGAATGGCGTACCAGACAGGGGTAACAGGTCCCGCAGTGATAGTGCTCGGCGACCGGTCGATCCCGTGGTGGGCGCCCACAGCTGATGGTGGCATGGGTGAGCGTTGCCGGGGCCAGACCGGCGTTCAGGGCCTGCTGGCAGACCTCTCCCTTGGTGAGGTGCAGGTACGGGTTGACGACGGTCACCCCGCCGCCGAGCGCGTCGATCAGTGAGTTGAGCAGATGCAGTGTCCTGGGATGTACGGATTTCGTGGAGCAGGCGGCCGCCCGGGCCGGTGTGAGCGGAGGATTGACGGCGAGTTGCCCGTTCTCCGGTACGACCACCTGTGGCACCCCCGTGGGCGGCGGCGAGGTAGATGGCGGTGGCGAGATAGAGCAGCCCGCGGGTACGCGCGGATTTTTCCAGCTTCCTCGTGAGACGGACCTGCTGCGACGCCTTGAGCTGCTCGATGTCGCGACAGGCCGAGCTCTCGATCGCACTGAGAGTCTGGTCCTGCTTGCTGCTCTACTGGGGTTCGAAATAGGAGACGAGCAGGAGGGGGTCGGCCGCGACCTTGGCCCGCTCTGCCGCCCACGCGGTGGAATCGAGCCCTCCGGAGAACAGAGCCACTTCTCCCACCTCGGCGTAGGTGGTCCGTCCCTGCTGGGGCCATCGCTGCCCGCCGGCCCGGATGTTGATCGTCCATTGATCCGCGCTTAACGTCTCCGCGAGGCGGGACAGCAGCCGCAGCGTCGGCGGGCTCCAGACGGAGGGGTCGACCACCTCCACGGAGAGGTCGATCCTTCGGGTCCAGCCGTCGACTGCGTACTCGCGCAGCGACAGCTTGTCGGCCAGGTACACGGCTCGGGCGATCTGCAACAGGTCCTGGGCCCAGTCCGGGCGGTCCTGGGGTACCTCCGCCAATTTCTGCAACCGCTCGTCGGCGTGCTCCAGCAGTGGCCATCCGATGGTCTCCCGCTTCCTATCGGTGGACACGCCGCCCCGGGCTGCGTAGTGATACGCGAGGCTGGCCCGGCTCACGCCGCCAACTCCAATCCGCTGTCGCCGAGCCCGAGGGCCTGCGCCACGGTGGTGGTCAGCAGGTCCTTGGCGACATCGGCGAGCCGTGGTGGCTCCGGCCCATGTTTGACTGCCTCGGCGCAGGGGTTGGGCAGCACCTTGACTACCTGGTCGGCAACGAAGCCAGCCACCACATCGGTCGGGTCGAGGATGGCCAGTGCCGGTACGGCGATCTTGACGTTTTCCGCGATGAGGATGTGTACGAATTCGCCGACCACCTCACCGAAGAACGCCCGATACAACGCGCAGAACAGCTCGCCGGTGACCGGTCTTGGACGGCCAGGGTCGGCGAGCGGTCCTTCCTGAGTCACGAGGTGTTCCGCGACGCGTCGGGCGGCCCGGCGGACGGCGGCGTCCACGATGAGTTGGCCATCGCCGGCGATCTGACCGACGAACCGCCGGACGAACTCGTCGGCGTCATCCCCTACGGCCAAGTCCCCCACCAGCGAAAGATCCGCTCGCCCGAGGCCATCGAGGAACTCGATCAGCCGTCCGCCGGCCTGCTCCGCTGCCGCACGGATGCCGAACGCCTCCGGATCTGCGTTCAGGGCGTCCCGCAACGATCGCTGGTACTGGGCCGCGATCGCCTCGGCGCGCTGTTGGTCATGCTCGAGTAGTTGATCGGGTCGGCTGGTGGCGTCCGGCGTCCAGGTGCCCAGCCGGCCTTTGGCAGCGGTCCAGCTGCCGTTCTTCGGACCTGGTAGACGCGTCGAGGTGCCCATGCCGACCTCCCGAGGGGATGGGAAGGACGTCGAGCAGAGTCTATTGATACCCAGCGTGTTTGACCAGATGCACTACGTACGCGAGTGGTGGTTTCCGCTGATCAAGCGGCGAAACGGTAAGTGCGCAGCCTGAGCCGGAACATGACGGCCGGGGCGGAAGGGTCGGCGCATGCGGGAGGATTCACCGCGCTGGGAACAGATCAACTCCAGCTCGTACATCTGGGAGCAGGACGGCCGCCCGGGAAGCCCTTGCAGATGCCCTCCTGACGCTGCTGGAACTCGACGATCCGGTAGCGGCGGACGTGCAGCGACGACTGGAAGATGTCGGCTGGGAAGAGCTAGGTGCCGGAGCGAACCGGGGAGAGCCAGATGGATGATCCGATTCTCGCGGCCATCGCGGTGGCCCTGTCGACCCGTGCCGTAGAGGGCATGGCCGACGCAGGAAAAGCAGCGTTTGCCTCGTTGGTGCGCCTTGTTCGCCGCAAGGCCGCGGACCACTCTGGCCTACGGACCTTGATCGAGGCCGAGCCAGCGTCATTGACATCCGATGACCGAGATGTTGCTCTACGGCGGGCGCTGGTCGACGCGGCCGCGCAGGATCCGCTCTTTGATCAAGAGCTACGCCGGCGCTGGGAGATCTTCCAGCAGGCAACCGTGAGGGCCGACACGGTGACCAACACGGTCTCGGGCCGCGTCGCCGGACCAGTGGTGCAGGCTGGTGCGCGGGGTGCCCGAGTTGCCGTGAACTATCCTGGCTTGCTCGACTTGGCCGCACGTGCGCACAGGCGGCTTGTCCTTACCACCGAAAGGCACCTGCATGGCACCACCAACCAAGATCCAGAATGCGGATGAGGCCATTCGCTGGATCAAGGAGGGCCGGTCGTACGCCTGGATGACAGCGGAGCACGAGCGGAAGTACAACATCAGGATCAGCGCGTCCGGATGGAGTTACTTCCGCGGCAAGAATGGTCTCGACGCGCGCGCTGTCTCCGACGAGGAGTTGGTGCCATGGTCAGTCAAGCACCAGCACCGCAACAACTACTACCTGTACTGCCTGCGGCAGGAGGGCCGGCGACGTCACGGCAAGAAGCTCGATGAACACGCCGAGACTCGGGTCAACGCCTTTCTGCGCGACCTGGCGGAGCAGCGCGTGGTGGTTGATTACGATCCGAGCACGGAGAACGGCTTTCGCCTTGTTCTACGAGAGGCGCAGGACGAAGGCAGCCTGGTCCGACGGCCCGCGAAGACGGGTGCCCGAAGGCGGCGGGGCCCGCAGTAGGAGGACGGCAGCCGTTCCTTTGACTACCTTTCGTGGCGACCGAGCCGGGTTGCCTCGGATAGCCGCCGTCGCCAATCCTGCGTACGACCCGACTACCGGCAATTTCAATCCGGTCTCCACGTGTTCGAAGCGTGGTTCAGGAGGGCCGTGGCCAGCAGTTGCCGTGATTCTTCTACGGAGCTCTTCGGTTGGTCACGTGCCCCGTGGTCGGATGTCTCCCACACGCTCCTCATCAGCCTTCGTACTTCTGGAATCGCATGCATGTGCTCAAACCAGACATCGGTCGCTCTGCTTACGCTTTTCGTTGAATAGCGCTGCTCGCGATCGCGCCATCCGAGTCTGTAGGCCCTGCCTTGAGAAAACGAGGAGACGCTCACTAGCCCGTCTTCCAGGTCGGCGATCTCCCTGCCGTCGCTGACGCTTCCACGAATGAAGGAGTGTTGGCTCAGCGACCGCTCCTCCCACATGGATCGCTCTGGGCCGATTGAAGCGACAGCGGTGTGCATTTTCACGCCTGGAAGAATTCCTCGCCATCCGAGCCACGGATCGTAGGTGGGCTGCCGAAATCCTACGAAACCATTAAAAGGGTCATCCTGGTGAAAATCAGTCACGACGCAGTTGGTGTAGACGCCGAAGAGGAGGAGCGCCGGTGTATCGAAGACGTAGAAGACTGATCCCTGCTTGCGCCGCTCCTCGGCTGCGTCCCGAGCAGACGCCTGATTCAAGAACATCGCGGCGCTTCCCTGGTAGCTGCGGATCCACTTCGAGTGCCACGCGTTCCGACCCTCAAGGAGAAGGGTGACTCGCTTGGGCGCAATGCCCACGAGTACGTCGTGCTCGTCGCCATCCTCCGGCCACTGGTATGGGCTGATTCTCACCGCTTCTCCTCGACCGTGGATCATGACTTAGGCGTGGACGCGAATCGTACACCTCGGTAAGAGACTTTGTGCCTTGCGCATGGTCGGTTCGCTGGCCGTCCACGGCCGCAGGCATTCCACGTCCGGTTGCCACCGCCGCTGCGGTCGATCACGCAGTTGTGGTGCCTATTAGCTGACGATTTGCCATCTATCGTTGCCCACCACAACTCCATGATCGACGGATTATGGGAACGGAGGGCGGCGAATGGGGCCGGAGCTGAGTAGGGAGCGGGAGGGGGTGCCAACGAGCGTGATGACACGCGGGCATCAATATGCTTCAGAGTCATCACGCTCAAAGTGAACAGTGGCGTGGCGGTCTGCTGGCCGAGTTGGCGTCGCTGTCTGGGCAAACACGGCGAGGGGATGCCGACAGGCGGCATCCCCTCAATAAGTCGGCGTCAGTTGCCGAACGTCTCCCGCGCCCGGATCGAGCGCCTGGAACGGGGCTCCCGGACCGTCTTCTGGCTGCCCTACTTCCTCAGCGACGAGCTGATGGGCAAGGTCGGCCAGCTCGCCAGGATCAACTACCTGCTGGGCAACGGCACTGGCGACCGGCTCAACTCGCTGGCCGCCGACTGGCCCCTCGCCGACCGGCAGCAGGGCCGGGTCTACCTCCAGCAGCGCCAGACCCAACTGCGCGGCACGCTGATCAGCGCCATGATGCAGGCGTACGGGTCGGCCACGTCGCGCGGCTCCGACGTGCAGGACGACACCATCGGGGTGTTCCACACCCTCGCCGAGGGCCTGCACGTCGGCGACCCTCGGGGTGGCACCCTCGCCGAGGCGTTCGCCAACCTGACCGGGGAGCTCCTCGCCTGGTCCTACCCGGGCCGTCCGGCCATGCCGGACGACGAGAAGCCCGTCACCCGCGGCGAGATGACCAAGATCCTGGAGTACGCCCGGCTGGCCGCCGCCGACCCCGCCCGCGGCGTCAGAGGTCAACGACAAGGCCCTGGACGGTCTCAAGTTCGGCGCCGCCCTGCCGAAACGGTTGGCCGCAGCCACACTGGCTGCGCGCCTGGCCGACCTAGAGGGCGCTGCCGTGGTGCTGGACGAACCCGTACGGTTCGTCATCGTCTAGTAGTGGATGCACTGGTTACTCAGTGAGTTTCGGCGATGGCGGGTCATCGGCGGGGGGTTTCGCTGGCGATGGTCATCTCCCGGGGCAGGGCCGCCGCCCGCAGCGCCCAGTCCAGCGCGTAGTCGGCGATCTTCTCCCAGCCGTCCTGCCCGACGGTGAAGTGCGAGCGGCCGGGAAACTCCTCGTACGCGGTGAGGGCCCGGGACTTCTGGTAGAGCCCGGCGTTGGTGCGGACCACCGACGCCGGCACCACGTGGTCGGACCCGCCGGCCATCAGCAGCAGCGGCGCCCGATCAATACGACCGACGTCGACCCGGGCCGGCGAGCGCGGGTCGAGGTTGGCGAACGCGCCCTCGAAGAAGACCCGCCCGGCGCCGGGGACGGCGTAGCGCCGCCAGGCCCGGTCGGAGTCCTCGCGGCTCATCGTGTTGCCGAAGGTGTAGGCGAAGTCGTCCGGGGTGAACGGGACGGCCTTGCCGCGGTTGGCGGGGCTGCGCAGGATGGGGAAGCCTGAGCGCAGTTGGCTCAGCGGCACCTTGAGCACGCCCTTCACCGCCGCGGGATGCACTCCCACCACCGCCGCGCCGAGTCCCCGGTCGGCGAGGACCTGGGCGAACAGGCCGCCGAACGAGTGCCCCATGATGATCGGCGGTCGGGGTAGTGCCCGGATGATCCGGTCGTAGTGCGCCACGATGGTGGCCATGCTCTGCTCCGCGATCGGGCCGGGGTCGTCGCGCAACTCCTCCACGGACCGGTCCATGCCGGGCCAGGCGGGGGCGATGACGTGCATGCCGCGCTCGGTGTACCGCTGGGCCCACCCCTCCCAGCTGCGGGGCGTCATCCAGAGCCCGTGGATCAGCACGACCGTGTCGACCTGACCCTGCGGCGTGGCACCCATCGCGTCCTCCCGGTGTCGCGGCGTCCGGCCGAGCGGTTACCCGCTGCCGCGCCGGGAATTCCTCCGCCGCTTGCTCGACACGGCGAAGCGCGCTCGGGCCGGACATGGCAGTGAGCGTGATGACTCAGGGACATCGTGATGACTCAGGGACATCACGCTCGTCGCGGTATTTGGTCTCGCGGAGGTCACTCTCCGTGACACCTGGCCCCTGACAAATGTCACGGCCGGGAGGTGACGGCCGCTCCGGGCATCGGGGTACGCGCCGCCGGAGCATCAGTGGCATGACCAGTACGCATCCGGCTGTCGAGTTGGACGGCCTCACCAAGCGCTTCGGCGCGGTCACCGCTGTCGACGGGTTGAGCCTACGGGTGCAGCCCGGCGAGGTGGTGGCCTTCCTCGGCCCGAACGGCGCGGGCAAGACCACCACCATCGACATGCTGCTCGGGCTGTCCCGCCCGGACACGGGCACCGTCCGCGTCCTCGGCGGCACGCCGGACGACGCGGTGGCCCGAGGCCGGGTCGCCGCCGTGCTCCAGACCGGCGGGCTGCTCAAGGACCTCACAGTGGGCGAGACGGTACGGATGACCGCCCACTTCTACCGGCACACCCGCCCGGCGGCGGAGGTGTTGGAGCGGGCCGGCATCACCGACATCGCCGACCGGGTGGTCGGGCGCTGCTCGGGCGGTCAGCAGCAACGACTGCGCTTCGCGCTGGCCCTGCTGCCCGACCCGGACCTGATGGTGCTCGACGAGCCGACCACCGGCATGGACGTCGAGGGTCGGCGGGACTTCTGGCAGGCCCTGCGCCGCGATGCCCGGCGTGGACGGACGGTCATCTTCGCCACCCACTACCTCGACGAGGCGGACGCGTACGCCGACCGGATCGTGCTGGTCCGGCAGGGGCGCATCGTCGCCGACGGCACCACAGCGGAGATCAAGAATTTGGCGGCCGGCCGTACCGTGCGTGCCACCCTGCCCGGCGCCGACCAGGCCGCGCTCGCCGCGCTGTCCGGGGTGGACGCCGTGGAGGTGCGCGGCGACAGCGTGCTGGTGCGGACCGGCGACTCGGACGCCGTCGCCCGGCACCTGCTGACCCGGACCGCCGCCCGGGACGTCGAGATCACCTCCCGCAACCTCGAGGACGCCTTCCTCGCCCTGACCACAGCGCAGACCGGAGCCTGAGATGACCACCTCCACCCCCACCCGCTCCGCTGTCACCGAGCCGGACCGTCGGCTGCCCGCGCTGGGCGGGTTCGCCCCCGGCGCCCTGCTCATCGAGCTGCGCCGGGTGCTGCGAAACCGCCGCACCCTCGCCTTCACGCTGATCATGCCGGGCGTCTTCTTCCTCATCTTCGGCCTGCCGCAGGGCGGGCAGTCACTGGACAACGGTCGACCGGTGACGGCGTACGTCATGATCAGCCTGGCCGTCTACGCGGCAATGGTGGCGACCACCAGCGTCGGTGGCGCGGTCGCCACCGAACGGGCGCTGGGCTGGAGCCGGCAACTGCGGCTCACCCCGCTCCGCCCGGCGGCGTACGTGGCGACCAAGCTGATCACCGCGATGAGCCTCGGTCTACTCGCGGTGGTCATCGAGTTCCTGGTGGGTGCCGTGGCCGGCGTCCGCGTCCCGGCGTACGTCTGGCTGCTGTCCGGGCTCGCCGCCTGGGTCGGCTCGCTGGTCTTCGCCGCGTTCGGTCTCTTCATCGGCTACCTGGCGCCGGCCGAGAACGTCATGCAGATCATCGGCCCCGTGCTGGCGGTGCTGGCCATGTTCGGCGGGCTGTTCGTTCCGGTCGAGGTCCTGCCGGACGTGCTCCAGCAGGTCGCGAAGTTCACCCCGGTGTACGGCATGGGCGTGCTGGCCCGCGCCCCACTGACCGGCGACGGGGTGAGCCTGGCGGCGGTAGCGAACCTCGTCGTCTGGGCGCTGCTCTTCGGCGTCGGCGCGGCCCGGCTGTTCCGCCGGGACACCGCGCGGGTCTGACCGGCCGCGACCGCTAGCGTGAACACGATGGACCTCTCGACCGGGCAGCCCTGGCCGGTGAGCCGCCACTGGCGGGTCACCGGCTGGCTGCTGGCCGCCGTCTGGCTGTTCTTCCTCAACGTGCCGCTCGCCACCGCGCTGCACCAGCCGGAGCTGTGGCGGCGGGTCCTCGGCGTGGTGGCCCTTGTCGTCTTCAGCGTCGGCTACGTGCTGCTGTTCCAGTGGGCCCGCAAGCTGCGCCAGTCGCTGGTGCCGATCCCGGTCGGCCGGGCGCGGGCCGGGCTGGCGCTGCTGCTCGCGGTGGGCCTGGCCAGCCTCCCGGGCACCGAGGGGGACTGGCTGGCCTGCCTGGTCTACGTGGCCGCGGCGGCGGTGTTCCTGCTGCCGCCGTGGGAGGCGTTGGCCGCCGTGGTGCTCTGCGCGGTGACCCCCGTGGTGGCGTCCTGGCTGGTGCCGGGGTGGGAGGCGGAGAACGGCATCGTCTTTGCGGTGCTGCTCGCCTCGTTCGCCATGTTCGGGGTGTCCCGGTTGGCCCAGCGCAACAGCGAACTCCGCGCCGCCCAACAGGAGATCGGTCGGCTCGCGGTCGCCGAGGAGCGGTCCCGCGCCGCCCGCGACCTGCACGACATCCTCGGGCACTCGCTGACCGTGGTGGCGATCAAGGCCGAATTGGCCGGGCGTCTGATCACTGTCGACAGGGAGCGGGCCGCCGCCGAGATCGCCGAGGTGGAGGCACTGGCCCGGGCCGCGCTGGCCGACGTACGACAGACGGTCGGGGCGTACCGCGAGGTCAGCCTGGCCGCCGAGCTGGCCGGAGCCCGCTCCGCGCTGGCCGCGGCGGGCATCGCCGCTGACGTGTCGGCCGAGGTGCCGGAGCTGCCGGAGGAGTGGGACCGGTTGTTCGGCTGGGCGGTACGGGAAGGAGTGACAAACGTGGTCCGGCACAGCGGGGCGCGGTGCTGCGCCATTCGGGTGCACGCGGATCGGGTCGAGATCAGTGACGACGGTCGTGGCCCGTCCACTCCCGACCCGAGCGGGCACGGGTTGGTGGGCCTGCGGGAGCGGGCGCGGCGGCTGGACGCTGTGGTGACCGTCGGCCGGCGGCCGGCGGGCGACGGTTTTCTGTTGCGGGTGCACGCGCCGGGGGAGGCCCGATGAGCGGCGGCTCCACGCCGATCCGGCTGTTGCTCGCCGACGACCAGGCGCTGGTCCGGGGTGCACTGGCCGCACTGCTGTCGCTGGAGGAGGACCTGACGGTGGTCGCCGAGGTCGGCCGGGGCGACGAGGTGGTGCCCGAGGCCCGACGCAGCGCTCCCGACGTCGCTCTGCTGGACGTGGAGATGCCCGGCCTGGACGGGATCGCCGCCACAGCGGCGTTGCGGGCCGCGCTGCCTACCTGCCGGGTGCTGGTGGTGACCACCTTCGGCCGACCCGGCTACCTGCGCCGGGCCATGGAGGCCGGTGCCAGCGGTTTCGTCGTCAAGGACACCCCGGCCCGGCAACTCGCCGACGCGGTCCGCCGGGTGCACGCCGGCCTGCGGGTGGTCGACCCGACGCTGGCAGCGGAGACCCTGGCCGCCGGGGTCAGCCCGCTGACCGAGCGGGAGACCGAGGTGCTGCGGACCGCCCGGGGCGGTGGCAGCGTCGCCGACCTGGCCAGGGCGTTGCACCTCTCCGAGGGCACGGTACGCAACCACCTGTCCGCGGCGATCGGCAAGACCGGTGCCCGCAACCGGGCCGACGCGATCCGGGTCGCCGAGCAGAACGGCTGGCTGCTCGGCGAGTGACGGTGTGCGCCGGTGTTCAGGCGGTCGGCGGTGGGGTGGCCAGTTTGTCGACCACGACGACGCTGCTGCCGGGACGGACCTCGGCGAGCAGTTCCCGCTGACCGCTGCGGGTCAGCCGGATGCAGCCGTTCGTGGTGTTCTCGCCCAGCTCGCCGTCGTGGCTCCAGGTGTGCACCCCGATGTGCGCGCCGCGCAGCCCGGACGGCACCGACTCCGGGTCGTCGGGCACCGAACCGAGGGCGTAGATGTCCACCCCGCCGTAGACCTCCTCGGGCGGTGGGGTGCGGCCCAGGATGAAGGTCCGCCCCAGTGGAGTCTCCTGCCCCGACTGGCCGAGGCTGACCTCCCAGGAGCGCACCGCCTTGCCGGCCCGGTACCAGGTGAGCCGGTGGACAGCGCGTTCCACAACGATCTGGTCGCGCAGCGGCACCGTCTCGAACCCGCCCGGCGGCAGCCAGGCGAGCTGGCGGTTTGCCGAGGGCAGCAGAACGGCCGTCCAGCCGGCGCGTCGCTGGGCGATCGGCATGGTCAGTTCGACACCGCTGATGGTCGGTTCGAGGAAGGCACGCGGCCGACCGCCGGGCGCGTCGTACGCGGCGATCCGGCTGGTCGGGTGCAGGCCGTCGGTCAGCGGTGTGACGTCCATGGTGAACGGATCGGCCGGGAAGCCTCCGGGCGCGGGGTCGTAGTCGACCACCGGCAGCCCGTCCGGGGCGGGTGCGGCCGGGGGGATCGGCTCCTCCGGGCTCTGCTCCACACTGCTCGGAGTGGGGTCGGCTACCACCACGTTGCGGTCGTCGGGGGCCGTCGAGCTGGGGGTGAGGGCCTGGCCGACCAGCAGCGCGGTCACCAGCAATGCGGGTACGCCGATCGCGGCGGCCACCCAGACGCCCCGGCGACGGTACGGATTCTTTCGGTCAAACGGCACGAAACCACTCTATGGTGGCGAGTGCTCCGGGGCCCCCGGTTCGGCGAGACCCGCCGTCCGGAGGCCCCGGCCGAATCAGATTCGTGCGCCGATGTGGATGGCCACGGCGTCGTGCGCCGGCACGTTCGCCGCGAACCAGCCGCTACCGTCCACGGTGATCACCGGTCCGCTGCACGTGCCGTTCGCGTAGGTGCCGTGGATGACGTCGCAGTATCGACCGGCGGGCAGCCCCGTGTAGTAGGAACGGCCGTTCACCGCGGCGTCCTCGTCGTTGACGGTGAGGAAGCCCTTGCCGCTGCGGCTGAACGCGATGTGGTTGTTGCCGTTGTCGTACCAGTTGGCCACACCGGCACCCTCTGTGGCGTTGCGGAAGCCGACCATGTTGGCGATCACCGGCCAACGGTGTTCGCACTCCCAGCCCGAGTAGCAGGTGGTGTTGAGCGTCTTGTTGGCGCCGTCCGACGGAGGGCCGGCGTCCCGGTTGCTGAAGGTGTAGCTGGACATGACGGTCGGGGAGCCGTACGGCCAGGCCAGCATGAAGGCGTTCGCCAGCGCGTAGATGCCCCGGTCGCGGTAGGTCAGCACCCAACCGGAGTCGCGTTGGGTGTCATGGTTGTCCACGAATACCGAAGCCGGGCCGGTGGGCAGGTGTCCCCAGCCCTCGCCGAAGTTGCGCAGGTACGCCAGCCGCTCGGAGCGGAACACCCGGGCCAGGTCCTTGCCGTAGCGGAACTCGTGCACGTCACCGTTGCCGGTGTACTCGGTCGGCTGCACCGGCTCGCCGGCGCCGTAGATGACCTCCTGCACGATGTACGCCGAGCGGGAGAGCTTGCCCCTGATCGCGGCGATGTCGGCGGCCGGCATGTGCTTGCTGGCGTCCATCCGGAAACCGTCGACGCCGAGCGAGAGCAGGTCGTTGAGGTACGAGGCGATCTTCGTGCGGACGTAGTCCGACTCGGTCCTCAGGTCCGAGAGGTTGACCAGCTCGCAGTTCTGCACCTCGTACCTGTCGTTGTAGTTGGCGATGTCGTCGCCGCCATTGCGCCCACAGTGGTGGAAGTCCTGGGTCTGGTAGATGCCCGGGTAGTCGTAGTGCGAGTAGGACGAGCCGGCCCAGCCGGTGCCGCCGTTGTCCTGACCGGACATGTGGTTGATCACCGCGTCGACGATCACCTTGACCCCGGCCGCGTGGCAGGTGTTCACCATCGACTGGAACTGGGCCCGGGTGCCCTTGCGGGACTCGATCCGATAGCTGACCGGCTGGTACGCCAACCACCACTGGTTGCCCCGCACGTGCTCCTGCGGGGGCGAGACCTGCACGTAGCCGTAACCCTTCGGGCCGAGGGTGCTCTGGCACTCACTGGCCACCGAGGGCCAGTTCCACTCGAAGAGCTGGACGATGACCTTCTTGCCGCCGGAGGGGGCGGCGACGGCCGGGGGTGTTGTCACGGCGGTGGGGACGAGCAGGCTGGCGATCAGGCCGAGGGCGAGGAGCGCCGAGCCGCGTCGACGTCGGTGCATGGGGACTCCTGACGGGAGCGGGGGTGGTGGTGCGGTGGGGGAGTGCCGGCTTGCCGGAATCTTGCAAGCCTGGCTGAAATTTGCTGAAAGGTTACAAGCGTGTTGCAGCGACTGTCAATGCATGGACATTCGTCACTGTCCAGGTCGGTGGGTGAGGTGGTTACAACGCACGGCCCCGCCCCTCGGTTCGATTTCCGCCCAGAAATTTCCGCCGGCGGGTGATCCGCGCGCCCCGCCGGTCCGTACTGGATGGGGGAGCAGGGGTCGGCCGGTGGTACGCCGCCGCGAGACGATCGAGGAGCAGATGGCCCGGGCACAGCAGGACAAGAAGGCGGCGACCGTCCGGACCAGCGAGAGCAGTCGGGGGGTGCGGACCCCGTCGCGGCCGGCGAGCGCCCTGCTGATCGCGTCGGTGCTCGCCGCGCTCTGGGCGGCGGTCATGCTGACCGGTACCGGCCAGAAGGCGTACGCGTACGGCTTCTTCTTCACCGAGTTCTTCGCCGGGGTGGTGTCCCTGGTGGCGTTGAGCCTCACCGTGATGCTCGGCCTGCTCGCCACCGACCGGCTGGTGCTGCGCATCCCGCACCGGGTGCTGATGCAGTCGGCACACCGGGCCACCGGCGTGCTGGGCGTGGCCGGGCTCGGCTTCCACGTCCTCACCAAGATTGCCACCGGGCGGGCGGCGGCGACCGACGCGCTGGTGCCGTTCGTCGGCGGCCGAGGGCTCTACGTCGGGCTCGGCACTGTGGCCGCGCTGCTGATGGTCAGCGTGATCTGGACCGGCATCATCCGGGCCCGCTTCGCCGGCGTCGGTCCGAAGTGGCTGTGGCGCACGTTGCACTCCACCGCCTACGTGGCCTGGCCGTTCGCCATCGTGCACGGCCTCAACGCCGGTCGGGCCGCAGCGCCCTGGGTGATGTTCAGCTACGCCGGCTGCCTCCTGCTGGTGGTGCTGGCCCTGCTGGTCCGGTTCTCGGTCACCATCGGTCGGCGCAGCCGCGAGCAGCACCAGGCATCGGTGCGCAACGCGGTGATGGCCGGCCGGGCCGAGGAGGCGAAGACCGCCCGATCGCTGCTGGCCGGGTTGGGTCGGCGCAGCAAGGCCGCCGACAAGCGTCCCGCCTGGGCGGAAACCACCACCGCCACCTGGGCCGCGCCTGCCGCGCGACGGGACCCCGAACGGTTCACCGTCCCGGTGGTGCCCGAGCCCGGTTCGCTCGTCGAGCCGACCCGGCCCAGCCGACGTCGGCGGGAGGAGGAGCCGGCAGCCCGCCGCGACACCGAACGGTCCTCGCGCAGCCGGCGTGCCGAGGAGAGCACCACCAGCCGATCGGCCCGCCGCAGCGTGGAGGACACCGGCACCCGCCGACGCGACGAGGAGGAGTTGGAGCCGGTGACCCGGCGGCGCGGCTCCCGCACCCGCGACGAGGCAGTGCCGACCGGCCGGCGACGCGCCGACGAGCAGACCTCTGAGCGGTCCCGTCGCCGGTCCCGCAGCGAGGACGACGGCAGCCGTTACTCGGCGCCGCCGCAGCCGACCCTCGACGAGGCCGAGGAGCCGTGGGACAGTCCACGCCGGTGGCAGGCCGACGAGCCCATCTCCGCCAGCCCCATCTCCGTCGAGCCGATCTCCGCCGGCCCGATCTCCAGCAGCCCGATCTCGTCGGCGCCGCGCAGCGGCAGCGGCCGGCACAGCGCCGAGGACGACCTGCCCGAGGAGCCGGACTACTGGCGTCCGCCGGCCCGGTACGTGCCGGACGAGGTGGCGCCGCCCGTCGACGACACCCCGACCCTCGTCGACCTGGCGTCCCGCCGTGCTCGACGGGCAGCCGGCGAGGGCAAGTCCAAGCGTCGCAAGGCCAGCGCCGACGCTGTGGACGGGGCGTACTGGGCCGGGCTGCGGGGTGAGGCGAAGTGATGCGGACCGTCGTGCCACCGGTCGCCTGCGTGGGCGAGCCCCGGCTCACCGCCGGCTTCGCCGAGTACGGCCGACTCGACCTGCTCGCGCACGAGGAGGTGCACGGACCGATCGGCCCGATGGAGCCGGCGCAGCTGCTCCAGCTCGCCGAGGGCATGCAGCTCAAGGGCAAGGGCGGAGCTGGTTTCCCGTTCGCCCGCAAACTGCGCGCGGTGCTGGAGTCCTGCGAGCGGCAGGACCTCGCCGCCGTTGTGGTCGTCAACGCCACCGAGGGGGAGCCGGCCAGCTGGAAGGACAAGGTGCTGCTGACCCGCGCCCCGCACCTGATCCTGGACGGGGCGGCGCTGGCCGCGTACGCCCTGGACGCCGACGAGATCGTGATCGGAGTGGCGGACGACGGGGTCGGCCGGGACTCGCTGATGGAGGCCCTCGACGAGCGCCGGATGCCGGTGCAGACGACGATCGTCACGGTGCCGCACCGGTTCATCTCCGGTGAGGGCGGCGCACTTGTCAACGGGATCAACGGTCTGCCGCACATCCCGCCGGGCACCAAGAAACGCTCCAGCGACTCGGGGGTCAGCGGCCTGCCCACCCTGCTGTCCAACGCCGAGACGTTCGCGCAGCTCGCCATCGGTGCCCGACTGGGCCCGTACGAGTACGCGGCGCTCGGCACCGACGACGAGCCGGGGACCGTGCTGCTCACGGTGACCGGCGCGGCGGGCCGACCGGCGGTGGTCGAGTGCACAGCCGGTATGCCGCTGCGCGACGTCCTCGATCTCTGCGAGGTGCCGGACGTCCAGGGCATCCTGATGGGCGGCTACCACGGCAAGTGGATCACCCCGGAGGCGGCGGAGAAGGCCGAGGTCTCCCGCAAGGGGCTGGCCGCGGTCGGCGGCACCCTCGGCGCGGGCATCATCGTCCCGCTCGGTGTCGACACCTGCCCGCTCGGTGAAGCCGCCCAGGTGGTGCGCTACCTGGCCGGCGAGTCCGCCGGCCAGTGCGGGCCGTGCAAGATGGGCCTGCCGGACCTGGCCCGCGCGGTGGACCTGGCCGTCGCCGGCAGCCAACCGGCGGACGTGGTGCGCGCCGCCGCCGGCGAGGTGCGGGGCCGGGGCGCGTGCAGCCACCCCGACGGCACCGCCCGGTTCGCGCTCTCCGCGATCGAGGTCTTCGCCGATGACCTGCGGCTGCACAGCACCGGCGACGGCTGTGGCCGACGGGTCAAGGGCGTGATGGGGCTGCCGGGAGCACCCGACGCGAACCCGCAGAAGCTCACCCTGGACTGGTCCCGCTGCGACGGGCACGGTCTGTGCGCGCACGTCGTACCGGACTTCATCCGGCTCGACGCGAACGGATACCCCGCCTTCCCGGCCACCCCCGTGCCGACCTGGCTGCGCGAGGGCGCGCTGAAGGCGGTCAAGGTCTGCCCGGAGCTGGCTCTCCGACTCGCCAAGGCCGAATAGCGAAGCGTCAGGCCCAGCAGGGGTCCCTTCCGGACCGGAACGGAGAAGCGGATGCGGATCAGCAGGGCGTGGGCAGGGGTCGGGCGGCTTCGCGGTGCCGCCACCGTCGGGGTGCTAGTGGTGGCACTGTTCGGTGGTGCCGCCTGTACCGGGACCGCGCCGGGTGGGCCCGCCGCCGCCGGATCGGCCCCGGCCTCGACCGGCGTCGAGCCCACGCCGACCGACGCGACGACCGACGGACCACCTGCCGCCCCGGCGCAGGTCCCGGACGTGCTGCGCTTCACCGGGACCACGCTCGGTGGGGCCGTGTTCGACGCGGCACAGCTCGCCGGCAAACCGGTGGTGCTGTGGTTCTGGGCGCCGTGGTGTGCCACCTGCGCCAGCCAGGCCTGGACGGTGGCCGAGATCGAACCCCGGTACCGGGACACCGTGCCGATCATCGGCGTCGCCGGGCTGGGCGAGCGGAAGGCCATGAAGGAGTTCGTCACCGAGTTCGACCTCGGCGCAGCGCCGCAGATCGCGGACACCACTGGCGCGCTCTGGAAGCGGTTCAAGGTGACCGAGCAGAGCATCTTCGTGATCATCGACCGGAACGGCGCTGTCGTCCACCACGGCTTCCTCGACGGTGAGGCGCTCACCGCCAAGGTCGCCGCACTGGCCGGGGCGTGACCGCCACACTGCTGCTCGCGCTGACCGCCGGCATGCTCGGCGCTGTCAACCCGTGCGGCTTCGCGTTGCTGCCCGCGTACCTCTCGCTGTTGGTCGCCGGGAAGTCGGACACCCGCGGCGCGGTCGGCCGCGCGCTCACCGCGGCGGCCGGGCTGACAGTGGGGTACGTGCTGGTGTTCGGCGCGTTCGGCCTGGCGCTCGCGCCGTTGGCCGGCTGGTTGCGGCCCCGGCTGCCGTGGCTGACAGTGGCGCTCGGCGTGCTGCTGGTGGTGGCCGGCTGCTGGTTGCTCGCCGGTCGGCGGCTGCCCGCCCCCGGCTGGTCCGCGCGGGCGCCCCGGCTGACCCGGTCCTGGCCGTCGATGGCGCTCTTCGGCGCGGTGTACGCGCTGGCGTCGCTCGGCTGCGCCATCGCGCCGTTCCTGGCCATCGTGGTGACCAGCCTCCAGGCCGGCTCGACCGGTCGGGGGTTGGCGCTGTTCGGCGCGTACGCCCTCGGGATGGGTCTGGTGGTAGCTGTCGCCGCGCTCGGGGTGGCGCTGCTGCGCGACGGCCTGGTGGCCCGGCTGCGCGTCGTCGGCGCGCTGGTGCCCCGCCTCAGTGGCCTGGTGCTGCTGGTCGCCGGCGGTTACGTCGCCTGGTACGGCTGGTACGAGCTACGCCTGGCCGCCGGCCGCCGCGACGCCCTCCAGGACCCGGTCATCCGAGCAGCGTCCCAGCTACAACACACACTGGCTACCGCCCTAGACACCATCGGCCCAGCCCTGCTCGTAGCCGCCCTGGCAGCCCTGCTGCTAACAGCAACCCTGACCCACCCCCGCCGCCCCCACCCCCGCCCTCGCCCTGTTGATCATGAAGTTATTGCCACGACACGCCGAGGCGAGGGGCAATAACTTCATGATCAACGCGGGAAAGGTGGGGTGGGGTGAGGCGGGGTGGGGGTCCGGTCAGCGGGGGGTCAGGCGGTCGGTGCCCAGGCGGTCCTGGAGGACCTTGGGGATCAGGACACTGCCGTCGGCCTGCTGGTTCTGCTCAAGGATGGCCGGGAAGAGCCGGCTCGTTGCCAGCGCCGAGCCGTTGAGGGTGTGCACGAAGCGGGTCTGCTTGCCGCCCGGCTCGCGGTAACGGATGGCCGCCCGACGAGCCTGGTAGTCGCCGGCCCAGGAGACCGACGACACCTCCTTGTACTTGCCGGTGCTCGGCATCCACACCTCGATGTCGAGGGTCTTCTTCATCGAGGCGCTGGCGTCACCGGCCGAGAGCAACGTGCGCTGGTAGTGCAGACCCAGCCCCTCGACCAGGCTCTCGGCGTGGGCGAGCATCTCCTCCAGCGCCGCGTCGGCCTGCTCGGGCAGGGTGAACTGGAAGATCTCCACCTTGTTGAACTGGTGCCCCCGCACCGTGCCGCGCTCGTCCGAGTGCGAGCCGGCCGACTCCCGCCGGTAACACGGGGTGTACGCGAACGCCTTCAGCGGCAGCTTCGGGGTCTCCAGGATCTCGTCCTGGTACGCGCCGAGGATCGCCGTCTCCGACGTGGGCAGCAGGAACTGGCCACGCGGGGCGGACGCCGAGTCCAGGTGGTAGACGTCGTCGTAGAACTTGGGGAACTGCCCGGCGGCGAAGCCGGCCGAGTCCAGCAGCAGGTGCGGCGGGAGCAGGAACTCGTAACCGGCCCTGATGTGCTGGTCGACGAAGTAGTTGAGCAGTGCCCACTCCAGCCGGGCGCCGACCCCGGTGTAGATCCAGAAACCGGACCCACCGAGCTTGACCCCACGCTCGTAGTCGACCAGGCCCAACGCGCGGCTCAGCTCCACATGGTCGCGGACCTTCTCGATAACCGGCGGCTCGCCGAAGGTCTTCACCACCCGGTTGGCTTCCTTGCCGCCGGCCACGACGTCGTCGCTGGGCAGGTTGGGCAGCTCACTCATCGCGTCGCGCAGCCGGGCCTGCACCTCGTCCAGCTGGGACTCCAGCTCGGCGAGCTGCTTACGCTCCGCCTCCGGCGCGGCGGCCTGCGGCTCCTCGCCGGCCCGCTTCGCCTGCGCGTACGCCCGGGCCTCGGCCTTGCGGCGCTGCCGCTCGGCGTCGATCTCCGTGATCAGGGCGCGGCGTTCCTGGTCGAGCCGCTGGATCTCGTCCAGGGCACGGGTGACCTCGGCGGGATCCAGACGCTTCGCCAGCGCGGTCGCCACCGCCTCGCGATCCTTCCGGATCAACTCCATGTCGAGCATGCTGCTCCGTACGCCTCCGTCCGGGGTCACAGGTGAACCACCAGATGCTACCGTCGCGGGCTTTTCCTCCCGGGACGGGGAGTGCTGGCCGCCGGCTCAGAGCCGGATCGGCATGAGCACCGAGTAGGTGTCCGCGTCGTCCGGTCGGCGTACGGCCAGCGGTGCGATCGGCCCATCCAGCTCCAGCACCAGTTGCGAAGCGCCGGCCGCGTTCAGCGCGTCCAGCAGGTAACGACCGTCAACCCCGACCCGCAGCGCGTCGGTGCCCGGGTCACCGGCGGGAAGCAGCCGCAGCCCGCCCTGGTCGTCGACGCCGAGCACTGTGACCTCCCGGGTCGTGCCGTCGTGGTCGAGGGCGACTGTGGGGGCCGCAGGGTCGGCCAGCGCGGCGCGCAGCGCGGCCACGTCCACCGGGATCCGGCGCGCTGTCGGCCGCTCACCGACGGACTTGCGCAGCAGCCGGTGGTAGTCCGGGAAGTCGTACGGCAGCGCGGTGCCGGCCACAGTGCGCTCGGCCACCCGCACCCGCAGGTCCGCGCCCGCCACCGTCAGCCGTACCGGCCAGGTGTCGGCGGTGTCGAGCAGCGGCCGGAGCTGGTCGACGAGGGCCACCGGCACGAACACCCGCACCGGCGGCCCGTCGACGTCGGCCCCGGCCCGAGCCAGCGCGAGCCGGTACCGGTCGGTGGCGACGAGCCGGACGCCGTCGGCCTCCACGTCGAACAGCACGCCGGCGAGCATCGGCAACTCCCTGTCGACGCCGACGGCGAAACGCACCGCGTCGAGCGCGGCGGCCAGGGCGGCGGGGGCGACCAGGAGTGTGGTGGCGGTCGGCGGGGCCGGGTCGACCAGGGCGCGGAGCCGGTCGACCTCGCGGCGGGCGTCGCTGAGCCCGTCGGCCAGCCGGCGCAGGTGCGCGTCGAGCAGTTTGTGCACCACTGCCGGCTCGGCGCGTACCGCGGCGGCGATCTCCGGCACCGGCATGCCGATCCGACGCAGCCCGGCCACCAGCCGGGCCGGGGCGATCTGCCCCTCGGTGTACCAGCGGTAGCCGGTCACCGGGTCGACGAGGGTCGGCTCCAGCACCCCCGCCGAGTCGTAGAAGCGCAGTGCGCTGACGGTCAGGCCGCTGGCCCGGGCCAGCTCGCCGATGCTGTGCAGGTCGCTCACGCTGGGCATCCTGCCCCCTCGACCCGGTCGAGGGTCAAGCCGCGGGCTCCCGCGTCTCCTGCGTGAGCACCCGGAAGGTGAGGCCGGCCCGGACGAGCCGGTCGAGCAGCGCGTCACCCATCGCGGCGACCGGGGTGAGCTGGCCGGAGATTGACGGCAGCTCGTCGAGCGCCAGGCACAGCGCCGACTCGGCCAGCATCTTCGCCGTCTCGTCGTAGCCGGGGTCACCGCCGGCGACCTCGGTGACCACCCGCTGCCCGCCGCCGGTGCCGACGAACCGGACCCGGAACCAGGACGACGCTCGCTGCTGGGCGGTGGGCCCCTGCCCGGACGCGAGCCGGCCGAGCAGCCAACGTCGGCTGGGCGGCAGCTTCACCAGCCCGATCAGCGCGCCGAGCCCGGCCGCGCCGGCCAGCACCGTGGGCAGCCGCTTCACTGCGGCGAAGTGCCGGTAGCGGAAGTCCGGGCCGTACTCCGGGCGGGCCGCGGCCGAGCGGCGGACCACCTGCGGGTCGATGGTCGGCAGCGGCACGGTCCAGATGCCCAGCTCCGCCGAGCGGGCCAGCCGGCCGGGCACCGCCCGGACCCGCCGGTCGGTGGGGCGCGGCTCGACCGCCCGGCGGTCCCGGGCGGCCCGGCTGGCCTGCCCGGTACGGGAGAACGCGGTGAGCGCCGAGTGGTAGGTGCCGGCGGAGAACCGGCCGCCGGCGCGCACGTACCCGTCGACGGTGATCGGGACGTCGGCGGGCAGCTGCTTGACTGTGAACCAGACGCCCAGGTCGTGCGGGACGGAGTCGAAGCCGCAGGCGTGCACCAGCCGCGCGCCGGTGCGTGTCGCCTCGGCGTGGTGACGTACGTACATGAGGTCGACGAACTCCGGCTCGCCGGTGATGTCCAGGTAGTCGGTGCCGGCCCGGGCGCAGGCCGCGACCAGCGGCTCCCCGTGGTGGATGTACGGGCCGACAGTGCTGGCCACCACCCGGGCGCTCCGGGCCACCGACCGCAGGGAGTCGGCGTCGGTCACGTCGGCGGTGAGCAGCGGCAGGTCGGCCAGGCTCGGGTCGATCGCGGCGAGCCGGTCCCGTACGGCGGCGAGGCGCTGCGGGTTGCGCCCGGCCAACGCCCAGCGCAGCTCGGCAGGCGCGTGTCGGGCCAGGTATTCAGCGGTCAGGCCGCCGGTGAACCCGGTCGCTCCGAACAACACCACGTCGTACGTTCGCTCCACGGCCATCCCCGGAGTCTGCCATCCACCGCCGACGATGACGTGATCACCAGTGGGCAGTCAGGGCGTGAACACCGCCCGTACGCAACCGTCGGCCCGGTCCCGGAACAGCGCGTACCCCTCGGGGCCCTGCGCCAACGGCAGCCGGTGGGTGGCCAGGTGTTCGGTCCGCAGCTCGCCGCGGGCCATCCGGTCCAGCAGCATCGGCACGTCCCGCAGATCCGGCCGACCGGCGCCGCGCAGCGTGAGCCGCCGTTCGGTCAGCGCGCCCAGCGGGAACGCGTCGACGAACCCGTCCGTCCCGCCGAGCACCACCACCACCCCGCTCTTGCGACACGCGTGCACCGCCTCCCGCAGCGCGTCCGGCCGGTCGGCGTGCTGGCCACCGAACCGGTCGGCCCTCGACCGGGCCGGCGGCGTGCCGACCGCCACCACGCACACGTCCGGCCCGCGCCCACCGCTACGGTCGCGCAGTTCGGCCGCGACGTCGGTGCGGCGGTAGTCGAGCGGCTCGGCGTCGGAGTGCCGCTCGGCCATCCGCAACCGCTCCTCGTGCCGGTCCACCACCAGCACCCGGGCGGCGCCGCGCAGCACCGCCGCCCGGGCGGTCACCTGGCCCACAGCCCCGGCGCCCCAGATCGCCACCACATCGCCCTGGCGTACCGCACCCAACTCGGCGGCGAGCCACCCGGTCGGCGCCACGTCCGCGGCGAACACCGCCCGGACGTCGTCGACGGCGTCCGGCACCCGGAAGGCGCTCACGTCGGCGTACGGCACCCGCACGTACTCGGCGTGGCCGCCAGCGAAACCGCCCGCCGCCCGGGGCCGGCCGAAACAGCCGGCGTCGGAGCGGACCCAGTCGGGGTCGGCGCTGGGCAGGTCGGCATGGGCGTTGTCGCAGCAGGAGTGCAGGCCCCGGCGGCAGTACCAGCAGCCGCCGCAGGCCACGCTCGCGCCGACCACCACCCGATCGCCGGCGCGGTGTCGGCGGACCCCGGGGCCGGCCTCCACCACCTCGCCCAGGAACTCCGCACCGAGCACGTCGCCGGGCCGCAGCAGCGGGTGCCGGCCGGCCAGCAGCGGCAGATCACCCCCGCCGGTGGCGCTGCGCCGAACCCGGACGATGACGTCACGCTCGTTGCGCAGCTCCGGGTCGGGGACCTCGCGTACGGCCAGCTCGCCGGCTGCCACCCAACAGAGCGCTCTCACCCGTGGACCTCCGGGCGGTCCAGCGCGGACCGGTCCGCGCGGAGCACCTCACCGGCCTCCGCCCGCTGCTTGATCTGGCGCAGGGTGCGGCGGACCAGCAGACCCGGGTCGTCGCCGACCAGGTGCGCGGCCAGCCCGGTGGGCGGGGTGACGCCGGCCAGCGGCCGGGCGGCCAGCTCGGTGCCCCGGTCACCGGGCGCCAGGCGCACCCGCACCTCGACCGCCCCGTCGAGGCGGCGTAGCGGCTCCGGCCAGTGGCCCTCCGGCAGCACCTGCTCCGGCGGCCGGTCGACCGTCACCACCTCCCATCGGGCCGGCGCGGCAGCGTCGCCGTCTGCGCCGGGCCGGGCACCCCGACGGGGTACGCGCAGCAGGCGCGCCGCCCCGGCCAGCGCCGCCCCGCCGAGGGCGGGTCCCGCCCGCGCCAGCCGTCCCATCGGTACCACCCGTCCTCCCGGTTCACGTCCCCCGATCGTCTGTCGCACCCGGGTGAAGCGCGCTCGCCCGGAAGGGGTGAACCGGCCTGTGCCGGGTAACCGCTCGCCGACCGGGGGCGGAGCGTGTGGTGGGGGTGGGGCTGGGTGCCGCAACAGGATCACGTACGGGTCAAACCGGCACCGGGGCCACCACTGTTGGCGTCCCGGCTGACGCCGGCAGTGCCGCCGGAGCCGGTGGTCGCCCGGCCCCGCCTGCTGCGCCGGTTGGACGAGGGCAGCGCGGGACCGGTCACCCTGGTGGCCGCCCCCGCCGGCTGGGGCAAGACCACACTGCTCGCCTCCTGGATACGGCTGGGCGGCGCGCCACCCGACGTGCAGCCGGGCGCGACAGTGCCGGACTCCGGCGACCTGTCGGTCTCGTCGGCTGACGTCCCGGTGTCGGCGTGGATGTCGGTGGAGGCCGGCGACGACTCCGACCGGCTCTGGGCGTACCTCGCCGCGGCGCTGCGCTCGGCGACCGGGGCGACGGAGGGCGGCCCGGTGCCCGACCGACCGCCGCGCCCCGACCAGTTGGAGGCGCTGGCCGCCACGCTCGCCGACGCCGACCGGCCGGTGCTGCTGATCCTGGACGACCTGCACCGGGTCGCCGACCCGGCGGCGTTGACCGGCCTGGAGTTCCTGCTGCGGCATGCCGGGCGGCGGCTCCGTCTGGTGATCGGTGCGCGCGCCGGACTGCACCTGCCGCTGCACCGGCTGCGCCTCGCCGGCGAACTGACCGAGATCGGCCCGGACGAACTGGCGTTCACCGACGACGAGGTGGCCGACCTGCTCACCGCCCACGCCGCCGCGCTGCCGGCGACCGCCGTGCACCGGCTGCGGGAGCGCACCGGTGGCTGGCCGGCCGCGCTGCGCATCGCCGCACTGGCGGTACGCGCACAGCCCGACCCGGAGCGCTGGGTGGGGCAGTTCGGCGGCGACCAGCCGGAGATCGCCGGCTACCTGCGCGAGGAGGTGCTGGCGACGCTCGACCCGGCCGAGGAGGACCTGCTGCGCCGTACCGCAGTCGTCGACGCCGTCTGCGCCGACCTGGCCGAGGCGTTGACCGGCCGCGCCGACGCCGGGCAGGTGCTGGCCGACCTGGCCGGGACCGGCGGTCTGCTGCACCGGGAGGACACCCGGCCACCCTGGTACCGGTGCGAGTCACTCCTCGCCGACCTGCTCCGCGCCGACCTGGCCCGGTTGCCCACCGACGAGCTGCGGGAGCTGCACGTCCGGTCCGCCGACTGGTACGCGGGTGACGGCCGGCCCGCCGACGCTCTGCGGCACGCCCTGGCCGCCGGCCGCTGGGACCTGGCCGGTGACCTGTTCGTCGCGCACTGGCCGGAGCTGACCCGCTACGACCGGGGCCCGGTGCACGCCTCGGCGCCCACGCCGCCGCCTGCGGAGGTGATCCGCGCCGACCCGGAGGTGGCGTTGGCCTGCGCCGCCGAGCGCGCGTACGCCGGTGACCTGCCGGCCGCCACCGGTCACCTGCGGGCCGCCGCCGAACACGCCACCGGCCTGCCGGTGCCGCGCCGGGACCGGTTCCTGCGGTTGGTCACCGCGCTGGAGCTGACAGTGGCCCGGCTCGCCGACGACCGTGTCGAGGTCCGGGCCGCCGCCGCTCGCCTGCTGCGCACCCGCCCCGCGGAAGCCACGCCGACCCGGCTGCCGACCGGGGTGACCGGTTCCGCCCCGACGGCAGGTGGCGGCGCCGCCGCCGACGACCTGGACCTGCGGGCGTTCACGGGCACCGCGCTGGGGCTGGTCGAGTTGGCCGACGGGGCGCTGCCGACCGCCCGGTTCGTGCGGGCCCGGGCGGCCGCTCGGGAAGCCGGCCGGCCTCGTACCGAACTGGTCGCCGCGAGCCGCGCCGCGCTGCTGCTCGCCGTGCGCGGCGAGCTGCGGGCAGCCGAGCAGGCAGCCAGGGACGCGCTCGGCATGCCGCAGGGTCGGGGCTGGTCCTGTCGGCTCGACTGCGCCCACGCGTACCTGGCTCTCGCCGTTGTGGCGCTGCTGCGCGACCAGCCCGAGGAGGCCAGTGCGAACCTCGCCCTCGCCCTCCCGGGGCTGGACGTGACCGGCGGCTGGCCCGGCGACGCTGAGGCGGGCGTCGACTCGCCGGCCGCCGCCTCCGACGAACCGGTGGCGGCGGCGGTGGTCGCGCTGTGCCGGGCGCAGCTACACCGCGACTCCGGCGACCCGGCGACCGGCCAGCGGCTGCTCGTCCGGGCCCGGGAGGCGCTGGCCGACCGGCCGTCCGCCACCGAGCTGACCGGTCTGCTGCGGGCCGCCGAGGCCGACCTGCGGGCCGCGCGCGGCGACCTGGACTCCGCCCGAGACCTGCTGGCCGGTGCCACCGACGAGGGTGCCGACCCGGTGCTCGCTGTGACGTTGGCGAAGGTGCAGCTGCGGGCCGGCGACGCCGCCACCGCCGAGCGGACCCTGCCGGACTGGCAGGCGCCGGCCGCCACCGCCTGGCCGCTACCGGTACGCCTGGACGCCGGTCTGCTCGACGCGGTGCTGGCCCAGCGCGCCGGGGACGGGCGTCGGGCCGGTCGGATCCTGGAGCAGACGTTGGACCTGGCCGGCCCGCAGGGCTGCCGCCGGGTCTTCACCCGCGCCGAACCACAGGTGCGGGACCTGCTGGCCGTGCACCTGGACGCGGGCACCGCCCACTTCACGCTGGTCAGTGACCTGGTGCGGGGCGCGGGACAGGATGCCGACGGGCCGGCCGCCGGGCCGAGGGGCGTACTGGACGAGCCGCTCACCGAGCGGGAGCTGACCATCCTGCGCTACCTGCAGAGCATCCTGTCCAACGTGGAGATCGCCAGCGAGTTGTCCCTCTCGGTGAACACGGTCAAGACCCACGTCCGCAACATCTACCGCAAACTCGACGCGACCCGCCGGCGCGAGGCGGTCCGGCGGGCGCGCGAGTTGCGGCTGATCTGAGCGGGGTCAGGCGTTGGCGGCGGCGTCCGCCGCAGTCAGCAGGTCGGGCAGGTCGTACCCGCCGTCGTGCCTGATGCCGTTCACGAACAGGGTCGGGGTGCCGTTCACCCCGCTGCGGATGCCCCCCACGAAGTCCCGACGCACCCGGTCCGCGTGCGCACGGTTCTCCACCTCGGCGTTCAACTCGTCCGGCGGCAACCCGACCTGCTCGACGCCGAGCGAGAGGTGCACCGGGTCGAGCTGGTCCTGATGCTCGTAGAGCCAGTCGTGCATCTCCCAGAACCGGCCCCGGACCCCGGCGGCCTCAGCCGTCTCGGCGGCCCGTTCGGCGTAGGGGTGCACGTTGGCGATCGGGAAGTAGCGGTAGACCAGCCGTACGGTGTCGGCCCGCTGCCGCAGCAACTCGTGCAGGTTCGGGTAGGCGGCACCGCAGAACTGGCACTGGAAGTCGCCGTACTCGACGATGGTCACCGCCGCGTCGGCCGGCCCCCGGATGTGGTCGTCGGTGGTCACCGGATCTCGAAGTCGGGCGGTGACCTGCAGTGGAGTGCTCATCCGGCCATCACCTTCCGATCGGCGGCGAGTTGGTCCAGCGCGTCGAAGATGCCGTCGGCGCCGGGGTTGACGTCCGGCGGTGACAGGTAGCTCCAGGTCACCGTCCCCGCCGGGTCCAGCACCACCAGCGCGCGGGCCGCCTCACCGTTCGCCATGTACGCGCCGTAGCTGCGGGCCACCTCGCCCTTGGGCTCGAAGTCGGCCAGCAGGGGGAACTCGATGCCCCGGCTCTCCGCGAAGGCCCGGTGTGACCAGATGCTGTCCACCGACAGGCCGAGCACCACCGCCCGGTACTGGGCGAAGACGGGTGCCGCCGACTGGTAGAGCGACATCTGGTCACCGCAGACCGGACTCCAGTCGGCGGGGTAGAAGGCGAGCACGACCGGCCGGCCACGGAACTGCTCAGGCCCCAGCAGAGCCCCGTCCGGGGTGGCCGGCAGTGCGAAACCGGGCGCGGCGCGCCCCGGCTGGATCAGCCCGTTCGGATCACTCATGCCACCAGCCTGCTCCCGGGGTGGGTGAGACGGACTCACCCACCCCGGGTGGTTGCGCGCCCGCCCAGCGGGCGCCCGCCCCCGCTCAGCGCAGTCCCGGGGCGACAGCGATGTGGTTCTGCACCTCCCGGATGCCCGGCGCGGACCAGGCCACCTGCTCGACTTCGGCCCGTTCGGGCATCGAGTGCACCAAGCCGGCAAGTATCGCGGTGTCGCCGTGCACCCGGACGCTGATCCGTTCGGCCTCGGTCGCTCCGGCCCGGGCGAGGGCGTCGACGATCCGGTCAGCCACGTCGCGGGCGTCCGGCGCGGTGGCCGGTCTTACGGTGATGCCGTTGCTCACCCCGCGTACGCCGGTCAGCCGGGCGACAGCGCGTTCGGCGGCGCGGCGTTGGTACTCCCACTCGACGTCGCCGTGCAGCGTCACCCAGCCGGCCGAGACGGTGACCTGGAGCTTCTCGATGGGCACGAACGCGTCCCACTCCAGCCCGTGGCTGGCCGCGGCGGCCAGGTCGCTGTCGGCGCGCTCGGTGCCGTTGGTGAGCTGTACGGCCACGTCGTTGGCGACCGCCCGGACCGAGGCGACCCGGTGGGTGGCCCGTTCGGCGGCCCACTTCTTGGCGTAGCTGTCCACGCGGCCGGTCAGGGTGACGACGCCCTCGGCGACTGTCACGCCGATCTCGTGCGGCTGCACCCGCGGTTCCCAGGTCAGCTCGTCGAGAACGGCGGACTGGATGTCCTGGTCGGTGCGGTTGATCTCCGCGATGGCCATCTGTCCCTCCTCCGCTGTTCCGATGGCGGACCGTGTGGTGGCCGCGGCCGGAGGTCCGCCGTGCTGCGATGGTGCCGCCGCCCCGGGTGAGCTGCCCTCGCCCGGACCGGGTGACGTCGCGGCCCAACCTGGGCGGCACGGCTGGGGAACGGGGACGAACGTCGATGATGGGAGCGCTTCCAAAGCGAGCCGATTTCGGTTACGGTAATCGCGTTCCTCGATCGCGGGAGCCGTCGCGTCGGGTGGTGGAGCCAGGGCAGCTCTACCCGTCCCCGTCGTCGTGCTCGTCCCCCGGGCCACGGCGTCACCCAGGCGATCGACCCCGTCCCCCGGGGCTCCATCCCGAGAGGAACCTTAGATGCGGAGAAGTCTCGCCGGCACTGTCGTGTCCGTGCTGGCCGCCGCCACAGCCGTCGTGGTGGTCCCGTTCACCGCCGCCGGGTCGACCCCCACCCCGGCCGCGGCGGAGGCGTACACCTGGCGCAACGTCCCGGTGGGCGGTGGCGGCTTCGTACCCGGCATCGTCTTCAACCCCACCGAGAAGAACCTCATCTACGCGCGCACCGACATCGGCGGGGCGTACCGCTGGGAACAGACCAGCCAGTCCTGGACGCCGCTGCTCGACTGGGTCGGCGCCGACCGGTGGGGCTACAACGGCGTGGTCAGCATCGCCACCGACCCGGTGCAGACCAACCGGGTGTACGCCGCGGTCGGCATGTACACCAACGGCTGGGACCCGAACAACGGCGCGATCCTGCGCTCAGCCGACAAGGGCGCCACCTGGCAGGCCACCGAGCTGCCGTTCAAGAACGGCGGCAACATGCCGGGCCGGGGAATGGGGGAGCGGCTCGCCGTCGACCCCAACCGGAACAGCATCGTCTACTACGGCGCCGAGGGCGGCAACGGGCTGTGGCGCAGCACCGACCACGGCGTGACCTGGGCCCGCGTCACCGCCTTCCCCAACGTCGGCAACTACCGGGCCGACCCCAGCGACCCGAACGGCTACAACGGGCAGAACCAGGGCCTGACCTTTGTCAGTTTCGACAAGAGCACAGGCACCTCCGGCTCCACCACGCAGACCATCTACGTGGGAGTGGCGGACAAGCAGAACCCGGTCTACCGCAGCACCGACGGCGGCGTCACCTGGGCACGCATCCCCGGTCAGCCCACCGGCTACCTGGCCCACAAGGGGGTCGTCGACCCGGTCGGTGGCCACCTCTACATCGCCACCAGCGACACCGGCGGCCCGTACGACGGCGGCAAGGGCGACGTCTGGAAGTTCACCCGGTCGACCGGGGCCTGGACGCGGATCAGCCCGGTGCCCTCCACCAGCGCCGACGCCTACTTCGGCTACAGCGGGCTGACCATCGACAGGCAACGCCCGAACACCCTGCTGGTGGCCACTCAGGTCTCCTGGTGGCCGGACGCGATCTTCTTCCGCAGCACCGACGGCGGGGCGACCTGGACGCGGATCTGGGAGTTCAGCAACTACCCGGAGAGGTCCCGCCGCTACACCATGGACGTCAGCTCGGTGCCCTGGTTGACCTTCGGTGTCAACCCGGCACCCCCGGAGGACTCGCCAAAGCTCGGCTGGATGAACGAGTCGGTGGAGATCGACCCGCACGACTCCAACCGCATGATGTACGGCACCGGCGCCACCATCTACGGCACCACCGACCTGACCCGGTGGGACACCGGCGGCCAGTTCACCCTTCGACCCATGGTCAGAGGGCTGGAGGAAACGGCAGTCCTCGACCTGATCAGCCCGCCCAGCGGCGCACCCCTGATCAGCGCGCTCGGCGACGTCGGCGGCTTCCGACACACCGACCTGGACACGATTCCGTCGATGCTGTTCACCCAGCCGGTGTTCACGTCCACCAACAGCCTCGATTACGCCGAGAGCAAGCCCGCGGTGCTGGTGCGCGCCGGCAACTTCACCGACGCCGACCGGCCCAACGACAGTCACGTCGCCTTCTCCACCGACGGCGGCGCCACCTGGTTCCAGGGCACCGAACCGTCCGGGGTCAACCTCGGTGGCACGGTGGCCGCCGCGGCCGACGGCAGCCGCTTCGTCTGGGCACCCGGTGACGCGGGCCAACGCGTCGTCCACTCGGTCGGTTTCGGCAACTCCTGGGCAGCGTCAACCGGCATCCCGGCGAACGCCACAGTCGAATCCGACCGGGTCGACTCCACCCGGTTCTACGGCTTCAGCGGCGGGCGTTTCTACCTGAGCACCGACGGCGGGGCCAGCTTCACCCCGACCGCGGCGACCGGGCTGCCCAGCACCGACGTCCGTTTCAAGGCCCTGCCGGGCCGGGCCGGCGAGTTGTGGCTGGCCGGGCCGGGTGGCCTGTGGCGCTCCACAAACGCCGGCACCAGCTTCACCAGGCTGGACGGCGTCAGCGCCTCCGGCAACGTCGGTTTCGGCAAGGCGGCACCCGGGCGGACCAACCCCGCCGTGTTCCTCTACGGCACAGTGAACGGTCAACCGGGCGTGCACCGCTCCGACGACACCGGCGCGACCTGGGTACGCGTCAACGACGACCGCCACCAGTACGGCAATCCGACCGAGGCGCTGACCGGAGACCCGCGTGTCTACGGTCGGGTCTACCTCGGCACCAACGGTCGCGGCATCCTGGTCGCCGACCGCAGCGGCGGCGAGCCCCCGACCACGCCACCTCCGACGACCCCACCCCCGACCACGCCACCGCCGACCACGCCACCTCCGACGACGCCGCCCCCGACGACGCCGCCCCCGACGACGCCGCCGCCGTCCGCCGGTTGCGCGGCGACCTACCGGGTGACCGGCTCCTGGTCCGGCGGTTTCCAGGCCGAGTTGGTGGTCCGCAACGCTGGAAGCGCCCCCATCGCCGGTTGGACCCTGAGCTGGACCTTTACCGACGGCCAGCGGATCGACCAGCTCTGGGGCGGCACCCACACCCAGACCGGGGCCGCCGTGTCGGTCCGGGACACGGGCTGGAACGGCGCGCTCGCCGCCGGGGCCAGCACCACCGCCGGCTTCCTCGGCTCGTGGGCCGGTAGCAATGCGCCCCCGGCCGCCATCACCTGCACGAGCCGCTGAGCGGGCGATCCGGGGCGGGACCCCGGATCACCACGAAACACCGGTCCGCCGGGCCGCCTGAGGGGTCCGGCACCCGGCGGACCGGTCCACCCCGACACCACGCCGGGCCCCGCTCGACCTGAGTCGATCGGGGCCCGTGGTGGCGCTGTCGTTCAGACGGCGGGGGAGTTCGGGCGGTCGACGTCGACGAACTCCACGTCGTCGACGGCACTGTCGTCCCGGCTGCCGGCGGCCCGTGCGGCGGAGCCGACGGCCCAGCCGACCGCCGCACCGACGAGCGCGGCGCCGATCAGGAGCGTCCAGGGCAGTGCCGGCTGACGGCCGGCGAGCGCGTCGAAGGCCAGCGAGGCGCGGCGTCGCGCCTCCTCGGCGGCGGATCCCACCAGGTCACCAGCCCCGTCGGCGAGATCGCTGCTGTTCTGGCGGGCCGAGCGGGCGGTGTCCCGCACACTGTCTCCGGCGTAGCTGACGGCTGAGAGCAGGTGCTCCCAGGCCTGGTCCGCGATCCGCTCCGGCTTGCTGCGGCGGTCCAGCAGGTTGGTTCCGAACATCGTGGTTACCTCCTCGGGTGCCGAAGCCGCCGGCCACTTCGGACTTCGGCGTCTTTCCAGCGCGTCACGGTGTCGCCTATCCCGCAGTGCCCCGCGTCAGCCGGACGCAAACCCCGACCTCCGCGGCGCACCGGTAGCCCGGTGCGCCACCGAATCAGCGCACCGCTGACACGGCGACACCTCTGGCGAAGTCGTCGTCATCGTCGTCATCGTCGTCTCCGCCACCGAAACCGCAGGCCAGGACGAGGGCGAGCAGAACACCGACGCCGGCCAGCCCGGCAAGTCGCTTGATCATCGAAGATCCTCTCCGTCGTGGTGGTGTCCCGGCCGATGCTAGGGCGCGTCGGCAACCGGGGGCGCGGGTCGCGCCGGCCGGGGGTGGGCGACACGCCGACGGCACACGGGGCAGGCGTACGTCATGGGCCGGTTGTCGGGCGCGCCGGGCCCGGACCGCTACCCTGGTTCGGCGGCGGGCCGGTCACGACCGATCGTCGATGGTCAGATAACGAAAAGTCTTGAGTAATCAGATGCTGAAAAGTACGGATATGGGTGCCTTTGTGGGCCCGGATCCGCGAATTGCTCATCCCGAGGGGTGGCGACCGAGGCCGTCGGAGGAATACTCTCGGTCGCGGCCCGCGTACTGATGAGGCGCCCGGGGGACGGGCGGGTGGAGGTGCTCGCGTGAGCCTGTCGATCGTGAAGTCGGTCCTGTCCGGTGGTGTCGTGGAGATCGCCCCACGGGGTGAGATCGACGTCGACACAGCGTACGAGGTGCGCGAAGCGATCGCTGAGGTGCTGGCCAAGGGCCGCCCTCTGCGCATCGAACTCAACATGAGGTTGGTCACCTTCATCGACTCGGTCGGCATCAGCGCCATGGTCGCCGGCTTCCAGACAGCCGAGGTCAGCGACGTCAAGCTGGTGGTCACCGAGCCGAGTCGGTTCGTGCACCGACAGCTCTGGGTGACCGGCCTGCTCGGTCTCTTCGGCGCCCCGGAGCCCTACTTCGCCGGTGCCGCCACCCCCGAGGTGCTGCCCGGCGCCTGAGCGCGCCGGGCGCCCCCGTCAGGGCTGCTCGTCCAGGCCGGTCAGGTCGATGTCGGTCGCCTCGCTGACCGCTCGGATGGCCGTCACCGACGCGTACCCGGCGGCCAGCAGCGCCACGTCCGTGCCCGGCTGTGCGGCCTGCCCTGGCTCCTCCAGCGAGGTACGGACGAACCCGTGGCCGGATTCGGCCACAGTCATCTGCACCTGACCGAAGCTGGCCAGGGTGCCGCGCCGCACCCCGCGCAGTTGCCCGTGCGGCAGGTCCGGAGTGTTCACGTTGAGCACGCTCTCCATGGGCGCGGAGGTCAAGCGGGGGAGCAGGTCCAGGGCGACCCGCGCGGCGGTGCCCCAGTGCCGCTCGGCGTCGCGTACCCGGGCGGCGGCGTCCACGGCGGCGCCACCGCTCGCGGCCGTCGCCTCGCCGGCGGAGAGCACGTCCAGGGAGACCGCCATCGCCCGGCAGCCGTTGGTGGCGGCGGTGAACGCGGCGCCAACGGTCCCGGAGTGCAGCACAGCCCGGCCGGCGTTGGCGCCCCGGTTGACGCCGGAGAGCACCACCGACGGCGGTGGGCCGAACGCCCCGTGCAGGGCGATCAGCGTGATGAACCCCGGGGACCCGGCGACCCCGTACGCCGGCACACCCGCCAGGTCCGGCAGCGGGTGGTCGGTCACGACGACCCGCCCGTCGCGCTCCATGGCGCTCATCGCGGCGCTGGTGCCGCTCGCCTCCTCCATCGGCGCGGCCACCACGACGTCCAGGCCCCGCTGCTGGGCAGCCCAGGCGAGCGCCTGGATCCCCGGCGCGGCGATCCCGTCGTCGTTGGTGATCAACACCCGCACCGTCATCGCTCAACCACCCGGCCGGCCAACTCGTCAGGGGTGGTCCGCTCCTGTTGCCGGCTGTCCGCCGGCACCAGCCGGACCCGGTCCACCAGGCCGGTGATCGAGTCCAGCCGCCCGGTGCCCAGGCCGTGCCGGGTCACGTTCAGCGCGCCAGCGGCGGCGCCGGTGCGGATGGCGGTCCGAATGTCCCCGTCCCTGGCCACGACGGCCGCCACCCCGGCCGTCATCGAATCGCCCGCGCCGCGTGGGTCGGCGGCCTCCAGCCGGGGCATCTCGACCTGGAACAGCTCCCCGTCGATGAGCGCCAACGCCGGCTGGTCGGCGCGGCTCACCACCACCGTCTCAGCGCCGCCCGCGTGCAACTCGTACATGGCCCGGGTCAGCTCCTCGGTGTCGTCGCTGCGGGCGCGGCCGTCGCGGATCAACTCCTCGTGACTCACCTTGAGGAAGAACACCCCGCTCTCCAGCACCGAACCGAGGTGGTCGCCGGAGAGGTCGACCACCACCCGCCCGCCGTTCGCGCCGAGGTCGGCGGCGAAGCGCCGGTACAGGTCGGCCGGTACGAGCCATGGTTCGTTCGGCCCACTGAGGATGCTCACCGAGGCCCGCAGGCCCTCGCCGAGGGCGAGGTTGTACAGCTCGTCGATCTCGTGCCGACTCAGCGGCTGCCCGGGCACGTCGGCGATCTCCTGCCGGGAGCCCTCGCGCCGATCGTGCACGTACCCGCCGCTGCCGGAGTCACGGACCACCACCTTGAGGTCGACGCCCTCGCTGACCAGCAGCGGCTCCAGCACCTGGCCGATCTCACCGCCGAGGGCGGCGCAGAGCACCACGTCGACACCGAGGGAGATCACCATCCGGGCCTGCCAGACGCCCTGCCCGCCAGGGTGCAGGTGCAGCTCGGGGTGGTCGTTGGGCTGGTCCACGGTCACCGTCAGCTGCGGGGTGGGCGCGAAGACCATCACGTGCCCACTCATCGGTCGTCGCCGTTCATGCTGGCCGCCCTCCGGCACTTTCGGAAGATTTCGCACTAACCGACCTTAATGGCGCAGGTGGTGGGAGGTCGTCGCATCGGCCCGGTCCGGCGCGGCGCTGAAAGCCCGGGGCGTTGCCAGCCAGACATCGGTACGGGACGATCGGGCGACAACCGACGGCGGGAGACGGTGTGCTCAGCAGCGATACCTTCAGCTACACCGTCCAGGCCCGGTGCTCACCCGCCGAGGCGGCAGCGTTGCTCAGCGACCTGACCCGGCAGGGCGAGCTGCATCCGCTGATCGTCCGGGTTCGCCGGGTGCCAACCCGGCCCGGCGCCCAGGCCAGCTACACGATCAACGATCGGTTGGCGGCCGGTCCGCTGCGCTTCCGGACCACCTACCACGCGGACGTGCTGATCAGCGACGCCGACGAGATCGTCATGGTGGCCCGCCAGTGGCCGGCCACCACGGTGCGAAACCACACCCGACTACGCGCCGAGCCGGACGGGCTGGTCCGCATCGACGTCGAGATCACCCTGACCGCGCCGACGCCACTGTTCCGGTACGCGTTCCGCCAGGCCCAGGCCGCTCACCTCGCCCTCGCCACCCGGCTGGGCGCCGCCCTCGACAACACCAGCAACCCCCCAGACCCGACCTGACCTGACCTGACCCCCCCCGCCCCCCCCCCCCCCCCCCCCCCCCCCCCCCCCGCCCCCCCGCCCCCCCCCCCCCCCCCCCCCCCCCAAAAAAAAAAAAAGGTTTTTTATTAATAGGCAAAACCCACACGTAGGGGTAATA